>NZ_WOEZ01000146.1 GCF_013177735.1 Paraburkholderia elongata | reverse complement strand
CACGCCTGCAGCGCGCAGGAACTCCGCGAAGAACACCAGCTGGCCATTGGGCGTGGCTTGTGACGACCCGTCCCAGCACACCTGCATCCGACCGCCCAGCGTATCGACCACCATCGGCTCAACAGCCCGCCCCAGCGCGGCTATCTGCCCGTTTCCTGTTTCACCCATTTGGTGAGTATGCCAATTTTGCAGAGCGCCGCATCCGTATTGCTTCTCCGACCGTTCCGGCAGCCTCAACTGCGGTTTTTAGGTTTAACCGAATCCGGAGATATATATGAACGCGAAATTACTACTGACTGCTTCCCTGTTGGCACTTTCGTTGGGTACGAGCGCTGTCGCCATGGCTGCCGGTGGGACCGGTAATGACCCGAGTCACCCACCGCAAATGCGGGAACACGGCTCCACCATGATGGGCGGCATGGGAATGGGAGGGATGGGCGGCGGCACGATGGGTAGCTGTCCAATGATGGGCGGCGATATGGGCATGAACCCGAAGACCGCGATGCGCATGCATGGGGAAATGATGAAGGCGATGGGCGACATCATGCTCAAGTACTCGGACCAGGCAGGTGCGTCTCCATCGAAGTGACGCGGGTTTCTTCCCGACACCACTACTCAATCTAATTTCAGAAAGGAAGCAATCATGAAGTGCAACACAAAGACGATGGCGACGACTGCACTTGCGCTCGCGCTTGTTATCGCCCTTGGATATTGGGCGCTGCCTCAGTTCCGAATCGCCCTCGCACCGTTCATTCTGGTGGCCTGCATGCTGGTGTGTCCGCTCTCGATGCTGCTCATGATGCCGGCGACGAAGTCCGGTACCGACAAGCAGGACGTGCAGAGTGAAACGGTGACGGGTCCGAAATCGTGACCTGATTCATCACGCCACGTTGAAATCACGCGGAGCAGCGCGATATCACTGCTCGTCACGCTGCTCCGCGAGTGATGTGAAGGAGGACGATATGGAACTGAAATGCGTTGTTGCCATTGTCAGGCCCGATGTAGTGGAAGTACTGGAACGAAAGCTCGGCGCCCTTCACATCCATGGGGTGACCATTACTAGAGTACGAGGGTTCGGCTCGCATCCGAATTACTTTGCCGACGATTGGACGACGGAGCACGTCAAGATTGAAATCTTCGCGCAGGCAGAAAACGTCGATGCTCTCGTGAAGGCCATCATGGATATCGCACATGTCGGCGCCATTGGAGACGGGATCGTAGCGGTCCTTCCGGTGGAGAAATTCTTCCGCGTTCGCAGTCAGGCCGAAGCGAAGCCGTGACTCGATGGCGGACATCGGTCCGTCGTCGTGTGACGCTTGACCTTAACATTGCGTAAAAATAAACGCCCTGTGTAGGGCGTTTATTGTCTGTGCGTGAGTCGCCGCAGAGCGGCGACGCGGCTTAGACCGTCGCTTCGACAATCGCCTGCGTGCGAGCCGATCTCATCAGCCCCTCAACCATCTTCGCTTCCGCGTTCGCAATCTCGCTCAACGATGCGACGGACAGTTGCCCATCCAGAATCGCCAGCGCGGTGCAAAGACGGGCGTATTCGCCGTCCTCGAGAATCCAGGCGCCGTCTTGATGCTCACGCGCGTCGAGCTGCACCATCGCCGCATGTGCGCTTTCGATATCGGCAAGAACCTCCTCTCCAAGACCAAGACGCGCCAATTCTTGCGACACCAGCAAATGCCGGCTCAAGGTCAGGTGCAAATTCCGCGAGCCTCGGCCGCGCCGGAATGCGTCGAGGGCGGTGTAGCACTGCATGAGCATCGCCGTGGTGACCGGCTCGTGGGCGGTGCGGCTATAGGTCAGCGCACGCAGCAGCGGAGACATGGCCGGCTGGGTGTGCTTGCGAACTCGCGATTTACTGGACATATCGATTCAACTCCTTCGCTAACTCTAGGCTTTGCCACCGAATGCTGTGTTCTCCGGTGGCAAACGCCGCCGATGCGCCGGCGGCTCGACAGGCCCTTAATGTGAGTCTGTGCAACCATCATGGCAAGCAACTATTAAGACAGCCTTAAACAACTCAAAGTCTCGTTTGTGCGCGGCAGCTCGCCGCGCGCGAACGCACTTTCCGCTGCGGCGGGCCCGAAATGCAACGCTGCCATATAGGTTCGGACCGGCCAAATACAAGTCGCATTGGCCGCACCGACGAAAAAAAACCCTGTTCCCGCGAGGGAACAGGGCCGGACAGGATGGAGGAGTCGTACAGGCGCGTGGATGCTTGCCGACCTATAACCACCACAAACTAACAAAGCTGTTGCTACTTGAACTGTTACTGCTGCTACAACTGCATTGCAGCTCGGTCCCTCGCCATCAACATCACCTCGCTGCAACCCCCTGCTGATCCGCGCGCATTGTTGCGTGGATTGCGCGCTGTTTGCATTGCTTCGACTTCCTACTGCTTTACTGCCCTGCCACGTTCGACAACCGCGGCAAACTGCCATCAACGGTACGGTTCAAAACAACGCGGGGGAAGACCGCGTCGATGGGCTCGGTGACTTGTCGCTCCATGGAAAACAGTTTATGTGAGCACGCACGAATGCAATTGCTCGAAACGAGGGGAATTGGCAGGCCAGTTTGCTGAATCGGCGCAGCGTGGCGGTTTCTTCAGACGTAAACTGTGCGCACGCGCTCCGCGGCTCGTGAGTCGCAAACGCCGCCTACACCTGATGCGTCAAGCCTGACGGCGCGTTAATCCGTAACAAGACAGACCCTTGGCAAACGGCACTGAGGCGTGCGCCGCACGCGTCGGCGGAAACTCAAGCAAAATGAGTGTCTGATAAAGACGGAACCGCATCGGACCCCTGTTATGACCTTTCGCGACACCTCAGCCATAGAGAGCTGGCACGCCCACGTTTACTTCGATTCAAGCAGCCGCGACGCCGCGTGGACCTTTCGCGAACAGATCGAAGCGCACTGGAACGGCAAACTGCAAATGGGCCGCTTTCACGAACGCCCGGTCGGGCCGCACCCGATGTGGTCGTATCAGCTTGCGTTCGCGCAGGAGCAATTCGCCGAACTCGTCGGCTGGCTCACGCTGAATCACGGCACGCTCGATATTTTTCTGCACCCGAATACCGGCGACGCCTTGCGCGACCACCGCGACGCGGCGATATGGATCGGCCACTCGCATGACCTGGTACTGAGTGCTTTGAACTAAGGCCAAGGCGTTTTCAGATCACACATACCCGCGCGCGGACCGCTTGCGCGGTCACATATTCGAATACGAACTGCACCAGCCGCGCGCGGCGACCTGCTTGTCGCCAAACAACGTGCAGCCACCGTAGGCGTCCGTGGCTTTACCTTGGAATAGCGAGCAGTTGGCGCAGGTTTGTCCGGCGGCATAGCCAGGGAATTTCGCCTTGTCGACCTTTGATGCGTCCTCTTTATAGCCGAGGGCTTGCGCCTTCGGATCGGCTTCGCTCAGTGTGTTCGCGGTGTCGGCGAACGCGACGCGGGACAGCATGAGCGATGAGCTCACGCCCACACTCAGCATCAGAAAATGGCGGCGTGAGGTTTTCATAGTGGTCCGATGGGAAGTGGGGATGCCCGTCAATCGGGATCAATCGAGAAATCGTGTGAACCGTTCAACCGGTTCGCGATCGGTGCGCAGCGCATTGACCAGCGCGCTTTCGTCGGCGAAACCGAGCGACATGCCGCACACGAGTTGCTCTTTGGCTGGCAGGTCGAGATGCTCGGCAATCACCCGATGAAACGGCGTAAATGCGGCCTGCGGACAGGTATCGAGGCCGCGCCCGCGCGCCGCTGTCATGATCGCTTGCAGGAACATGCCGTAATCGAGCCAGCTGCCGCGCTCCATCACCCGCTCGATCGTAAAGAACAGGCCGACCGGCGCGCCGAAAAACCGGTAGTTCTGCGCGTGCTGTTCATGCATGCGCGCCTTGTCGCCCTTTTCGATGCCCAGCAGGCCGTACAGATTCCAGCCGATCTTGCGGCGGCGGTCGATATACGGCGACACCCATTGATGCGGGTAGTAGCGATACTCTTCCTGATACAGCGCATCGCGCCGGGGGTCGTTATAGGCGGCAACCAGCGCCTGCGACAGTCGCGCGAGCGACTTGTCGGTCACCACGTACACCTTCCAAGGCTGGGTATTGGTGCCCGACGGCGCGCGGCTGGCAGTTTCGAGAATCGCTTCGATGTCGGCGCGCGCAACCGGCGTGGGCAGAAAGGCGCGGATCGCGCGCCGCGACATCAGCGCGGCGTCGACCTGATTGGAGGGTGTGGTCATCGGCAGAATTCCGGCGGGGCCAACAGTTTTGGCGGTCTGCAAAGATTCTAGCGCGAGTGCCCGCTTTCCTGCTGGCGGGCTTGCAGGGCTCTGCATAAAGGCGCATCAATCGCGCTGAAGCTTACCTGGCGCAATCGAATTGCTTTTGTTTCTTTCGGACGTATGGATAACGTAATTTTCAACGCTCCGTCGTCGGTCACGCATTGTGCGGGTGGCCGAACACGAAATCGCCACACCGTTTATCCTTTTGCAACATCGCATACCGCAACCGTTCCGTCCTGCTTCGGAGTTGACCATGCAATACCGCAAATTCGGCCGCACTGGCCTGACCGTTTCGCGCCTGTGTCTCGGCACGATGACCTTTGGCCTGCAAACTGAAGAAGATGTCTCGCATCGCATTCTCGACACGGCGGCGGATGCCGGCGTGAACTTCATCGATACCGCCGACGTTTATCCGCTCGGCGGCGGCGAGAACATTGCCGGGCGCACGGAGGAAATCGTCGGACGGTGGCTGAAGGGCAAACGCGACCGCTTCATTCTGGCAACGAAAGCGGTTGGCAAGATGGGGCCGTCAGCGTGGGATCAAGGCGCGTCGCGCAAACATCTGCTGGACGCGATCGACGCATCGCTGCGGCGGCTCGGCACGGATTACGTGGACCTGTACCAGCTCCATTCCGACGACGCGAATACGCCGCTCGATGAGACGCTGGAGGCGCTGGACGTCATCGTGCGATCGGGCAAGGCACGGTATATCGGCGTGTCGAATTTCCTGGCCTATCGGCTGGCGCGGGCGTTGGGCCGCGCTGACGTGTTGCGCGTGGCGCGGTTTGTATCGGTGCAGCCCCGCTATAACCTGTTGTTCCGGCAGATCGAGAGGGAACTGCTGCCTTTGGCGGCTGAAGAGCAATTAGCGGTGATGCCGTATAACCCGCTGGCGGGTGGCTTGCTGACGGGTAAGCATCGGATGGATGCTACGCCCACGTCCGGGCGATTCACCGAAACCGTCGGCAAGGCGGGGGCGATGTACCAGGAGCGGTACTGGCATCAGCGCGAGTTCGAAACGATCGAAAAGCTGAAGGCGATTGCTACGCCGACGGGCGAGTCTCTGACTCGGGTTTCTCTTGCGTGGGTGTTGGCTAATCCGCTGATTACCTCGGCGATTATCGGCGCCAGTCGCGCTGAGCAACTGAGCGACACGTTGGCTGCTTCGGAGCTTGTGCTCGATGCACAAGTTAAGGCGCAGCTTGATGAGGTTAGTCTGGAATATCGATGGGGTGATGCGGCCAGGTAGTGTGTTGCCTTTGACGGCGGCGTCGTTTACCCGGCCGCCGCAAAGGCAAAATAATCACCGCCCGTATCGCAGCACAATACTTGTAGCAGCAAGCACATGATCCTTCATAGCCGCCTGCAACGCGTCCCGCGTCAACCCTGCCGGCAATGCGTCGGGCGGTAAATCAAGCGCATAAATTTGCACGAGATAATGATGCGGAACCTCTCCGACCGGCGGGCAGGGTCCGCGATACCCCAGGCCGCCAGTCCGGTTCGTTCCGGCCACACTACCGGCCGGCGGCGTAGCACCAGCACCGAGCCCGGTCGCCGAAGGCGCGACGCCATATAGCACCCAGTGCGCAATCCCGAGTCCCTTCGCGCCGTCCGGATCGAACATAGTAATCGCGTAACTCTTCGTGCCGGCAGGCGCGTTCTGCCATTGCAAGGCCGGCGACATGTTCCCGCCACCGCAATTATTCGCGCTCGCCGCATGGCTCGAATCCAGCGTGCCACCGTCGGCCACACCCGGCGACGACAGCGCGAATGCATCCGCCGCGCGGACATTCACTGCAGCTAGAGCCAGCGAGGCGCAAACGCCGACAGCGAACAGGCGTCGTGCAAGACTGGAGTCATTGATTCGAATCATCGTTGGCTGTCTCCGTTTCACTTGAACCGGCCGGTCCGCTCATTGGCCTCCGGCAATTGCCGCGTCTCACGCAGAGACTTCGGATGCCACAAGCGCGCGCCGCCTTCGATCCCCGCATCGTTCGATACTGTCGCAACATTCGCAGGCAACTTGAACGTCAGCCGCGCCGCGTTGCCACCGCCGATCCACAGCTTGTCGTAGTTCACCAACGAATCGAGAATCCCGATCACCTTCTGGATCCGGCGATTCCAGCGCTTATTCCCGGCCTTCTCGCGCGCCGCGTCGCCGATGTACTCATCGTACGCCACACCCTTCTTGCTGACCGGATGATGCGCAAGCTCGAGGTGAGGCATCAACTCACCATCCCTGAACAGCGCCGTGCCCGCGCCCGTGCCAAGCGTCAGCACGAGCTCGATCCCATGGCCTTCAATCGCGGCAAAGCCCTGCATCTCTGCGTCGTTGATCATCCGCACTGGCAGACCGCCCAGGCGCTTCGCCAGCGAATCCGCTAACGGAATATCGTGCCAACCTTCAACGCCAAAGTGCGGCGCCGTCAGAATGCGGTTGTTGCGCACCACGCCAGGAAAACCGATCGACATCAGCGTGGGTGGCTCCTTATCGACGAGCGGTTCGACCAGCTTCACCAACGCATCCACCAGTTGATCCGGCGTGCACGGATGCGGCGTGGGCACGCGCAAACGCTCCGTTTTCATCTGTCCGTCCGCATCGATGATCGCGGCTTTCAAGCCAGTCCCACCGACATCGATCGCCAGAATTCGCTCGGTACTGCTTTTTACTTTCGTCTTACGTGTGGCCAAGGTGTCCCCCGATTGTGTTGGTGTGCCTCATGGAGTTACTTCTTTTCGACCGCATCCTGCTTCAAAGGCCGCCATGCATGGCCGTCGCGTGCGAGCAGCGCGTCCGCTTCAGCAGGCCCTTCACTCCCAGCCGGATAACCGTGCACCGGCATCGCGCCGCCGGTCTTCGGGTGCAGCACGTCGTCCACCGCGCACCAGCTCGTTTCGATGCTGTCGGCACGCTGGAACAGTGTCTCGTCGCCAAGCATGCAGTCGTACAGCAAGGTCTCATAGCCGACGTTGGCGCGTTCGGCGAAGAAGTCTGCGTAGTCGAAAGACGACTGCACGGCGCCCACCTGCATCACCGGCCCCGGCGTCTTCACGTTGAAATCGAAACTCGTGCCGTGCGCGGGATCGATACGCAAGGTCAGCACATTCGGCGTAAGCGCATCGACCGGCGTGTCGCGAAACAGACGGAACGGCACCGGTTTCAGTTGCACCGAGATCTCCGTGCGGCGCGCGGCAAGCCGCTTACCGGTGCGTAGATAAAACGGCACGCCGGCCCAACGCCAGTTCTCGACGTACACGCGTGCGGCGGCGTAGGTTTCCGTCGTGCTGTCCGAGGCGACGTCCGGTTCCTCACGATAGCCGACGCCCGCCGGCCCTTTTTCGTATTGACCGAAGACGACGTCGGCGGCGCTCAGCGGCTGGATCGCGTCGAAGATTTCAGACTTCTTGTCGCGCACGGCTTCGGCATCGAACGAATTGGGCGGCTCCATCGCGACCATGCCGAGCAACTGAAACAGGTGGTTCGGCAGCATGTCGCGGAACGCACCGGTCTGCTCGTAAAACTTGCCGCGCCCTTCCACGCCGATCGTTTCCGCCGCGGTGATCTGCACGCTGTCGATATATTCGCGCCGCCAGATCGGTTCGAAGAGCGCATTCGCGAAGCGCACCGCGAGAATGCTCTGCACGGTGTCCTTACCGAGAAAGTGATCGATGCGATACACCTGCGACTCGTTCGCGTACGACAGAATGTGCGCATTCAGATCGCGCGCCGAGGCGAGATCGGTACCGAACGGCTTCTCGATCACGATCCGACGGAAGCCGCCCGCGTCGCCCTCGCCTTCTTTCAGCAAGCCCGCTTTGCCGAGATGCTCGACGATCGGCTTGAAAAAGCGCGAGCTGACCGCCAGGTAAAAAATCACGTTGCCACCCGGCGATTGATCGAGCTTTTGCTTGAGCTTGGTGAACGTGTCGTCGGTTTCGAACTCGCCGGCCATGTATTCGAGCCGTTGCGCGACCCAGTCCCACGCTTTGTCGTCGAGCTTGCCCGCATGGAAGGTACTGGCTTTGTCGGCGGCAAACTGTTGCAACGACGTGTGCAAGTCTTCGCGCCATTCGCTCGTTTCGCGCTCGCCGTGATTCACGCCGATGATCTTCATGCCGCCGTCGAGCAGGCCGTCCACCGCGAGGTTGTACAACGCGGGCATCAGCAGCCGTTTGGTCAGGTCACCGCCCGCACCGAAGATCACCAGCGTGCAAGGCGGCGCGGGCCGCTTGCCGGCCGGCGACGACGGCGCCTCATGCGGACCCGCGCTGACTTTGCAACTGGGTTCGTGACGGGCGGAAGTTGAGGTGTTCGGAGTAGTCGACATGGGATTCGCTTAAGGAAGCCAATGGAACGGACGTGGCGGTACATGAAAGACCACGCTTGAAGCCGTACAGTTCAAAAACAACGACTCAACCTGCCCGGTGCGTACGCTGTATGGCTTATGTAACCTCGCGCGCGGGTTGGTTGCCACTCGGCACTCGCTACTCGCTACTTGGTCACTGCCGTTGCCAGCGCAGGCGCAGGTTCGGGTGACTTTGCGGGAGCAGGCGCTGAAGTCGACGTTGGCGACGTTGGCACTGGCGCCCGGTCCGGCTCGCCTGCCAGCGGCACACTACCCGACGCGGCCATCGCCCTCGGTTGCAGGAGCAACGCCACGAGCCCGCTCCAGCCGGTTTGATGCGAAGCGCCCACACCTCGCCCGTTGTCGCCATGGAAATACTCATGGAACAGGACGAGATCGCGCGAACGCGGGTCGGCCTGCAAGAGTGGATACGCGCCCATCACCGGACGTTCGCCGTTCTTGTCCTTGAGGAACAAGGTGGTTGCCCGGCGCGCCAATTCGTCGCCGATTTCGCAGAGCGAGAACTTCTGCCCCGAGCCGGTCGGATATTCGACGCGGAAACCGTCGCCGTAGTAGCGATGAAATTCGTACAGCGATTCAATCAGCAGATAGTTCATCGGCATCCACACCGGCCCGCGCCAGTTCGAATTGCCGCCGAACACGCGTGTGTCGGATTCGGCCGGCAGATACTTGACGGTGACGCTGGTGCCGTTGTGGTTGAACTCGAACGGATGGTCGCGATGGAATCGCGACAACGCCCGCACGCCGTGATCGGAGAGGAATTCGCTTTCGTCGAGCGCACGGCGCAGCAATGCTTTCATCCGATGCCCGCGCAGCAGCGAGAGCAGCAACGCATTGCCCTTGCCGGGCTCGTTCCAGCGCGAAACCAGCTTCGCCAGATCGGGGCGATGTTCGAGGAACCAGACGAGCCGCTCGCGCAGACCCGGCAAGTGACCATGCAAGCGTTCTTCGAGCACGTGCACGGCGAAAAGCGGAATCAAGCCGACGATCGAACGCAGGCGCATCGGAATATTGCTGCCGTCGGGCAGACGCAGTTTGTCGTAGAAGAACTCGTCTTCGCTGTCCCATAGACCGGTATCGCAGCCGTCGTCGCAACTCACGGCTTCGGCGATATACAGAAAGTGCTCGAAGAACTTCACGCCGATATCGACGAACACGTGGTTCGCATACGCCAGTTCGAGCGCGATCCGCATCAGGTCGAGCGCGTACGCGGCCATCCACGCGGTGCCATCGGCCTGATCGATATGACCGCCGGTCGGCAACGGCGACGAGCGGTCGAAGATACCGACGTTGTCCAACCCGAGAAAGCCGCCCTGAAAAACGTTGCGGCCGTCCGCATCCTTGCGGTTCACCCACCACGTGAAATTCAGCAACAGCTTGTGGAAAACGAGTTCCAGAAAATCGCGATCCGCTTTGCCCATGAGCGCACGGTCGATTTCATACACGCGCCATGCAGCCCAGGCATGCACAGGGGGATTCGCGTCGCCGAGCGCCCATTCGTAGGCGGGTATCTGGCCGTTTGGGTGCTGATAGCGGTCCTTCACCAGCAGCAGCAATTGGCGCTTGGCAAACGCGGGATCGATCAGCGCGAACGCGGCCGCATGAAACGCCAGGTCCCATGACGCGTACCACGGGTATTCCCACTTGTCGGGCATCGACACGATGTCCGCATTGCACAGATGCCGCCAGTCTGCGTTGCGACCGCGCTTGCGAGACTCAGGCGGCCTGGGTTGCAGCGGATCGCCGTCGAGCCAGCGCTGCACGTCGTACTGGTAGTACTGCTTGGACCACAACATGCCCGCGAGCGCCTGACGCTGCACGAGGCGAGCGTCGGGATCGTCGATCTCGTGCTGCAGCGCGCCATAGAACTCATCGGCCTCCGCGATGCGGTGAGCGAACACGGCATCGGCATCGAGTTGCGCGTCATCGGGACTCGACTGGGGGCGCCAGCGCATGTACACCACGGCGCGGCCATGCGGGGCAAGGTCAATCGACGCGTGCGCGCCCGCCTTGGTGCCGGCGTCACGGCGTACGGCCTGTTCGTCGCCGTGGACGAGGTAGTCGTTGAAACCGTCCTTGAACGGCCCCTTGCCATCCATGTTGAACAGGCGCTTGACGTTGGTGTCGTTCTCGCAGAACAGCCACGCCATCTGCGGCGCGTCTTTCGACCACGCTGTCACGACGATCGGCTCATGGCCATGCTGACGGCCGATCACTTGGGTTTCGCAGTTGTGATCCTGGCCCGCGACGAGCGAGGGCTTGTCCTTGTTTTCCTTCCACGACCACGAATTGCGCGCCCAGATCTGCGGCAGCACATCGAGCGAAGCCGCCTCGTCCGCGCGATTCTCGATGGTCACGCGCATCAGGATGTCGTCGGGCGCATGTTTCGCGTATTCGACCTGCACGTCGAAGTAGCGCAAATCGTCGAACACACCAGTGTCGAGGATCTCGTATTCCGGCATGTCGCCGCCACGTCGCGCGTTTTCCTGAACCAGGTCGTCGTACGGAAAGGCGGCGTGCGGATACTTGTAAAGCATCCGCATGTACGAATGCGTAGGTGTGCCATCGACGTAGAAGTACAGTTCCTTCACGTCCTCGCCGTGATTGCCCTGCGCGTTGGTGAGGCCGAACAGGCGCTCCTTCAGAATCGGGTCTTTGCGGTTCCACAGCGCGAGCGACACGCACCAGCTGAGTTTGTCGTCGCCGAAACCGGCGATGCCGTCTTCGCCCCAACGGTAGGCGCGGCTGCGCGCGTGGTCGTGCGGAAAGTGGTCCCAGGCGGTGCCGTCCGGGCTGTAATCCTCGCGCACCGTGCCCCATTGACGCTCGCTAAGGTACGGCCCCCAGCGCTGCCAATGGGCGCAGTCGGCGGAATGCAGGCGGGAACCTTCGATCGTGTCGAGCAGATTGGCAGCGCGCAGCGGTGGCATGACGATGTCCTTGCGTCGGGCCTGGCGGTGGGACTCACATCGTAGCGCGGTTTAAGCGGCAATGGACTCCAATCGGACAAGCAGGTTTTCGATGCGCAGCAACTCCCCCAGCGACCACGCCTGAAACGGCGTGCCGGCGGGCGTGTGCGGCGCGGCGCCGTCGGCGATTTCGGAGAGATGGTCGAGGCCGGCGTGATCGAGATGCGCGTACAGGGGGTCGAGAAAGCGCGCTTTGGCTTGTGCACGGGCATCCGGCTCGGCACCGTGAACCCGCAGCCATGCTTCGACAAACGGGCCTAGCAGCCATGGCCAGACCGTCCCTTGATGATAGGCGCCATCGCGCTCTAGCGGAGTGCCGCCGTAGTGCCCGCGGTAGGCCGGATCGGACGGGGCGAGCGTTCTGAGGCCGAGCGGCGTGAGCAAATGGGCTTCGACCTGATTGACCACCGCGCGCGCCGCCGCGCCTTCGAGTAGCGGAAACGGCAAACCGCCTACAGCGAAGATCTGGTTCGGGCGGATCGAGCGATCCACTGCGCCTTTCACGAAATCCACGTCGACGTTGTCGACAAGCGCTTGCGTCGACGGATCGGTAAAGCGTTCATGAAACGCTTGCAACGCTCGCTCCGCAGGCGGCTGCCAACGCGAATTCCACGTTGCTGCAATGCGCAATGCGTTGATCCAGAGCGCCTGCACTTCCACGGGTTTGCCGATGCGCGGCGTGACTACCCAGTCGCCGACCTTTGCATCCATCCACGTGAGTTGTACGCCGGGGACGCCGGCGCCGAGGAGGCCGTCGTCGCTGGATGCCTTGATGTTGAAGCGCGTGCCGTTCGTGTAGCCCGTGAGGATGGTTTCGACTGCCTGCTGCAGGTGCGTTCGGGTGTTGGCTTTCGCGTGGTTCGTCGCCAGATAGTCGTGGACGGCAATGACGAACCATAAGGATGCATCGACGGAGTTGTATTCCGGGGTGTCGCCATAGTCGGGGAAACGATTCGGCAGCATGCCTTTGGATAACGTTCCCGACCATTCGAGCAGGATCGCTTCGGCCTCGGCGAGGCGGCCCGCCGCGATCAGCAGGCCGCGCATGGCGATGAACGTGTCGCGGCCCCAATCGGTGAACCATGGAAAGCCGGCGAGGATCGTGCGGCCTTCGTTACGCGCTACGACGTAGGCATCGGCGGAACGCTGCAGGCGTGAGCCGAGTGCGCCGCGGCGCTGCTGTTCGATGCGCGCGAGTTCGGTTGCGTGGGCGGCGTTGCCTGCCGGCGCCGACGCTGGGAATGCCAACACTGAGGATGCGATCGACGCACTGAAGATCATCACCGCTTCGCCATCAGCGAGATTAAAGCTGAACACGCCGGGCGTGGCGAGGTCTTCGCTGAAATCAAGGCCACGCTCGCGCTCGCGAACGTAGCAGAAGTTCCGGTACCAATCAGGCGCGTGCGTGTAGACGCCGTTCGTTACGGCATTGATGACCGGCAGGTCACCATAGGGTTGCCAACTCACGCAGGCCTGGTCGCCGCTTGTCTGCGCGTTGAAGTTGAACGCGGGGTTTTCGTGGTGCAGCGCGTGGTAGTCGCGGCCGGAGAGCAAGGGCCTGACTTTCAGACTGAACCCACCTGCGGCAGAAGCAGCCTCCGAACCTTCCAGCCGCCAGCGCAAAACCGTTTCGCGCGTCGCCTTGCTCACGAACACAACCGCTATCAGCGTTATGTGCGGATCGAGTTGCAAACGCCATGTGGGCCACGGCTCAGTATTGAACTCGAGAGGACTCGCTGTCAGGTCGGGATAGATCACGTCCGGCAGGTACCGCTGCATGCTCAATGGATAACGCTTGCCGTCCGCTTCGAGCCAGGCTTCGATGCCGTTGACGAGCACCACTCGCCCGCCAGGCGCGCGCGTAGCGGTGAGCAGCAACGCGTGATAGCGGCGCGTGCGTAGCGTGCCGACGGTTCCCGATGCGAAGCCGCCGAAACCGTCTGCTTCGAGCCATTCGTCTTCGAGACGCGTGATGTCGAAAGGTCTGCCGATGTGTGTCATGCACTTACCGAGGTTATGCAAACTGCAAATCTTTCGGTGTGCCTGGACTTCAGGCGCGTGGCGTTAACGTGACCATTCTCCTGCTTATCGCTTTCCATTTCCTTTCGACCTGCCGACGCGAATTGTTAAGCATTGTTCACTCGCAAACGTTTTCACAATTATTTCTCGAAAGGAATGGAGACTGCATCCGTCGCCACAAATTGGATGCCGACATGAGAACAGATACTCGCCTGGCCAGCGTCGTTTTAGTTGCGCTCGAAACTTTTGCGTTGAGCGCTTGTGGCGCCGATGACTCCGCCTCGGCTTCAGCGTCTTCATCGCCGACCACCGCGAATAACGTTGCCGCGCAAAGCACGACGATAGCCCCCGCCGCTGGAATCCTCAACGCTCGCAGCCAACCCTGCTGCCTCGTCCGACGCCCTCACGCAAAACATGCAAGCCAGCCTCGCTGCCGATAGCCAGCAAGTCGCGCCCGTGATGCATTACGCACCGAGCGACAACGCCAATAGCAACTGACCTGATTCCACCGGCGCGCGAGGCGCGCTATTCTTTCCCCCGCAGAAGGTGATATTCGATGACATCAAATAGCCGTCGCCGTTTCCTGCAGACCGTGGCCTCATCCGCCGGCGCTGCTGCCGCGCTGACCGCGCTGCCCGAGTCCATTCGCAATGCGCTTGCCGTGCCCGCGTTTTCGCGCACCGGCACGATCCGCGATGTCGAGCACATCGTCGTATTCATGCAGGAGAACCGTTCGTTCGACCACTACTTCGGTCATCTGCGTGGCGTACGTGGTTACAACGACCGCTTCCCGATTCCGCTGCCGAACGGCAAGCCGGTGTGGTATCAACCGTCGAAGGAAGATCCGACCCAGCCAGTGCTGCCGTTCCATCTGAACACGGCGACGACCAGCGCGCAATGCGTCGGCGACCTCGATCACACCTGGTACAAGACCCATGCCGCGATCGACGGCGGCCGCTACGACCAGTGGCCCGCGAACAAGACCGACATGACGATGGGCTATCACCTGCGCAGCGACATTCCGTTCCACTACGCGCTGGCCGATGCATTCACGATCTGCGACGCCTACTTCTGCTCGCTGCCCGGACCGACGCACCCGAACCGTTCGTATCTGATGACCGGCATGGTCGATCCGACCGGCACGATGGGGGGTCCGCTGCTCGACAACAGCGATTTCGTCGATGGCGACGGTCCGCCGAACTATCAGTTGCTCTCGTGGACCACGTACCCGGAACGTCTGCAAGCCGCGGGTATTTCGTGGCAGGTGTATCAGCAGGGTTTGACCGGCGCCGATCCGTTGAACGGCAACTATGGCACCAACGTCCTGCAGAACTTCGCGAACTTCATCAACGCGCAGCCGGGTTCGCCGTTGTACGAGCGCGCGCAAACCGTGCGCACCATCGCCGATTTGAAGGCCGACGTGCTGGCCAACAAGTTGCCGCAAGTGTCGTGGTTGTGCCCGCCGGCTGCGTACTCCGAGCACCCGAGCTATACGCCCGCATACGGCGCGGAATATACGTCGCAGATTCTCGATGCGTTGACGTCGAATCCCGAAGTGTGGAGCAAGACCGTGCTGTTCATCATGTACGACGAGAACGACGGCTTCTTCGATCACCTCGTGCCGCCGCAACCGGCGACGACACCGGCACAAGGCCAGTCGACGGTCAGCACCGACGGCGAGATTCACAACGTGGTGAATCCGGCGCGCGGCGGCAGCTACACCGCGGACGGCTTGCCGTACGGCCTCGGCCCGCGCGTGCCGATGACGGTCGTGTCGCCGTGGACCAAGGGTGGATTTGTGTGCTCGCAGGTGTTCGATCACACGTCGGTGATTCGCTTCATCGAGACGCGCTTTGGCGTGTTTGAGCCGAACATTACGCAATGGCGCCGTGCAGTGTGCGGTGACCTGACAACGGCGTTCGACTTCCGCACGCCGGACTCGAAGGTGCCGCCGTTGCCGGACACGAGCAACTACAAGAGCATCGCCGACAACCAGTGCGCGACGCAGCCGAAGCCGACTGTGCCTGCGACGCCGGGTGCGATCGATCCGCAGGAAAGCGGTATTCGTTTTGCTCGTGCGTTGCCGTATGAGTTGCATGTGAACGGTCACGCGGATGTGAAGAAGAACACGTTCGAGATCGTGCTTGCCAATACCGGCGATCAAGGCGCGCATTTCTACGTGTACTCGACGAATCGCACAGATGGTCCGTGGCGCTATACGGTCGAGGCTGGCAAGTCGCTCAACGAGAGCTTCGATCTGACGACGACGAACGGTGTGTACGCGTTCGAGGTGTTTGGGCCGAACGGTTTCGTGCGTAAGTTTGCGGGGAATACGCAGCAGGCGACGGCGCAGGCTGCGGGTTGGCATGGCCACGATAAACCCGCGCAGCCGGAGATCAAGGTGCAATACGATGTTGCGAACGGGAATGTGTTTTTGAAGTTCAGCAACAAGGGCGGCGGTGTTGCGCGGTTGACGGTCACTGACAACGCGTATGGGGCGCGGACGCGTCCGGTGCTGGTGCCGGCAGAGGCGCATATTGAAGAGGCGTGGGTGCTGGCGTCGAGCCATCACTGGTATGACTTGACGGTGACGAGTAACGATGACGCCAGCTTCTCGCGTCGTTTGGCTGGACACGTTGAGAATGGGCGGCCGAGTATCAGTGATCCGGCGGCAGTGGCGCCGGTGTTGGTGGTGAATTAAGGGCGGGTGAAGTGGATGGGCTTCGGTTGGGCGGCTGCTATGCTGGGTCGCTTGATCGAAGTCCAGAGGTGCGATGTCGTTGCGCTGAGGGAATGTTGCGGCTGTCTTAGGCCGATTGGCCAAAGTTAGATAGTTAGCTTAACAAAGTGAATTTTAAGAGAAGGGCGCACTTATAATTTTGGCTGCTGTTGAAGCAATTTCGACGGCCGGGTTTGACAGCCTGAATGCTGGCTCCCGCACGACCTGCTCCGCAGGCAGTGCGTGAGCTTCTGCACGCCCTTTCAACGGGTGGGCCGTAGCGAGGGAGCCGCAAGGCTCGCCGGTTTGAGCTAGCGCCGGCCTGTTAACCTCGCTACGTGCCCGCCCACCCGTTTGCAGCGAGTGTCGGGCGATTTCGAGAATCAACCGGAAATCGCGCCATGAGCAAACCCGCTGAAGCTACTTACATGTACCCTCGTCTGTCTGTGAAACCCGCCGAATACAAGCGGCTCGCGGCTGAGGTAGTGGAGGCAACCCGCATCTACGTCGAGCGACTCTCGTCGCTGGCCATGCTAGCCAGGACGCTGCGCAAAGGTATCGCGATGAACCTTTGTGACCGCCGCGACCAGATGTTGCTTGCGGAGTTGTTGGAGCGTACGGCAAATCAGTACGAAACAGAGACGAACATCGAGCGAGGGAAGATCTCGGTCGTCATGCTCGACGCAGAAGAGGCGGAAGCGAACGCTACGCGCCGCAGGAAAGGGATGGGCGAATCGTCGCCGCGCGCGCGAACGCGCAGGAAGGTCGACTCCGGCGTGACAGCATCGGCATAACACACGGCTGCGCTCTGCACGAGTTGACGGATAGCGTTACATTGAGTGTCCCCCACTGCCTGAAGATGGAGGCGCCATGGACCGCGAAACATTTACTGAAAACCTGACGAAAGAAGGTTTCGCCGAGACCGTCGTTGTGACGCGGGAGGCGAACACCTCGATGGATGTTCACGAACATCCGTTCGAAGCGAAGGCACTGATTTTGGACGGTGAGTTGCACATCCGCGTGGACGAGACGGAGCAGGCGTATAAAGTCGGCGACGTCTTCCACTTGCCGGCGAACAAACCGCATTCAGAGCGTTATGGCCCGAATGGCGTGACGTATCTCGTGGGAAGGAAGTAGGAGCGCGCGAGTGGGAGGCGTGCGGCGAGCGGCGTGGTCTGACGCAGCAACGGGGCCACTGATCCGGCTATGGTAGGCCCGACTCCGGTGCGGTTGCAAACTGCGCGGCCCCGTGGCACACACCTGACTATTGCAGCGGAATGCGTTCCATACGCAGGTCGCTGGCCTCCAGACGCCCCATCTTCGCGGCCAGTTGAAGCCGCGCCGCGCGCCAGTCGGTGAGCGCCTGAATACGTTGCTGCTTTGCCTCCGAAAGCGCCTTCTGTGCGGCCACCAGTTCCAGGATGTTTCCCACACCCACCGCATACCGATGCTTTGCAACATCAAATGAACGCTGCGCAATCTGCTTTAACGTAGCCGTGTTCCCCACATTCTGTATGTTCGTCTGGAGTGCCTGGTAGCTTTTCCAGACATCGAGCCCGACCTGCTGCCGGGCTTCATCGAGCTTGTCCTCCTGGACCTCCACCTGAGCATGTGCTCCACGCACCTTGTACGTCCGGCTCAACCCGTCGAACAACGGAATCTGCACCTGTACGCCAACATACCAGTCGTGCCCGGTCGCGGCGAATTGAGGTTGGCCCAGCCCCAGACTGGCGGGCTGGTTGTTCTGGCTATACTTCGCAATCAGACTCAGGTTGGGCAATCCTTCGGCACGTGTCTGCTGCTCGCTCGCCATTGCCGCGTCAAGCTTCGCCCTGGCGGCAGCGATATCCGGATGGGCGCTTTGCGCTTCCTCGATCATCGCAGCGACCGACTCCGCGAAATTCTGGTCTGGCACCACGCCGTCGTCAGCATCCGGCATTGTGACGGGTTGATCCGGGCGCAGGCTCATGTCGGCGGCAAGGGTACCGAGAGCGGCCTGCAGGTCGCCTTCGGCCTTCGCCCGGTTGAACGTCGCCTGCGCATATGATGTCTGCGCCTGCAACTGGTCGGAAATCGCGGCGACGCCGTGGGCCACGCGTGCCGACGCCGCCATGAAGCTGTCACGCGCGATACTTTCCGCTTCCTTAGCCGAAGCCAGCTTGCCGGCTGCCGCCTGTGCTGCGTAGTAGTCTGTTGCCACAGAGGAAAAGGAAGCCTGCAGCGTCGCGTCCTGGTTGGCCCACGCGGCAGCAAGCAGAGCCTGTGCATTGGCAAGCGCGGCCTTCCTGCCCCCGAAGTCGTACAGCACCCAGTTCGCCGAGACCGAGCCGGAGTAAACCGTCGAGCGGTTCCCTGAACTCAGGCGAGGATACCCACGCCACGATCACCCATCGAAAGCGGCTCGCCGACAAACGCAAAGCCTTTTCCCGCCGGCGTGCGCAAAAAGCCATAGTCGGCCTCGACGGAACCGAGCAACGCGCCATCAAGGCGGCCGTTCTGCAAGTCAGCAAACACCTCATCCTGACTCTTATACGCAACCACATGCGCGCCAAGTGGCGCCCAATTCTTCAACGCGTACCCCTCAAACTGCGTCCCCGACTGCACGCCGATCTGCTTGCCGGTCAACGCGTTCGTACCGCCCGCGAGCGCCGAACCTTGACGCGCAATCAGCCGCGACTTGAACTGGAACAGCTTCGACGAAAACAGGATCTGTTGCTCGCGTTTCTCCGTGATCGCCATCGAGGAAAGGATCGCGTCGATCTTGCGCGCCTGCAGCGCCGGAATCATCCCCGAGAACTCGAGTTCGACCCACTGGCAACGCGCATGGATGCGCCGGCAGATTTCGTTGCCGAGATCGACGTCGAAACCTTTGAAGCTGCCGTCGGGCGCCTTGGCGTCCATTGGCGGATAGCTCGGATCGATACCGAGGCGCAGCGTGGCGGGGTCGGCGGCAAACGCACCACTGCTGAAAGCCAGCGCGGCGCTCAAGATCATCAGCGGGATTTTCATGGGAGGCAGGTGTGAGTTGGGCGGATGACTGCAGGGTACGGGGGCCATCCTATGCCGCCGCCGCGCCTCAAAGAAGTCCCGAAAGTAATATCATGATCACTTTTACCGATCACAGAGATTCTTCATGGCGTTGACGATCTCCCAGTTGCGCGCGTTCACCGCCGTTGCCGAGCACGGCAGCATCCGCGCGGCGTCGCGGGCGCTCGGCATCGCCCAGAGTGGCATCACGCAGCAGTTGCAGAACCTCGAATCGATGCTGGGCGCGACCTTATTCACCCGCACGAACCGCGGGATCGCGCTGACCGCGCTCGGCCAGCGCCTGTTGCAGCGCGCCGGCGCGATTCTCGGCGAATGCGAGCGGGCCGAACAGGAAGTGCAGCAATTGCGCGGCGACTACGCGGGCGAGGTCACGTTCGGCATGACCACCGAGCCGCTCGTCGACGCCTTCGCGCCGGTGCTAATGGAATTCCGCGCGCGCTTCGAGCGGGTCGCGGTGCATTTGCGCACGGGCACCTCGCGGATGATGATTTCGTGGATTCGCGAAGGCACGCTCGATTTCGCTGTCGCGCTGGTGTCGAAACATACCGATACGGCCGATCTGTCCGTGACGCCGCTCTATCCGTCCGATCCGGTGATCGTCTGCCGTCGCGGTCATCCGAAAGCGGGCGCGACGTCGCTTGCCGAGCTCGTCGATTGCACGTGGGTGGCGACGCGCTCGCCGAATCTCACCGACGATCCGCAAGTCAACCGCCTGAACCATCTATTCGAGAGCCACGGCTTGCCGCCGCCGAAAATCATCGCGACGGTGGAAGGTCTGTACGAGACGCTGCATCTGGTCGGCGCGACGGACTGCCTGTCGCTGGAGTCGTCGATCGTCGCGAAACGCGGGCCGTTTGCGAGCACGCTCACGTCGATCAACGTGCGCGAGCGTGCGATCGAACAGAACGTGTGTCTGCTACAGCGCGCGGCCATTCCCGTCACGCCTGCCGCGCAGGAACTCGCGACGATGATCGCGTCGTACACGCGCACGGTGCGGGCGCGATAGGGGCTGCGGCATAAGGAGCCCGATGAGGGCTGCGTTAGCGTCGAACGTGCATTCGCAATGCACAACGCTTGCAGTGGGTTGGCCGGTATTGCCGGCTTGGCGTGCGGCCGAGGGCTCGCAGCGACCACGCTCGGCAGAATCAGCCCAGCGTTTCGAGCGCGATCAACTCCTCGATGGTTTGCCTGCGCCGGATCAAACGCGGCTTGCCATTTTCGATCAACACCTCCGCAGCCAGCGGCCTACTGTTGTAGTTCGATGACATCGACGCACCGTAAGCCCCCGCGTCGTGAAACACGATGAAGTCCCCCACTTCCGGCGTCTGCATGGAGCGGCTCGTGACGACACCACCCGCCTCCTGCGTGAACACATCGCCCGCTTCGCACAACGGCCCGGCCACCGCGAAAGAGCCACCCAACGCTTCGCTCGGCATGCCGTTACCTTTCACCACCGTCATCTCATGGTGACTGCCGTAAAACGACGGCCTCATCAGATCGTTGAAACCCGCATCGACTAAGGCGAACTGCCGGTTCGGCCGCCGGGTCAGCGCATGCACCTCGGCAACCAGCACACCCGCTTCGGCAACCAGAAAGCGCCCTGGTTCGATCTCCAGTCTCACGCGATGCCCGAGATGCGCTTCGATCTGCCGCCGCGCGGTGTCCCAAAGACGAAAATAATGTTCGACGTCAATCCGCGGCTCACCTTCGCTGTACGGCACCGACAAACCACCGCCAGCCGAAATCGCTTCGATATCGTGCCCCAAGCTTTGCACCGCTTCGACCATCGCATCGCACACGCGCGACAGATGCGTGTAGTCGACGCCGGAGCCGATATGCATGTGCAGCCCGACCAACTTCAGGCCATAACGCCGCACCGTGGCTATCGCCAGCGGCACGTCATCGAGCCAGATACCGTGCTTGCTATGCTCGCCGCCTGTGTTGGTCTTGTTGCTGTGTCCGTGGCCGAAACCAGGATTGATCCGCAGCCACACACGGTGCCCCTCGGGCGCATGCTGCCCCACACGTTCAAGCATATCGAGCGACCCGGCGTTGATCGTGATGCGATGCTCGATCACGGCAGCCAGCGTCGCGTGATCGACGAGATCCGCCGTAAAAACGACGCCCTCGGGGTCACCATCCGGCGTGAAACCCGCGGCGAGACTGCGCGCGATTTCGCCCAGAGACACCGCATCGACCATCGCCCCTTCGTCTCGCATCAACTTCAGGATATGCACGTTCGAACACGCCTTCTGCGCATAGCGGATCACGTCGAAGCTGCGCAATTCGGCGATACGTTGGCGAATCACGTCGGCGTCATAGACCCAAAGGGGCGTGCCGTGCTGTTGCGCGAGTTCGACAAGTTGTTGTGGATTGAACGTGGTCACGGTGCTCGGCTCTCTATATCGAAGCATGGGTGTGAGCAATATGATGCTGAGAACCGATCATTCAGTAAAATACCTTTTCTTCGCGAACTCATTCATTCCTGATATAGGCACCATGGCGCTCACTCATCGACATATCGAAGTCTTCCGCGCGTTGATGACGGCAGGCAGCGTCACCAAAGCGGCCGAGATGCTCTTCACCTCACAGCCCACGGTAAGCCGCGAACTCGCGCGCATCGAACTCATCATCGGCTTTACCTTGTTCGAACGCGTGCACGGCCGATTGCGTCCGACCATGTCCGCGTTGACGTTGTTCGACGAAATCAAGCGCGCGTATGTCGGGCTCGAACGGGTGGCGTCCACGGCGGCAAGCCTGCGCGAATTTCAGGGTGGCCAGCTTTCCATCATCGCGTTGCCCGCGTTTTCGCATTCGATCCTGCCCGCCGCATCGAAGCGTTTCCACGATGTACAGCCCGGCGTAAGCCTCTCGATCGCGACGCAGGAATCGCCGTTTCTCGAAGAATGGCTGACCGCGCAGCGCTACGACCTCGGCTTGACCGAACACGGCGCGCCGCCCGCCGGAACCCGCCTGACGCCGTTGCTCGAAGTGGACGAAGTCTGCGTGCTGCCCGATGAGCATGCATTGCTCGCCAAGCGCGTGATCGAGTTGAAGGACTTGGCGAATCAGCCGTTCATCAGCCTGTCGTCGAACGATCCGTACCGGATTCAGATCGACGAAGCCTTCACGCAAGCGGGCATCGCGCGCCGCCAGATGATCGAGACGCCCACCGCCGTCTCCGTTTGCAGTTTCGTGCGCCAAGGTCTCGGCGTGGCCATCGTCAATCCGCTTACCTCGCTCGATTTCACAGGCCGCAATCTGCATATCCGGCCGCTCGCCGTGTCGCTGCCGTTTCGCGTGAGCGTGATTCATCCGGAGCATCGTCCGAGTCATCCGCTAGCTGGCGCGTTCGTCGAAGCGCTGCAAAGCGAAGCTTCCGCGCTGCGACTACAATTAAAAACCCACTCAAAACGCAAGCAGCAATAAGGGCGCTGTTCGACGAACAATCCGCGCCACGTTGGCCCATCAACAGGAGTTTCCCAAATGATGAATCGAGACAATCCCGTCTGGCTGATTACAGGCTGTTCCACCGGCTTCGGCCGCGAGTTGGCGAAGCTGGTGCTGGAGCGCGGTTGGCGCGCGGTGGTCACCGCACGGGACCCGTCGAAAGTGAAAGATATCGCCGAAGGACACGGCGATCGCGCGCTGGTTCTGCCGCTCGACGTGACGAATCGCCAGCAGATCGACGACGTGGTCGCGCAAGCCAAACAGCGTTTCGGGCGCATCGACGCACTCGTCAATAACGCGGGTTACGGCTATCTGGCCGCGATCGAAGAAGGCGAGGACGACGAAGTCCGCGCGATGTTCGAGACCAATGTGTTCGGCCTAGTCGATATAACGAAGGCGGTGCTGCCGATCATGCGTGAGCAGCACAGCGGCTTGATCGTGAATGTGTCGTCGATTGGCGGCATTACGAGTTTCGCTGCGACTGGTTATTACCACGCCACCAAATACGCAGTGGAAGGCTTGTCCGAATCACTCGCAACAGAGGTGAAGCCGCTCGGCATCGACGTATTGATCGTCGAACCCGGCCCGTTCCGCACGAACTGGGCAGGTCCGTCGATCAAGCAATCGGCCACGGTGATCGACGATTACGCGGCCACGGCCGGCGAGCGCCGCAAGCAGACCGAAGCGCGTAGCGGCAAACAGGCGGGCGATCCGGTGCGCGCCGCTCAGGCGATCATCGACGCCGCGCTGTCGGACAAGCCGCCGCTTCGTTTGCTGCTTGGCAAGGCTGCGCTCGAACTGGCACGCAAGAAGCTGGACTTCATGCGCGGCGACTTCGACGCGTGGCAAGCCACGACGGTCGGCGCGGATTTTCCGGCTTAAAACTCGACCAACGCAAAATCTTCCTTGCCCACGTCGCACAGTGGGCAGCGCCAGTCGGCCGGGACATCTGCCCAACGGGTGCCCGGCGCAATACCTTCTTCCGGCAAGCCGGCGGCTTCATCGTAGATCCAGCCGCAGATCACGCAGACCCATTGTTTGAAATCGTCCGCAGACGCTGCGTTTTCTACCGCCGCATGGGGCACAGCGACCGCATGCGACGCCTGCGTCTCATCGAGGCTCACCACCAAAGGCGCAGCCGTGCCCATACTGCTTTCAGCAAGGCGTGCCTGCAGGCTTTCCAGCAGCCGTTGCGCTTCGGCCTGCGTCAAATCGATCCAGTACGGATCGCCGGCGCCGTCGTTGAGCCGCTCGGGGGAAAACTGGATCTCTACGGCTACGCCCTTCTTGTACATGGCAAATCGGAATATCGATGAAGCCGGCGGCGAGCGCCGGCATAGGGTCGGATGCTTGAAGCGAGGGCGTCGTGGCGGGGGTTGGGTTAGACGAACTGATTCAGCACGAAGGCTGCAATCAGTCCAGCGGCGCCGATGAGGCCCAGCAATTGCAGCAGAGTGAGGGATTTACGGGATGCGGTGGGGATTTGTTGCGTAGTCACGGGGTGTTCTTAAAGATCGGAAAAAGCGAAATGGTACACGGGTCGAAGGCCGGCGCATCTCGAATGGCGCAAACCTAAGTGTGTTAGATGCCATTATCGCTGCTCGATCGGCCTGAATTCCCCACCGGGTGGAAAGCCAGCCTACGAAAGAGCCACCTCGCCGGTATGCTCAGACACCGCCGCTACGATCGCAGCGACGGCCGAAGCATCGAGTGTCAACGCGATATGTGCCACGCCAGGCACGATCGTGACCGGCACCGCACGCCCCGCTTCCTCAAAGACCGCAGCAAATGCCTCGGCGTGAAACGCCTCGTCATCCGCGCCGACCAGCACTTCAACCGGTTGTCGCGTGGCCCGGATATCCGCACGGTAATTCTCATGCGGGCGAAAGTTTTGCATCAGGTTGTACGAGTACTGCGGCGTGAGCTTGGCGGCAGCCTCGGCCGACAACGCGTAGGCCACCGTCGGCAGATGATTGAAAAGCCTGATGTGCAGCTTGTTGAGGATCACCAGCACGATCACGCGTGGCAACCCGACATTCACCCACCCGCCGACGGAAGGCCGCGTTGTCGGCGCGTCCTGATGAATGAACGGCGCAAGCAGCACGTAGCGGTCGAATGCCATTTGCCGCGCATCCCCCGCGAACCGAAGCGCGAAGCCACCGCCCGCCGAGAAACCGGCCAGCGTGCGCGGGCCGGCCGGCTGAACCGCGTCGATGAAGTCGCTCAGATCGTCTTCAAGCTGGCCGATGTACGCGATCGTTCCTTTTTTACCCGATTCGCCATGCCCGCGCATGTCGGGCACGTAGACATCGTAACCGGCCGCGGCGAGCGCCTTTGCCAAGGTATGCAGGCTCACGCCACTCGCCGACGAGCCGTGAATCAGCACCGCGCTGCCCCGCACCCGCGTGATCCCGCTTGCGTAGCGCCGATACGCGAGCTGCGCGTTATCGCGCGCGGTGTAGCGTTCAATTGGAGGTAAATCGGAAGTGTCGACCGACTTGAAAGGCTCATTGATCGATGCGAGCGGCGGCGGCTGTTTGGGACCGCCCTTCACAAGCGCCACCGCCATGATGGCGAGGCCCACACAGAACGCGACAACCGGCATCACTGCATGCAGTTCGATACTCATCGAATGGACCCCTCATGCGATTGATTATGATTTTGGATTTCCCGATCGATGAGCCTGCGCTTTATGCCTCTTATGCGTCTTCTATAGCCGATGCCGCCGGCTCACCGCTCATCGTCGCCGACGATTGTACGGTCCTGCGCGGCGTCAAAAAACTCGAATATCAGGTATTCGACAATGGGTTGCCGTGACGCGAATCCCAGAAACGGATCACCGCGGCGCCACCCGTGCCGGCACCCACCACCTGATCCGGCGCACCGCTTTCGCGCAACAAGGCGCGTAGTTCGTTGATGACCGGAAACACCTCGTGGTTCCAGTCCGCGCCCTGCGTGTCGTGCGCGCGTTGTTCGGCTTCGACAATGGCGCGGTCTTCCTTGAAGATACGTTCGGTGAACCACACGAGCAGAGGCCACGCGAGATTCAGCGCGCCGGGAATACCCGGCTTGCGAATCGACAGCAGCCCGAACGTGCGGTTCGTGCGCTGCTCGCGATCGAGCGGCACGTAGACGATCCACAAATCCATCACCAGCGTCTGATCGGACGTGCGGATCTGCAGCGTCTGATACGGATACTCGGTGCGGATCGTCATGACGTCCTTGTCGTTTTCGCCGCCTGTCTTGCGGCTCTGGCCGAACACGATCGCTTCGCCGATCGGTTGCTGGCCGGCCATGCGCGCAAACGTGTAATCGACTTCGACCCAGCCTTCGCCGCGCCGCCGCCCCAGCGAACGCGCGCGCATCTGCCCCATCTGCCGACGATGCAGGAACTGATGGTTCATGTCCATCAGGTTCTCGTGCATGAACGAATAGTGGCAATTCACCGGACGGCCGAAACGGCGCGTCTTGTACTTCTTGTCGGATACGGAACCGAACGCGGGTAGTGGCTGTTCTTCGGCCAAAGCGGCGTCGCCGGGGAACACGAAAATCAGTCCTTCGACTTCGCGGCACGGATAAGCACGCACGCCGTTCGGCAGACGCTCGCGGCCCAGATAAGGCACGTCGATGCACGTCCCCGAGCAGTCGTAGGTCCAGCCGTGATAGCCGCAACGGATCGATTCACCGTCCACCACGCCCTGATGCAAGGGCACCTGACGATGCGCGCAACGATCTTCGAGCGCGAACACCTTGCCGGACTCCGTACGCGCCAGCACGATCGGCTCGCCCGCGAACGTCACGCCATGCGTCTTGCCCCGCTTCACTTCATGCGACCATGCGAACGGATACCAGTAGTCGGGATGAATGCCGACGCGGCGCAGATCGCGCACCGGGGCCCCGTTGGCGGCCTGATCTGGCGCATGTGCATTCGCGGCTGTTGGGGCATTGGTTTGCGCGGCTGCATGAGCAAGCGACGTATCGACCGGCGCGTCGACGGTGTCTTGTTCGAGCGGGGGAACAGCATGCATGAGTGGAGCCTCCGTGCACGAGCGGATAGAAGGTTGCCGCCCCGCAATTCGCAGGCCGACATCGTTGCACAGTCTACTCGAACCCGAAGCGGCATAACCGCGCGCCATGCCAATCTGCGCAGCCGACGGACGCAATCGCGCCTGCCTGCCACCCTGCGTACGTCAACTAAGGCGATCGGCTGCTAACTTTCGTCGTGCGTCACAAGCCCGGAGCGGCGTTGCACGCCCCACGAGCGACCACCACGCAGGAAGTGCAGCCAGCCGAGCAGTGCACCGACATGTCGCACCAGCTGGAACGTGAACGGCTCGGCGATCGCCGCGAGCATCGCCATCCACAAACTGGAGCCGGTGCGCTCGCCCGTCCAGCGGCGGTACAGATGGATACACCAGAGATAAAACGCGAGATCGATCGCCGTTTTGAGGCCGATCACGCTGAAAATCGACACGACGATCGCGCCATGCCCGCCGAACAGAAAGCCGAGCAGCAGCGCGAACGCAGTCAGTCCGTAGATCGGCTGCATCGTGTCGATTGCCTTGACAGGCAGCATTAGCATGCCGAGCGTACCGTAGCGCGGATTGCCAGTCATGTCGCGGTTCCAGTACTGCGTCTGCAGGAAGCCCGCGAACCAACGACGGCGCTGCCGCAGGAAACTGCCGAGGTTGCCTGGCGCGTCGGTATGCGCGTGCGCGCCGCCAACCACGCGCACGTCCCAGCCAAGACCATGATCGACCGAATAGCGGCGCAGCCGATGAATCAGCTCGTAGTCTTCGACCAGACACTGCGGATCGAAGCCGCCCACGTCGACCAGCGCGTCGCGCTTGAACGACGCAAAGGCGCCTGAAATCAGCAGCAGACTGTCAGCGCGCATCCACGCAAAGCGGGCGATGAAGTTGCGCATGTACTCGTAGCTCTGGAACCACTGGAACACGCGGCCCGAAACTGATTTACCGCACACCGGCACCAGAATGCCGGCCGCCGCGACCAGCTTCGGCTCGCTCGCGAAGGCGGCGCGCATCGCGTAGGTGGCGTCGTCGTCGAGCAGCGTGTCGGCGTCGACGGTCATGATGGTGTCGGTGGTCATGACCGTGATGGCGGCGTTCAGCGCACGCGCCTTGCCGCCGTGCGGCACGCGCAGCCAGTACAGATTGGGGTAAAGCGCACTCGGCGCGCTCAGCACGCCGTCGGCCGCGGCAACGAGGCCGAAGCGTTCGGTGAGCAGCGCGTGGGTGGCATCGGTGGAACCGTCGTCGGCGATCACAATTTGTGCGGGGCCATGCGTCTGGCGCAGCAATGCCGCGAGCGTCACCGGCAACACCGTCGCCTCGTTATGCGACGCGACGATCACGCCCATGCTCGGCAAGCTGCGCGCATCGAAGTCAGGCTCGAGCGACAGCGTAGGCCGCATCAGCGGCAGCGTTTTCCACGTAACGAACGCGAGCAGCAACGTGTCGTACACCACGTACGCAATCCCCGTCGACCACGCCACCACGCCTTGCAGAAAGAAAGCGCGCGCGAACAGCAGCAGCCACAACACGACGACGCTGAAATGAATCAGCGTGCTCAACAGCGTAGTGGGACGCGGCAGAATGCGCGGAGATGCAAGGGCGAGCGCCTGTTCCAGAGTTTTCTTCAAAATGACTGCTGAGTCCGTCGTTGGTATGGTTGTTGGATAGAAGGCAAGATAGAAAGCAGCGTGACGGTGCTTACGGCACCATGCGTTTCAGAACCGACTTGCGATCGATCCATTGATGCTTCAACGCGCCGCCAATATGCATCGCCAGCAACGCATACAGCGCGTAGCCGAGCCACGTATGCAAGGCGCCGAAGCGGTCGTGCAAGGTCTCCTTGAGCGCCGGGTCGAGATTCATTACATAGCCGATGCGCGGCCAGGGGAACAGGTTGAACAGACGCATCGGATGCGTGGCCGCATCTTTCCACGCGGAATCGTGCAACCAGCCGGACAGCGGCAACGCGATCATCAGCAGATACAGCAGGAAATGGGCGACATGCGCGGCGATCTTCTCCCACGACGGAAACTCGCGCGGCAACGGCGGCGGCTTATGCGACACGCGCCACAAGATGCGCATCAGCGCGAGACCGAGCACCGTGATGCCAATCGACTTATGGGTATCGACCACCGGACGCACCCAGTCGTCGGGCCATGATTCGGCGCTCAGGCCGAGTACGACATTGCCGATCATCAGCAGCGCGATCAGCCAGTGCAGCGTTATCGCCGTGCGGGTATAGCGCGACGGCAGCGGCGTGCCGGTCGAATCGGTCAGTGAGTCGGCGTGGGTGTTCATGGGTTGTTCCGTCTGCGAATACGTTTTGCGAAAGCTGTTTGAAAATTCGGCCATGCCGGAGCGGGTACGGTCGCGCCGCCGGTATGAAGCAAACGCATTAGTGTGACGTTTTATTCCGCCGGGCGCTTGGCGATGTGTTTCAGATTATTTCGACCGCGCGAGGCGAATCAATCCTGGAGCGCCGCTGCAACCCGAGTCCGCAAAGTCGGCAACACCTCCGCTTCGAACCACGGATTACGTTTGAACCAGGCGACATTGCGCGGCGATGGATGTGGAAGCGGCATCACGTTGGGGCCATATTCCCGCCAGCGCAGCAGCGTATCGGTGAGCGTTGGCCCGAACGCGTCACCAAGACCATAGCGCTGCGCGTATTGGCCAATCAGCAACGTGAGCCGCACCTCGCGCAATTGGGCAAGCAAGGCCTGATGCCAATGCGCGGCGCATTCGGGCCTCGGCGGCAAATCGCCACTCGCGCCTTTTCCCGGAAAGCAGAAACCCATCGGTACGATCGCAAATTTCGAGGCGTCGTAGAAGGTCTCGTCCGAGACCTCGAGCCAGTCGCGCAAACGCGCACCACTCGCATCGCTCCATGGAATGCCCGAAGCATGCACTCGCGCGCCGGGCGCCTGGCCGATGATCAGAATGCGCGAATCAGCCGACGCCACGACGACCGGCCGCGGTGCGTGCGGCAGCACTGGCGCGCACACCGTACAGGCGCGGATGTCATCCAACAACGTGTTCAGTAAAATGGGTTTCCTTACGTTCATACCACGGCGCGGATCAGGATTCGGTTACCGCCACCATACCGCTTCCGAGCACATCACCGCGCAACGCCGGCGGTGGCCGAGTTCAAGCAGGCGCGCGAGCCCATCCTGAAACGGAGCCGTCATCGCATAGTCGGCGTAGTTGCGAAACGCTGGATGCGACCGCCTGTTCAACGAAGCTAGGCGTCCGCGGCCCGATGGCGGTATCGTGTCGGCAACGCCCGCACCCACCGAATTTTCCGTTTATGTCTACTCGCTTCAACGCAGCTTTCACCGCTCTGCTCGCCGCCGCCCTGTTCGGCGCGACTACCCCGCTTGCCAAGGCGCTGCTCGGCTCGCTGTCGCCGTTTCTGCTGGCCGGACTGTTCTACCTCGGCAGCGGCACCGGCCTTGCCGCCGTGATTCTGGCGCGCCGCCTGAAAGGTCACGCGGACGGGCAACCAGTCAATCACAACCGCTTCCCGCTGCGCGAGGTGCCGTGGCTCGCCGGCGCGATCGCGGCCGGCGGCGTCGTGGGGCCGGCGCTGTTAATGCTGGGTCTGAAGACGACGCCGGCCGCCACCGGTTCGCTGCTGTTGAATCTCGAAGGCGTATTTACCGCGCTGATCGCGTGGATCGTGTTTCGCGAGAACGTCGATATTCAGGTGTTCCTGGGCATGGCCGCGATCGTCGCGGGCGGCGTGGCATTGTCGTGGCAGCCTGGCGCGGCCGGCCTGCCGCCCGGCACGCTGCTGCTGGTCGGCGCCTGCGCGTGCTGGGCGGTCGACAACAATCTCACACGCAAGGTGTCGACTCACGATGCCATGTTCATTGCCTGCATAAAAGGGCTCGTGGCCGGTTCGGTCAACGTGACGCTCGCGCTCACTCTTGGTGCAGCATGGCCCAAGGCCGCGACCGTCGCGCTCGCCATGCTGACGGGATTCGCGGGCTACGGCGTGAGTCTCGTGCTGTTCGTCGTCGCGCTGCGCAATCTCGGCACCGCGCGTACCGGCGCTTATTTCTCGGTCGCGCCGCTATTTGGGGTGACGTTGTCGTGGTTGCTGTGGCCGGAGATGCCGCCGCTGCTGTTCTGGGTGGCCGCGGCCCTGATGACCCTGGGTGTCTGGCTGCACATTCGCGAACGTCACGAGCATCCGCATACGCACGCCCCGCTGGACCACACGCATCGTCATCGGCACGACGCGCATCACCAGCACGAGCACGACTTCGCGTGGGACGGCGACGAGCCGCACACCCATCCGCATTCGCATGCGCCGATCACCCATGCGCACGCGCATTTCCCGGATATTCATCACCGGCATAAGCATTGATTTCCCGCATCGTCGCGCGGCGCGGGCGCTTGCGGCAGTGCAAGACAAAAATCTCTGTGGAACGGTTCATACGATAGACCGATTCAATTGGCATCACGGCCAATCGCATCCTGTAATGAAACTCCGGTTGTGCGCGCCTGTTCATGGCAACCCCGACTGGCAATCCGCTTGTCCACCCCGCTTGCCCCGGAGATATCCATGTCCCAACCCGAGCCTAACGTCGACGAAGTGGTGAAAAGTATCGCAGAGGAAACCGACACGCCCACGGAAATGGTCTCGAAGATGTACGCAGACACACTGGCCGACTACCGGCACGAAGCGCGTGTGTTCGATTACGTGCCGCTGTTCGCCGCGAAGAAAGTACGCGACCAGCTCCGCCTAGCGTCGAAGCTCAAACACTGATACGGCGGCGCGCGGAGACCACCGTCTGCCTGGTAGCACTCCGGATCGACCCCGCGCTCGCGTGGCGATTCGCTAGAACACGTACCGATTTATTTTTCCCACTGCTAGACTCTGACCCGGATACATCGACTCGGGGGACGACGGCATGCGGGTGACAATCGTAGGCGCGGGTATCGCTGGCTTGAGCACGGCGTGGTCTCTCGCGAAGCTGGGACACGACATCACGCTGATCGAGCAGGGCTCGATTCCGAATCCACTCGCCGCCTCGGGCGACCAGCATCGTATGATCCGTCGCGCCTATGGCGATGCCGACGGCTACGCACGCACCATCGCCGAGGCGTTCGATAGTTGGGATCTGCTGTGGAATGACCTGGGCGTATCCCACTATGAGAACTGCGGCGTGCTCGGCATTTCGCAACGCGCAGGCGATGGCGCCGAGCTGTTCCGCGCCGGCCTCGAGCGGATGAAATTCGAGTATGAACAGCTCGACCCGCACGAAGCGGCCGAGCGTTATCCGTTTCTCGATCCCGCCACGTTTCGCTACGCCTACCTCGATCACGATGGCGGTGCGCTGTTTAGCGAACGCATCGCACGCGACATGAAAGCGTGGCTCAAGATGCGCGGCGCGGAGATTCGCACTCACGCCAAGGTGCTCGCAGTCGACGCGCATGCGGCCTCCGTGCGGATCGAGGACGACACCATCATCCGCGCCGACCGGCTCGTGGTCACCGCTGGCGCGTGGACGCTGCAACTGTTCCCAGCGCTCGCTGAAAACCTGATGACTTATCGCAACGCGGTCGCCTATATGGAGCCGCCCGCGGATCTGGAGGACGCATGGTCGAATGCGCCCGCTATCGTCGATATTGGTGGAGATAGCGGCGGTTACGTGCTGCCGCCGATCGACGGTGTCGGCCTGAAGTTCGGTGCCGGTGTGCACAGATCACGCGCACCGGATCCTGACGCCAATCGTGTCGCGGCGCCCGGAGAAGGCGACAGTCTGCGCCGGTTGTTTTCACCGCCGTTCAGCCGCATCGGGGAATATACGGTTACCGAAGTAAAAACCTGCGCTTACACGTTTACCGCGGACACACGCTTTTTTTCGAAGCGCCTCGGCAACACGCTGGTGGTGTCGGCATGCTCGGGCCACGGCTATAAATTCGGCGCGGCAGTCGGGCGCCGGGTCGCGCAAGCGCTGGATACCGATGACGACGCGACACTCGCGCGTTGGCTCAGGGCGGAAACGGTCTAGTTTTATTTCTTCATAACAATAAGACGTTCGCGGTCCAGTCCACGCACCACGTCGGCGAGTCGCGCCACCAGCGCGTCTGCTTCGTGCGGTTTGATGCCTGCATAGCCGAGCATGAAGCCGTTGTAGTGCGCGGCGTTTTTAGCAGGTGGCTGACAAAACGCACTGAGCGCAGCGATATGCAAACCGTGCTTACGCGTCGCTGCGCTCACGTCCTGGTCGTGCAGAGGCGCATCGAGCCGCACCGTCAGATGCATGCCGCCACCATCGGCGGAGACCGTCACCAGGTCGCCCATATGCCGCTCGATCGCATTCACCATTGCGGTGCGGCGCTGCTGATAGAGACGCCGCATGCGCCGCAGATGCCGCGCATATTTCCCACTGTCGATGAAATCCGCCAACGCGATCTGTTCGGCCACGCGCCCTTGCCGTGCGATCTCGCTGAGCGCCTCGTCGATGTCGGCGACGAGGTGCGCCGGCACGACCATGAAGCCCATACGCAGCGCCGGGAACATCGTCTTGCTGAAGGTGCCGAGGTAAATCACCGGCGTGTCGGCCGCCAAGCCCTGGATCGACGGCAACGGTGGACCGCTGTGACGCAGTTCGCTGTCGTAGTCGTCTTCGATGATCCACGCGCCGCGCGCCACCGCGTTCTCGATGATCGACCAGCGCCGCTCCAGGCTCAACACGCTGCCGAGCGGATATTGATGCGAGGGCGTGATGTACATCAGGCGTGGCGGCGTTTGTTCCCAGTGATCGGGCGTCGGCGCCATGCCGGCGGCGTCGACGGGAATCGGCACCAGTTGCAACCCGGCGGCCTGAAACGCAGCCTTCGCGCCGTGATAGCCGGGGTCCTCGACCCACACGCTATCGCCGGGGTCGGCCAGCATGCAGGCGCATAGATCGAGACTCGCCTGCGTGCCCGAGGTGATGAACACCTGCTCCGCCGAACACCGCACGCCGCGCGACACGCGCACGTATTCCGCAATCGAGCGGCGCAATGCGGGGTGCCCGGCGTTGTTGCCGTAACCGAGTTCGCCCGGCTCGACCGAGCGCCATGCGCGCTCCATCGAGGCACGCCATTGCGCGAGCGGGAATTCATCGAGCGCAGGCACGCCGGGACGAAACGGCGTGGGGTCGTCGGGACTCGTGCGTTCGCGCGGCAGATCGGCGACGCGGCGCGAAAGGCGGTTTTCAGGCGCCTGCATGCTGCCGCTTGCTGCGGCGATCGAAGCACCTGAACCGCTCACCATGCTGACGATAGAACCATGCCGGCTCGCCGTGATGAAGCCCTCTTCGGTAAGCCGTTCGTAGGCATAGAGCACCGAGTTGCGCGCAATGCCCAATTGTTCGGCGAGCGCTCGTGTAGCAAGAAGGCGGCTGCCGTGGCGGATATCGCCATCGAGAATCGCGCGGCGCAGACTCTCGTAGAGCAAGTCCTGCTGCGTGAGCTTGCGCCCACCCATTGCGCGCTCGACGTTCGACATCAACAGACCGTAGTCCAAATTCGTGGCTCCAAATTCTGGTCGCATCGTGGAACTAACAATGGTGCCACAAATTTCTTATGCTGACGTTTAGCGCAGCCATCTACGCCTGTTCGACTCAGCCATAGCAGCGGCGATCCACTCGCCCGCAACCATAACCACAGAAGGAGCCACACCCATGTCCGAAGAGATTCAAATCCGCCCCGTCACGCCCGCCGACTTCGACGCCTGGCTGCCGCTGTGGGACGCGTACAACGCGTTCTACGGCCGCTCGGGCGAAACGGCATTGCCGCGCGAGATCACGCAGGTCACGTGGGGGCGTTTCTTCGACGGCTACGAGCCAATGCATGCGATGGTCGCCGAACGCAACGGCCAGTTGCTCGGCCTCGTGCACTTTCTGTATCACCGTCACACCACCATGGTGGCGCCGACCTGCTATCTGCAAGATCTCTACACGCGGGAAGCGGAGCGCGGCAAAGGGGTCGGCCGTGCACTGATCGAAGCGGTGTATGCGCGAGCCAAGGCTGACGGTTTGCAGCGGGTCTACTGGCAGACGCATGAAACGAATCACACGGCGATGAAGTTGTACGACAAGGTTGCGGAACGCTCTGGCTTCGTGGTTTATCGCAAGGCCTTGTGATACACCGCACGCGGCTCAAGTTTGCATGCGGAAAGGGAAACGGCTAACCCAAAAAGCAAAGGGCGCACCACCCAGTGCGCCCTTCGCCTTCCTGCCATTGCGGTACTACATCAACCGCCCACCAAACTCATCACACGCTAAAAGACATCAAGCCTCGAGCTGCTCCAGCACCTTGCCCTTGGTCTCAATCCCAAGAAAGTGCACTGCGATCGCCGCCATGAACGGCACAGCCGCGAGAATATAAAACGCCACCTGCAGATTGCCGCCGATCATCGTCTTCGACACGATGGCCGGCGCGAAGATCGCCGCCACCTTCAGCCACGCGCCGCCCACACCGCAGCCCATCGCACGGATACTCGTCGGATACAACTCCGGCGTGTACACATACGCGGTGATGAAGCCACAAGCGAGGAAACCGAGCGAGAACGCACAGCACGTCGCCACCACATACACGGACGAATTGTGGAACACACCCGCCAGCAACAGCGACAACGCGCACGCCAAGAACGACAAATTGATGATCGGCTTGCGACCCACCTTGTCGACCAGCAACGCACAGGTCAGCGAGCCCACCACGCCCAGCACCGAAGCCGCCACCGCCAGATTCAACGCCAACTGCAGCGGCGCGTGATATACGGTGCGATAGATCGTTGGCAGCCAGGTCGACAGACCGTACTGAATGAAGCCGCACGTAATCCACAGCATCGCCACAGCCATCGTGCGCTTCAGATACGCCGGCCCGAACAGGTCGCTCATGCGGCGCTTCGGATGACGATTGGCCATCGCTTCAAATTCGGCCGCATTGGCGACCGGCGGCAGCGAACCCTTCACAGCGCGTTCGAAAGCATGCACGGCTGCATCGGCATCGGCCATCCGTTCGCGTTCGGCGAGCCAGCGCGGCGATTCCGGCACCAGCTTGCGCAGCACGAAGAACAGGATCAACGGCATGCCGCCGATAAAGTACATCGCCTGCCAGCCGAAACGCGGCACGATCCATGCACCCAACGCGTTCGATGCGAGCAAACCAACCGGAAAAACGATTTCATACAACAGCACGAAACGGCCACGACCATGCGCACGGCTGATCTCGTTGATATAGGTCGCGGCCACCGGCAATTCGCCGCCGAGCCCGAGCCCTTGAATCACACGCAGCACGACAAACGCCGCGAAGGTCGGCGCAAAACCGCACGCAATACTCGTAATACCGATGATCCCCGAACTCAGCGCAATCGCCTTCACGCGACCTTTGCGCTCCGCGTACCACGGGAATACGAACGCGCCGATCAACTGCCCGACCGAACCGGAGCCGATCAGGAAGCCGATTTCCCACGGCGTCAGATGCCATTTCGCAATCAGGATCGGCAGCGTGGCCGCGATCGCGATCACGTCGAAGCCGTCGAAGAACGTCGCGAGACCGATCAGTATGCGCGCGCGCACCTGCATCGCATTCTTCGGCAAGCGTTCGAGACGCGCGATGATCGAGCCCCGGGTCACGGGGCCTGAGACACCGGCGCTGCTGCGGTCCCCTATGGTGTTGTCGATGGTTCTCATGCCGTGGTGCCGTCCGTAGGTATGGTTAGGCAAGTGCCGTTGAGGCGTCGGTCAGGGTGGCAAGGTCGATGGTTCGGCCCTGGTTCATCCATTTGCGCGACAATTTCAGCTCGCGTGGAGTGTTAATAGCGATCACGCCGCGAATCGTGCCGTCTTCCAGATAGAAAAGCGTGGCGCGTTTGCCCGACAAATCACCGCGTATAGCGAGTTGCGCATCGCCCGGAATGTCGCCGAGGATTTGCAGATTGACGTCGTATTGGTCGGACCAGAACCACGGAATGTCCGCATACGGTTCGAAATTGCCGAGTAACGCTTTCGCCGTCGAGATCGCCTGGTTCTGCGCGTTGGCCCACGATTCGAGCCGCACGCGGCGCTTCAACCACGCGCTCGGATGATTAGCCACGTCGCCGCATGCAAAGATGCGCGGGTCGTCGGTCGCGCCGAAATGATCGACGACGATGCCGTCTTCCACCTTGATACCCGCGGCTTCCGCCAGTGCCGTGTGCGGCGTGAGGCCGACGCCGGCGACCGCAAAATCGGCGTCCAATTTGGAACCGTCAGCGAACGTTGCGCGAATGCGGTTGGCGTCATTCGGATGATCCGCGATCGAGACGAGCGATGCGTGCAAACGCACGTCAACGCCATTCGCACGATGCAGTTGCAGCAGGAAATCCGACACCATCGGCGGCAACGAGCGAGCGCACAGACGCGGCGCACCTTCCACTACCGTCGCTTCCACGCCGAGCTTGCGCGCGGTCGCGGCGACTTCGAGACCGATCCAACCACCGCCGACGACGAGTACGCGTTTGCTCGCACGCAGGCGTTCGCCCAAAACGACGGCTTCGTCGAGCGTGCGCAGATAGGTGATGTGCGAGGTCTTCACCAGCGCGTCCGGCAAACGGCGCGCCGCGCCGCCGGTTGCAATCACCAGTCGGTCGTATTGCACTTCACGGCCCGACTGCGTGCGAACAATGCGTTGTTCACGATCGATCGACGTCGCGTACTCCGGTTGCCATGCTTCGACATTCAGCGCGTCGAAATCGTCGGGCGTCACAAGACGCACGGTTTCGATATCGGCTTCACCCGAGAGCACCGCCTTCGACAGCGGCGGGCGCTCGTACGGCAAATGAATCTCGTCGGCGATCATCACGAGGCGGCCGTCGAAGCCTTCCTTGCGCAATGTCTTCACGACCCAACCCGCCGCCTGACCGCCGCCGATCACGACGATCGTGCGCGGCGCATCGAGTCCGGCATGCGCGGCTTGAGCCTTTGCAGCAGCAGCGTCAGTCATTTTTCCGCTCCGTCATGAACTTGCCTTCCGGCGCCTTCGCGTTTTTCTGCCGACGCGTATTGCCGTCGATACCACCGTCGATCGCCCATTCGGCGAACACGGTCGGACCCGGTTCGAAATCGCGAGGCTGCCATTCGGGCGTGAGCTGGTCTTCGTCGGCGTAGTACTCGATCAATCCGCCAGCCGGATTTTGGAAGTACCAGAAGTAAGCCGACGACACCGGATGACGTCCCGGACCGAGTTGCGTATCCCAACCGCAACGGCTGATATGCATGCCGCCGCCAAACACTTCGTGGATATCGCGCACGGTGAACGCCACGTGATTGAGACCGCGCTTACCACCCGGCAAGGCCAGCAGGAAAATGTCGTGGTGGCCGCCGTGCGGTGCGCAGCGCATGAACGCGCCACGTCCCGGATAACGGTCAGACATTTCGAAGCCGAGCAGTTCCTGGTAAAACTTTTCCTGTTCCACGAGTTGATTCGTGAAGAACACCACGTGACCCACTTCAACCGGTTCAGCACGTTCGTAAATCGGCGACGGTTGATCGACACGCAGCGTCTGGCCCCACACGTTCGACGGCGAACCGTGAATATCGAGCGCACGTTTGCGCGTCACTTCGACGCGAATCGCCATGCCGTTCGGATCGATACAACCCACAGCGTCTTCAGTTTCGAAATGGCCCGGTTGACCTGCAAAGCGGCCGCGCAGTTCGTCGAGTTCGGCTTTCGTTGCCACGCCCCACGTTACTTCACGCAGCGTCGGACCTTCTTCGAAGGCGGGCGGCAGCGACGGGTCGTTCGCATCGACGGCAAGAATCGTGCAGCCGTTCAGCGTTTCGAAGCGTGCGTGCGTTTCGTCGTGCGCGGTCTCTTTCAAACCCCAGTCGGCAAAAAACCGCCGACAGGTGGCGAGATCCGTCACGCCGTAAATAATCTGTTCAATGCCGAGAATCGTCATAACGTGCCTCTTGCGTATTAGTTCGCCCACGCCAGCGGCGCGTCGTTCAAGCCCCAGTAGAGGCTCTTCTGCTGCATGTATTCGCGGATGCCGAGACGGCCTTTCTCACGTCCCATGCCGCTCTCTTTCCAGCCGCTGAACGGCGTCGAAATCGAGAACAGCTTGTAGGTGTTGATCCACACGGTGCCAGTTTCAAGCGCGCGGGCAATCCGGTAGGCGCGTTTGTAATCGCGCGTCCAGATGCCGGCGGCGAGGCCGAACAAACTGTTGTTGGCTTCTTTCAGCAGCGAGGCTTCGTCGTCGAACGGCATCGCGACCAGCACCGGGCCGAAGATTTCTTCCTGGCAAATGCGCGCGTCGTTCGTGAGACCTTCGAGTATCGTCGGCTGAAAGTAAGTGCCCTGTTCACGACCATCGCCAACCGGACGCTCGCCGCCGCACAACAGGCGGCCGCCTTCTTCCAAACCCAATGCGACGTAACGTTCGACGGTTTCGCGATGCGCCGCAGTAATCAGCGGACCCATCTGCGTTTCCGCACGCGACGGATCGCCGACGCGCAGCTTGCGTGCGCCTTCAGTAAGACGCTTCATGAACGCGTCGTAGATCGAGCGCTGCACGAACAGGCGCGAGCCCGCGATGCACGCTTCGCCTGACGAACTGAAGATGCCGTACAGCACGCCGTTCACTGCGTGGTCGAGATCGGCATCGTCGAATACGATGGTCGGCGATTTGCCGCCCAGTTCGAGCGAGACCGGCATCAGCTTGTCGGCTGCGATGCGCGCGATACCGCGGCCCACTTCGGTGCCGCCCGTGAACGACACTTTCTTGACCAACGGATGGCGCACCAGCACGTCGCCGATCACCGAGCCTTTACCCGGCACCACACTCACGACGCCCTTCGGCACGCCGGCTTCTTCGCAGATACGAGCCAGCGCCAAAGAGACCAGCGGCGTGACTTCAGCCGGCTTCAGTACTACAGCGTTGCCGCCGGCCAGTGCCGGGGCCAGTTTCTGCGCGTCCGAAGCAATCGGCGAATTCCACGGCGTAATCGCCGCGATCACGCCGATCGGTTCGTAAATGCTCATCGTCAGATAGTCGCCGCGCGACGGCGTGACTTCTTCGTCGAGCGTTTCGAGGCACGCCGCGAAATAACGGAACGTATTGGCGGCGCTCGCCACCAGCACGCGCGTTTCGTTAATCGGCTTGCCGTTGTCGCGACGCTGCAATTGCGCGAGCGCTTCGTGACGCGCCATGATCAGATCGGCGATGCGGTACAGAATCAACGCGCGTTGATGCGGCTTCAGACCCGACCAATCCGCCTTGCGCCATGCGATATCCGCGGCTTCCACGGCTTCACGGGCATCGTCGGCATTCGCAGTCGAGATTTCCATGTTGACCGACTGATCCGCCGGATACAGGCTTTTATACGGGTTGCCACGCCCTTGCCGCCATTCGCCGCCGATGAAAATATCGCCGGTAGGTACGAGGCTGGTATCGAAGTGAGTCATGTCGGTCATTCCGGTTTGCTTCAGCTTAGGTCTTAAATCACGCAACGGGCGGCGCGATTGCGTAGCGCACGGATCGCGCTGTACGCGGTCAGTGCGGACGTCTTGGGGTTGTCCGGCAGCGGCTTGCCGCACATTTCCAGCGACATCTCGCCGAATGCGCCGCGCGCCACGATGCGGTGCACATTGCGCGACACCTTCGGGTCGGCGATCAGACGTACCGTGGTGTGGTCCAGACCCAGGCCGGCCAGCGCGATCGTCGCGGCGACGTTGGCGTTCTTCGGATACAGGCGTGCCGCTTCGCGTGCGCTGCCTTCGAAAATCACCGTCTCTTCGCTCAACGTATACAGATTGCAGACCTGTTCCGCGGGCGTACCGAGCCAGCCCATGGGCGGCTTGCGGCCCGTGTACAGCACTTCGTCCAGGCCGCCGAGCTTGGCGGCGGACAACGCATCCACGCCGCCGATTGCGCCCGACAACAGCGTCAACGTTGCGTCACCTTCATCGGCCGCAGCGGAGAGCGCGTCCAGCAGCATCATGTCGGACAGCGCGCCGATCGACGCGACCGCGCAATCCGTACCGGCTTTCAGCAACGGCACCACGTGATCGACCAGTGCGCTGTGCCCGGCGCATTCCAGTGCAAAATGCGGCCGGCTGCTCAACGCGGACACGGAGGCCACCACATCGACCGACGAACCCACCACTTCACGCACCGACGCCATATGGCGTTCCGGCACGATCACGTGCGACACGCGCACCGTCGGATCCGACTCGACCGAGCGATACACCGCCTGGCCGATCGCGCCGAAGCCGATCATCGCGACGTCGACGGGTGCGTGATGCCCCGCGTAGCCGGTCTCACGCATGTTCCGGCTCCTTTTCCTTGACCGGCGGGCCCGCGAACGCGGTGGCGAACGAGCCAACCGACAGCATGTCCACTTCGACCAGCACCGGGCCCGTCTTCGCCATGCCTTCGCGAATGATCTCTTCCGCCTGATCGAGCGACTTGATACGGTAGTGCGTAAGCTTCAGGCTTTCGCAGAACTGCGCGAAATCCGGCTGGTGCAGATCGACGTAGCAGCGGCGGCCGCCGTATTGCGCGTCCTGAATGTTGCGGATCACGCCGTAGCACTGGTCGTTCATCAGCACGATCATCACGTTGGCGTTTTCCTGCACAGCCGTCGCGAGTTCGCCGACGTTGACCATCAGGCCACCGTCGCCGACCAGGCACACGGTCTTTGCTGCATTGCCGGCGAGTGCTGCGCCGATACCCATCTGCATGCCCTGGCCGATGCCGCCGCCGAGAGCATGAACGCCTGCGCGCGGAGAAAAAATCTTCAGCATGCGGTTACCCCACGTGCTGTTCGAGATCGTGACGTCGCGCACCCAGTTGTAATCGCGGCCAACGGCCTGTTGCAACGCGTCGACGAGACGCTTGTACGGGCCGAGACCCTTGCCCACATCGGCGACCGCGCTTTCGCGTGCGGCGGCCAGGTCTTGTACGAACGTCGGATCGACCTTCAGGCGGCCTTCGAGCAGCGTGGCAAGTTCTTCGAGCACCGACGATGCATCGCCGTGAATGAACATCTCGTTGCGGTAGCCGCGGTTGTCGGCCAGTGCGTCCGCATCGATGCGATACAGCGGTTGCGGCAGCGCCAGCTTGTATTTCAGCGTTTCATTGCCACGCAGACGCGAACCGACCACCACCAGCGCATCGCAAGTCTTGTAGAAGCTCTCAACTGCCGAATGCACGTTGAACGCGCCGAGCGTCGCCGGATGATCTTCCGGCAGCACCCCACGGCCTTGCACGCTGGTCACCACACCGAAGCCCAACGCCACGAGACGTTCAACCGCGGCACGTGCGTGACGCGTGCCGCCGCCGAGCCACAACAGCGGGCGTTTCGCATTCGCCAGTTGATCCGCGAGTTGCGCGACGCGCTTGCTGCAATGCGTGAGCGTCGTGACGTGCGGCGCAGCCAGATCGGCGGGCCATTCCACTTCTGCCGCTTGAATGTCGATCGGAATTTCGACGCTGACCGGGCCGCTCGGTGCGGTTTGCGCGACACGCACGGCTTCGCGGATCGTCGGCAGTGCGGTCTCGACCGAGCGCACACGGAACGCGGCCTTCGAGATCGACGACAGCATCGACAATTGATCCGGCGCTTCGTGGATATACGCGAGATCCTGATCGAGGTATTCCGTTTCGATCTGGCCGGTGACGTGCAGCAGTGCGGTACCGGCCGTCAGTGCTTCGACCATTGCGCCGGCTGCATTACCCGCTGCCGTGCCCGTGCTGGTGAATGCCACGCCAAGGCCGCCGGAGACACGCGCCAGACCATCGGCCATGTTCACCGCGCCCGCTTCGCCACGTGCGCCGACGTAGCGAATCTTGCCGCGGTTGTGGATCGCGTCGAGGATCGGCATGTTGTGGATCGAGATCACGCCGAATGCGGTTTGAACGCCGCATTGCTCGAGAAAAGCGGCGATCAGTTCGCCAACGGTGGTTTTGTTAGACATGTCGTGCAACGCCTCCAGAAACATCGATGTGACTGCCAGTCGTATAGGACGACAGCGTCGTAGCCAGATAAAAGAGCGCTTGTGCGGCTTCTTCGGGGCGACCGAAGCGGCCTAGCGGAATGTTTTTCTTGCGCGCCAGTTCGGCGGTCCAGTCTTCCCAGTTCTGGCCCGGCTGCGCTTCTTTCGCGAAACGGCGGCGCCATTGACCCGATTCGACGATGCCGATCAAAATCGAATTCACGCGAATGCGTTGCGGCGCGAGTTCGACCGCGAGCGATTTGATGAGGCTCAGCACGCCGGCACGTGCCGACGAAGTCGCCACCATGTGCGGCTCCGGTTGCAGCGCGAGCAGCGAGTTCACGCAAACCACTGCAGCGGTGTTGTCCGACCCGGACGCGTCGCGCAGCATCGGCAGGAATGCACGGGTCGGGCGGATCACGCTGAAGTACTTCAGGTCGAGTTCTTCGCGCCAGGCGTCGTCGGTGGTGTCGACGAACGTCGACACGCGACCCTGGCCAGCGTTGTTCACCAGCATGTCGGTGCGGCCGAAGCGTGTTTGCACTGCTTGCGCGAATGCGTTCACTTCGTCGGCATCGAGCACGTCACAGGTTTGCGCGAGCAATTTCGCGTCAGGAAACTGCGCCTTCAGCGAGGCTTCCGCTTGCGCGAGACGTTCGCTGTCGCGTCCGCAGATCGCGACCGAGGCGCCTGCTCGCAGAAACAGTTCGGCAGTCGCAAGGCCGATGCCGGACGAGCCGCCCGTCACCACCGCTACCTGTCCGGTCAAGTCGATTTGAATCATTTGAGCCCCAGTGCCTTCATGTATTTCGTGCCCGCGTTCGGGCTACCCTTCGGCCGATAGTTGAGCCGCTGCGATAGTTCGTCAGCCGCGCGGCGGACCTTGTCGATCAGGCCGCTGTCGAGCAGCGAGGCGTCGATCTCGTGGCGCGGAATCGTCGTCGTGATAACCGCGACGATGCGGCCCGTGTCGCTGCGCACCGGCGCGCTGACCACCGAAATGCCGCGCTCGAACGACGACTCGCTGATCGCGAAGCCGCGCCGTGCGTCGTCGCGAATGCGTTCGTACAAGTCGTCGATCGTGGCGGGCGTTTGTTTCGTGAAGCGCTCGAGTTCCGGCTCGGGATAGAGCTTCTTCAAGTCGTCGAGCGTCATGTCGCCCATCAGCACCTGGCCGTGCGTCGTTGCGTGAGCCGGCAGACGCGTGCCGACATTCACCTTCACCGAGCTGAAAATCGGCGCATGGCTTTGCGCTTTGGCGACAAACACGACATCACGTCCGTCGCGAATCACGATGTGGCTCGTGAGGCCGGTGTCGTCGCGCAGCGCTTCGATGATCGGCAAGCCGAGGTCGGTCAATTCGAGCGAACTCAAATATTCGAAACCGAGCCGCAGCACCGCGACGCCGAGGCGATAGTTGCGGTCCTTATCGGCGCGCTCAAGAAAGCCGAGCGATTCGAGCGTTTGCAGCAGACGGAACACCGTCGTGCGGGGAATCTTCAGGCGCTTCGATAGTTCCGGTGCGCCGAGAACCGGCTCGCGTGGCGAGAACTCAGTCAGAATCTTCAGACCGCGCTCCAGACCCGGCACGCGATAGGCGATATCGCTGCTGGTGTCGTTGCGGTCGTCGTCCGCGTCGCGCTCGGCGTTAATCGTGTCGGGCGTCATTCATTGGCTCCGTTGTCCGTCGCTCGCGCGGCAGAACGTGTCGATGATCGCGGTGTACGCGGCGGGTGCTTCGATATAACCAGCATGCCCCGCGCGTGGCACGACCTGCAGTTTGGTGCCGGCGGCGAGAGCAAGTCGCTCGCAGGCTTCCGGGGGTGTAATGGAGTCGTCTGCGCCGACCGCGACGTTGATGCGGCCTCGATAGCGCGGGAGATCGCTGGCGAGATCGGCGTTCGCGAGCAGATGCGTCGCTTGCGCATAGCCGTGCGGAATCACGCGCGACATGTTCCAGCGCACCCATGCGCGCGCTTCGTCGCTTGCGTGCGCGGACAACATATTGGTGCTGCGTTTCTCGGCGAGACCTTGCGGGCCGAGTTCGTTAATCATGGTGAGGCGCTGATCGCGTTTCGTTTCGCGCACTTCCGCCGACGAAGCGCCATAGCCGCCAGCCGGCGACAACAGGAGCAAACCGGCCACACGCTGCGGATTCGTCACGGCAAACGCGCCAGCCATGATCGCGCCAAGCGAATGACCCAGCAGCACGCAGCGTTCAATGTCTAGCGCGTCGAGCCACTCCTTCAATACCGTTGCGTAATCGCTTGCAGCGGGCGAATCGGCTTCTACGGGTGTCGATGCGCCATATCCCGGCGCATCCCACGCCAGCACACGGCGCGTCTCACCCAGCACTTCAATCTGCTGCACCCACGAAGCCGCGCCCGAACCGATACCGTGAAGCAGCACCAAAGGCAGTCCTTCGCTTGCGGCGCTATCCGCGTCGCGATAGCTCACCGCGCGTTGCGATGCCAGCCAGATCTGCTGCGCGGGAAAGCGTGCCAGGCGCGCTTCGAGCGTAGCGTTCTGATCGACGGTAGCGGACGGGACTGCGGACATGATTTCCTTCGTGGGTGTTTTCAAAGCGAACTTGAGGGCTTAGCGCTTGAGTTTGGCCAACGGCGAATCCGGTGGATACGTCGGCGTGATCGGCTTGGCTGCGCCGAGCATCACGCACATCAACGCGTCTTCTTCGCCGATGTTCACTTCCGTGCGATACACGCCCGGCGGCACCGAGATAAGATCGCGTTCGCCGAGCACGGCTTCCCACGTTTCGCCGTCTTTCTCGCAGATCACTTTCATCTTGCCGCGCAGCACGAAGAAAATTTCTTCGACATCCATATGAATATGGCTCGGGCCGATGTTGCCAGCCGGGATCACCATCGTCGAAAACGTGAAGCTGCCAGCGGGCACCGTGTTCATATCCTTCGCGACGCCCGTGCCGCCCGTGCCGACATAGCGCATTTGCGCGCGGCGGTATTTCGGGTCGTAGTCGGCCTGGAACTTCAGCGCGTCCCAGTCGTAACGACGCGTTTCCAGGCGCGCGACGCGGCCGTCCAGCCATTGCGCAAAGCTCGCGTCTGCAGGTTGTTCCCACGATTTACGTTCGATTTCGGCGTCCGCCATCTCTTTCTCCTTTCGATTCGACAAGATCAATTCATCACGAAGCCGCCGTTGACCGGCAGCAACTGGCCAGTCACGAAGCGCGCGGCATCGGACAACAGGAACAGCACCGGCCCGGAGACGTCGTCGGGCACTTGTGCGCGCGTGAGCGCGCGGCCTTGCAGGTAATACTGGTGACGCTCGGCGGGTACGTAAGCGGTGGCTTCGACTTCGGTGAGGCCCGGCGCGATCGCGTTGACCGTCACGCCGTGGGCGCCGAATTCGCGCGCCAGCGAGCGGGTCATCGAGATCACCGCGCCCTTGCTCGCGACATAGGCGAGCAGCTTCGGCGCGCCCCACATCGCCGTGTCCGAAGCGATGTTGACGATGCTGCCGCGACCCGAGTCGCGCAGATACGGCAGCGCGGCGGTACTCATCAACCACGTGCCGCGCACGTTGACGTTCATCACGGCGTCCCATGTGTCGACCGACAACTCGTCGGCAAACTTGCCGCCCGAGTTGGTGATCGCAGCGTTGTTGATCAACGCGTCGAGGCCGCCGAGTTGTGCGGCTGCTTGATCGGCGAATTGCTTGATGCTGGCGGGATCAGCGAGATCGAGCGGCAGATACGTCGCCGCGCGGCCTTGCTCGACCAGCGACGCAGCGAGCGCACGGCCTTCGTCATGCAGCACGTCGCCGAACACGACTTGCGCACCGGCTTGCACCAGCGAGCGAACAAACGCCGCGCCGAGACCGCGCGCGCCGCCGGTCACGAGGACACGCCGGTCTTTGAGTGCTGACAATGCCGGTGGCGCTTCGTTATGCATGGCTGTGGCCTGCTGCTTCGGTTTGAGTGCTGGCGGCCTGAGCGGCTTGAGCGTGATGCGCTTCCAGATCAGCAAAATGCTGTTGCGCGCGTTGACGCAGCATGCGGCGCACCCGCGTCATGCCGACGTCGTGCTGATAGAGGAATTCGTGATTGCGCGCATTCGGCGCCATGCTTTCCAGCACGTAGCGGTCTTGCTCGAGCACGTCCCAATGCAGACCTTCCAGACGGTTGCGATACATGAAGCGCCATGCGTCGCGCTGCCAGCCCGACACCTTGCGAGTACGCCAGAAGTAAACCTGGCAGTTGTCTTCGTCGATGGGCACCGCAAAGCCGATGATCCCGAAGCTGCCGCCCGGACCGAACTTCTTCTTGTACGGAATCGCGAGGCGCATCCACAGCGTGCCGGTTTCACCGAGCTCGACCCAGTCGAAGTTCACGTCGCGCTGGCCGACCTTTTCGAACATCAGACCAGTTTCGGTCTTGCGCACGCGCATGTCGGCCTGCTTGTCGCCTTCTGCCATCGAGTGCGAGGTCGCGTGCAGATACGCGCCGTGCATCGGGTCCATCACGTTGTCGATTGCGTACTGGTAATTGCACTTCCAGTTCGACATGCACAGGAAGTTCGCGTACTCCTCGCCGACCAGTTCTTCCGGCAGCACGAGCGGCGTGGGTTCTTTATGGGCGTCGTCGCCGAACCACAGGAAGATCGCGCCGGCATGCTCTTCGACCGGATACGACTTCACGCACTTCTGGCCTTCCAGCGGGCAGTTCGAGACGGCCGGGACCTTCGTGACCGTGCCACCGCCGTCGATTTCAATGCCGTGATACCAGCACGCCACGCTGCCGCCGAGGTTCCAGCCGAGCGACAGACGCGCGCCACGGTGCGGGCAGCGGTCTTCGAGCGCGCGGACTTTGCCTTCCTTGTCGCGCCACAGCACGATCTGATCGCCGAGGCGCGTGACGCCGACCGGCGCGTCGCCGACTTGCCAGCTCGGTGCAACGGGGTACCAGTAATTGCGCAGGCCACGGTTCAGATAGGACTGGATCGGGTCGGCCGCGCCTTGAGTCGTTGTATTGGGGGACGTCATGAAGAGACTCCGGATACGAAAGCGATGAGACGTGTTCGGGAAAGCGCGCTTATTCGGCGAGCAGGCGGAATTCGGCGGCGAGACGGTCGGCGTCCCACGTGTTGCCTTCCGGGGTGCGGAAGCCCAAGCGGTTCAACCCGTCGACGACTTCCTGCAACTCATTCGCGCCGGCCTCGAAAACCTTTTCGAGCGCATCGCCGAAGTCGTTTTCGTATTGGGTCGGCTCCGCTTTACGCGTTTGCCAGATGAAGTTTTCGGTCTCGCCCGGCTTTTCGATCACGCCCTTGCCGGCGACGTTGTTCGGCTGCGGCGCGAGCCACGGCTTCAGGAAGGGATTGAAGTTCACGGTTTGCTCTCGCATGTCATTCCACCTTGATCTGGATTTCTTCGCCGGCGAGACGTACCGAGTACATCTTCAGGTCGCGGCCGCCGGGCTCTTTCAAGCATTTGCCGGTCGGGATATGGAACACGGCTTCGTGCAGCGGGCATTCGACGGTGTCGCCGTCGACAAAGCCCTGCGTCAGCAACGCGTACGCATGGGGGCAGACGTTTTCCAGCGCGTACAGCGCATCGCCCACCTTGTAGATGCCGATTTCGGTGCCGTCGAGTTTGAACTCGAGCGGCGCGTCTTCGGACAGGTCGCCGGCATGGCCGGCGCAGCGCCATTGTTCAGTCATTTCTCGCCTTCTCCTGAAGCCTTATGTTCCATACAAGGAACATCAGTTCGTGTATGGATAATTATAGGAGTGGCTTCGACTAGAGAAAATAAAAATCTGGGCTGGTAGGGGAAAACACCGACTGTGGTACTCACAACACAGCTTTGCGTGAACTGACATGAATGGACGAATTGGCTCAAGAGCCTTTCTGGGCTTGGATTTGCCAATAATTTTCAGACAAATACCAAAGCCCTTATGCGGGTTTGTACGGGGTCCGAAAATTTATTTTGACCACGCTCAGACTCACTATACTTTTCCATAGGCGATACAAATGCCCATAGGTGGAACATAAAGCGGAACAGTTTTGGCGCATAAACCCGAAACTGCATTCAACCCAAAGCAAGGATCAGGGACGACGAAATCGGCGCGAGCTATCCGTCGTGTGATCAGGAGAACCAACGGTGAAGCACATCATTGCGGCGGCCGGCTTGACGGCAATCTGCGCAACGACTGGCGCATGGGCGCAAAGCAGTGTGACGCTATACGGCAGCCTGGATGCCGGTATCGCGTATATCAGCAATGCAGGTGGCCATTCGAAGTGGATCGAAGAGCAAGGCAACATGCAGCCGGATCGCTGGGGCCTGAAGGGCGTCGAGGATTTGGGTGGTGGTCTGAAGACGGTTTTCCAGTTGGAAAACGGCTTCTATACGAACACGGGGGCATTCGCCAAAGCTGGCACCCTGTTCAATCGTCAGGCGTTCGTGGGTTTAAGTTCGGACCAGATCGGCACAGTGACGCTCGGCCATCAGACGCCGTTCAGCTTCGACGTGCTGGACCCGTTTAGCACGGCTTTTCTGGCCGCGAGCTGGTACGCGTTTCACCCTGGCAACATCGACGAACTCGCCGACACCGGCGTGGTGCCGTTCGACAACTCGGTGAAGTTCCGCTCGGCGAGTTTCGGCGGTTTCTCGGTCGGCGCGATGATGGGTCTCGGCAACACGACCAACTTCTCGACCGGCAAGACACTGAGCTTTGCGCTTAGCTATGCGAACGGTCCGTTCAAGGCCGGCGCGACCTATGCGAACGAGCACGACCGTACGCCGTCGATCGTGACGACGGGCATCACCAAATTCCAGGGCGTCGCAGCGGCGAACTACACCGCGAGCAAGGTCCAGAACATGGGCGCGGGCGCGTCATACCAGTTCGGCAAGCTGCTGGTGCATGGTTTGTACACGCGTGTGAAGCTGGAATCGTCCGGCCATTCGGACACGTATCAGAGCTACGACTTGGGCGCAAATTATCAGTTCACGCCGTTCAACAGCGTTGCCGGCGGTGCCGCGACCACGACGATGGCCGGCCATCGCTGGACGCAGTTCGAGATCGGCGATATCTACGCGCTGTCGAAGTCGACGCAGTTGTATGTGAATGCGCTGTATGAGCGCGCGGGCTCGAATACGGACGCCGCGTTCTTTACGGCGGGTGTGTCGAGCGGCCGGAACCAGACGATTTTCCTGACGGGTATCCACCACTCGTTCTGATATCAGTTCGCCGTAACCGGTCTGCGACGCGCTTGAGCCGCGGTCGGATCATCCGGCCGCGGACGATAGCTGAGACGTTCGGACAATTCGAGCGCCGCTTGGCAAACCGCGATGATGAGCGGCTCGCGTTCTTCCGCTTCGCCGATATCGGAACGCGGAATAGTGACGGTCAACGCGGCCGCGATCTTGCCGCTTTGATCGCGCACCGGCGCGCTCACGACCGAGATCCCTCGTTCAAAAGATGCTTCGCTCAACGCGTAGCCGAGCGCCGCGCTTTCGCGCACTCTTCCATACAGCTCTTCGACGGTTGCCGGCGTGCGTTCGGTGAAACGTTCAAGTTGCGGTTCGGGATACAACTGACGCAATTCTTCGAAGCTCAAATCGCCCATCAGCACCTGGCCATGCACAGTGGCATGCGCGGGCAGACGCGTCCCAACATGCACCTTCACCGAACTGAACATCGGCTCATGGGTTTGCGCTTTGGCGACGAACACCACGTCGCGCTGGTCGCGGATCAGCAGATGCGTGCTGAAGCCGGTCGCGTCGCGCAAACGTTCGAGAATCGGCGTGCCGACGTCGGTGAGTTCGAGCGAGCTCAAGTATTCGAAACCGAGCCGCAGCACCGCGACGCTCAGGCGGAAATAGCGGTCGCCGTTCACGCGCTCGAGAAAGCCTAAAGCTTCGAGCGTTTGCAGTAGACGAAATGTGGTGGTGCGCGGAATGCCGATACGCTTCGACAATTCGGGCGCGCCCAGAATCGGCTCGCGTGCGCTGAATTCGGCGAGGATGCGCAGGCCGCGCTCGAGCCCCGGCACAAGATAAGTCGCTCCGCCGGTGCTCTCTTCATCGGTGGAATCGGGGGAATCGGCGCCATCCGCCTGGGACAACGCCGTATCGTCCTGCGAAGCCGGGACCGTCGCGCCGCGTGGCCTCGCTTGCTTGCGTCCCGCTCCTGTCTGCTCTTCTTTTGCCATCTTGGCTGCCGTCTTTGCCGTTGTCTCTGCTGTTCATCGGGTACAGATCAACATGATAGCGCGAAGCACGCGGCGGTCATTTACATCGTTTCGCGCGGTGCTATCCTTTGATGCGGTCCATCGCGCAAGGTCTCACAGCCGCGCTTTGGCTACCGCCAGGCGTCCGGAGGCCACGCTCATGTCCGATTCCGTACAGATCCAGGTTGCCGACTCACATCTTTATCCGGGCTGCGCAGTGCATATCGCGCACCTGCCCGAACCGGCCCGCGCAGCCGCGGCCATCGTCGAATTCGCGGACGGCTCCGGCGCGCATGCCACCTGCCATCGGCGGACTTTCGACGAACTCGAATTGACCGTTGACGGTTACGCTACGCAGAGGCGTCATCCCGTCGACGCCAGACATTGGCTTCTGTTCGCCGTCGACTCGACGCACAACAGTTGGCGCGTGAAGCGACGATTACCTTAGCTGTACCGGAGCCTTCCGGCTACCTCGACTCTGAACCCGGTGCCGCGCGCACGCTGCCCCGTGCGACAGCTATCTGGCTTTATTTGGCTGTTATGCGCCCGTCACGCTAACTTCGAGACCTACCGATGACAGACAACGACTCCACCCTGCCGCCGAACCCCGACGACGCCCCCGACGATCCCGAGCGCCGCCGTGTCCTGACCGGGCTCGCGGCGGTCGGCATCGGACTCGCGCTGACCGGCTGCAAGACCGAGCAAAGTACCGCGAGCGGCACGGCGCCGCGCAGTGCCGCAGACCTGCGGCTCGACGCCGCGCTACGCGACCAGGTCAAGCAGATCGTGGTGATCTACGCCGAGAACCGCAGTTTCGCAAACCTGTACGGCAACTTTCCCGGCGTCCAGCATCCGCTCGATGCGGTGAGCGCGGAGCGTTTTCTGCAACTCGACCGCGACGGCAAGACGCCGCTGCCGCGCCTGCCGGCAATCTGGGGCGGCCTCGTGCCGCAAGCGCAGGAGGTGGACGGCAAGCGCTACATGATCGGCCAGAAGGATATCGGCAACCTGCGCAACGGCCCGTTCCATATCACCGACGCGCAAGGCGCGCCGTTGCCGACCGGCGTGATCACGCGCGATCTGGTGCATCGCTTCTATCAGAACCAGATGCAGATCAACGCCGGGCGCAACAATCAGTTCGCCGCGTGGGGCGACTCCGGCGGCCTGGTGATGGGGCACTACCGGAATTCCGCCGACACGCTGCGTCTGTGGAATCTCGCGCAGCAATACACACTGTGCGACAACTTCTTCATGGCGGCCTTCGGCGGTTCGTGGCTGAACCACATTTTTCTGATCGCGGCGCAGGCGCCGTTCTATCCCGACATCCAAAACAGTCCGGCGAAGAAGATGATCTCGGTCGTCGACGGCGACGATCCAACCGGCACGCGGCTGAAACAGGCGCCCAACTCGCCGCCATCCGCGCTCGACGGTCCGCCGAAATTCGTCAACGACGGCGCATTTACCCCCGACGGCTACGCCGTCAACACGATGGCGCCGCCCTACCAGCCGAGCAATGTGCGTCCGGCCGAAGGCGGCAATCCTGCGTTCGCCGACCCGTCGAATCCGCGCGTGATGCCGCCGCAAAATTTCGCGACGATCGGCGACCGTCTGACGGACAAGGGCGTCGACTGGGCGTGGTACAGCGGTGCGTGGCAGTACGCGCTGGAGCATCAGGACACGGGCGCGGTGCCTGACTTCCAGTACCACCATCAGCCGTTCAACTACTTCGCCAACTACGCGCCGGGCACTGCCGCGCGGCGCAAGTATCTGCGCGATGCGGGCCTTGGCAACGACGCCTCCACCAATCGTCTGATCGCCGATATCGATGCGGGGCGTTTGCCAGCGGTCACGTTCTACAAACCGCAGGGCGACCTGAACATGCACGCGGGGTATGCGGACGTCGCATCGGGGGATAGTCACATTGCGAACGTGATCGAGCGTATTCAGCGCGGCCCGCAGTGGGCCAATACTGTGATGGTCGTCACGGTCGATGAGAACGGCGGCTGGTGGGATCCGGTCTCACCACCGAAGGGCGACCGCTGGGGGCCAGGGTCGCGCGTTCCCGCGTTGGTGATTTCGCCGTTGGCGAAGAAAGGGTATGTCGATCATACGGTGTACGACACCAATTCGATTCTTCGCCTGATTAGCCGCGTGCATGGGCTGGCGCCGCTCGACGGGGTTGTCGCACGAGATCGGGCTTTTGCGCAGAATGGCTTGGCGCCGCTTGGGGATTTGACCGGTACGCTGGATCTGGCCTGAACCGCTTGCCTACTGCGAGGGGGGTGGGCCGCAGTGCGTCAATCACTGCGCCACCCCGTGCAGCTTCGTAATCACCGAATCCGAGATCTCTTGCGCGGTCTTCTTGATCGTCTTTTTCTCGTCGCTGCCCGCCATCACGAACTTCGCGGCGATCACATACGGATTGAGTTTGATCACCGCGCCGGGCTTCCCCTTGCTGTCGGCCTCTTCGACGGCCTGATAGAGCGGTGGCAAATCAGCCGTTGCCAGGCTGTCGCACGACACCGCTACTTGAATATCGTTCTGGCCTGCACCAAAACCGACCATCGCACGTCTTAGACGATTGCCGTCGTCGACACTCAGGAACACGCCGCGCACTTGCCAACCCGCTGCGGGTAGCGGCTGACCGGGCGAAATGCGGCGCGCGTCGACGCCGCCTTTTTTCAGATCCGCAGTCAGCGCGTCCGCCATCTCGTCCACGATGTCCTTGGCGTGGTCCTCCGGATTCTTGTTCTTGCCCAACGGTCCCGGGCCGCTCGGCAGCAGACCGCGCAGGCCGCGCAGACGTTGCCCCGGTCCGCTGTCAGGTTTCACGTTGGCCACGTCGAGTTCGAAGTCGGACACATAGACGATCGGCGCCGGCGCGGCGAAGGGGGCGCTGTCCGCCGCGGTACTGAGTGTCGATACCGCGCTCAGGCATCCCGCCACCATCGTGAGTTGCAGAAATCGACGCAGCATGGCGCGCCTCCGCGAATGTCTTTTAGACGCGGCTATCGTACAGCCCTATGCGCGGCGCGTAAGTTTTTTTCGTGCCCGATCGTCATACCTTTTTGCCTTGCATAACACACGTTGCGGCATAGACTGTTAGAGCCATACTTCGCAATTTGTACGGAACTGCTATGCGCCTGACCATCCTCATCAACGGTTCCGATCCCACCGTCAGCCACGATTACGCTGTGTTATGGCTCGACACCGATGAACACCGGTGGTCGAGAGAAGCGCATCAAGGGATCGATCTGCCCCCGTGGGGCGAGTTACACGACGACGACAATGGCGTGACCACGCTCTGTGCGCCGAGCGCGGATGCGCCGCTGTGCACGCTGCGCGGATTGCACGTTGATCGCAAGCAGCGCGTGAGCGCGGCGCAAGGCGCCGCAGCGTGGACAGCTTTGCCCACGCACGCACAGGCCAGCGGCTTCTGGCGCCTGCAAGCCGTCGACCGCCAGAACGTGCATGCCGAGCACAGCGTATTCGGTAATTAAGTTCGAGCGCTTTTTCGCCGGTCGAAATTTTTACTCACGCAAACTGCGCCGCCTGTGCGCGGGTGGGTTCGTGCGCGAGTTCGACCTTCAACACACTCCACACTCTGCGTAGCGCGCGCTTAAGTCCGTCTTAAGTTTGCGTGCGTAGAGTTTGAACTCCACGCATTAGGGTCGCTGCAAAGCGGCCCGTTTTTTTGGTGTGGTGTTTTTTGCTGCGCTTCTTCCGCTTCTTCCGCACGCAGTATTTTCATCGCCGCGGGCGCCGCGCAAACGCCGCTTTCTTCCCCCCATGTTCTTCTGCGTTCCACGTCGCTCGATACGGGCTCCCGACGCTATACTTGCGCCCCCATCTCCCGACCGACTGACACATGAAGAAGTGGTTTGCCTGTCTGTTATTCGCCGTTGCCGCTCACGCGAGCGCGGCGCCTTCCTGCATCCAGTTCACCCCGAATGCGCAGTGGCCTATTCTGACCAATCAGAAGATGGCACCGAAAACGCGCATGCTTTGCTATAGCGATTTCGCGGTGCTGCATTCGGGTATCACGCATGGTCCGCTGTGGTCCGCCGAACATCTGACGCGCGACCATATCGATGCCGCCAAAGACATGGTGCGCACCAACAAATTCTTCGAAGACGCGCGTTTGCCCGACGGTGAAGGCGCAACGCTCGCGGACTATAAGCGCAGTGGCTTCGATCGCGGGCATATGAGCCCGGCGGGCAATCGCTGGAATCAGGAAGCGATGGCACAATCGTTTTCGCTGGCCAACATAGTGCCGCAGAACCGCGAGAACAATCAGCGCTTGTGGGCGCGTATCGAAACGTCGGTGCGTAAGATCGCGATGTCGTACGACGATACCTATGTGGTCACCGGGCCGATTTTCAGCGGCCAGCAATTGCAGACCATCGGACCGACGCGCGTCTTCGTGCCGACGCAATTATTCAAGGTGGTCTACGTGCCGTCCCGGCAAATGGCGTTCGCGGTGATGGTAGACAACGTCTCGACCAACCGTTACGACATCAGGACGATTCATGAACTCGAGGCGGCCTCGGGCATCCGTTTTCCGGGTATTCCGGAAAACCTCAAAGATCAGCGACCGGGAGGACTGAAAGGTGTTTAAACCCTATTCGAACGATGACGACGTGCTCAACATCCAGGGCGACGCACTCACCGTCAGCAACGGCACCACGCGCGTGGTGCTGAACGGAACGCTGGAGCTGACTCAAGACCAGCGCGGGCTGAAGGCGGCGCTCGCACTGAAGGAAGCGATCGATGCGGTGGTGGCTGCGCTGCAGGCACAGACCAATTTGCCGGCGAAGGTGAAGGACGAGCCGGATGCGAAACCGGGAGTCGTGCAGAATCCGTTTCAATAGCGCGTTCACGGATCACAACGCTAGCCTCTTGCCGGTGTAGCGTCCGAGGAAGATCGCACCGGCATGGTGGATCAGCTGACCCCATTGATACGGCTCCAGCGCAGAGATTAATTCAGACAGGGCTCCAGAGGTATTCGGCCAGGCGAGCCAACATTGCATCGCAACTGGTCAGCTGCTCAAGGGTAATAAATTCGTCCAGCTTGTGCCCTTGGTCCATGCTTCCCGGCCCGCAGACTACGGTGGGAATACCTGCCTGATCGAACAGCCCACCCTCTGTGCCGAAGGCCACCGTACCGAACTCGGTGGAACCGCTCAGCAGTGCCAACAGGCGTGCCGCTTCGCCATCGGGCGAAGTTGCCAATCCCGGGTAGGCGGAGAGCGGCTGCAAGCGAATGTCAGTATCGGGCTGCACCGAACGCATCTTCGGCAGCAGCTCGGCCTCGGCATAGGTCTGCAGCTCATCCGCCACTTCGTGGGCATGGAAGCCTGGCAGCGCGCGTACCTCGAAATCGAATTCGCATTCAGCCGGCACGATGTTCAGCGCACGCCCCCCTTTTATTAAACCGGTCTGCACTGTCGAGAACGGCGGATCAAAGCGCTGATCGTGATGTTCAGGCCGTGCCAACTCCGAACCGATCTCCTCCAACCTGCCGATCAGTCGCGCAGCATATTGGATAGCGTTGACGCCATAGGGCGCGTAGGCCGAGTGGCACGCGGCTCCCTTCACATGGCAGCGCATGGCCAGCTTGCCTTTGTGACCCAGCACCGGTTTCAACTCAGTCGGTTCGCCGATCAGGCACAGCCGCGGCTTGTGCGGACGCTTTTCCAATTCCGCCAACATCGGCCGCACACCCAGGCATCCCACTTCCTCGTCATAGGAGAAGGCCAGGTGTACCGGTAGCTTGAGCGACCGCTTGAGAAAGACCGGCACCGCCGCCAACACCGAGGCGATGAAGCCCTTCATGTCGGCCGTGCCGCGACCATATAAGCGCCCGTCTCCCTCGGTGAGACGGAAAGGCTCCACTGTCCAGGCCTGCCCATCCACCGGCACCACATCGGTATGGCCGGAAAGCACCACGCCACCTCGGTCACGAGGACCGATGGTGGCGAACAGGTTGGCCTTGGTCCGCTCCGGGTTGTAGAAAAGCTCGCTCTCCACGCCGAGTTCCGCCAGGTAATGCCGGATGAAAGCGATCAGTTCCAGGTTGGAGTCCCGACTGACCGTGGCGAAACCGATCAGTCGTTCGAGCAGCTCACGGCTGGACATTTCACTCATTGCCCGGCACCCCGTAGCTCGGCGCGGCGGTCGGATTCAACGCCCGAGCCAGATAGTCCCGCATCTGCAGCCGATAGGCTTGCCAGAGAGCGTCCAGCTGGCCGATTGGATCTTCATCCGCCCAGTCGACCCGCAGATCGACGATCGGCCAGGTCACGTCACCCACAACCTTGAGCGCCGCCGAGTGGACGGGCCCCGCTTCACCACCAGCCGCCATCGCGGCATGCATGGCCACCAGCAAGCGGTCCGCGAGCATCCCGGGCGCCTTCTCGAACGCCTGAACCATAGCCTCGATGACCTGGACGCCAGCCAATAAGTTGCCAGCCGCTACGCACTGCTCACCAGCCACAGCGTTGTGCACACCCAGTGCTTCTTTACCGCTGAAGAGCGCAGTACGGCCCTGGCCATCGATCACCGTCACCTGTCGATACTGGCTCCAACCGTTGGCGCTGAGCGCCCGGTCCAGGGCCGCCGCAGGCTCGATCTGCTGGTTTTCGAGGAGGTCGAGGATCTGCGGGCCGAGAGCCGGCAGGGTGACGTTCTGCGTCGCCACCGCACCCACCCCTGCACGTACCCAGGGGCATCGCGCCCCCACCGCGATACTGGAAGAGCTGATGGCGATCCCAAGTTGCCCGGTTTCCGAGCACCGTCCGATGATAGAAAATGTCATGTCCTACTCCTTAGGCCTGGTTCTAAGCTTGGTTCTAGGCCTTGTTCGGCTTCCAGCCATCCGGGATCACCGCGATCACATCGATCTCCATCAGCCACTGCGGCTGGCCCAAGGCGACCACAACCAGGCCGGTGGAAATGGGGAACACGCCTTTAAGCCACTTGCCGACTTCCTGGTACACCGGCTCGCGATAGCGCGGGTCGGTCAGGTAGGTTGTGGTCTTGACGATGTGGGACATATCGCTGCCCGCCTCTTCCAGCAGCTGCTTGACGTTCTTCATCGCCTGCTCGGCCTGGGCGCGCGGGTCGCCGAGCCCGACCAGGCGACCTTCGAAATCGGTGCCCACCTGACCGCGCACATAGACGGTGTTGCCGGCGCGCACGGCCTGACAGAGATCGTTATCCAGCGTCTGGTTCGGGTAGGTGTCCTTGGTGTTGAACATGCGGATGCGGGTGTGCGTAGGTTGGCTCATCAATGCACCTCAATACTGAGAAAGAAAATTCGCCTCGTAGATTTCGCGGCCGTCTTCTGCCTGGCGTTCCGAGGCATCACGGTAGGAGAGATATTTGCGCTGCGTGAGGATATGGTCGGCAATATGCCTGGCATCGTGCCAGACGCCCCAGATGAAAGCGGAGCCACGACGCGACAGCCACGGCAGACCCAGGAAATAGACGCCAGGCTCGCTCGAAACGCCGCGCTGATGCTTCGGCTTACCGTTTGCGTCGAAGGCATTGACATGCAGCCAGCTGTAATCGACTGCATAGCCAGTTGCCCAAACGATCGAGGTCACGCCGGCCTCGACCAGATCGAGTTCAGGAATGGGATGGGTCACGCATTCCGGATCCGGGAGCATATGGCGGGCTTCAGGTTCTTCCGGAAGGTCGAGACCATTGCGGGCAATATAGGCGTCAGCTGCATTCAGCAGCGACAGATAGTTTTCATCGCCGCGAGCAAGGTTGTCTGCCAGATCCGGTTCGAAGGTCACTACACCGTCATTGAATGATTTCGTTAAACCAACGAGCGTCATCCCCTGATTGGCAAGACGCCGGAAGTCAACCGTATGGCCGCCACGCGCACCGCTTACTGCAATGGTGACATGCTCCCTGCCCGGCCTCATGACCTCCGCATCCCATTCGCCGAGAACACCCAGCCACCAGCAAAAGTCACGGCTGCGATAGGCGCGTGGAGGACGATCGTGCGGTCCAACCGAGAGGTAAACCTTCTTGCCTGCGCGCTGCAGCTCATCCGCGATCTGCACCCCCGACGAACCGGCGCCGACCACCAGAACAGCGCCCTCGGGCAATTGCTCTGGATTACGATATTCGGCGGAGTGGATCTGTGTGAGCTCCCCGGCTTTGGGAGCGATCGGCGGAATAACCGGGCGCTGAAAAGGTCCGGTTGTGACAACCACGCGGTTGGCCTCGATCACGCCCTCTGTGGTTTCAACTGTGAAACCCGGCCGGCCAGCATTGCGTACAACCTTCGTCACTTCCACACCAGTACGAATGGGTGCGTTGAACTTCCTGGCATAAGCTTCAAAATAGTCCGCAACCCGATCTTTCGAGGCAAAGGCGTCGGGGTCGAGATCGTCGAACTCCATTCCCGGGAAACGATCGTGCCAGGCCGGGCCATTGGCCACCAGAGAATCCCACCGTCCCGTGCGCCAGCGTTCAGCGATACGATCGCGCTCCAGGACGAGGTGGGGCACCCCGAGTTTGCTCAGATGTTCACTCATGGCGATGCCGGCCTGACCGGCGCCAACCACAAGCGTATCTATTGACGTTCTTTCAACTGTCACGGCTATCTCCTTCCAAGATCCACTGATGAAGGAAATCTACGCGGAAACACACCATCCGAGAAACATATTTAAAAAATGCAAGGCATCTGTTTTAACTATGCAAACAGCGAGATAATCAGCATGAGACCGAGCGCCGTGCCAGGCGCCTCCAGAATGATTTTTCTCATGGGAACAGTTCAATGGAAAGCCCACTGCTTCGGTATTCGCTGCGCCAGCTGCGATACTTTGTCGTGACGGCAGAAGCGCTGTCATTTACCGGCGCATCAAAAGTCCTGCACATCTCGCAGCCCTCGATTTCTACCGCGATTGCTGAGTTGGAGGAGTCTTTTGGTGTGCAACTGTTCATCCGTCACCACGCCTCCGGACTTTCCCTGACCCAGGCCGGGCGCGAGATGCTCGGCAAGACGCGTGACCTGCTAAAGAATGCGGAGGAACTGCAGGTTGCTGCACGCGGGATGGACACCGGCATATCGGGCGGCATCGCGCTCGGCTGCCTGGTCTCGCTTGCCCCGCCGTTGCTGCCGGGCCTCATCAGCCGCTTTGTCGCTCAACATGCCGGCGTCGTATTCCAGACGCTGGAGGCGCATCAGGAAGATTTGTTCACGGGCCTGCACGACGGATCGCTTGACCTCGCGCTGACCTACAGCATTGATCTGACCGACGACATTGAATTCCTGCCGATGCTGACGCTGCCGCCGTACGCCATCTTGCCGAAAACCCACCATCTGGCCCAGCATCGCTCGATCGCGCTCGCGAATCTCGTGGGGGAGCCCTACGTGATGCTCGACCTGCCCCATAGCCGCGAATATTTTGCGGCGCTGTTCGACGCGGTGGGCGAGCGTCCGGTCCCGACGTTCAAGTCCGCACAACCCGAGGTGGTACGCGGTATGGTGGCGAACGGTCTGGGATACAGCATCCTGAACTTTCCGCTCAAATCGACCCATACCGTGGACGGTGAGGATTTCGTCGTCAAGCGGTTCAAGGACGACGTGACAGCAGTCACGTTGGGCATTGCACAGTCGCGCAACATGAAGCCGAGACAGGTTGTGCGGCATTTCACGGCTTTCTGTGAAGCGCAGATAAAAAAGCAGCACGCGAAGCGCTGACCTTTTGCGCTGGAGCCCGACGACGTCTGTCGACGGGCTCCTTACTTCGACACTTCAACGCAAGGCGTTAGAACGAGTAGATGAACTGCGTCGCGAGCAGGTCGTTGGACTTGCCGTACGAACCGTCGTTCTTCAGGAACACCTGCTTGTTCGCCCAGTCGTGACGGTATTCCACCTTGACCGTGATCTGCTGGGTCGGGTAGAACAACAGGTCGAGCGAAACGTCCTGACGGGTGGCACCCTTGCACTCGAAGCCAAAGCCGCCACCGGCCTTCGAATTGGCGAGGCAGTCCGCGCCGATGCCGAAGCCGTCAGCCGTATCCATACCGTTCGCGTTCAGCGCGATGCCGCCACCACCGCCGCCGTTCTTGCTGTCGACGAGCACGTCGTAGCGGGCGGTCACGCCCATACGGCCCACCATCGGCAGACTGAACTTGCGGTGCGCGAGCAGCGAGAGGCCGTACCACTGCGCCTGGCCACCGTTGAACGCGGCGTTCTGCTGCTGTCCGTAGTCGACTTCGGCGTTGTACTGCACGTCGGCGAGGGTGTAGGTCAGGTCGGCTTCGCCGAAGAAGAACGTACCGCCCGCGCTAGGCGAGTTGCCGCCTACGCCGTAAGAGACCGTGCCGGTGGCCGGATTGATTGCGCTAGCCAGCGTCTGACGCCCGATATTGAACGACGCCCCGATATCCAGTGCGCTCGACCACGTGTAGTCCGTACGCGCCGTGAAGGTCGGGATCTTGTTGCTGGTCGTGATCGGATCGCCCAGCGCGTTGGTGCCGATCTGCGTGGTCGCGCCGTACGTGCGGTACTGCTCGTTGCCGAGGAAGAACTTCCACGCCCAGTTGCCCGACGTGTAGTTCGCACCGGCCCCGATGTAGCTGCCCGGATCCGAGAAGTCATACAGCAGGTTGTGCGTGAGCGTGAGCATCTGGTTCGACTGCTGCACTTCGTAGCCGCCGAAGCTCGGAATCAAACCGGCCACGAACGTCGTGGTCGCCGTGATCGGCACATTGACGACCGCCGTGTTCAGGATGTTGTTGCCGATGTTGCCATGCTCGTTCGTCAGCAGCGTAATACCGTTGCCGCGGTTCGGCATCAGGGTGATTTCGGCCGACGGCGCCATCGGGCCAACACCGAAGGTCTTCTTGATGTCGAGGTACAGATCGCCGAACGTGCTGTTGAAGTAGTTGTAGCTGCTCTCGTGGTTCGCGAACAGGAACGACGAGCTGCTCTGTGCGCGGTTATAGATGTAGGTCGGATCGATATAGCCCGTCACCGACAAGCCCGCGATCGGCCCCGTGTTCGCCGCGTCCACCAGCGAATCGACCTTCAACTGCTGATTGGCGATCTGCTGCTTCATCGAATCGACCTGATCGTTGGTCAGCGTCGCTTGCGCCTTGCCGTAATCCGGCGAGGAAATGTCGACCGGCGCGGCCACCACTGCCGGGGCAGGGGCCGCCGTCGCCGCCGCCGCTTTAGGCTTGCTGGCAACTTCCGAGCGCAACTGCTTCACCTCCTTCTGCAGTGCGTTGAGCTGGGCCTGGAGCGCCTTGATCTGGTCGCTGGTGGCATCTGCCATGGCAAAGCCTGGCAAACTCCCCGCCACCAACAGACAGATGAGCTTCTTTCTCATGCAAATTCTCCTTATTGGTCGTATTGCAAAAGGACTTCTTATGCGCTTGCCGTATCGAGCGACTTCCGCGACGTTACGGGTTGTGGCGCAGCGGGAGCTGCATCGGCGGCTTCGGCCACGGTCAACGCCGCTTGCATATCGCGCAGGCGCTTACGTTCCTTGGCAACCAGCAGCGTATTCACGCTGACCACGCCAATCGTCACCAGACTGATGAAGATCGTCGCCAGTGCGTTCATTTCCGGATTCAGGCCGAGGCGCACACGCGAGAACACGACGAGCGGCAGCGTGGTGGAGCCCGGACCCGACAGGAACGCGGAGAGCACGAGGTCGTCGATCGACAGCGTGAACGACAGCAGCCAGCCGGACATCAGTGCCTGCGAGATCAGCGGCAACGTGATAACGAAAAACACCTTGAGCGGTGTGGCGCCCAGGTTGAGGGCGGCTTCTTCGAGCGATCGGTTCAACTCCTTCACGCGTGACTGCACGATGATTGCCACATAGGACACGCACAGCATCACGTGACCGATCCACATCGTGACGACGCCGCGGCCCTTCGGCCAGCCGAGCATCTGTTCCATCGCCACGAACAGCAGCAGCAGTGAAATGCCCTGAATCACTTCCGGAATCACGAGCGGCGCGTTGATCATCCCGGCGAACAGCGTGAAGCCGCGAAAGCGCCCGAACCGGGCCAGCACGAAGCCGGCCCACGTACCGATCACGACCGACGCGCACGCCGTCATCAGACCGATCTTCAAGGACAACCAAGCGGCGGTAAGCAGCTCCTCGTCCTGCAGCAGTGCGGCATACCATTTCAGCGAGAAGCCGGACCAGACCGTGACGAGCTTCGACTCGTTGAACGAGAACACGACGAGACTGATGATCGGGATGTACAGAAACAGGAATCCGAACGTCAGCATGCCGATCGAAAGAGGTTTATTCGGTTTGATCATTTCGCACCTTCCAGTTCCTTGACCTGGTAGTACTGGAACACGGCCATCGGCACGAGCAGCAGCAGAACCATCGCGACCGTCACGGCGGATGCCATCGGCCAGTCCATGTCGTTGAAGAACTCATTCCACATCACGCGGCCGATCATCAGCGTGTCGGCGCCGCCCAGCAGTTCGGGAATCACGTACTCGCCCACCGCCGGAATGAACACCAGCAGGCTGCCGGCGATAATGCCGTTCTTCGATAGCGGCAACGTGATACGCGTGAACGCGGTCCACGGTTTGCAGCCGAGGTCGTAAGCGGCTTCGAGCAGCGTGAGGTCCAACTTCACCAGGTGGGCATACAGCGGCATCACCATGAACGGCAGATACGAATAGACCATGCCGATATAGACGCCGATATCCGTGTGATAAAGCCGCAACGGCGAATGGATCATGCCGATGGCCATCAGCGTGTGGTTAAGGAGGCCGTCGTCTTTCAGAATGCCGATCCATGCGTACACGCGAATCAGGAACGACGTCCAGAACGGCAGCATGACGCCCATCATCAGCAGGTTGCGCTTCGCGGGCTCCGAGCGTGCGATGTAGTACGCAACCGGATAGCCGATCAACAGGCAGCAGAGGGTCGAAACCGCAGCCATCTTCAGCGAACTGATATACGTGGCCACATACAGGTCATCCTGCAACAGGAACGCGTAGTGCCCCAGCTGCATGACCACGTGGAGCACGCCATCCTTCGCACTGAGGAGATCGGTGTACGGCGGGATGCCAAGCCGCGAGTCGGTGAAACTGATCTTCAGCACCAGTACGAACGGAACGGCGAAGAAAACGGCAAGCCAGATGAACGGCACACCGATGACCGTTGTTCGTCCCGACGGCAACAGCATGAAGAGGCGTTTTTTCAGCGAGCCGAGCAGACGGCTGCCGGACGGCGCGCCGAGCGCCGCGGGGGAGGAGGGTGTGGGATTGCTCATTGCGTCAGCACCACGCCGCTAGCCGGCGACCAGTAGACGAACACGTCGTCGTTATAGGAAGGGGCACCTTCGCTCATCAGGTGCGAACTGGACAGATTCGACACGACGGTTTTGCCGCTCGCGAGGCGTACGTGGTACAGCGAATAACTGCCCATGTAGGCAACATCCGAAACCACGCCGCGCGCCCAGTTGTTCGGCGTGGAGGGCTTGTCGAGCGAGACCTTCACGCGCTCCGGGCGCACCGAGATGCCCACCGGCATGCCGAGCGGTCCGGTAATGCCGTGGCTCACGTAAATGCGCGATTCGAGGTCTTCGCTTTCGACGAAGATGTGGTCCGGTTCATCCGCGACCACGGTACCTTCGAACAGGTTGGTCGAGCCGATGAACTCGGCCGAGAAGCGGCTATTCGGAAACTCGTACACCTGGCTCGGAGAGCCGATCTGCACGATGTGGCCTTCGCTCATGACCGCGATGCGGCCTGCCATCGTCATCGCTTCTTCCTGATCGTGCGTCACCATCACGCAGGTCACGTCGACTTTCTCGATGATGTTCACCAGCTCGAGCTGCGTTTTCTGGCGGATCTGTTTGTCGAGCGCGGACATGGGCTCGTCGAGCAACAGCAGCTTGGGCCGTTTGACGAGCGAACGGGCCAGCGCCACACGCTGCTGCTGGCCGCCAGAGAGCTGATGCGGCTTGCGCTGCGCATATTTGCTCATCTGCACGAGATTGAGCGCGTCGGCAACACGTTCCTTGATCTCGTTCTTCGGCGTGCCTTCCTGCTTGAGGCCGAACGCGATATTCGCTTCGACGCTCATATGCGGGAACAACGCATACGACTGGAACATCATGTTGACCGGGCGTTTGTACGGCGGCATCGCAGCGAGATCTTCGCCGTCGACGAAAATGCGCCCGGAGGTGACCGTTTCCAGTCCGGCGAGCATGCGCAGGAGCGTGGATTTTCCGCAGCCTGAACTGCCGAGCAGCGCGAACAGTTCGTTCTTCGCGATGTTCAGGTTGACGTTATTGACAGCGGTACTGTCGCCGAATTTTTTCACGACATTTTCGATGCGAACGAATTCGTCCGATTTCGATTTAGTCGTCGGGGCGGGGCGGGCCATCTGGGTGGCGCCGGCTACGCTATTTAATGTCGTCGAGTTCATGATGTAACCATTCCTTGCGGATCGCGAGCGCAAGTGTCTCCATACGAGACGCTGGGAGCGGCTCGCAGAATGCGCTGCGATCGGGAAACATGGGACTGCGCGCAGGTGCGACCCTGAAAGCGCGCAGGCTGACTACCGTGCTGCTTACTTCAGGCGGGCAGGGGTCAAGCGACCCCTGCCGCGAAGGCTTCGATGAGCTTGTTTGCCGTGGATAACGGTTTAGTGGCCTGTTTTAAGCTGGGCCCAGAGGCGGTTTTCAAGCCGAAGGATGTCAGTCGGCAAGGGCTTCAACAGGGTCATCTTCTTCAGCACATCCGCCGATGGGTACACGCCCTGGTCATGCAAAACGGCCGGTGTGACGAACTGGCGTGCGGGGACATTGGCGGTCGGATAGAAAACCTCGTTGGTAATGGCCGCGTTAACTTTCGGGTCCTCGATGTAATTGATCCACGCGAGCGCCGCTTCGGAGTGCGGCGCATCCTTCGGGATCACCATCACGTCGAACCACACCAGGCCACCTTCCTTCACGTTGTCGAACTTGATCTCGTATGAACGCTTGGCTTCCACCGCACGGCGGTGCGCGATGCCGACGTCGCCCGACCAGCCGAGCGTGACGCAAATGTCGTTGTTCGCGAGGTCGTTAATGTAGCCCGACGAGTTGAACTGTGTGATGTACGGACGAACCTTCTTCAGCACTTCGAAGGCGGCCTGATAGTCGCCTGGACTGGTGCTGTTCGGGTCCTTGTGCATGTATTGAAGCGTGGCGGCGAACACGTCGACGGGCTGATCGAGGAACGACACGCCGCAACTCTTCAACTTGGAGACGTACGCCGGGTCAAGCACCAGCGCCCAACTGTCAACAGGAGCATCCGCACCCAGGGCTTTCTGCACGGCCTGCACGTTGTAGCCGATGCCGTCGGTGCCGTAGGCGTAGGGCGCACCGTACTGATTGCCCGGATCAGCCTCACTGATGATCTTCATCAACGTGGGATCCAGGTTGGCGAGATTGGGGAGTTTCGTCTTGTCGAGCTTCTGATACACGCCGGCCTGAATCTGCTTGGCCATGTAGTTCGATGTCGGTACGACGATGTCATAGCCGGAACTGCCGGCCAGCAGCTTGGCCTGCAACGTGTCGTCGCTGTCGTAGTTGTCGTACTTCACGTGGATACCGCTCTGCTTCTCGAAGTTCGGAACCGTGTCCTTGGCGATATAGTCCGACCAGTTGTACACATTCAGCTCCGTGTCGGCCGCCAGCGCCGGCGCGACCGACAGCCCGCAGAGGCTGGTGAAGGCGAGTAGCGCGGCCGCCGCGGTTGCACGGCGAAGATGACGTCCAGAATGACAAGCGCTCATGATGTTCCCCTAGTAAGAAAAGAAGCCGGTGCGAGCGTCTGTCAGTGCTCTTGCCGGACGAGACGGATGGAGCGTAGCATCGCGCATTTATTGAATAAAAATAGTTTTCCTACCTTATGGATAGTTTTTTCAGATGCAAAATCGTCTCGTTCTTCCCCGCCTACTAATGTGTGTTCACAATCTGTTCCGGCGTTCGAGCAACGGAACCTCGAAAAAGATCAGAAGGGAATGCAACTCTGGAAATGGATAGGAAAAACAGATGCAATGAAGAGCAAATTTGTTCTTTCCGGTCCCTTTTTGTTGATCGACAGTACGGCTTTAGAGCAGTAGCTGTCTCGATCATTGATACGCGTGATGGGCAGGTAGACCTGCCCATCGCCAGACCGGAGTTATTCCTTGAGTCATTCTTCAGCTGATATTCACAACTATATGGACTGGCGGCGACTGGCCGCAGAAGTTCTCCCGCGCGCGCAGGCACACATTGACGGTCGCTTCAAGGACGCTCAAAACGGCGAGACTTTCCAGGCGATCAATCCGGCGACCGAGGCGGTAATTGCCCACGTTGCATCCTGTGGCATTGCAGATGTCAACTACGCCGTTCGTGCTGCGCGTGTTTCGTTCGATGCAGGGCATTGGTCGCGTTGTCCGCCGGCCGAACGCAAGCGCGTCCTGTGCCGGTTAGGTGCAATGATTGCGTCCCACGGCGCAGAGCTTGCCCTGCTCGACTCGCTCAACATGGGCAAACGCGTGGCCGACGCATTCAATATCGACGTGCCGGCCGCAAGCAGCCTGTTCTGCTGGTATGGCGAAGCGATCGACAAAGTGAACGGCGAGGTCGCGTCGACCGATCCGGGCAATCTCGCTGTTGTCACGCGGGAGCCGCTCGGCGTGGTCGGCGCAGTCGTGCCGTGGAATTTTCCGCTCGATATGGTGGCCTGGAAAATTGCACCTGCGCTTGCAGCCGGCAATAGCGTCGTGCTGAAGCCCGCGGAGCAATCGCCGCTGTCTGCACTGCGTCTTGCCGAACTCGCGCTCGAGGCTGGACTGCCGCCGGGCGTGCTGAACGTCGTGCCCGGGTTCGGGGAAACGGCAGGACGCGCGCTCGGATTGCATCCAGACGTCGACGTCCTGGCATTTACGGGGTCGACGGCCGTCGGCAAGAAATTTCTCGAATACGCCGCGCAATCGAATATGAAGCAGGTCTGGCTCGAATGCGGCGGCAAGAGTCCGAATCTGGTTTTCGAAGACGCGGACGATCTCGATCTTGCGGCCCGCAAAGCGTGCTTCGGCATCTTCTTCAACCAGGGCGAAGTGTGCTCGGCCAATTCGCGACTGCTGGTGCATCGCTCGATCCATGATGAGTTTGTCGATCGCCTGATCACCCATTCGCTCGACTTCATGCCGGGCGACCCGCTTGATCCTGCCAGTGGCATGGGTGCAATCGTCGACCGTACGCAGTTCGACCGGGTAAAAGGATGGATCGAGCGGGGGCGCACGAGCTCGACGCTGGCGACCGGCGGCGGAACACGGCTTGTCAATGGCAAGGGATATTTCGTCGAGCCGACCATCTTTGTCGATGTGAACGCAAGCGATCCGATTGCGCGAGAGGAAATCTTTGGGCCGGTTCTGTCGGTTCTCAAATTCGACACCGAGGACGAGGCGATCGCGCTCGCCAACGATTCGATTTATGGACTCGCCGCATCGGTCTGGACGGGCGGTCTGTCACGCGCACATCGCGTAGCGTCACGCTTGCGTGCCGGCACGGTTTCCGTCAACACCGTCGACGCACTTAGCGCGCAAACCCCGTTTGGCGGTTTCCGTCAATCGGGGTTCGGCCGTGATCTGTCCTTGCATGCACTCGACAAATACACGGGGCTAAAAACGACGTGGATCAGCTACTGATCCGGCGATCCACTGCCTGAATCAAACCCGCAATGAGCCTGAGAGCACAGTCCAGGTGCAGGCGACCCGCCGCACCGGACGTGGAAGGCGAAATCCGTCCGCTACACCGCTAAGCAACAGGAACCTTGAACATGAATGCTCCTAATTTTCCGCACCGCGCCACCCGCGATTACCAACAAAGCGATGCAGCCCATCACCTGCATGCCTTCGTCGATCAGAAAGCCCTGAACAACGAAGGGGCGCGCGTGATGGTTCGAGGTGAAGGTGTCTATCTTTGGGATAACGACGGAAACCGTTACATCGACGGCATGTCCGGCCTCTGGTGCACCAACGTCGGCTACGGCCGTCAGGAACTGATCGACGCAGCGTCACGGCAAATGAAGGAACTGTCGTACTACAACATGTTCTTTCACACCACGCATCCCGCAGTGATTGAATTGTCGGAACGACTGTTCTCGCTGCTGGGCGATCGTTTTAGTCATGTCGTGTACACGAACTCTGGCTCGGAGGCGAATGAAGTACTCATTCGTACGGTCCGGCGCTACTGGGACATCATGGGCAAGCCCGGCAAGAAGGTATTGATCGGCCGAATCAATGGCTATCATGGGTCGACCGTCGGCAGCGCGTCGCTGGGTGGTATGGCCTTCATGCATGAGATGGGCGACCTTCCGATTCCGAATGTGACGCACGTCGACGAACCCTACTGGTACGCGAATGGTGGCGATCTGAGCCCCGAAGCATTCGGCAAGCAGGCCGCGTTGTCGCTCGAAAGGAAGATCCTCGAACTGGGCGCTGACCGGGTCGGCGCCTTTGTCGCCGAGCCATTTCAGGGGGCAGGCGGCATGATCTTTCCGCCGGACGGCTACTGGCAGGAGATCCAGCGCATTTGCCGTCAGTACGACGTGCTGTTGTGCGCGGACGAAGTGATTGGCGGTTTCGGGCGAACCGGAGAATGGTTCGCGCATCGGCATTTCGGCTTCGAGCCAGATCTGATCTGTATTGCGAAGGGTCTGACGTCGGGCTATGTGCCGATGGGCGGTCTGGTGATGAGCCGGCAGGTCGGCGAGGCGCTTGTCGAAAAAGGCGGTGTCTACGCGCACGGACTGACCTATTCAGGTCACCCGGTCGCGGCAGCGGTCGCGCTGGCCAATCTCGATGTCCTCGAGAAAGACCGTCTTGTCGAGCGCACGAAGAACGATACCGGTCCGTATCTGCAGAAGGCATTGCGCGATGCGTTCGCCGGTCACCCGTTGATCGGCGAGATCCAGGGCGTGGGCGCGGTGGCCGCGATACAGTTCGCGAAGAACAAGGCCACGCGCGAGCGCTTTAGCGACGAAGCCGAGTTGACCTGGCATAGCCGGACTGTCGGCTTCGAACTGGGCGCCATCGTGCGCTCGACGAACGGCCGGCTGATCGTCGCCCCGCCGCTCGTGATCGAACACGCGCAGATCGACGAACTGGTCGACAAAATGCGGCAGGCCGTCGATGCGACTGCGCAAAAGGTACTCGGCAATAGCCGTTGATCCCGTTCCGCGATCGAACACCGGCGCAATCGTGTTCTTGCGATTGCGCCGGTTCCCAGCAAAAGCCGACGGTGCAAAGACGGACCTTATCTGTTATCACGCAAGTCGATCAATGCGTGACGGGTGCGCGCCACAACTTCTGGCCACCCCACGCCTCTTTCCCGAAATAGACGAGCAGACGGATACCACGGACTGTCGTCCCGATCGAAGTGCCATCGCCAGTCGCCATACATGGGCAACATCAGCCACACGGGCTTACCCATCGCGCCCGCCAGGTTGGCTGCTGACGTATCCACGCTAATCAACAGATCCAGCGCCTCCAGCACGTTTGCCGTATCGCCAAAGGAACGAAGACAAGGTCCCAGATCATGAACATGGTCCAGGCGCGCCGAGTATTCGGCGGCCTCCGCTTCGCCCTGGCCCTTTTGCATGATGTAAAACTCAACCCCCTCCAGTTCGAACAGAGGATCGAGACAGCCAAGCGAGGGTAGTGATCTGGCGCTGTCATTCTCATGTGTCGGTGCCCCCTTGAACACCACACCGACCTTCAATGCCCTCTGGCCGCGCGGCACGACCGTCGGCGCGCTGCTGCCAGTCGCCCGCAGGTACGGCACTGCTTCCGGTAAATGATCAATGTCGAGCGCGGCCCATGCGGAAATTGCATAGGGATAGACCCAATAGTCGTGAGGCGGCAATGACTGCGCCTCCTCAACGGCGTAGATGGCCGCGGCCTCGCCCGAGGCCTTGAACAGTTCGACGAGCGGTGCCTGACACACCACCGTGACCCGCGCCGCGCCGTAGTGCGCACGAAGTATCCGCGCAAACCGGAAGAAGAAAATTTCGTCGCCGATACCGAATTCGCTCCAGATAACGATCGATTTGCCCCGAAGCGGCTCGCCGCGCCAATCCGCGTAAGCCGGCGGTTGAGCCGTTGTTCGGCGTGACCAATCCACTCCGGCAAGCAACGCTTCGCGTTGTCGGAAACCCTCGTTCAGCTTACCCAGCGCAACGAGTCCCAAGGCGCTGAAGAGCCGAGGCAGGTATTCGTTCGGAAGCCGCCGGACACAAGCCGCCCACAATGCTTCGAGTTCATGACTGTGGTCCCGGCACAGCAGCGCCAAACTCACACGATAGTAAGTTTCGAACCGGTAAGGATAAAGTCTTAGCGCCTCACGGCAATTTTGCGTGAGTACCGATTCGTTTTCCGCCGTGTTGATGGCATCGAGCACGTCGGACAGTTGCGAAACATGGCGTTTGCGCAGCACGATTTCTATCGCGCACTGCGCAGCTTCGTGCTGCAACTCGTCGAGCGGGCCGCGTCGATCGCGGTCATGCTCACGGATCAGGCAAATCCGTTCGCACGATGCTATCGGCGCGGCATCGATTGCGAGATCCAACACGTTCACCGAATCTTGCATTGCCGCGCCCGGCTCGTAGATCGTGAAGCCATGCTTATGATCGGCATCGAACCCGGTCGGCGGCACGCCGCCTTGGCCCGGGTCCCCATTCGGTACGGTCAGAATCAGATAGCCACCGGGTTTGACTAGTTCCAGCCATCTGGCGATGACCTGGCGGGGGTTCGCGAAGCGCCCAAGGCAGTGCGAGTGAACGAAATCGAAGACGTCGACCGGCGCACCATCCATATGGACCGGATCACGCTGCTCAATATCCCAGCCGACCAGTTGCTGGATAGCAGGAAAATGAGACGCAAGATCACTCTGGAAATCTGAACCTGTGCCAATGTCCAGGCCGATACCGGAGAAATAGCGGTCAACAAATTCAGGATCGTTTGCGCGCCGCAGCGCGGATTGACGTGTTTCGTTCATCTGGTTTTACGCACAAATTGATTCGAAGCCTAGCCGTTGAATGGCAGACAACCGACTTCGATCACGGGGAAAGGTAGATGATAATCGCCGGTTAGCTTGCCGCATCACAATATATGCGGCGCCTCGTATGCATGCCATGCTTCCGAGTCAAAGCGAACACAGGCTTTCGCTACGAACGCACCGTAACAGCCTCAGGCGGATTCAGGATCCCGATATGTATCCGCCGTTACGTTTTGTCACCAGAACACCGTCAACTGCTGTCTCCCGGCCAACGTTAAACCGGCAGCGCTGAAAAATTTCAGCCGCGACACAAGAAACAACCGGTTAAACCAGGAGTTACATCATGAAGACGCTTTTCGCTGCTCTCGCTTTCGCTCTCGTCGTGTCGACCGCATTCGCACAAACCGCAGCGCCGTCGGCCGCACAACCCGCGCAAACGCAACCCGCCGGTCAGGCGAATCTGAAGGCGAGCACCGCCGTGCAAACCAGCGCCACGGACGAAGGCACGGCGACGACGAAAGCGCCGACGAAGGCCGCTACGAAGGCGCATGTGAAAAAGGCTTCCGCCAGCCACACGGCAAAGGCCCATAAAGCCACCAAGAAGACCGCTGTCGACACAAGCGCAAGCAAGGCAAAAACGGAGAGCGCGAAAGAGGCCAGCACTGCCCCGGTGAAAGCCGACGGCGCAAAAACCGACACGACGAAAACGCAATAACACGTGATCGGCTTTCGGCACGCACCGGCCACGCATGCGTAGTTAATCGAAGCCGAATTGTGCCGTTCAGGGAGGGCGAGTCTGATGACTCGCCTTTTTTTATGGGCGCGTCGCATGGACCTGGTTGAAGCCCACGCAAAGTTTATTTGCAAGCCCTGCCCCAGGTTCAATTCGAGCGACTTGTCGATCCCGCATGATTTTTTCAGCAGACACCCTAATTTTTGCACCGCGTTTACCCGCGGAAGTCTAATCTCGAACTGTCTTGATCAACCATGGCGTCAACGAACGCCGCATAAAATGGCTCTCACGCAATCAATCAACAGCTTCGAAACGCGGCCGCTCAGCGCGCCGCCGGTCCAACGCAACAATGTCATTCCCTTCCCCGCGGCCCGCGCCCGCTTGCAGGTAACCCTGCCCCACCCCGCGCACGATCTTCCTGGCACCCAGCTCCGCACACTGCTTCATTCTCCGCTCGGCGTGTATGTGGTCAGCACGGAGGCCGTACGCGAAGAAGTACGCGTGCAACTCGACATTGCGCTCGACGACCTCGATTTCACCTTGCATACGCTGATCTCGACACTCCCCGCAGCACTGATCGGACCACTGAAGCGCCGCCATGCCGTCGCAAAGGCGCGCTAATCATGTTCTCCGGTATCTGGTTGCCCATCGTTACACCGTTGCGTAATGGCGAAGTCGACGTCGATGCGTTGCAGCGCCTCGCGGACTACTACCTGCGCACGGAGATCAGCGGTTTTGTCGCCTTGAGCACGACGGGCGAAGCCGCTTTGTTACAGGAATCCGAACGCCTCACCGTGTTGCAGGCGCTGACCGATGTGATCGGCTCCCGTCTGCCGATGCTGATCGGCGTCGGCGGCTCCAATACGCGCGACGTCCTGCACGATATTCAGCGCTATGAGCGCTGGGACAGCGCGGGTTACCTGGTGTCTCCACCGTCCTATGTATGTCCGGATCAGGCTGGCGTGCAATGGCATTTTGAACAGGCCGCACTCGCCACCGAGCGCCCTATTGTTCTGTACAACGTGCCGCACCGGACCGGCGTGACGATCGCGCCGGACACGGTTGCGCGCCTGGTCGAGTACGGCAACATCGTCGCGATCAAGGAATGCGTCAAGGAACACTTCAGCAAGCTGCGCGGCCTGCCGATCAACGTGCTATGCGGCACCGACGAAGCATTCGACGACTGCCTGAACAACGGCGGCACAGGCGGCATTCTGGCAAGCGCACATGTTTGCACGGACCTGCTGGTTGCAGTACAGGAATTGATCCGGGCCGATCGCAACGCGGACGCGCGCAATCTGTTCGCCTGCTTGCTGCCCGTGTTGCGTTTGCTGTTCGCCGCGCCCAATCCGTCCGCGATCAAGGCGCTGCTGGCATTCGATCATTCAATGACCGACGAAACGCGTATGCCGATCACGCGGGCTTCGGCACAACTCGTCGAGCGCCTGAGCACCGCGCGCGACCGGTTGCAAGACCTGCGCGCCGAGTTTGCTGGGGCGATGAGCTAAAGAGCTAACGCAAGAACAAGAAGGTCCGAGGAAGAATGCGTCACGAATGAGTTCATCATTCGTGGCGCAAACTTGCGTCCAGGCGCTGCATGCGCAGCACGACACGCCGCGCGTAACCGCGGCCGCCGCCGCTGTAGCGAAGCAGCGCGGCGTCGAGATCGCCGCCACTCTCATCGAGGTAGCCGCGCAAAATGGTCGAGCCGATCCGCACATTGATCGCCGGATCGGACAGGTCGGTTGTGCCCGCAATCAATTGCGGATGCGCGGCGGGCAAGACCTGCATGAGCCCGCGCGCGCCTGCGATGCTGACCGCATGGCGATCGAAACTCGACTCGACCGACATCACGGCAAGCAGCAATACCGGCGAGATGGCGTGGCGGTCGGCTTCGATCAACACCGCGCGCGCGATCTTCATGGATTCCAATGGCGCAACGCGAAACTGCGCGCGCAGCATGGCGGTGATATCGCTGAGCGCCGGCAAGCCGGTGTCAGGCGTTGCCTCGCTCGCGGTAATCGGAGCGGCCAACGCTAACGCCGACTGCGCGTCGGCGGCATGCGATGCCGCGGCGAGCGAAAAAACGATCGCCGCGAGCATGACCTTCAGGCCGACTCTCGGGTGAAGTTCTCTTTGTGTTTGCACACCATCCAGAGCGCTATTTCCATGCATAGGTTCGCTTCCTGACCGGGGGTGCATCGACCTTACCGGGCTTGGTGTAGCGAATCGCCAAAGAAATAGGGGTGCGCCGTAAAATGCTTATAAAGATGCGTTGTCACGCGGGACCTCAGCGCGACTTACATGCACCTTTTGCGCGGCTTGCTGGGAATTCAGTTCGATCCATCCACTGCCGGATTCAGATCAGCTAGCGCGCTGAGCTTTTGCACATCGGCGATTTCGATTTCCGCATAGCCCAGCTTCAACGCGCCCTGCGTTTCGAACTGCTTGAGTACCTGATTGATCGTCTGCCGCGACAAAGCCAGCATCATCGCGAGGTCCTCCTGCGGCACTTTGAGTACACGCCGCAATGCGCCGGATTCGCCGTAGCCGCCTGCCATCAACAACAAACGGCGCGCCACGCGCTGCGCGGCGGGAAGCAAAGCGGCTTCTTCAATGGCATGGAAAGCAAGGCGCAGCTTTTGCGTCAACAGCAAACCGAAGACATGCCAGTACTCGGGCATGCGTTCGAGCAGAGCGGCAAGCGCGGCGCGCGGCACATGAAACAGCTCGGAATCGCGTTCGGCGTACGCATCATGGGTTCGCGGGCGGTTATCGAACAGCGCGATCTCACCGAACCAGTTGACCGGCTCGATGACCGCAAGCAGGGCTTCCTTGCCTGCCGAACTCGCCGCGCCGATTCGCACCAGACCGTCGAGCACGCAATAGAGGCCGTCGTCGGAATCACCACGCGTAAAGAGCCGTTCACCGGCCGCGAGGCGCTCGACACGCCCCGCCTGGATCAACTGCGCCTGCATGGCAGCCGGTGCCGAGCGAAACCACGCGCTGCGCTCGAGCAGCGTGGCAAGCTCATTCGATGAAAAACTCGTAGTCATAGGACAGCATCCGTGCCCGATTGTCGGCTACCCGATGGTTTCAAATTCCGCTGCCCGCGATTATGCTGACTTTGATCGAGGAGCGGCATCCATGAGAACGCTGACGCAACAGCTTACGCAATACGCGGCCTACCATCGTGACCGGCGCAATATCGCTACGCATTTCATCGGCATTCCGATGATCGTGCTGGCGCTGGCGGTGTTGTTGAGCCGGCCCGTTTTCAGCTTCAGCGCACTGCCATTTGCGTTGCCATTTACCTTATCGCCCGCGTGGGTGCTGTTCGTCGCGGCGACCGTCTATTACCTCGTGCTCGACGTGCCGCTCGGTGTGATGATGGCCATGGTATCGGTATTGTGCGTCGCATGCGGACAATGGCTCGCCGCGCAAGCTACGCTCCCCTGGCTCGCCTCGGGCATCGGACTCTTCGTGGTCGGCTGGGTGTTTCAGTTCATCGGCCACGTGGCATACGAACATCGCAAGCCGGCATTTGTCGACGATGTGATCGGTCTGCTGATCGGGCCGCTATTCGTCCTCGCTGAGGCGTTGTTCGGTTTTGGCTGGCGGCCGACGCTGCGCGAAGCGATCGAGGCGGAGGTCGGCCCGACGCGTATCAATGCGGATCGCGCAGCTTATTAGCGCGGGGCAAGCCGAACGAGCCGCACGCCATGCAATGCCGTCAGCGCGACCGCAATCCAGATCGGAATATACGTGGCTAACTGTGCGGCGCTGAGCGTCTCGCCGAGCAACGTGATCGAGACAAACACGAGCAACACCGGCTCGACATACCCGAGGATGCCGAACAATGCGACCGGCAATAAACGGCTCGCCTTCAGATACGAAGCCAGCGCAATGGTGCTGAGCGCGCCGAGCCCTGGCAACAGCAAGCACCACATGTCGATACGGCCGCCGATCATCGCCAGCGACCCGCCGATGACGACGAACACAGCCGCCGCCGGCAGCAGCAGCGCCATTTCCACCGTGAACATGGCCAGCGAATCCTGATTGATTCTGCGGCGCAGCACGAAATACGGCGGATAGCCGAGTGCGACGAGCAAGGTGGGCCACGAAAAGGCACCCGTCATCCACAGTTCATGCGCGACACCCAAAGCGGCGCAGATAACAGCGAGCCACTGCAGACCGTCGAGACTCTCGTGATAGTAGAAGCGCCCCACCAGCACCATCACGAGCGGCAGCAGAAAATAGCCGAGCGAGACTTCAAGCATGCGCCCATGCAGCGGCGCCCACAGAAACACCCACAGCTGCGCGCCCAGCAAAACCGCGCTGACGACCATCGCCATGCCGAGCTTCGGCTTCGTCACCATGCGGTAAAGAAGTTGCCGAAGAATGGGCAGGCGTTTGCGCAGCACGATCAGCAATAGAGCGCCGGGGACGGTCCACACGATACGCCACGCGAAAATGTCGAGGCCGCTCAACGGAGCAAGCAGCTTGGCGTAAGCAGACAGTAAAGCAAACATCGCCGACGCGCCGACCGACAACGCAATCCCGCGCTTTGGGTCATACTGGTTCATTGCGCGGCCCATGGCGCAATCGCTTTGGTGTGCGGTGCCGGTGCGCTAGCAGAAGCAGATGCGGGTGTGTGCGGCGCAGCATTCGGCTGCGCGCCTCGAGTTGTTGTCATTAGAGGTGAAGTCTCACAAGCTGGCCGTGCGGCTGACGGTGCGTATCAAGCGCTGCGTTTTTATCTTCGATATGCGATGCAAGCGGGCATTCTAGACGCGTTCCCGGCCAACGTGCCCGCTCGTTCCTTGCAGTAAGCAGCAATTTTTCCCGTGCGCATCGAGCGCCGATGCACTAGAACATAACTTCACGCGCGCCTCGCGAATCCGAAACTGCAACGCTGGCGATTTCCCGTGCAGTTGCTCAAGCGCGAATCTTGCTACGAAGTCTGGCGACACCGTTTGTAACGTCATCCGAGACATCCTGGATATCCGTCGCAACGGTCCGCCGTCATTTGCAACCGTCTTCTGCAGCATCAACGAGCCGGGCCGGCAAAGGCAGTCCACGCGGACCGAACCAGCCCTTCTCTCCCGCGGCATGCATCAACTGCGTTTCACCACTCATGCCGCCGCCCGGCCCGCAATCCCGCTCATCGAATGTGACTACTGGAGCCAGCATGACCCAGCCAGCCCTCTCGCACGACGCATCACCCGATCTATTCCGCGCTACCTTCGCCGCCGAAGTACGCGCCGGACTTACGCACACGCCGCAGAAAGAACTGCCGTCGAAGTATCTGTATGACGAAGTAGGCTCCGCGCTGTTCGAAGTGATCACCGTACTGCCTGAATACGGCGTGACACGCGCCGAGGAGCGGCTGCTCGCGAAGCACGCGGCGGACATCGTCGCGCATCTGCCGCACGACGTGACCGTCGCCGAACTCGGCAGCGGCAGCGGCCGCAAAACGCGGCGCATTCTTGAAGCACTGTGTAAAAAGCGCCCCACTTCTTACTTCCCAATTGAAATTTCGCGCAGCGCGCTGCAGTTGTGCAGGCGCGAACTCGGCGACATCGAACGGATCTCGATCGTCGGTTATGAACGTGATTACTTGGCCGGGTTGGCCGAAGTGAGCAAGAACCGCGCGGCGGACGAACGCTTACTCGTGCTGTTTCTTGGCAGTACGATCGGTAATTTCGGCAGACTCGCGGCGACGCGTTTTCTGCGCGATATCCGCAACATGCTTGCGCCGGGCGACACGCTGCTGCTCGGCACGGATCTGATCAAGCCGACGCCGGTGCTCGTGGCCGCCTACGACGATGCGATCGGTGTGACCGCATCGTTCAATCTGAATCTGCTGGCGCGCGTCAATCGCGAGCTCGACGGCGATTTTCCGCTCGATGCATTCGAGCACGTCGCGCGCTTCAATCCGGATGCGCGCAGCATCGAGATGCATCTACGTGCGAAGCGCGATGTCACCGCGCATGTGGGCGCCGCGCAATTGACGGTCTCGCTCAAAGCCGGCGAAACAATCTGGACCGAGAGCAGCCACAAATATCGCGCCGACGAGATGCCCGCGATCGCCGACGATGCCGGCTTCGTGTGCAGCCATCAGTGGATCGAAGATGGATGGGGGTTCGCGGAGAGCCTGCTGGTAGCGAGTTGAGCGCGCTTGGCCGCTGAGGAGCGGCCGGGCAAACACGGCAAGGCGGAGCGCCATGGGCGTGATGGAGCGCCGCATTTTCTTTTGCATGAAGCCGCTCAGTGCTGTTCGAAACGCTCGTAACGCTTTTCCGTCACGCGCTCTTCGCCGGCCACTTCGGTCACGCGCGCCGCCGGCGGCCCGTGACGCAGCCACGACAGCATCCGGTCGACCTGGTTGGCCGAGCCTTGCAACATGGCTTCGACGGAGCCGTCGTCGCGATTCGCCACCCATCCCTTGATACCGAGCGCGTGGGCCTGCCGCACGGTGGCGTGGCGAAAGCCTACGCCCTGCACGGTGCCGCGCACCCGCACGTAATACGTTTCGATCCGCTGATCCAGATCCGGGGCCATGCCGTCCTCTCCTCTGTCGACCCGGAGTTAGCGCTTTGGCTGTCGACTAGAGTTGGCGCTTTAGCGCTTACTCTAGTCCCATGCAAAGCACTTACTCCGGTCCCATGCAACGCAAATCTTTCAAGCCGGCATTCTAGTCGCGTCGCGACGAGATTGCTCGGCGATATCGCAGCTCGCCCGCGCGCCTGAGCCGTCCGGCGCGACACACGGTCCGCGCGACACGTACAATCCGTCGACTGTCACGCAGGGAATGAAAGAGAATGACCGAACAGAATCGCGATCTCGTGCTCGTGACCGGCGCATCCGGCTTCGTCGGCTCGGCGGTGGCGCGCATCGCGCAGCAGAAGGGTTTCAAGGTGCGCGTGCTGGTGCGCGCCACCAGTCCGCGCAAAAACGTCGAGGCGCTGGATGCGGAAATCGTCGTCGGCGATATGCGCGACGAAGCGTCGATGCGCAACGCGCTGCGCGGCGTGCGCTATCTGCTGCACGTGGCCGCCGACTATCGCCTGTGGGCGCCGGACCCGAGCGAAATCGAACGCTCGAATCTCGAAGGCACCGAGGCGACCATGCGCGCGGCGCTGAAGGAAGGGGTCGAACGCATCGTCTACACGAGCAGCGTGGCAACGCTGAAAGTCACCAGTTCCGGTCAGTCCGCGGACGAGACCTCGCCGCTCAAAGCCGACCAGGCGATCGGCGTATACAAGCGCAGCAAAGTGCTGGCCGAACGCGCGGTGGAGCGAATGATCGCCGAAGACGGCCTGCCGGCGGTAATCGTCAATCCGTCCACGCCAATTGGTCCGCGCGACGTCAAGCCGACGCCGACCGGGCGCATCATCGTCGAAGCGGCGCTCGGCAAGATTCCCGCGTTCGTCGATACGGGGCTGAACCTCGTGCACGTGGATGACGTGGCCGCCGGCCATTTTCTTGCGCTCGAACGCGGCAAGATCGGCGAACGCTACATTCTCGGCGGCGAAAATCTGCCGCTGCAACAAATGCTCGCGGATATCGCTGCGCTGACCGGCCGCAAGGCGCCGACGCTGAGTTTGCCGCGCTGGCCGCTTTATCCGCTCGCCGCGGGCGCCGAAGCGGTCGCCAAGATCACGAAGCGCGAACCGTTCCTCACCGTCGACGGGTTGAAAATGTCGAAGAATAAGATGTACTTCACGTCGGCGAAGGCGGAACGCGAGCTCGGCTATCGCGCGCGACCTTATCGCGAAGGCTTGAGCGATGCGATCGAATGGTTCAGGCAAGCCGGGTATTTGAAGCCCTGATCAAGCCCTGACGCGGGCACGATAGTCAGTGGCGGGCCGCGCAAGCGGCATCACCCAGTGCGTGCAGGCCACGCCGCGCCGAACGCGCCGGCGTGGTCTGCACGCACTTTGTTACAACGTCACTTTGTTTGCGACAGGTAAAAGCCTACGCGCAGCAGGTAAAATCGTGGGTCTTACCAGAGAAACCTCGCATGAATCTTCACGAACAGCTCGGCGCGCTGGAAATGGGCGTCGATCAGCTCATCCAGGCTGTCGTGGCCCCGCGGGCCGAAAACATCCCCGAGACATCCGCAGAGAACGCAGCGCAGCAAGCGCCGGTGGCGAATCACGTCTCGTCCGCCGTCTCGTCCGTATCGCAAACGCAAGACGTTGCGCCTGAAGCAGCGGCGGTCGCGATAGAAGCAGCAGCGGCACCGGAAGCGGCACCTGCGCCTGGCGAAGAGCCGGGTGCCAAGTTGCAGCCCACGCTCGAAATCAATCGCCCCGCGCAGAACGAGATCACGATGACCATCGGCGGTCAGACGGTCGCGCTGCGTGCTGAGCAGATCGGGCAACTGATCGAGGAATTGTCGAACGCGCGCGCCTCGATGACGCCGGAACCGCCGCCGGGCATCCCGCCGGGCTGGCGCTTCGTCTCGACGAAAAATCCCGTCATGGCCGTGCAGAAACAGTCGAACGGCGACCGGCTGCTGGTGATGCGCCATACCGGCCACGGCTGGGTGCCGTTCACGTTCTCGCCCGACATGGTGATCCAGATGTACATGATGCTCACCAAGGGCTGATGTAAAGGTCGATGTAAAAAAACGGCGCCTGAGAGCCAGCCCTTTCAAGGTCTTTGCGCGACAAACCTGGTAACCTGGCGACCTGTTCAAGGACGACGGGTACGAAGGGATGTTTGACGAGGTGATGAAGCGTTTCGAGCAGCAGGCACCGGTATGCGTGATGGCACGCCTGGCACTGCAGAGAGCCATCGCACCGCAATGGGTCGACGAGGTGTTTGCCGAGCACCGGCAACGGCAATATCCACGGGAATTGCTGTTCTCGACGGTGGTGGAACTCATGACGCTGGTGTCGCTAGGGCTGAGCCCGTCGCTGCACGCTGCGGCGACGCAGACGAAGCACCTGCCGGTGTCACTGGCCGCGCTGTACGAGAAGGTCAACCGCACCGAACCCGCGATCCTGCGTGCCCTGGTACAGGGAAGCGCACAGCGTCTGGAGCCAGTGCTGGCGGCATGGCCATGCCCGGCCAGCCTACCCGGCTGGCGTGTGCGTGTGCTTGACGGCAATCACCTGGCGGCCAGTGAGAAACGGCTGGCGGCGCTGCGCGAACAGCGGGGCGCAGCGTTACCCGCGCAGGCCCTGGTCGTCTACGAGCCGGATCTGGGACTGGTGACCGATCTGATCGCAATCGAGGACGCACACGCGCAGGAGCGCTCGGCCATGGCACCGCTGATTGAATGTGCCGGCCCGGGCGAGCTGTGGCTGGCCGACCGGAATTTCTGCACCAGCACAATCCTGCTGGGCTGGCATCAGGCGCAGGCCAGCTTCATCGTGCGCGAACATGGGCGCAACAGACCGCCGCTTGCCAGTAGTGGGCCATGGGTGGACGCTGAGCGCATCGAGACCGGACAGGTACGTGAGCAACTCATTGACCTGAAGTCCGGGCTGCAGGGCTGGCGGCGCATCGAACTGCAGCTGGAGCAGCCCACCGAGGCGGGCGACACGGTGATCCGGCTGTGGAGCAATCTGCCTGCCGCGGTGGGCGCACACGAGATCGCCCGACTATATCGCAAGCGCTGGCGTATCGAAGGCATGTTCCAGCGACTCGAGTCGGTCCTGCAAAGCGAGATCCGCACCCTGGGTCATCCACGGGCCGCGCTGCTGGGTTTTACCGTCGCGGTGCTGGCGTACAACGTGCTGGCCACGCTCAAGCGCGGTGTTGAAACTGCCCATGCTGCAGCCGATGAAACCGGTGCAGCGCCACCGGAGGTCTCCACGTATTACCTTGCCGTGCAGATTCGCAGCCACTATGAGGGCATGCTCATCGCGCTGCCGCCCAACGAATGGTCGCACTGGCGCGATGCCTCGCCCGATGTGATTGCCGGCAAACTGTTCGAGCTGGCCCGCTGCGTCGATCCGGCTCAGGTACGTACACGCAGGCGTGGCCCCAAGACCCGCAAACCCGCACCCTATGTCGAAGGCGCGGTAGCCCGTGCCCATCACAGTACCGCCCGCCTGCTTAAACGCGCCAAAGGCGAAACATCTTGATCAAGACCTTGAAAGGGCTGCGCCTGAGAGCGCCGTTTTTCTTTTCGTCCGACAAATCGCGAGGCGCGCGTCTCAGCGCTCCTGCACCGGCGCCTGCACCCGCGCCTTCCATTGCCCGCCCTTGCCGCGCCAGTAGCGCACCGCCGACGCGAACGTCGCGCCGACATAGAACAACGCCACCAGCGGCAGAAACGGAGCCCACAGCGGTGAGCGGCGGTAATAGCTGAGCATCGGCGCATACGCGCAGCACATGAGCGCCCAGGCAAGCCACGCGGGCGAGCCTTGGGGACCGAGCATCAGCGCAGCCACCGGCGGGATCAGGTAGATGATCGTCATGCCCAACAGCGTGCCCGCCAGCAGCAGCGGCGAGTAACGCAACTGCGTAAAGGCCGTGCGCGCGATCATGTTCCAGATTTCACGCCAGCTATCGTAGGGACGCAGCGACACGCTGCGCGCCGCCACATCCAGACGGATCGGATGACGCCCGGTGCCGCGATGCTTGATGCGCGCGGCGAGGCTGCAATCGTCGATCAGCTCGGCGCGAATCGACTCGATGCCGCCCGCTTCTTCGAGCGCGCTGCGCCGGACCAGCATGCAGCCGCCTGCGGCCGCGGCCGTGCGGTTGCGCGGGTTGTTGACCCACGAGAACGGATACAGCTTGGCGAAGAAGAACACGAAGGCCGGAATCAGCGCCTTCTCCCAGAACGAATCGCAGCGCAGACGGACCATGAGCGAGACGAGGTCGCGCTTCTCCGCATCCGCACGGGCGACGAGTTGCGCGACGGCGTCGACGGGATGGCCGATGTCCGCGTCGGTGAGCAGCAGGAAATCGGCCGGCAGGCCGAGCGTGCGCACCGCCTCGATTCCTTGCGACTGCGCCCACACCTTGCCGGACCAGCCCGGCGGCAGCGGCTTCGCGCTCAGCACCGTCAGGCGATCCGGGCATTGCAGTTGCAACGCGGCCGCGCGGGCGGCGTCGGCGGTGCCGTCAGTGCTGTGGTCGTCAACGACGATGACGTGGAATTCGCCCGGATAGTCCTGCTCCAGCAGGGTGGTGACCGCTTCTGCGATCACATCGACTTCATTGCGTGCCGGCACGACGGCGGCCACCGCAGGCCACGCTTCACGCGGTTCGAGCGTGAGCGGCGTAGCCGGACGCGCCCGCCAGAAACCGCCGCGCGCGAACAGCAACACGCACCAGATCAGCAGGGAAAGACACGAAAGAAGAAACAGAACCACCGCCATTAAGCGTTACCCTCGAGTGAACCCGCTTGCACGCCGACGCGCCGCGACAGGCGCATCACCACAGTGCGTACCGCGACGACGCACCAGTCAAAAGTATTGAGCACCGGCCGCTCGCGAAACACGTCGTAGCCGGCCTTTTCGATCCGCTCGAGGATGCGCAGGCCGCCGTGGATGGCGCCGCACAGCTCGATACCCAGCCGCCCGGGAATCCGCAACGCGAGCGGCGCGCCGCGTACCAGCGTGGCCCGGACGAATGATATTTCGTAGGCCATCAGCTTCGCCCAGGCATCGTCGACGACGCCTCTCGCGATGTGCGCCTCGGTCACGTTAAAGCGCCGCAGATCCGCGAGGGGCAGGTATACGCGGTCTTTCTTCCAGTCGGCGGCAACGTCCTGCCAGAAGCTGATCAGTTGCGAAGCCGTGCAGATCGCATCGGCGTCGGCGAGATTCTCCGGCGTGGCGGCGCCCACCAGATGCAGCATCAGCTGCCCGATCGGGCTAGCCGAGTGGCGGCAATAGTCGAGCAAGGCGGACCGGTCCGCGTAACGGCGGGTGTCGATGTCCTGACCGCAAGCGTGGAGCAGATCGTAGAACGGCGCGAGCGGCAGCTTACACTGCGCAATCACGCCGGCGAGCTTGCCGAACAGGAGCGGGTGCACCGGCGCCGCGCGCCGCTCGGCTACAGCGTCGAGGCCGGCGCGGAAGTCGGCGAGGCGGGCATGCCGCTCGGCCGGGCTCCAGTCGCCTTCATCTGCGATGTCGGCGGCGGTACGCACAACCTGATAGATAATGCCGATAGGCGCGCGCAGCGCCTTGGGCAGCAACACGCTCGCGACCGGAAAATTTTCGTAGTGATCGACGTCCATCCAGCGAGCCTCGAAACCATTCTGTAATGCGGCCGCTAACGTGCGCCGCAGGACCACGTAGTTTAAGGGTTCCGCCAAACCGGTGCAGCGTGTAATCATTGCCACCCGAGCATTGCCACCTGCGCATTGCCGCACGCGCCATGGAGGCGGCGCCGGACGGCGAGCCCACGGCGCGGCGGCGGCCCAACACCTTGGCGGGCGTGCCAGAGCAAAGCCGGCCTGATAGCGTTAGAATGCGCGTTTGGTTTTGCTGTACCGGCTTGTTGCCGGGGCTCAAGACGTCAACTAAATAGATGGTCGCGGCGATAAAGTCAAAGTTACCGACTTCTTCGAAACCCGCGTCAGTCGGAGTTCGCCAATTTATGCGAGTCATCCTTGCTCAGCCCCGCGGCTTTTGTGCGGGTGTTGTTCGTGCCATCGAGATCGTCGATCGCGCGTTACAGCAACACGGCGCGCCCGTGTATGTTCGCCACGAGATTGTTCACAATCGCCACGTGGTGGACAACCTGCGCCAGAAAGGCGCGCGCTTTGTCGAAGAACTCGATGAGGTGCCGCATGGCGCCGTGGCGATTTTCAGCGCACATGGTGTCGCGCAGACTGTCGAGCGCGACGCGGAACAGCGCGGCCTCGACGTGCTCGACGCGACCTGCCCGCTCGTGACCAAGGTTCACGTGCAAGGGCGCCAATATGTGGCTGCCGGTCGTACGCTGATCCTGATCGGCCACGCGGGCCATCCGGAAGTGGAAGGCACGATTGGCCAGATTCCGGGAAAGGTGCTGCTGGTGCAGAGCGAGGCCGAAGTCGCGCATCTGGACCTGCC
>NZ_WOEZ01000145.1 GCF_013177735.1 Paraburkholderia elongata | reverse complement strand
GGAGGCCGTCGTCTTTCAGAATGCCGATCCATGCGTACACGCGAATCAGGAACGACGTCCAGAACGGCAGCATGACGCCCATCATCAGCAGGTTGCGCTTCGCGGGCTCCGAGCGTGCGATGTAGTACGCAACCGGATAGCCGATCAACAGGCAGCAGAGGGTCGAAACCGCAGCCATCTTCAGCGAACTGATATACGTGGCCACATACAGGTCATCCTGCAACAGGAACGCGTAGTGCCCCAGCTGCATGACCACGTGGAGCACGCCATCCTTCGCACTGAGGAGATCGGTGTACGGCGGGATGCCAAGCCGCGAGTCGGTGAAACTGATCTTCAGCACCAGTACGAACGGAACGGCGAAGAAAACGGCAAGCCAGATGAACGGCACACCGATGACCGTTGTTCGTCCCGACGGCAACAGCATGAAGAGGCGTTTTTTCAGCGAGCCGAGCAGACGGCTGCCGGACGGCGCGCCGAGCGCCGCGGGGGAGGAGGGTGTGGGATTGCTCATTGCGTCAGCACCACGCCGCTAGCCGGCGACCAGTAGACGAACACGTCGTCGTTATAGGAAGGGGCACCTTCGCTCATCAGGTGCGAACTGGACAGATTCGACACGACGGTTTTGCCGCTCGCGAGGCGTACGTGGTACAGCGAATAACTGCCCATGTAGGCAACATCCGAAACCACGCCGCGCGCCCAGTTGTTCGGCGTGGAGGGCTTGTCGAGCGAGACCTTCACGCGCTCCGGGCGCACCGAGATGCCCACCGGCATGCCGAGCGGTCCGGTAATGCCGTGGCTCACGTAAATGCGCGATTCGAGGTCTTCGCTTTCGACGAAGATGTGGTCCGGTTCATCCGCGACCACGGTACCTTCGAACAGGTTGGTCGAGCCGATGAACTCGGCCGAGAAGCGGCTATTCGGAAACTCGTACACCTGGCTCGGAGAGCCGATCTGCACGATGTGGCCTTCGCTCATGACCGCGATGCGGCCTGCCATCGTCATCGCTTCTTCCTGATCGTGCGTCACCATCACGCAGGTCACGTCGACTTTCTCGATGATGTTCACCAGCTCGAGCTGCGTTTTCTGGCGGATCTGTTTGTCGAGCGCGGACATGGGCTCGTCGAGCAACAGCAGCTTGGGCCGTTTGACGAGCGAACGGGCCAGCGCCACACGCTGCTGCTGGCCGCCAGAGAGCTGATGCGGCTTGCGCTGCGCATATTTGCTCATCTGCACGAGATTGAGCGCGTCGGCAACACGTTCCTTGATCTCGTTCTTCGGCGTGCCTTCCTGCTTGAGGCCGAACGCGATATTCGCTTCGACGCTCATATGCGGGAACAACGCATACGACTGGAACATCATGTTGACCGGGCGTTTGTACGGCGGCATCGCAGCGAGATCTTCGCCGTCGACGAAAATGCGCCCGGAGGTGACCGTTTCCAGTCCGGCGAGCATGCGCAGGAGCGTGGATTTTCCGCAGCCTGAACTGCCGAGCAGCGCGAACAGTTCGTTCTTCGCGATGTTCAGGTTGACGTTATTGACAGCGGTACTGTCGCCGAATTTTTTCACGACATTTTCGATGCGAACGAATTCGTCCGATTTCGATTTAGTCGTCGGGGCGGGGCGGGCCATCTGGGTGGCGCCGGCTACGCTATTTAATGTCGTCGAGTTCATGATGTAACCATTCCTTGCGGATCGCGAGCGCAAGTGTCTCCATACGAGACGCTGGGAGCGGCTCGCAGAATGCGCTGCGATCGGGAAACATGGGACTGCGCGCAGGTGCGACCCTGAAAGCGCGCAGGCTGACTACCGTGCTGCTTACTTCAGGCGGGCAGGGGTCAAGCGACCCCTGCCGCGAAGGCTTCGATGAGCTTGTTTGCCGTGGATAACGGTTTAGTGGCCTGTTTTAAGCTGGGCCCAGAGGCGGTTTTCAAGCCGAAGGATGTCAGTCGGCAAGGGCTTCAACAGGGTCATCTTCTTCAGCACATCCGCCGATGGGTACACGCCCTGGTCATGCAAAACGGCCGGTGTGACGAACTGGCGTGCGGGGACATTGGCGGTCGGATAGAAAACCTCGTTGGTAATGGCCGCGTTAACTTTCGGGTCCTCGATGTAATTGATCCACGCGAGCGCCGCTTCGGAGTGCGGCGCATCCTTCGGGATCACCATCACGTCGAACCACACCAGGCCACCTTCCTTCACGTTGTCGAACTTGATCTCGTATGAACGCTTGGCTTCCACCGCACGGCGGTGCGCGATGCCGACGTCGCCCGACCAGCCGAGCGTGACGCAAATGTCGTTGTTCGCGAGGTCGTTAATGTAGCCCGACGAGTTGAACTGTGTGATGTACGGACGAACCTTCTTCAGCACTTCGAAGGCGGCCTGATAGTCGCCTGGACTGGTGCTGTTCGGGTCCTTGTGCATGTATTGAAGCGTGGCGGCGAACACGTCGACGGGCTGATCGAGGAACGACACGCCGCAACTCTTCAACTTGGAGACGTACGCCGGGTCAAGCACCAGCGCCCAACTGTCAACAGGAGCATCCGCACCCAGGGCTTTCTGCACGGCCTGCACGTTGTAGCCGATGCCGTCGGTGCCGTAGGCGTAGGGCGCACCGTACTGATTGCCCGGATCAGCCTCACTGATGATCTTCATCAACGTGGGATCCAGGTTGGCGAGATTGGGGAGTTTCGTCTTGTCGAGCTTCTGATACACGCCGGCCTGAATCTGCTTGGCCATGTAGTTCGATGTCGGTACGACGATGTCATAGCCGGAACTGCCGGCCAGCAGCTTGGCCTGCAACGTGTCGTCGCTGTCGTAGTTGTCGTACTTCACGTGGATACCGCTCTGCTTCTCGAAGTTCGGAACCGTGTCCTTGGCGATATAGTCCGACCAGTTGTACACATTCAGCTCCGTGTCGGCCGCCAGCGCCGGCGCGACCGACAGCCCGCAGAGGCTGGTGAAGGCGAGTAGCGCGGCCGCCGCGGTTGCACGGCGAAGATGACGTCCAGAATGACAAGCGCTCATGATGTTCCCCTAGTAAGAAAAGAAGCCGGTGCGAGCGTCTGTCAGTGCTCTTGCCGGACGAGACGGATGGAGCGTAGCATCGCGCATTTATTGAATAAAAATAGTTTTCCTACCTTATGGATAGTTTTTTCAGATGCAAAATCGTCTCGTTCTTCCCCGCCTACTAATGTGTGTTCACAATCTGTTCCGGCGTTCGAGCAACGGAACCTCGAAAAAGATCAGAAGGGAATGCAACTCTGGAAATGGATAGGAAAAACAGATGCAATGAAGAGCAAATTTGTTCTTTCCGGTCCCTTTTTGTTGATCGACAGTACGGCTTTAGAGCAGTAGCTGTCTCGATCATTGATACGCGTGATGGGCAGGTAGACCTGCCCATCGCCAGACCGGAGTTATTCCTTGAGTCATTCTTCAGCTGATATTCACAACTATATGGACTGGCGGCGACTGGCCGCAGAAGTTCTCCCGCGCGCGCAGGCACACATTGACGGTCGCTTCAAGGACGCTCAAAACGGCGAGACTTTCCAGGCGATCAATCCGGCGACCGAGGCGGTAATTGCCCACGTTGCATCCTGTGGCATTGCAGATGTCAACTACGCCGTTCGTGCTGCGCGTGTTTCGTTCGATGCAGGGCATTGGTCGCGTTGTCCGCCGGCCGAACGCAAGCGCGTCCTGTGCCGGTTAGGTGCAATGATTGCGTCCCACGGCGCAGAGCTTGCCCTGCTCGACTCGCTCAACATGGGCAAACGCGTGGCCGACGCATTCAATATCGACGTGCCGGCCGCAAGCAGCCTGTTCTGCTGGTATGGCGAAGCGATCGACAAAGTGAACGGCGAGGTCGCGTCGACCGATCCGGGCAATCTCGCTGTTGTCACGCGGGAGCCGCTCGGCGTGGTCGGCGCAGTCGTGCCGTGGAATTTTCCGCTCGATATGGTGGCCTGGAAAATTGCACCTGCGCTTGCAGCCGGCAATAGCGTCGTGCTGAAGCCCGCGGAGCAATCGCCGCTGTCTGCACTGCGTCTTGCCGAACTCGCGCTCGAGGCTGGACTGCCGCCGGGCGTGCTGAACGTCGTGCCCGGGTTCGGGGAAACGGCAGGACGCGCGCTCGGATTGCATCCAGACGTCGACGTCCTGGCATTTACGGGGTCGACGGCCGTCGGCAAGAAATTTCTCGAATACGCCGCGCAATCGAATATGAAGCAGGTCTGGCTCGAATGCGGCGGCAAGAGTCCGAATCTGGTTTTCGAAGACGCGGACGATCTCGATCTTGCGGCCCGCAAAGCGTGCTTCGGCATCTTCTTCAACCAGGGCGAAGTGTGCTCGGCCAATTCGCGACTGCTGGTGCATCGCTCGATCCATGATGAGTTTGTCGATCGCCTGATCACCCATTCGCTCGACTTCATGCCGGGCGACCCGCTTGATCCTGCCAGTGGCATGGGTGCAATCGTCGACCGTACGCAGTTCGACCGGGTAAAAGGATGGATCGAGCGGGGGCGCACGAGCTCGACGCTGGCGACCGGCGGCGGAACACGGCTTGTCAATGGCAAGGGATATTTCGTCGAGCCGACCATCTTTGTCGATGTGAACGCAAGCGATCCGATTGCGCGAGAGGAAATCTTTGGGCCGGTTCTGTCGGTTCTCAAATTCGACACCGAGGACGAGGCGATCGCGCTCGCCAACGATTCGATTTATGGACTCGCCGCATCGGTCTGGACGGGCGGTCTGTCACGCGCACATCGCGTAGCGTCACGCTTGCGTGCCGGCACGGTTTCCGTCAACACCGTCGACGCACTTAGCGCGCAAACCCCGTTTGGCGGTTTCCGTCAATCGGGGTTCGGCCGTGATCTGTCCTTGCATGCACTCGACAAATACACGGGGCTAAAAACGACGTGGATCAGCTACTGATCCGGCGATCCACTGCCTGAATCAAACCCGCAATGAGCCTGAGAGCACAGTCCAGGTGCAGGCGACCCGCCGCACCGGACGTGGAAGGCGAAATCCGTCCGCTACACCGCTAAGCAACAGGAACCTTGAACATGAATGCTCCTAATTTTCCGCACCGCGCCACCCGCGATTACCAACAAAGCGATGCAGCCCATCACCTGCATGCCTTCGTCGATCAGAAAGCCCTGAACAACGAAGGGGCGCGCGTGATGGTTCGAGGTGAAGGTGTCTATCTTTGGGATAACGACGGAAACCGTTACATCGACGGCATGTCCGGCCTCTGGTGCACCAACGTCGGCTACGGCCGTCAGGAACTGATCGACGCAGCGTCACGGCAAATGAAGGAACTGTCGTACTACAACATGTTCTTTCACACCACGCATCCCGCAGTGATTGAATTGTCGGAACGACTGTTCTCGCTGCTGGGCGATCGTTTTAGTCATGTCGTGTACACGAACTCTGGCTCGGAGGCGAATGAAGTACTCATTCGTACGGTCCGGCGCTACTGGGACATCATGGGCAAGCCCGGCAAGAAGGTATTGATCGGCCGAATCAATGGCTATCATGGGTCGACCGTCGGCAGCGCGTCGCTGGGTGGTATGGCCTTCATGCATGAGATGGGCGACCTTCCGATTCCGAATGTGACGCACGTCGACGAACCCTACTGGTACGCGAATGGTGGCGATCTGAGCCCCGAAGCATTCGGCAAGCAGGCCGCGTTGTCGCTCGAAAGGAAGATCCTCGAACTGGGCGCTGACCGGGTCGGCGCCTTTGTCGCCGAGCCATTTCAGGGGGCAGGCGGCATGATCTTTCCGCCGGACGGCTACTGGCAGGAGATCCAGCGCATTTGCCGTCAGTACGACGTGCTGTTGTGCGCGGACGAAGTGATTGGCGGTTTCGGGCGAACCGGAGAATGGTTCGCGCATCGGCATTTCGGCTTCGAGCCAGATCTGATCTGTATTGCGAAGGGTCTGACGTCGGGCTATGTGCCGATGGGCGGTCTGGTGATGAGCCGGCAGGTCGGCGAGGCGCTTGTCGAAAAAGGCGGTGTCTACGCGCACGGACTGACCTATTCAGGTCACCCGGTCGCGGCAGCGGTCGCGCTGGCCAATCTCGATGTCCTCGAGAAAGACCGTCTTGTCGAGCGCACGAAGAACGATACCGGTCCGTATCTGCAGAAGGCATTGCGCGATGCGTTCGCCGGTCACCCGTTGATCGGCGAGATCCAGGGCGTGGGCGCGGTGGCCGCGATACAGTTCGCGAAGAACAAGGCCACGCGCGAGCGCTTTAGCGACGAAGCCGAGTTGACCTGGCATAGCCGGACTGTCGGCTTCGAACTGGGCGCCATCGTGCGCTCGACGAACGGCCGGCTGATCGTCGCCCCGCCGCTCGTGATCGAACACGCGCAGATCGACGAACTGGTCGACAAAATGCGGCAGGCCGTCGATGCGACTGCGCAAAAGGTACTCGGCAATAGCCGTTGATCCCGTTCCGCGATCGAACACCGGCGCAATCGTGTTCTTGCGATTGCGCCGGTTCCCAGCAAAAGCCGACGGTGCAAAGACGGACCTTATCTGTTATCACGCAAGTCGATCAATGCGTGACGGGTGCGCGCCACAACTTC
>NZ_WOEZ01000144.1 GCF_013177735.1 Paraburkholderia elongata | reverse complement strand
CGACCCACCGTCTTCCTGCTTGCAGCCAAGTGTGTCAAATAGCGGACAACCGATCGGCGATGCTTGCGCAACCATCAGCTTCGCCGAATTTTCCGACGGCGCCGCAGGTGCCGCCGGACTCGTTTGAGCGCCCGCCATCGCCGCATAAAGACTCACAGCAACCGCCAATACCGCTTTGCCTGTCCCCAACGCACGTGTGTCCCCGCTTTGTTTTTTCATTTCATTCTCCTAAACATATTTCTAAATGCAGATCCAGATAACGAGTGAATCTCTGTTCGCTGTTAAAAAATGAAAAATCAAAGCCCGGCCGACATTGCCGCGTGCCGCACGAAAAACGCGTGACGCCCGAGATCTCTCCCGCGGACAATCCCGGTCCGATTTAACGTGATCCGGGAGAAACGACTCGCTGTGCGCGAACAAAGCCTTTAAAAGAGCACAGCAGGACCTGATGCACGTTGAAGTTATGCGGAGCGCCGTCCGGCGACCGTGCGCTAGCCCACGCAATGCGATATCGATGGCCTGTTTCCGATTAATTGCGTTGCGCGACAGTCAAAGATCGTTAATTACCGTCCTTCTAGAACGATGTAATTCTTGTCCTTAGATATGCAGTCCCAACTATTATTTTTATTTGACAAATTGATCTACTAATCAGATGAATCAAGAATCAGCAGACGAACCTATCACCCACAGGGTGGCAGTTTCCGAAGAGAGAAGCGGACCGTGACGCGAACAAACGTTTCGTATAAGTGTTTGTCCGAACACAAAAGAGAATTTGCAAAGACGGAAGTGAGGGCAATCACACAGACAGTGCAAACCAGACGAAAAGCACACTCCGTTACACACCTCGGCCACCGTCTCTGCATGAGCGCCGTCTTTATCCGTGCGCCGTCCCATTGAGCAAAGCGCGTGATGTCCGCACGGCGAGCCGGCGCAATGCAATAAAGTTGAGCAACGCACCAACCGGCGCGTCGCCACGCCGCGAAAATGCCACCTTTCGGCCGCAAAAGTGTCGCCACGCAGCCACCACCGCAGCGCACAACCAACACTTCTTCACGCCGTCTTTTCTCGAAGCGTTTCCACCATCCACCGCGTCGCGAGAGGCACTATTCCCGCCGCAAAGCGCGCACACTTGTCGCACGCGCTTTCGCGCGGCGTCGGTGAAAAGCGCGGGTTTACCTTCGTTTGACTTAAGTAGGCAGGGCCGTTTACTGGACGCAAATTGAACCTGTCCAGACGCTTTCAATTTACTTTGTTCAGCTGAATTGTATTTCGAGAGCGTTTCCCACTATGTCTGGAGTATGTCTGGAGGTGTGTCATGGTTAGCGTGTCCAGCAACGCCGCTGCGGAACTCAAAGCCGCGATCCGAGGCGAACTATTGCTCCCCGGTGACGCGGGTTTCGACGAGGCCCGCAGCATCTGGAATGCAATGATCGACCGGAATCCGGCGATGATCCTGCGCTGCGCCGGCGTCGCCGACGTGCGCCGCGGCGTGGCATTCGCGCGCGACAACGATCTGCCGCTGGCGGTGCACAGCGGCGGCCATAACATCGCCGGCACCGCGCTGTGCGACGATGGCCTCGTGCTCGATTTGTCGCCGATGAAATCGGTATATATCGATCCGGTGGCGAGGCGCGCGTATGTCGAGTCCGGCGCGACGCTCGGTGATTTCGACCACGAAGCGCAAGCGTTCGGGCTCGCCACACCGCTCGGCATCAACTCGACCACCGGTGTAGCAGGTCTGACGCTGGGTGGCGGGTTCGGCTGGCTGAGCCGCAGATTCGGCATGAGCGTCGACAATCTGATTTCAGCAGACGTGGTCACCGCCGACGGCGAACTGCTGCACGCAAGCGCCGACTCGCATGAAGACCTGTTCTGGGCGATTCGCGGTGGCGGCGGCAATTTCGGCGTTGTGACGCGCTTCGAGTTCGCGCTGCATCCGGTCGGGCCGCTCGTGTACGGCGGCCTCGTCGTGCTGCCGCTCGATCAGGCGAAGAATGCCCTGCTCCAGTACCGCACGGCTGCAGAACAGATGCCGGATGAGTTGAGCGCATGGGCCGTTTTGCGGCTTGCGCCACCGCTGCCGTTCCTACCGCCTGAAGTGCACGGCAAGCCGGTAATCGTATTCGCGATGTGCTACTCGGGCCCCGTCGAAAACGGGCCGGCCGTGGTGGAGGCCGTACGCGGCTTCGGCACGCCGGTCGGCGAACAACTTGGGCCGATGCCGTACGCCATGTGGCAACAGGCGTTCGACCCGCTGCTTACGCCGGGCGCTCGTAACTACTGGAAGTCGCACAACCTCGACGGAATATCGGACGGTCTCATCGATGCACTGCTCGATGCGATCGACAAGCTGCCGTCGCCGCAATGCGAAATCTTCTTCGGGCAGATCGGCGCGCAGACGAGCCGGGTGCCGGTCGAAGCCATGGCCTATTCGAGCCGCGACACGCACTACGCGATGAACGTGCACAGCCGTTGGGACGACGCGCGCGATGACGAGCGCTGCATTGCCTGGGCACGCGCTTTCTTCGAGGCAGCCGCACCGTTCGCGCTAGGCAGCGTGTACGTCAACTTCATGACACAGGAGGAAGGCGGCCGGGTAGCTGACGCGTATGGGCCGAACTACGAGCGTCTCGGCGCCGTGAAGAACCGCTACGACCCGCACAACCTGTTCCGCCACAATCAGAATATCCGCCCGGCGGCGTAGGGATGGAGGGGGACGCGGTATTGAATGCCGTGGATCCCCGTGCGAACGTCAGCGCATCGCGGCTGTCTGAGACAGAAGCCGTGGCGTCAGGCACGCTAAATGCTGATAAGCAAGCATACGAGCCTGCCGGCGTCACGGCACTCACTGTCAAATGAGAAACCGCAACCTTCATCACGCACAAGGAGAACAATCATGCGCAGACGACAATTCATCATGACCACGAGCGCTGCTTTGGCTACGGCGGGTCTTGGTCTCGCCGGCTGCACGACCACGTCGCCATCCTCGAGCGCGTCGCCTTCGGCGAACGCCGGTAAGCGCGACACGATCAACGCCGGTATCGATTCCACCTTGTCACGTCTCTACGCGAACGTCACGGGCTCGAGTGAACTGGTCGCCAAAGCGCGCGGCGTGCTTGTGTTCCCGTCGGTGATTTCGGCGGGCTTCTGGGTTGGCGCGCAATACGGCGAAGGCGCGTTGCGCGTGGCAGGACGCACGACGGGCTACTACAGCACTGTCGCGGGCTCGTTCGGTTTGCAGATTGGCGCGCAGTCCAAGGCGCTCATATTCCTGTTCATGACGCAAGACGCACTCGACACGTTCCTTAGCAGCCAGGGGTGGGCAGCAGGCGCCGATGCAACGGTCGCCGTGCTGAAGGTCGGCGCGAACGGCGCGGTCGATACCTCGACCGCCACCAGCCCGGTCGAAGCTTTTGTGCTGACGAACGGCGGCCTGATGGCCGGCGTGTCGCTCGAAGGCACCAAGATCTCACGTCTGATCATCTGAGCAAGCGCGCTTGTTGACGCTCATTAGCGTTCGCCAGCGCGCAGTCACGCAGTCACGCAGTCACGCAGTCACATATTCGCGCGACCGACTGCGTGACGCCGCTATCTTGCGACGACCTTCTTCAGCGGCGCGCGCCGCTTTGACGGCCGCGCTCAAGGCGATTCGAGGCGACTCACTCGACCGGCAGCGTAAGCGCGGCAACTTCACAGCGCGGCCACTGCTGCAGCACCTCGGGTGCCAATAGCAACTTGGCCGCCCGCACCCCCGCCCCCATCACGATCTGAGCACGCTCCATGACCGCGGCGTCGACGAGAACGCGCCAGTCGTCCGGCAAGCCGAAAGCAGTAATTCCGCCGAACTCCATCCCGCTATGCTCCACGGCGGCCTCCCGTTTGGCGAACGAAAGACGCTGCGCGCCTAGCACCGCCTTCACCGCGCCATTGATGTCGAGGCGCAGCGAACCCAGCGAGACCAGCGCCGCATAATGCTCGGCGCCCTCCTTCTTGTAGCGGACCACGATCGTGTTGGCGCAGTCCTCAAGGCCAAAGCCGTAGCGCGCGCTGAATTCGGCGGTGTCCGAAGCGTCGTCGCAAACGGCAAATACGGTCACGCCCTGGGCCGGCAGATTCTCGACGACATGCGTCGGCAAATGCGCGCTCAATTGTTCCGCGGAAATGACATCCAACTGCTTGACGAGTTCGTGCGAGTGCATAGCGATAAAAGTGTGAAGGTCCATCGGCATTCTAACGGCACACGTGCTTGCGGCGTATTACGCGCATGTGCATGCAGCGCTTGTTATAGTGACAGGCACAAGGTTTGCGAAAAGGCGTCGATGCGAAGGCTGCAAAAGCTGCATTGAGCCCACCTCAACGGCACGCACGTGGCGTATCCGGCGCCACCATCCCCTTGAGAAAAACGACCATGGAAATCGACACGCTTTCCGCCGAGAATCTCCAGTTGGTGGCCCGCAAGCAGGCCAATTGGGCAATCGGCGCATTCAAACAGTTTGCCGACGACCGCTGCGCGGCCATGGCCGCCAGCATCGCCTTCTACGCGGCATTTTCGCTCGCGCCCACGCTCGTCATGGTGATTGCCGTGGCGGGCTGGTTCTTCGGCGCCGCGGCTGCGCGCGGTGAACTGTTCACCCACATTCACGGCCTGCTCGGCGACCAGGCCGCCGCGGGCGTGCAAACCATCGTTGAGAACGCTCATCATAGCGGCAGCGCCGGTGGCATCGCGGCCGTCATTTCATTCTCGATGCTGGCGATCGGCGCCTCGGCCACCTTCTCATCGCTCAATAGCGCACTCAATCTGGTGTGGCCGTATACCGGGCCGCGCTCATCGAGCGTGATCGCGCTGGTGCGCGTGCGCCTGATTTCGTTCGGCCTGGTGCTCGGTGTCGCGTTCCTGCTGATCGTCTCGCTGGTGCTCGATACGGTCATCACGTTCATCGGCAAATGGCTGTGGGGCGACTCGCCGTATGTGGTGATCGGCAATCTGCTGCAATTCGGCGTCGGCTTGCTGGTGCTGGCCTTCGCGTTTGCCGGCCTGCTGAAGTTTCTGCCGGACGCCAAGGTGCGCTGGCTCGATGCGCTCGTCGGCGGGATCGTCGCGGCCGTGCTGTTCTCGGCGGGCAAGAAGCTGTTCGCGCTATACATCGCGCACGCCGGGATGGCGAGCTCGTTCGGCGCGGCCGGCTCGCTGGCCGTGCTGCTGATGTGGTTGTACTTCTCGGCCGCCGTGCTCCTGCTCGGCGCGGAGTTTTCGGCGGCGCGCGGGCGCATGCACGATCCGCGCGGCGGATGGGGCATGCAGGAAGAGTCGCCGCCCGGCAGCCGCGCCAAGCTCGCTTCGGTGCTGGCGGCATCGACGATATCGGCGGATGCTGTGCCTCGCATGGAAGACCGTAAAGCCCGTGCCACCGGAATTGCGCCTGCAACCGGAGCGGCAGCAGCCTCGACGCTTGCCGCCGCTACTCCAGCGTCGGCTTTGCCGCGGGTGCAAACGCAAGAGAAGACTTCCGCGCGGGCGGCCGCGGTCAAGATCGGCCGTACCGTCGTACGCGCCGAAGCGCAGGCGACACGCGTCGCCGCCGTCACGCTGGTCGAAGCGGGCCGCACGGCCGTCGCGACCAATCGCTATGTCAGACGGCATCCATGGACCTCGGTGCTGCTTGCCGCGGCGGCCGGACTGGCGGCCGCGGCCGTGGCGCGCCGCAACGGCGGACGATAACGGCCGTCGCAAGTGAGGACTGAAGCGGCTCGGCCACACGTTGCAACCGCAGCGGCCGTCTCTGCTCACAACGCGTAAATTCTGTCTAGCGCTCCAGTCAAGCGCGACGCGGCTCGATTTTTATATGGACGCTGCAAAACAGCCAGCACAGCTAGACGACTAGATTACAAAGGCCATTCAAACAAGTGTCTAAATTGCGGGTAGCGAAGCCTTCACTGTCGACAAAACAACAATAATGCGCAGTCTGCGATTGAATATTGCGAGAATAGCAACAATCGTTAACGGGCTTTAAATACAAGGCTTTGCGTCGTTTGTCACTTTTTAGAGACAGTCTTTTTTTTCCAGTTCTTGCCGGTTGAGGCAGTGAGCTATTCTCCTTTCCGCAACAACAAACTAATCATCTGCGTGGAGAAATGGATGAAACGAGTCGCACTGTCTACCCTCTCGCTGGCGCTTCTCGGCGTCACCGGCATGGCGCATGCTCAAAACAGCGTCACCCTGTACGGTTTGATCGATGAATCGATCCAGTACGCTCACAACACGAAAGACGCGAACGGTAAGAACGCCAATCAAGTCGGCTTGGTCGGTGGCAACCTGCAAGCCCCGCGTTTCGGCTTGAAGGGTACGGAAGACCTGGGCGGTGGCCTGAAGGCAATCTTCCAGTTGGAAAACGGCTTTGACATCAACAGCGGCGCACTGGGTCAAGGCGGCAGGATGTTCGGTCGTCAAGCCTATGTCGGCCTGACGGGCGATCAGTGGGGTACGGTCACGCTGGGTCGTCAGTACGATCCGGTGGTCGATATGGTTCAACCGTTGACGGCTGACAACTACTTCGGCTCCACCTTCACTACGCCGGGCGACGTCGACAACAACGACAACACCTCGCGCACGAACAGCGCCGTCAAGTACACCTCGCCGGTGTGGAGCGGCTTCCAGTTCGAAGGCATGTACGCTCTGGGCGGCGTGGCTGGTAAAACGGGTTCGGGTCAAACGTGGTCGGGCGCTGCAACGTACGCAACGGGTCCGTTCAGCGTTGCTGCAGGCTACTTCCGCGCCGACAACCCGTCCTCGACGGTTCCGCGCACGGGTTGGGGCGGCACGTCGGACGGCACGTTTGACAACCAGATCAGCCAGATTTACTCGACGGCCAAGTCGATCGGCATCGCTTCGGTGGCAGTGCAGTACGTTGCAGGCCCGTTCACGGCCAACCTGCGCTACAGCAACGCGCAATACAAGCCGGACGCTCAGTCGGGCTTCGGTTCGACCGAGAAGTTCAACGTCGGTGGCGCTTTCCTGGGTTACCAGGCAACGCCGGCAATGCTGGTGGGCGTAGGCTACATCTACACGAAGTCTAGCGGCGACACGGGCGCAACCTACCATCAGGTTTCGTTGGGCGGCGACTACAACCTGTCGAAGCGCACGGACTTCTACCTGGTTGGCGCATATCAGCACGCCAGCGGCAATCAGCGTCAGGCAAACCCGGCTGGCGGCTCGAGCATCGTCGACGCAGGCGCTGCAATCGGTTCGTACGGCTACAACTCGGCTTCCAGCTCGCAAGAACTGGTCAGCCTGGGCATCCGCCACAAGTTCTAATCGAACTTGACGGACTGCTGAAGCAACACGCAGTTGAAGACCAGCCACGGGCTTGCGCCCGTGGCTGGTTTTTTTTCGTCTGCGGGTTCTGGCGCACGCGGCGAACCCCGCCACGTGCAAATCACGCCGCCGATCGATGGATAGCCTCACGCGCACTACACGTCCATCGTGATCAACTCTGCCGGTGAAGTAAAAGAAAAAGGCCGCCGGCAAGCCCTTAACAGGCTCGCGACGACCTTGGTGTGATGCTCCCGGCCCGTAGATCTACACTGAACTGCCTAGCGCCGCTGAGCCTTTCCCTTCTCCGCCTGCGCCAACGTCTGCGCCGGCTTCGCATCGAGTTCATGCTCCACGCCGTCCGCCCCCACCGGCGCACGATGCAGCACCAGCATGCGCTCGCGCTGCTGCAGCGGCACATTGGGCGAATCCTGCCAGTCCGGATCAGGAATCTCGCCGAATACCTGACGCAGCCGCTCGCCCCACGTGCGGTGAATCATCTCGAAGTACGCATTGTCGTGATCGACCGAGACGAAACGCGTGACGCGCAGCGAATCTTTCTCGTAGACCAGCAGATCGAGCGGCAGACCCACCGAAAGATTCGAACGCAGCGTCGAGTCCATCGAAATGAGCGCGCACTTGGCTGCTTCGTCGAGCGGCGTGGAAGGCGTCAGCACGCGATCGATGATCGGCTTGCCGTACTTGGCCTCGCCGATCTGGAAATACGGATTCACGGCCGACGCTTCGATGAAATTGCCCGCCGAGTAGATCATGAACAGGTGCGGCCGGTTGCCCGCGATCTGGCCGCCCAGAATGAAGCTGCAATTGAAGTCGACGCCGAATTCCTGCAACGCCTCAGCTTCGCGCTGATGCACGCAGCGTACCGCGCGGCCGATCACGCGGGCCGCGTCGGCCATGGTGGGCGCGCTCCAGAGCGTGGGCTGCGAAGGATCGGCGGGCTCGGACAGCTCGTGCAGCACCGCTTGCGTGAGCGACAGATTGCCGGCGCCCAGCAGCACGAGCATGCGCTCGCCCGGCAGCTCGAACACCGACATCTTGCGCGCGGTGCTGATGTGATCGACGCCCGCATTGGTGCGCGTGTCCGACAGGAACACGAGCCCGTCGTCGACGGACATCGCGACACAGTAAGTCATAAGGAAAAGTACCCGCAAAAAAAACGACAGAACGGCGCTATTGTAATGCGGCGCGCTTGCGCCTTACTCCGTATTACGGCGGGCACGAGCCCAATCTAAACCGCTATGCGGGCTGACGCTCATTCACCCCCCTCGCCAGGCCGCCGGCAAGCCGCCCTGCAGGGGGTGCCCCGTGAAGGCGGCCCTGACGCCCTGCTGGCCGCCTCCCGCGCCGCTATTGCGACTGTTGCCCACTGACCGTGACGGACACCTTCAGTTGCTCCTCCAGCCCGCCGATACGCCGGCCGCGCACCGGCGCGGCGGCTTCATAGTCGCGCGCCACGGCGAGCCGGCAGTAGATCTCGCTGGCAAACGCGGCGTGCGTGACGTCGACGGAAATCCAACCCTTACCGTCGAGCCACACGTCGACCCATGCGTGGCTTGCGCCGTGCTCTCCCCCAAGGGGACTTCCTTCGGGGCCGACGTCGCCGGGTTCGATGTAGCCGCTCACGTAACGCGCCGGAATGCCGCGCGCGCGGCAGCAGGCCAGCATCAAATGCGCATGGTCCTGGCACACGCCGTTACCGAGCGCGAGCGCCTGGGCAGCTGTGCTGGTGACTTCGGTGATGCCGGAGTTGTACTTCACGCGCTGCAGGATCTGTTCGGACAACTCGATCAGATTGCTCGAGCTCGCGAGGCTCGGCACCGATTCGGCCAGCTCGCGAATCGCCGCGTCGGCCTCCGTGAGACGCGTCGAGCAAGTGAAATGTTCGAGCGGAATCGGGCCGACGGCGTCGGGCAATCGGCCATCGATCAGTGGAATCGTGTCCACTTCGCCCGCTACATGCAGACGAATCTCGCCATGCGGCTTGTTGATGACGAGCGTATGCAGCACGTTGCCGTAGGCGTCGAAGGTGGCGTCGAGCTTGCCGGGCGCATCGATGCTCCAGCGCCGCACCACCTGCGAGGCGCCGCTCGACGGTGTCAAACGCAGTTGCTGGATCGAATAATGGACAGTCGCTTCGTAGCGATAGGACGTGTCGTGGCGGATCGTCAGGTACATAGAAAAACTCCGTCAGGCGACTGGCAGCATCAGATAGGTACGCGCAACCAGATTGCCGAGCTCGAACACGCGAGCAAGGAACTGCGTCAGATAGGCGTGGAGGCCGGCTTCGAAAATCTGCCGGATGTCGGAATACACCAGCTCGGCACGCAGCTTGCCGGCGAACCGTTCGCACTGGTTCGAGCCCGGCGTGCGCAGCATCGCCAGATTCGTGCAGACGCCTTCGAGCGATGCGAGCAGCGAGCGCGGCATCTGCTGGTTCAGGATCATCAATTCGACCACCCGCGCCGGCGTGACGACATCGCGATACACCTTGCGATAAATCTCCAGCGCCGACACCGAACTGAGAATCGAGGTCCAGTAGTAGAAGTCTTCGAGCTGGCGCGCGGCATCGCGTGAATTCGGCTCGACGTCGGCAAAGCGCACGTCGAGAATCCGCGCGGTGTTGTCGGCGCGTTCGAGGAAGGTGCCGAGCTGCGTGAAGAAGAACGCATCGTCCTGCAACGCGGTGCCGATCGTCACGCCGCGCGACAGGTGCGAGCGGAACTTCACCCACTCGAATAGCGCGCCTGGATTGCTCGACGCCTGGCCGGACGAGGCGCGTTCGTTGAACTCGAGCCAGGTGTCGTTGATGGTTTCCCACCATTCGGTCGTCAAGGTGCCGCGCACGGCGCGGGCGTTTTCGCGCGCGGCCTGCAAACACGAGTGAATGCTCGACGGATTGGTCGCGTCTGCCACCATGAAATCGAGCACATGTTCGCGGGTCGGTTCGTCGTAGCGTTGCGCGAAAGCAGATTCGAGTTCGGAAATGCGCAGCACCGAACGTTGCGCACGCGCCTCCTGCTCGGGCGTTTGCGGCAACAGCAAGGCCTTCAGGTTGATATCGAGCATGCGGGCGGTGTTCTCCGCGCGCTCCATGTAGCGGGCCATCCAGAAGAGGTGATCGGCGGTTCGGCTTAGCATGACGGCGTTCCGTATCTGATGACGCGAGACCTTTGCAAAAGTAAAAGGTCCGCGCTGGTTATCCGTGTGCGCCGGCGACAGTCTGACTCATCTGCCGGCGCGTTAGGTTGCGGGCGCGGTTGCCTGCATGTCAGCTGGAGTTGCTACACGAGCTGCTGCATCAGCTGTTACATGAGCAACCCCAGCAACCGCATTGGCAACCGCGTCAGTCGACCATCCACGTATCTTTAGTCCCGCCTCCCTGCGATGAATTGACGACGAGCGAGCCCTCCTGCAACGCCACGCGCGTGAGACCGCCCGCGCACATCGTCACGCTCTTGCCGGACAGCACGAAAGGCCGCAAGTCGATATGGCGCGGCGCGATGCCCGATTCGACAAAGGTCGGACACGCGGAGAGCGCCAGCGTGGGCTGCGCGATATAACCCGCGGGCCGTGCGATCAGGCGCTCGCGGAACGATTCGATTTCGGCTTTCGTCGACGCCGGCCCCACCAGCATCCCGTAGCCGCCCGCGCCGTGCACTTCCTTCACGACCAGCTCCGGCAAATGCGCGAGCGTGTACGCGAGATCGTCGGGCTTGCGGCACTGAAACGTGGGCACGTTGTTGAGGATCGGCTTCTCGCCGAGGTAAAACTCGATCATTTCCGGCACGTACGGGTAGATCGATTTGTCGTCGGCGATACCGGTGCCCATGGCGTTCGCAAGCGCTACACGTCCGGCGCGATACGCGGTCAACAGACCCGGCACGCCCAGCGCCGAATCGTTGCGGAAGGCGAGCGGATCGAGAAAATCGTCGTCGACGCGGCGGTAGATCACGTCGACGCGCTTCGGCCCCTGCGTGGTGCGCATGAACACATAGTTATCGTCGACGAACAGATCCTTGCCCTCCACCAGTTCGACACCCATCTGCTGCGCGAGGAAGGTGTGCTCGAAATACGCGGAGTTGTACATGCCCGGCGTGAGCACCACCACGACCGGATCGTCGACACCTTCGGGCGCCACCGAGCGCAGTGTGTCGAGCAGCAGATCGGGATAATGCGCGACCGGCGCAATGCGGTTCTGCACGAACAGCTCGGGGAAAAGCCGCATCATCATCTTGCGGTTTTCGAGCATATAGGACACGCCCGACGGCACCCGCAGGTTGTCTTCGAGCACGTAGAAGTCGCCCTCGTCGCCCGCGCGCACCACGTCGACCCCGGCGATATGCGCGTAAACACCGAGCGGCACATTGACGCCCTGCATTTCAGGCCGGTATTGCGCGTTGGTATAGACCTGCTCGGCCGGCACGATACCGGCGCGCACGATGTTGCGATCGTGATAGACGTCGTGGATAAACAGATTGAGAGCCTGCACCCGCTGGCGCAAACCGGCCTCCAGCGTCTGCCATTCGCTGCGCGGAATGATGCGCGGAATCAGATCGAAGGGAATCAGCCGCTCGGTGCCGGACAAATCGCCGTTCACCGCGAAGGTAATGCCGACCCGGCGGAACAGCAGGTCGGCTTCCGCACGCTTGCGTGCGATCGCCTCATTGCCCTGCTTCACCAGCCACCGCTCAAAGCGCGCGTAGTGTGGCCGCACGGCATCGTCATGATGACGCATCTCGTCATAGCATCGCATGTCACGCCCCGCTCTTGTTGTCGGATAGAAGGCGAATGCGCTGCGCATTCGGTGTTCGACAATCGTTCAAGCAAGCGCTATGCCATTGAGCTTTTCGCGTGCTAAACACGGTGCATGCACGCCAAGAGCGCATCCTGACCGGCATGGCCTCGCTGCCATCGTACTGCGGCGGCTCACGATGCGCTAGTACGGTGCATCGGGGCACCGTGGCGGGCGGTGCGTTCGCAAAACCCCTGCGGGCGCGCATAAAAAAATCCCCGCGGATTCGCATCCACGGGGATTCGGACAACTCGCACTGCGGGTCGGCTCAAACGTTAACGACAGTTAAAAGCGCACGGTTAAACGCGGACGGTTAAAAACGCGCCGTTAAAAACCCACGCTCAAAAACCGCGCTAACGCATGAAGCGCGATCAGCCTGCTGCTGCGTCTTTCAGCTTCTTCAGCGGACGTGCCTTGATGCGCACGCTAGCCGGCTTGGCCGGGAACCAACGCTCTTCGCCCGAGAACGGGTCTTTGCCGAAGCGCTTCTTCTTCGCCGGCACAGCTTGCACGACGATCTTCAGAAGACCCGACAGCGTGAATTCGCCAGCGCCCTTCTTGTGCACGGCGCCGAGGATCGTGTCTTCGAGCGCGGCCAGCACGGCCTTGGCGGCCTTCGGTTCCACAGCGGCGCGTTCAGCGACGTGTGCAGCCAGCGAGGCCTTCGTGAAGGTGTCCTTGATCGGCGACGGAGCGCTGGACGCCTTCACGGCGACCTTCTTAGCTGCGACGGCTTTCTTCGCAGGGACTTTCTTTGCAGCAACCTTCTTGGTCGGTACCGGGGCAGCAGCCTTCTTGGCCACCTTTTTTGCGGAAGTCGGCATGTTTCTCCTACCTGTAGTGGTCAGTGAATTGCACGAAGCGCGCACGGTATGTGCACGCTTCAACGCCGGATTCTACAAGCGCTAATGCGATTTGCGCGACTCTTTTGTGTATAACAGCGAAGGTTTGTTGCGCGGCGCAGACTGCGCAACACATTTTGATCCTTGTTTTAGCGGGTAAACGTGCGTCGGCGTGCAACGCCCGGGTCTGCAACACGAACACGTAACGTGCGTTACAAGCCATTTCAATGCATAAATAGAGGCACTTTCGGCACCGGGCGATCGTCGGTGATCATCGGCGGTCAGCGCGCGAGGCGCGGCAGGACGCCGGCGAGCCAGGTGAGCGCCGCGTCGATATGCTCGACGGCGATGCTGCCGTAGCCAAACATCAAGCCGGGCTGCGGCTTCACGCGCTGATAAAACGGCGCGAGTCCATACAAACCGATCGACGCTTCACGCGCGGCGCTCACCACCGCCTCCTCGGTCAACGGCGCCTTCAGCCGCGTTGCCATATGAATGCCGGCGGTCGGCACGATCGGATCGAACCACGGCGCGAGTTCGCCTTGCAGATGTTTCAGAAGCATCGCGCGGCGGCCCGCATAGATCTTGTGCATGCGCCGCAGGTGCTTGGCGAAGTCGCCGTTGAGCATGAAGGTCGCGAGCGCGGTTTGCGTGAGCGTGCAGCCGTGCCAGTCGGCGATCTGGCGGGCCTTGAAAAGCGGCCCGTAAAGCGACGCGGGCGGCACCACATAGCCAACCCGCAGCTCCGGGAAAATCGTCTTCGAAAACGTGCCCACGTACGCGACGAGACCGGCTCGGTCGAGACTTTTCAGCGGCTCCACCGGCCGGCCTTCGAAACGGTACTCGCAGTCGTAGTCGTCCTCGATGATCACGGCGCCGCGTTTCTGCGCCCATTCGAGCAACTCGACGCGCCGCTCCAGACTCATCGGCATGCCGAGCGGAAACTGATGTGAGGGCGTCACGTAGACGAGCCGCGCCTTGTCCGGGAGCTTGCTCACAATCAGGCCTTCGTTGTCCACCGGCACCGGCACGACACGTGCGCCCGTTGCCGTAAAACACGCCCGCGCCGGCGGGTAGCCGGGGTCTTCGAGTGCCGCGATCTCGCCAGGCCCCAATGTGATTCGGGCGATCAGATCGAGCGCGTGCTGGGCGCCTTGCGTGACGATCACGTCGTCCCAGTTGCTCGTGACCGCGCGATTGAACGCCAGGTAGCGCGAAATCGCAAGGCGCAATTCCTGCTCGCCGGCCGCGTCGCGATAGGTGCCCGGACTGCGCGCTTGCACACGCAAGGCGTGGTTCACGCAGCGGCGCCAGACGTCGAAGGGGAACAGCGATTTGTCGATCGCGCCACCGACGAAATCGTGCGGCGAGACCACTGTGGGCCTAGGCAACGGCAAAGTCTCAGGCATCTGCTCCCACAGCGGCTGGGCGCGCGCCACGGTTTTCTGTTTCGCCTTCGCCCGCTCGCGCGCCGGCTCGGCGGCGAGTGCATGCGCCGAGCGCTCCACCGGCAGACGCTCCAGTCCATCGGCGACGAAGGTGCCCGAACCGGCGCGAGCGCTCAGATAGCCTTCGGAGAGGAGCCGTTCGAAAACATCGAGCGTGGTCTTGCGCGAGACGCCCAATTGCGTGGCGAGATCGCGCGTGGACGGCAAGCGCGTGCCGCCGGCGAGGCGCCCTTCGAGTATGCCGGCACGCAACTGCCGGTAGATCTGTCCGGACAGATCGTGGCGCCCTTCTACCGCGATATGGATCTCCATCCGAGTGGTTACCTCAAATATCCGAGAAATGGTTATTCCGAAAGACCAATGCCGACCGTAAGCTTACCTCCGTCGCCGCCATCGGAGCGGACACTTACGATAAGGAGCAGCTCATGCAACCCCGTCTCGACTTCTACAAGGCCAGCCCGAGCGGCACCCGCGCGATGATCGCGCTCGAAGAAACCATCGGCAAAAGCACGATCGACAAACCGCTCGCGGAACTGGTGCGGATCCGCGCGTCGCAACTGAACGGCTGCGCGTTCTGCCTCGATATGCACGTGACGGACGCGCGCAAGCACGGCGAAACGGAGCGGCGGCTGGCAACGGTGGCGGCGTGGCGCGAAGCGCCGTTCTTCACCGAGCGCGAGCGCGCGGCGCTCGAATGGACCGAATCGGTCACGCTGGTCGCGCAAACGCGTGTGCCGGATGAGGTGTGGGAAGCGGTGAAGCCGCATTTCACCGAGCAGGAAATTAGCGACCTGACCTTGCTGATCATTGCGATCAATGGCTGGAACCGGATTGCGGTTTCGTTCCGGAAAATGCCGGAGTAAATGCGTGGAGTAGGTACGATTACGCCCGAGTGAGCGCAGCGCATAAAACGCAAAATGGCGCGCCCGTGTATCCGAGGCGCGCCATTTTTGTTGCGCTGCCGAGAGTGGCAATCGCATGGTGTCGAACGGCCGGTGCCGCGTACTTTCTTGCGGCCGGTAGCCGGTAGACGGCGCCTTGGCGCCGCTTTACACGTCGCAGCAGATTACTCCACCACCACGCCGCTCAATGCAGCCGCTTCTCGCGCGTTCTCACGCGCCTCGTCGCTGCAACGCTGATGTTCACGCGAGAGCTTGCGCATCAGCGGCAACAGCAGCACCGCGATCAGCGCGCCCAACGCCGCGAGCCAGCCCAAGCCGTTAAAGAGCTTGGTGTACAGCGGCAGCGATTCGAGCGGATCCATATTGCCCGCCGGCATCTGCGCGAAGTTCGCCACCACGCTGCCCAGATACTGCGACACGCCGGTTGCCACAAAGTAAGCGCCCATCATGAAACCGCTCATCCGCGCCGGCACGTAGCGCGCGATCATCGCGAGACCCAACCCGCTCACCAGCAATTCGCCGAGCGAATACAAGCCGTAGCCGCCCACCATGAACCACGACGATACGCGCCCGTTCACCGCATAGTTGCCGCTCGCCGCGTACACGAAGAAGCCGGCGGCCACCACCGCGAAGCCGAACGCGTACTTGACCGCCACCGGCACGTCCTTGCCGCTCTTCGCGAGCTTCGTATAGAGCAGCGCGAGCACTGGGCTCAGCAGCATGATCCAGATCGGATTGAGCGCCTGGAACTGTGCGGCGCTCCACGTGAACAGCGTCTCGCCGAACAGCATGAAGCGCGGATCGACGTTGCGCAGCGCGAACAGCGTGAGCGACGTCGACATCTGCACGTAGAACACGAAGAATAGGATCACCTGCGCGGTCAGGATCAGCGCGGCAACCAGACCCGAGCGCTCCGAGCGCTCGCACTTCACCAGCATGTAGCCGAAGATCGCCAGAATCGCGACGCCCGCCGTGTACACGCAGGCCACCGCAATCGCCTTGTGCTGCAGCACGAACATGGTTGCCGTGCCGAGCACGATACCGCCCAGCGCGACCGCGCCGACGCGTTTCCAGCGGATCGGTTCGGCGTCCGGCGCGGAGCCGATATGTGCGAGCGTGCGGAACATGATGAAGTAGTTCAGCACCGACAGCAGCATGCCTGCGCAGCAGACCGCGAATGCCGTGTGCCAGCCCCAATGGTCCTTGATCCACGGCGTTGCGAGCATCGAGGCCGTCGAGCCGATATTGACCGCCATGTAGTAGATCGTGAATGCGCTGTCGATGCGCGCGTCGTCGCCTTCGTAGATGCGGCGCACGAGATTCGCGGCATTCGCCTTGAAAAGCCCGTTGCCTACCACGATCACGCCGAGCGACGCGTACATGTAGTTCAATTGCTCATTAGGTAACGCCAGCATCAGATAGCCGGCGGCCAGCACGCCGGCGCCGAAGATCATCGTGCGGCGCGCGCCGAGAATCTTGTCGCCGATCCAGCCGCCGATCGACGGCGATGCGTACACCAGCGCCGTGAACGCGCCCCACGTGAGGGTGGCGTGGCTGTCGGTGAAGTTCAGCTTGTCGATCATGAACAGGACAAGCAGCGCGGCCATCCCGTAGTAGCCAAAGCGCTCCCACATCTCGATCAGAAAGACCGTCGAGAACGACCGGGTCTGCGAGACCGGTGCGCCGGGGGGATTGGACGAATTCATCATGTACCTCTTGTTCTTACGGTTGCGGCGGCGCGTGGGCTTGCCACGCGCCGCGAAAAACTGGATCTGGAAAAACGGTCGGCGAACCGGGCGCGACACGGCGCACGCATGTGCGTAGCCAGTGGCGCGCGCATCGACACGCTCATCTGGACGCTAAAGCGTCAATACCAGCAGAAAAACCAGGGGATGGGATAGAGGCCCGCCACGCGGTACGCTGCGCCACATCGGGCTCGTGATCCGGCAGGCGGAACAGGCTCAATGATAAAGCATCGCGGGAAACGGGGATCCGGGGGCCGGCTGTCCGGAGGTCAGCTGTCCAGCGGCCGGCGATCCGAAGGCCGGCGACCCGGCGAGCGGCAGGTAGCGGCCGCGCCGGGCGGCGGGCGCTAAGCCCGCGGCAGGAAAAATCGGCAGTGATAGTCATGTCCTCATGCCGGCCAGCGTTCGGATGGAACGTGCCGGACAATGCTCCGCCGCGCAGGATCGCTGCGCGTGGAATGAAAAACAGCGGCCGGCGTCGCGTGTGATACGAACACGCGCGCCCAACCGCCAAGCGGGGCAGATTCTGCAAACAGAACCACAATTCGTCACTCAGGGAATTCACTGATGCCACGCCAATTACCTGTTTTTACACGCCATATTCCTTCGTTGAGCAGTCGTGTGTGATTCAAAATAGTCTTTGATGTCATGCCTTTAACGTCTCCTGACACTCAACCTGCATCAATTTGGAGACCCTTGTGCACACTGCAGTCCTTACCGCATCTGCGTTCAGTTTCTCGTCGAACACCGGTCAAAACGGCTGGCGCGGATTTCGGTTCTGGCAACATAGAGCGTTGTCTCGAAAATGCGGCCCCTTGCACGACCGGGCGCTGAATGGCCCGCCACCCCCGGCCTGGACCGCAATCAAACCATATTTACTTATATCAAACAAATTTTGACGGGCTAATTTCCTCCTGCTATGGTCACGACAATTCAAAAGAACAACCCGGCCCTCGAACTTGGCAGCAAGATCCGCGCGCTGCGGCAACGGCTTAAGCGCACGCTGGATGAAACGGCAACAGCGGCGGGTATTTCCAAACCGTTTTTGTCGCAAATCGAACGCGGTTTGGCATCGCCGTCCATCACTTCGCTGGCCGGGATTGCCCACGCACTCGGGGTGACGATGCAGTATTTCGTCGACACACCAAGCGAAGATCGCTCGATGTGCCGCGGCGATCAGTTGAAGTTTTTCGGTTTTGCAGACTCGGCCAATCTGTTTGCACGGTTGACCAATCCGACGGGCGGCCGTCAGCTCGAAGCGATCCTTGTGAGGATGCCGCCCGGGCAAAAGCGCTCGGAAGTCACCACGCATGCCGGTGAAGAGTTTATGTATGTGATCAGCGGCGAAGTGTCGTTGACGCTGGAAGGCAAGATGTTTGTGTTGCACGCGGGAGACAGCGCGCATTACGAATCGACGGTGCCGCATAGCTGGGCGAATACCGCTCGTATCGAGTCGGTGGTCGTCTGGGTGGGCACACCGAGACTGTTCTAAAAAGCAGGCACCTTTTCCGGTTGATCCGGCCAGGGTTTGCCTGCATTACGAAATGTAAGGAATCCTGCATGTCGCGCAACCAACACGGGCAACAAGGGCCGCCCCGGCCCGAGCACCGCAGATAACCGGGCGCCCCGGCGCCAGCGCGTTCTTCTCTCGACCTTTCCTGCGATCTCAACCGATGAAAACCCCGTTCGTCTACGCGACGGCGCTGACCGCGCTCGTCCTTACGTTTCAGCCCTCCGCCTTCGCCGTCACGGTGCCCGCGGGCGTCACGCTCGCCGCCAGCCAGGAACTCACCCGCCAGGTGCCGGCCGAAACCGAATCGCTCGATCCCGCGCACATCGAATCCTGGACCGGCGACACGATCGCGCTCGACCTGTTCGAGGGCCTGACGCGCATCGACGCGGCCGGCGCGATCGTGCCGGGCGTCGCGCAATCGTGGACGCGCACCGGGCCGCAAACGTGGGTTTTCAAGCTGCGCCACGATGCGCGCTGGAGCAATGGCCAGCCGGTCACGGCGGCTGACTTCATCTACGCATGGCAACGCGTGCTCGATCCGAAGACCGGTTCGAAGTACACGATACTGATCGAGTTCGTGAAGAACGCCAAGGCGATTCTCGCCGGCAAAGCGCCGTTGACGAGTCTCGCCGCACGCGCCATCGATCCGTACACGCTGGAAGTCACCACTGAAGTACCCGCCGCCTTCTTCCCGCAACTGACCGCCATGCCGGCCATGGCCCCGGTCAACCGCGCGACCATCACCAAATTCGGCGGCGACTGGACCCGGCCGGGCAACTTCGTCGGTAACGGCCCGTATACGCTGACCGACTGGCAGCCGAGCAACCGGCTGGTGGCGTCCAAAAGCAGCACGTACTGGAACGCCAGCAAGGTCGTGATCACGAAAGTGACCTATCTGCCGATCGAAAACGACGAAACGGCAATGCGCATGTATCAGGCCGGTCAGTTCGACTACACGTATTCGATTCCGTCGGGCATCTATACCCAGGTCAGCAAACAGTTCGGCTCCGAGCTGAAAACCGGTCTGCAGATCGCCACTTACTACTACAGCCTGAACAACGACGACCCGGCATTCAAGGACAAGCGCGTGCGCCAGGCGCTGGCAATGGTGCTGGACCGCGACCTGCTGACCAAGCGTCTAACGGCCGACGGCGAGGTGCCGATGTACGGCCTGATCGCCAAGGGCACGGAAGGCGCGAACGTCTTCACGCCTGACTGGGCAAGCTGGCCGATGGCCAAGCGCGTCGATTACGCGCGCAACCTGCTGAAGGCCGCAGGCTTTTCGGACGCGAAGCCGCTGACGTTCACGCTCACCTACAACACCAACGACCTGCACAAGAAGGTCGCGCTGTTTGCCACGTCGGAATGGCGCACCAAGCTCGGCGTGAGCGCCAAGCTCGAAAACGTCGAATACAAGGTACTGCTCAAGCAACGCCACGACGGTAAGGTGCAGGCCTCGCGCGACGGCTGGTTTGTCGACTACAACGACGCCAACTCGTTTTTCGATCTGATACGCTGCAACAGCGTGCAGAACGATCAGCGCTACTGCAACCCGCAAGTCGACAAGCTGGTCGATGAAGGCAACCAGCAACTGGACGACGCGAAGCGCACCGCCCTGCTCACGCAGGCGCACGATCTGGCCATGAACGACTACCCGCTGGTATCGCTCTTCCAGTACTCGGCGGACCGGCTGGTCAAGTCGTATGTCGGCGGCTACACGTCGACCAATTACGTCGACCAGCGCGCCACGCAAGACATGTATCTGATCAAGCACTAAGCGCGGGAGCACCGTCATGCTGGCTTACACGCTGCGCCGCACGCTCTGGGCGATCCCGACGATTCTCGCCGTGATCACCGCGTGCTATCTGTTGCTGCACCTCACCCCCGGCGGGCCGTTCGACACGGAGAAACACCTGTCGGCGGCCGTGCTCGCGAACCTCAACGCCAAGTATCACCTCGACGAGCCGCTGTGGCTGCAGTACCTCCACTACCTCGGCTCGCTGCTGCGCGGCGATCTCGGTCCGTCGTTCCGCTACGCCGACTGGTCAGTCAACGATCTGGTGTGGAAGGCGTTGCCGGTGAGTCTCGGCGTGGGCGGCGTATCGGTGCCGATCGCGGTCGTGATCGGCGTCACGCTCGGCACGCTGGCCGCCGTGCGGCGCGACCGTTTCATCGATCACCTGGTCATGGTGCTCGGCAATATCGGCAACGTGGTGCCGCCGTTCGTGCTGGGTCCGGTGCTGGTGTGGATCTTCGCGATCCTGCTGAAGACCTCCGAAGGCCACGGCTGGCTGCCGGCCGGTGGCTGGGGCGAAGGCGAGTGGCGCTATCGCGTGCTGCCGATCGTGCTGCTCACCATCATCAACGTCGCCGCGATCGCTCGCGTGATGCGCGGCAGCATGATCGAAGTACTGTCGGGCAATTTCATCCGCACCGCGCGCGCCAAGGGCCTGCCGGGACGCACGATCGTGTTGCGCCATGCGTTGAAGCCCGCGCTGATGCCGGTGGTGTCGCTGCTTGGCTCGATCTGCATCTCGTCGATCACGGCGGCGGTGGTCACCGAATCGGTGTTCGCCCTGCCCGGCCTCGGCCAACTGGTCGTCAACGGCGCGATCAACCGCGACTACACCCTCGTGCTCGGCCTCGTCGTGCTGACCACCGCGGTCGCCGTCCTGTTCAATCTGCTGGTCGATCTGGCGTACGCCTGGCTCGATCCGCGCATCCGGTACTGATCCATGCCCCGCTCAATTCAATCGACTGCCGCGGCGCTCGATCCGCTCGCGGCCATCGCAAGGGCACCGCGTTCACGCGGGCCGCTCGCCACCGCCGCGCTGCGCTTCGTGCGCAATCGCGCGGCGTTTTCCGGCTTCGTCATCTTGCTGTTGATCGTGATTGCCTGCGTGGCCGGTCCGTGGTTTCTGCCGAACAATCCGATCGACAGCGACTGGAGCGCGATCAGCCTCGCACCGACGCTGCAAAACATGCACTGGTTCGGCACCGACGAGCTCGGCCGCGACCTGCTCGCGCGCACGCTGCAAGGCGGACGCGTGTCGCTGGAAGTGGGCCTGCTCGGCACGCTGGTGTCGGGGCTGATCGGCGTGGCGTATGGCGCCACTGCCGGCTATCTGGGCGGCCGCGTCGATGCGGTGATGATGCGCATCGTCGACATGATGTACGCGATCCCCTACATGCTGATCGCAATCCTGATGATGACGATGTTCGGCCGCGCGTTCTATCTGGTCGTGCTGACGATCAGCGCGTTCTCGTGGCTCGACATGGCGCGCGTGGTGCGCGGCCAGACGCTGTCGCTGCGCTCGCGCGAATTCATCGACGCCGCCCGAGCAATCGGCGTCAGTTCGCCTTCGATCATCGCGCGCCACATCGTGCCGAATCTGCTCGGCGTGGTAGTGGTGTATGCCAGCGTGACGGTGCCCAACATCGTGCTGACCGAATCCGTGCTGTCGTTCCTCGGTCTCGGCGTGCAGGAACCCATGACGAGCTGGGGCGTGCTGATTCAGGACGGCGCGCAGAAGCTCGAATCGATGCCGTGGCTGTTGCTGTGCCCGGCGGTGATGCTGTGCGTCACCTTGTATTGCGTGAATTTCGTCGGCGACGGTCTGCGCGACGCATTCGATCCGAAGGACCGCTGACATGCCGCTACTCGAAGTCAAAGATCTGAGCGTGCGCTTTACGCGCCGCGAGGGCGCACCCGTCGACGCGGTGCAGCGCGTGTCGTTTTCGCTCGAAGCGGGCCGCACGCTCGGCATTGTCGGGGAATCGGGCTCGGGCAAAAGCCAGACGGTGATGGCGCTACTCGGCCTGCTGGCCGGCAACGGCAAGGTGTCCGGCACCGCGACCTATCGCGGCGAAAACCTGCTGACGATGAACGAAGCCGAGTTGAACAAAATTCGCGGCGACCGCATCGGCATGATCTTTCAGGACCCGATGACCTCGCTCAACCCGTTCCTGACGATCGAACGGCAGATGACCGAGACGCTGCAACTGCATCGCAAGATGTCGCGCCGCGAAGCGCGCCGCCGTGCCATCGAAACGCTCGAAACGGTGCGCATTCCCGATGCCGCGCGGCGCATCAACATGTATCCGCACGAGTTCTCCGGCGGCATGCGGCAACGCGTGATGATCGCGATGGCTCTCCTCTCCGAGCCGGAAATCCTGATCGCCGATGAGCCGACCACCGCGCTCGACGTGACCGTGCAGGCGCAGATCATCGAATTGCTGCGCGAACTGAATCGCGAACGCGGCACCGCGATCATTCTGATCACGCACGACATGGGCGTCGTGGCCGGCTTGTGCGACGACGTAATGGTGATGTACGCCGGCCAGACCGTCGAGCAGGCGAACGCCGCCACGCTGTTCGCCGCGCCGACGCATCCGTACACGATCGGCCTGCTGAACGCGCTGCCGCGCCTGACCGACGACGATGACCGTCCGCTGCAAACCATTCCCGGCAACCCGCCGTTGCCCGGTGAAGTCGGCGAGGGTTGCGCATTCGCGCCGCGCTGCGCGTATTGCAGCGATCGGTGCCGCGAGTCGCGGCCTGCGCTCACGGCGTCGCCTGCGGCTGCCGACGCGTTGCGCGCATGCCACCGGCCGGTGCAGGAAATCATGGAGGTACAACACGTATGAACGCCACTTCCATTGCAAGCCTCGGCCAAGGCCAGGGTCAAGGTCCGGCAACGCTGTTGTCAGTCGACAATCTCAAGGTGCAATTCGGCGTGCCGCGCGGCGGCTTTCCGTGGTCCGGCAAAGCGACGCTGCGCGCGGTGGACGGCGTGTCGTTCAACGTGCGGCGCGGCGAAACCGTGGGCCTCGTCGGCGAATCGGGCTGTGGCAAGTCCACGCTTGCACGCGCCATCATCGGCCTCGCGCCGGTGGCGAGCGGCAGTGTGCGCTGGCTCGACCAGGAAACCGTGCTGCCGGACGCGCGCCGCGATACCTCGCGCCTGCGGCGCGACGTGCAGATGATTTTCCAGGACCCGCTCGCCTCGCTCGATCCGCGCATGACGATCGAACAGATCGTCGCCGAACCCTTGCTCACCCATGGCCAGGACATCGCCCGCACCGACGTGCAACGGCGCGTTCTGACGATGCTCGAACGCGTCGGCCTCAACGCACAGCATCTGCGCCGCTATCCGCATGAGTTTTCCGGCGGCCAGTGTCAGCGCGTCGGCATTGCGCGCGCGTTGATCGGTGAACCGCAACTGGTGATCTGCGACGAGCCGGTGTCGGCGCTCGACGTCTCGATTCAGGCGCAAATCGTCAACCTGTTGCGCGATCTGCAGCGCGAGTTGTCGCTGTCACTGCTGTTCGTCGCGCACGATCTCGCGGTCGTCAAGGCGATCAGCCACCGCGTGCTGGTGATGTATCTGGGTCGTGTGATGGAGTTCGGCGACAAGCGCGACGTATATGGCACGCCGCGTCATCCCTACACGCGCGCGTTGCTGTCGGCGGTGCCGGTGCCCGATCCGGTGGTTGAACGCGCACGCCGTCATCTGCTGTTGCGCGGCGAGATTGCGTCGCCGCTCAGCCCACCCTCCGGTTGCGCGTTTCGCACGCGCTGCCCGGATGCGATCGAGGCCTGCGCCAGCGAGATTCCGCAGCCTGTCACGCACGGTGCGAGCGCGACACGCGTCGCGTGCATTCGCGTGAGTGACCGCTAAAGAAAACAGCCTGGAAATTTAAAACCGTATTCCCCGGCGCGGCGGGCCGTCGCGCCGTTGGATTCGTTCGTCCTGCCATCAGCGGGACGAGCGATGAACGTGGACTGGCTAAGCGCCAGCCAAAGATCCGCCAAAATAACAGAGACGTACTACATGAAAGATAACCGAACAAAAAAGCTGTCAAAAAAAACCAGTGCAGCCACCTTCTTTTACTGTGCATTCACGCTGCCCGCGCTGACCATCAGCGCGAGTGCCTACGCCGACGACGTCGTATTGGAGCCCACTTCCGATACGACGAAAACTCAAACACTCGCGCAAACGTTTTCCTCTCCTACGCAACGGTTGCAAGCAACGCCCGCCTCGCAAACTTCGCAAGCCGACACATCCGGCAAGCGCAGAGCGGACCAGGGCAGCCAGGTGCGCAACGATCAACCCGACACCACCAACGCCGTCGTCAACGCGGAAGCCGACCAGACGGTCACGCCGCCCACGCCACTGTCGAGCCAGGCGGCGAGCAAGGGCTTTATCGCCGATAGTCATCTGAACCTCCAGTTCCGCAACTACTCCGATTACTTCCAGGCGCCCACCGCGATCTATCGCCACGCGTGGATTCAGGGCGCGCAAGCCAACTATCAGTCAGGCTTCACGCAAGGCCTGGTCGGCTTCGGCGTCGACGCGTCACTGTTCGCCGCGCTCAAGCTCGACGGCGGCAACGGCGCCGGCAACATGGTGCACGTGGGCAAGGACGGCGGCGGCTCGCAACAGCTCGCGTGGGCTTACCCCGGCATGTATGACATCAAGGGGCGCATTTCGGAAACGGTCGTGAAGTACGGTCTGCAGATCGTCACCAACCCGTTCCTCGAACCGCACGACAATCGCGCGTTGCCGCCGACTTTCCTCGGTGTCTCGATGGTCAGCAACGATCTGGATCATACGACGCTGGAGGCCGGCAGTTTCACTAAAGTCGACGCACGCGGCCACACGAACCTGACTAACCTGACCACCTCGTACGGCGGCACGCGCATCGACCGCCTGACCTACGTAGGCGGCACGTGGCACTACGCCAAGAACGGCGAAATGGCGCTGTATGTCGACCAGGCGGACGACGTCTGGCGTCAGTACTACGGCTCGGTGGCGCAGTCGTTCGGCGACCCGGCCACGATCAAGTGGAGCGGTCTCGCGAACATCTATTCGACGCACGACACCGGTGCGTCCCGCCAAGGGCATATCAACAGCAACGCGTACAGCCTGTCGGTCTCCGCACAGCACGGCCCGCACGCGCTGCTGCTCGGTTACCAGCAGGTGCTCGGCGACCAGTTCTTCGACTATGCCAACGAAACCAACGGTATCTACCTGACCAACTCGATGGACGTCGACTACAACGCGCCGCATGAGCAGTCGCTGCAATTGCGCTACACGTTCGACGGCAAATACGCCGGCGTGCCGGGGCTCAAGGCGATGTTCTGGGGCGAGTATGGCTGGGGTGCGGATGCCTCGGCAGGTGCCGCGGATAATGCTTCGGCGTCGGCGCCGCTGCACAACCTGTACTGGAAGAACGGCGAACCGGTGCACGGCCACCATCACGAGTTCGGCTTCATTCCGAGCTATACGTTGCAAAGCGGCCGCTTCAAGGACACGAAGGTCACGTTCATCGCGATGTGGCACAACGCCTCGCGCTATTACTCCGATGGCAACAATATGGAGTACCGGTTGGTGGTGAATGTGCCGGAGAAGGTGTTCTAAAGCGGAGGGGTCCCGCTGCTTTGACACCTACGCGCGTCTCGCACTGAAAGCGCAGGCGCGATACCGCGCAACGCTCGAAGCGCTCGCGAAAATAAAGAACCCGCGCCCGGTGGCGTTCGTGAAGCAGGCCAACATTGCGAACGGGCCGCAGCAGGTCAACAACGGGAGCGCGTTGCCGTACTCGCTTTTGTCGAAGCGTGTCACAGCGCAATGGAGGGGCGTCATGGCTGATTTTTTACGCCCCTCTCCGCAACTGAATGCCGAGATGCCTGACACCGCTGTTATCCGCGTCGATCAATTGCACGCGCTGGCGGGGCTGCTGAGTCTGGGAGAAGTGGCGGAGCAGTTCTCCGATCTCTCAACTGTTGCCCAGGTTTCCATTTTTTGGTCTGTTCGAGGACGCGCTCGCCGACATACTCGCAGTATTGACGCAAACGGTGACTGCGCGTGAATGACCTGCTGTGCGGGTTTCGCGACCTTGGGCGGCAGGCGTGAATCTCCCGCCCCAAAAACGGCAGCAGTGGTGCTTGCGCCGCATCAAAAAAACGAGATGCCCTTCGAGTAGCTGCCCCGCTTTTCGAACTTGTCTGATTCACTTCTTCTTTCTGCCTATCGAGAGTGCTGGCTGGGTTTGTGTATCCGGACAGGGTGCGCAATCCCCGCAGGCGATGACGGCGCGCTGACTGTTTGGCGCGGAGCATCGGCTGCGCTATCCCATTCAGACAGGAGACTCCATGATGCCGGAACAGCAGAAAGACGAAACCACGTACCTTTTTGCCACCCTCGGGTCGCGCACTGAGCGCGGCGGACGCGTCACGCAGGTAAGCTGCAGGTTAGCGGTTGACGGGTTGAACTTGGCCCGCGTCTGTGACAAGGCGACCTACGAGGACGGCAGTGAGGTGGTAGCCATTGATGGCGCGGGTGCCTCCGTAGTCTACGATGACGGGCCGCTCGCGCTGGTCGGTTCCCGTCTGAGCAACGGCGACGCGATCACACAGACATCGCAGGACGGCCACGGCATATCGCTTCGCGACGGCGAACTCATTCCGGGCCTTTTTGATTCTGCCTATATGCCGCCCCTGAGTACTGACGCGGACAGAGGGCATAACCATGCGTAAGGCGGCGGTACGGGACGGTGACCCGACGACAACGGGCGGTCGTGTCATGGGTTCCTCAACGGGGTATACCGACCACGGCAAAAAGCTTGCACTGGATGGCGACGTGGCGACGTGCAACAACTGCAAGGGAATCCACAGGATCTTTGGAACCGGCAAGGGAATATCCGACAAGGGGCGCAACGTTGTTGTTGACGGTGATTCGGTACTCTGTCCGTGCGGAAAGAATCGGGTAATCGTCGGTAGCAACCCTGGATATTTTCTCAATTCGGACCACGGCTCGGCGGGGCCGAGCAGCGCCTCAAAAGTGAGCCCAGCCAATGAGTCGGCAGTTCTACAAGCATACGACCGGCATTTCCAGCTGCTCGATCAGGATGGCAGTCCTATTGCGGGAGCCCTCGTTCACGTTCAAAACCCGGCTGGCGAAATTCAGGAAGTCACGACGACGCCCGAAGGCAAAACGCCCACCGTTGAAGGCCGTGATGGCGGCTCGGCGCGATCAAATTTGAAGTGCAACACCTTCCTCGTGTAAGGTGCGCACATGCAAAAAAGAAGAACGTATCAACAGCTTCAGCCTGAAGAGCGCATGACCATTGCAAGCATGAAGCAGCAGGGTTC
>NZ_WOEZ01000143.1 GCF_013177735.1 Paraburkholderia elongata | reverse complement strand
GAGTCAGCGTATTTCATAGAGGCCCGCAGCAGCAATACCGGCTGCAACAAGGCCGGATATAGAGCTGCAGCCCATCCTGTCTGTCTGAACACACGAAAACTGTTGCAAACGGGACGCGTTCATATAGGCTGGCGCATCACATTCAACTTGTCGTTAGCGCGTCGAAGGACGCAATCAATATCTATCAAGGGAATTCAGACGATACAATTCATAGACCGATAACCTGGGTTAATAAGGTATTAGGCCGCAATGCTGCCGACCCACAGCAGTCTGCATACGCCGGGCTCCCGGTTGAGATAGGTGCATTTTATAGGGTTGGAAATGGATGGGATTACCGAAATTCGATGACAGGAAATGTCAAATCGGATTATCTTAAATATTTTGAGTATTACAGTTGGAACTTCATGGGGTTCAACAATTGAGTGAAAATTTGAAGGCAATATTTTCAGCGCTTTCCGACGACCCATCCGGTTTGGTATGGATCATCGCAACCCTGAATCTGCTAACAATAATTTGTGGACTTCGTGAGAATATTTGGCGCGCGAAAGCCTACAAGGTGATTGTTCTTGTACAGCTTCTTATTGTGCCTATCGTTGCTGCGATGGGATTTCACTACGCGATCCAACCGCCGGCCTAAGATAGAAAAAGTACAGTGGTTCTCGCAGGTTCGATCGTGCGCAGCTAAAGTCGCGTCCGCCACTACACATGCGGATGAACATGCGCCGCCCACGCCTCCATCAACGGGTGGCGCTGTTCCAGCAGGTCCGTGCGGTGATGGACCGCTTCGACCTTATTCGCGACGGTATGCGCGAGCGCACGTTTGGCAAGATCGCGCGCATAGCCGTGTTCGCTGACCCAATCGTGAAAGCTGGAACGAAAGCCGTGCATGGTGGCCACCCGTCGGGTGTGTCGCTTTGGGCTTCCACGCGACGCAGAAAGGACGTTCGCACCATGTTTTCAGCCCGTCACTCAGCCCATCGGCGGATGCAGGATAGCGCCGGAATATTGCAGACCGGATCCGACTCAAAATGCACTCAAACCATTGATAGGAAAGAGAGTTGGTGGACTGGCTCAGAATGCGTTGGATTAGAATTTTGCGGTCCGTCTCTCCGCCTTGAAAATCGAAAGGCGCCACGTTCCTGCTCAACGTAACGCCCTTTTCCTTTCACCCTATCCCGCGATCCGCTCGGTAGTCATAGCCCGCGACAAGCCATGCATCGGCCGGCGCAACGCGACATCAAAGGGATTGGTTTGCGGGCCGATCGCATCCGCCTGGCGGCGCAGCAATTCGACCACCATCGGCAGGCGATCGTCGCCGAGACGCGCCGCCAGGGTGCCGACGCTCAATGCCGCCACCGCGACGCCGGTGCGATCCAGAATCGGCACCGCCACGCCCGCCATGCCGTCGAGCACCCCGCTATTGCGGCCCGCGTAACCGAGTTGGCGCACGCGTTCGATCTCGGTGCGCAAATACACTTCGTCGAGCACGCCATAGCCGCGAATGCGCGGCACATTAAAACGAATGATCTCTTCACGCTCCGCTTCCGGCAGGAACGCGAGAATCGCCAGGCTCCCCTGACCGACACCCAGGGCCACGCGGCCGCCGATATCGCCGGTGAAAGAGCGAATCGGAAACGGCCCTTCGCAGATGTCGAGACACACCGCATCGAAACTGCTTTTAACCAGCAGGAAAATCGTGTCGCCGAGACTCGCGCACAGCCGCAGCAACGCGGGACGGCACAGCGTGCGCATGCCGCTCGGATTGCCGGCCTGCGCGGCGAGCGCAAAAAAATCGACACTCAGCCGATACAGCTTCGAATTTTCGTCCTGTTCGACGATGCCTTCCGCGATCAGCGCATGAAGAATGCGGTGCACCGTGCCTTGTGTCAGACCCACCGCTTTCGCGAGACGCGTGACGCGGCCACCGTCGGATTGCGCTTCGGATAACGCGCGGATCACCGCGAAGGCGCGCTCCAGCATCCCGGGTCCGGGTGCAGTGCCCGTTTCGGCCAGTGCGGGATCGGCTTCTCGTTTGGCGGCAGCATTCATCTCCTGCGCTCCGAATTATTTCATTGATCGGAACACTATAGAGGGTTTTATCCCTGAATGGAATATCCCAGCCACGACCGTTCCATTTGCATTGCGTTCTGATTCATAGGAATTTTCCGGACCCCACGCAGCGGAACAGCTGAAGCCGGTTCCATCGAATATCTTCCATTCATCGGAATTTTTTTCAATCTTATACCGGCAAACGGAATTTGAAATTGACGCCATGCAATTTGGCTAGATAGAGTCGGCTCCATCGAGGCAGTAGCCGATTGAACCGGTGTCGACCCATCCAAAGGCCAGATCATGTCGTTCCTCACACTCACGGACGTAGCGAAATCGTTCGGCGATCTGCAGGCAGTCGCCGACGTGAGCCTGTCGGTTGAAAAAGGCGAGTTCGTTTCGCTGCTCGGACCGTCGGGCTGCGGCAAGACCACCACGTTGCAGATGATTGCGGGCTTTGTCGAAACGACACGCGGGCGTATCACGCTCGACGGCCGCGACATCACGCACATGAAGCCGAACAAGCGCGGCCTCGGCATCGTGTTCCAGAGCTACGCGCTGTTTCCGCATATGAGCGTCGCGGACAACATCGGCTTTGGGCTGGAGATGCGCAACGTCGACAAGGCCGAGCGCAAGGAGCGCGTGCGCGAAGCGCTGGCGCTGGTGCGGCTCGATACGCTCGCGCACCGCTTTCCGCGCGAGTTGTCCGGCGGTCAGCGGCAGCGCGTGGCGATCGCCCGCGCGATCGTGATCGCGCCGCCCGTGCTGCTGCTCGACGAACCCATGTCGAATCTCGACGCCAAGCTGCGCGAAGACATGCAGTTCGAACTGCGCGCCATTCAACGCAAGATCGGCACGACCACCATCATGGTCACGCATGACCAGTCGGAAGCGCTGTCGATCAGCGACCGCGTGGTGGTGATGGAAGCCGGCCGCATTACGCAGATCGACACGCCATACGAAGCGTACGAACGGCCTGAAAACCGATTCGTCTCGCAGTTCATCGGCAAGGCGAACATGCTGGCAGGCAAGGTGGTGGCGCGCGACGGCGACGCGATCCGCATCGACCTCGGACACGATCTCGCCGAGACCGGCCACACCGCGCAACTGCCGGTGCGCGAACGTGTGATCGGCGTCGGCGACGCGGTCACGTTGTGCATTCGTCCGGAAAAGCTGCGCCTGTGCGCGCCGAACGCGGGACGTTTATCGGCCACCGTGACGAGCCGCTTCTTCCTCGGCAGCCAATGGCTGTACCGGGTAGATAGCCGGCTCGGCGAAGTGCTGGTGTGCTGCCAGAACGAAGGCACCGAGCCGCTGCCGGAAGGCGCGGCGGTCGGTGTCGACTGGAACAGCGAAGCGATCCGCTTCATTCAACGGGATGCGCATCATGGCTAGTACGCTGCCCGCTTCGAACAACAACAGCATGAAGACCGGCAATGCACCCCGCGCACCGTGGCACGCGTTCTTACCGTTGTGGCTGATGTGCGCACCGGCTTTCCTGCTGTTTGCGACGCTCGTGCTGGTGCCGCTCGTGATGACGCTGGTACTGACCTTCTACCGCTTCGATCCGTCGAGCGGCCCGCTCGCCGCATTCCAGTTCGGCAACTATGCGGAAGTACTGAAATCGTCGTATTTCCACACGATCTTCCTGCGCACCTTCGGTATCGCCTTTCTGACCACCCTGCTGTGCATCGTGATCGGCACGCCCGAAGCCTACGTGCTGTCGCGCATGCGCGATCCGTATCGCTCGATGTTCCTGCTGATCATTCTCGCGCCGTTGCTGGTCTCGGTCGTGGTGCGCGCGTTCGGCTGGAGCATGCTGCTCAATAGCAACGGCCTTGTGAATCAGGCGTTCGGTCTCGTCGGGCTAGGACCGTACAAGCTCGAATACACCACCTTCGCCATCGTCATCGCACTGGTGCACGTGATGCTGCCGTTCATGGTGATTCCGGTGTGGACCGCGCTGCAGAAGCTCGACCCGCAAACAGAAAATGCCGCGCTTTCGCTGATGGCATCGCCCGCTACGACCTTGCGCCGCATCGTGTTGCCGCAACTCACGCCGGGCATTCTGTCGGGCAGCCTGATGGTGTTCGGCCTGTCGGCGAGCGCGTTCGCGATTCCCGGCCTGCTCGGCGGACGGCGCCTGAAAGTCGCCGCCACTGCGGTCTATGACGAATTCCTCGGCTCGCTGAACTGGCCGCTCGGCGCGACCATCGCGCTCCTGCTGCTGGTCGCGAATCTGATCGTGATGCTCACTTACTACCGGGTTCTGGAACGCAAGTACGCCAGAAGCCTAGGCTGAACCTCCCGAGATCATCATGAGAAAAAACGGCCCCATTGCGCTGATTTTCCACACGCTCGTCATTGCGTTCGTGCTCGCGCCGCTTGTGATCGTCGTGCTGGTCGCCTTCACGCCCGACGAAACGCTCACGCTGCCCACGCATGGCATCTCGCTGCGCTGGTTCCGCGCCATCCTCAACTACCCGGACTTCATCTCGGCGTTCTTCAACAGCCTGAAGCTGGCGTTTGCCTCGGCGACGCTTTCGTTGATCGTCGCGTTGCCTGCTGCTCTAGCGATCGGGCGCGCCCGCTTTCCGGGCCGCGGCTTCCTCAACGGCTTACTGCTGTCGCCGTTGGTGATTCCCGGTCTCGTGCTCGGCATCGCACTGCTGCGCTTCTTCGCGCTGATCGGCGCGACCGGTTCGTTCGCGTGGCTCGTACTCGCGCACATGATCATCATCACGCCGTTCGTGATGCGGCTCGTGCTGGCCTCGGTCAGTGGTCTCGACCGTAGTGTCGAACATGCCGCGCACTCGCTCGGCGCCGACGCGTGGACCACGTTTCGCCGCGTCACCTTCCCGATGATTCTGCCGGGCATTACCGGCGGCTGGTTGCTCGCGTTCATCAATAGCTTCGACGAACTGACGATGTCGATCTTCGTCACCTCGCCGCAAACCGTCACGCTGCCGGTTCGCATGTACATGTACGCGACGGAATCGATCGACCCGATGATGGCCTCCGTCTCCGCGCTGGTGATCTTCATCACCGCCGGCGCGATGCTGCTGCTCGATCGCGTGTATGGGCTCAACCGGATTCTGATCGGCCAGCACTGATGTCTTCTACCGCCCTCTCTCACATGCCGTCGAATTTGCCGTCATCCGAATCTGCCGCGCCGAAGCGCGATGCGCAATTCGTTCGCGTTGCGGAGACGCAGCGTGAACCGCTCAGCTTTTTTATCGACGGACACGAAGTCACCGCGTTGCAAGGCGATACGGTGCTCACCGCTGTGCTGATGCATCAACGTCGCGTGCGCGAAAGCGACTTCAGCGGCGCCCCGCGGGCCGGATTTTGCCTGATCGGCGCTTGTCAGGACTGCTGGATGCGTACCGAAGAGGGGTTGCGTTTGCGCGCGTGCTCGACATTGGTGACACAGGGCATGCGTGTGGTCACGCGGCTCGCTGAAGCTGCTTCTGTTGCTGTCCCTGCTGCTACTGCCGCAACCGCTGCTGTCCCTCCTGCCTCTGCTGCGACTGCGGCTACCTCTGCCGCAGCTGCAACCGGAGACACGCAATGAGCAACCAACACCGCGTGGTTATCGTCGGTGCGGGACCGGCGGGCGTGCGCGCCGCCGAAACGCTGGTTGCGGCCGGCATCAAGCCCATCGTGCTGGATGAAAACGCCCGTTGGGGCGGACAGATCTATCGTCAACCGCCCGCGAACGGCGCCTTCCAGCGCTCGAAGAAAACGCTTTACGGTTTTGAAGCGCACAAAGCCGACGCGTTGCATACGACGATGGCCGCGCTTCTTCCGCACCTCGACTATCGCCCCGACACGCTGGCGTGGGCTTGTGAACCGGGCCGGCTCGATACGCTGCACGCGGGACGGGAAATCAGCGTGCCGTTTTCGCATCTGATCATTGCGAGCGGCGCCACTGATCGCGTGCTGCCGGTGCCGGGTTGGACGCTACCAGGCGTCTACACGCTGGGCGCGGCGCAGGTCGCATTGAAGGCGCAGGGTTGTGCGATCGGTCAGCGCGTGGTGCTCGCAGGCACGGGGCCGCTGCTCTATCTCGTGGCCTATCAGTACGTGAAAGCCGGCGCACAGGTGGTAGCGGTGCTCGACACGAGTCCGCTATCGCAGCAGATTGCCGCGGCGCCGAAACTCGCGCGGCAGCCTGCTACGTTCGCCAAAGGACTCTATTACGTCAGCTGGCTAAAGATGCGCGGCGTGCGGATCGAACGCGATGTGAACCTGATCGGCATTCGTGGCGAGCACGGCGTGAGTGCGATTGAATGGCGTTCTTCAACCGGCAACTCAAAGACCGAAACCCTCGCGTGCGACGCCGTCGGCATCAGCTTTGGCCTGAAGCCTGAAACCCAACTCGCCGATCTCGCCGGGTGCCGCTTCCGTTTCGACGCGCACAACCGTTGCTGGCTCCCCGAGCTCGACCCCGCCGGCCGCAGCTCCGTGCACAGCATCTATCTAGCGGGCGACGGTACGGGCATCGCCGGTGCCGACGCTGCTGAACTCGCCGGCCGTCGCACCGCACTGGCGCTACTCGACGACCTCGGCATCGCGCATCCGCGTGGCCCCGGCATGCGCGACGCGGCTTCCCTCGACCGCAGCCTGCAACGTATCGCTGTGTTTCGCCAGGGTATCGAAGCGGCATTTGCACCGCCCGCAAAATGCGCGGCGCAATGGCCCGACGACATGACCGTATGCCGCTGCGAAGAAGTCGACGCGGGCACCTTGCGGCGCTGCATCCGCGGCGGCGAAGCGCACGAGATCAATCGACTGAAAGCGCTCACGCGAGTCGGCATGGGCCGTTGCCAGGGACGCATGTGTGGCGAAGCGGCATTAACGCTGCTTGCGGAAGAAACCGGCAAACCTCTTGAAGCCGTAGGCCGCTTGCGCAGCCAGCCGCCTGTCAAACCGATTCCGCTATCTCCCGCTATGTATGCCGATGGCGTCGCCGAGATTCCCGAGGAGGCCCGCGATGAGTGACACCTTGCACTACGACGTCGCGATTGCAGGCGGCGGCCTGGTCGGCTCATCAGCGGCATTGGCGCTCGCGCGGCGCGGCTTGCGCGTCGGCCTGTTCGAGCGGCGCTATTGCGGCGCGCAGGCAAGCGGCGTGAACTACGGTGGCGTGCGCGTTCAGGGACGGCCGGTCGAACAGATGCCGCTCGCCATGCGTGCACGGCGCATCTGGGATCGCTTGCCGGAGCTGATCGGCATCGACGGCGAATTCACTGTGTCGGGACATTTGCGGCTCGCGCGCAGCGAAGCCGATCTTGCCGCGCTCGAAGCATGGGCGGACATGGCGCGCGACCACGGACTGCAAGCGCAGTTGATCAGCGGCGCCACGTTCCGGCAACGCTATCCATGGCTGGGCACCGCTGCGATCGGCGGCTCGCTGTGTGCGACCGATGGTCATGCGAATCCGCGTCTGGTGTCACCTGCGTTCGCCCGTGCCGCGCGAGCCGCAGGCGCGGACGTGCGCGAGCAGACCGAACTGACGGGAATCCATCACGACGGCACACGCTTCCAGTTACAAGCAGGCGACACGCGCATCAGCGCCGACTGGCTGATCAATTCAGCGGGCGCATGGGCGAATACGGTTGCCGGTTACTTCGGCGAAACCGCGCCGATGAAACCGATCTACCCGAACATGTGGGTCACCGAGCCGCTGCCGCACTTCATCACGCACAACCTCGGCGTGTACGGCGGCGGCATCTACGCACGGCAAGTGGCGCGTGGCAATTGCGTGATCGGCGGCGGGCGCGGACATGGCGACGGCGAATACGGTCAACCGTCGACGGAAACCACCCGCGCCGTCATGCGCGATGCGTGCGCCCTGCTGCCTCCACTGCGCGAGGCGCTGCTGATCCGCACATGGAGCGGCGTGGAAGGCGAGACGCCCGACAGCAATCCGATTATCGGTGCGAGCCGCACAGTGCCGCGTCTGTTGCATGCGTTCGGCTTTTCGGGCGGCGGGTTTTTGCTGGCGCCAGGGGTCGGCGAAATACTCGCGGATCTTGTGATCGACGGCGCCACGACCACACCGCTCGACGCTTTTTCGATCAATCGCTTCGCTGCTGTTGTTGCGCCATCCGTCGTCTAGTTGTCGCCTGGTTATCGCTTATCGCTTTGTTATCGCCCAGTCATCGCCTCGTAATCGTTTAATGAAACTCAGGAGCCCCTCAATGAAACTGTTCAAGACGATCGCGGCGCTGGCCGCATTGTGCGCATTCGGTGCGGCCGCGCCTGCATGGTCGGAGACCAAGACCATTTACATCGGCATGAACGGCGGTCCGATGGAAAAGGCCTATACGAGCCAGGTCCTGCCCGACTTCGAGAAAGCCAACAACGTCAAAGTGGTCGTGGTGCCCGGCACCTCGTCGGACATTCTCGCCAAGCTGCTCGCCAACAAGGCGAATCCGCAAATTCACGTGGTGTTTCTCGACGACGGCGTGATGGCGCGCGCGGTCAGCACGGGTGTGTGCAAGAAGCTCGACGACTCGCCGGTGCTCAAGGAGCTCTATCCGTTCGCGCGCATGAAGGACGACATGGGCGCGGGCGTGCAACTCGGCATGACCGGCATCGCGTACAACAAGAAGCTGTTCGCTGAAAAAGGCTGGGCGCCGCCGACTTCATGGATGGACTTTGCCGATCCGAAGTACAAGGGCAAAGTGGTGTTCCAGTCCGCTTCGAGCAGCACCTTCGGCCTGCACGGCTTTCTGGCGATCAACCGTTTGATGGGCGGCAGCGAGCAGAACGTCGAACCGGGCTTCACGAAATGGGCGAGCACGGTTGGCCCGAACGTCGTGGAATACGTGCCGAATTCGGCGAAAATTTCCGAAATGGTCCAGACCGGCGAAGCGGGCCTGTTCCCGTTGACGCCGACTGCCGTAGGTGATCTGCAGGACAAGGGCATTCCGGTCGGCTATGGGAGAGTAGCCCGGAGGAGTCGCACCCCCAGGCTCTCGTAGAACGGTGCGTGAGCCTCTCGACTCACACCGCTCCTATCAGGCAAACGTACCGACCATACCGCGTCGCCAGTGCACGAAGAGGTCC
>NZ_WOEZ01000142.1 GCF_013177735.1 Paraburkholderia elongata | reverse complement strand
GGAGTGGTTTGAGACCTGCTCCTGAAAGCCGATCTCGAGGGGCCCACCCTCATCTATGACGCAGCTTCTCGCACAGTCATCAGTTCATTGCGAACCTCTTTCTGTGCTGCTGCAGCACACTGAATCCGAAGGAAGGTCCGGTGTTGCTGCTGGTCGATCTGTGCGTGGTCAACAACAACCCCGATCCGCAAATGGCGCAGAAACTCGCGCAGTTCCTGCTCTCCGCGCCAGCTCAGACGAAAGCCGCCGAGGCTGGCAAGCAGATTCCGACCAACCGTCTCGCGAAAATGACGCCGCCGATGCAGCAAAGCCTCGGTAACGTCGACGATATGGTGAAGAAGGTGACCGTGGTGGATTGGGACACGATCAATGCGCATCGCGCGCAGTGGGATACGCGCTGGAATAGGCAGATCGAGCGCTGAGCCTTACTTGCTGCGGTGACGCGCGCGCCTTGTTTGCTGCAAGGCGCGCGCGTTTTAATTGGTGCGCCGCGCGTTATGCGATGACCGACAGCGCCACCGCGAGCCATATTGCCGCCACGCCGGTGAGAAACAGACGCCGCGCGACGCAGACGCCGGCATCGCTGTTTTCGGTTGCGACGGGGCGCGTCGCCATCCACGGCACGAGCCCGAGGCAGGCAAAGCCGACCAGCGCGAACACCACCACCGTCACGTCGCTGAAGCGCCATTTCGCCGACTCGTGCACGCCCCAATAGCCGAGAAACACAATGCCGATCGAGAAGATCGTGGATGCGGCCGAACTCAGCGCGGGCACCGATCCGGTTGGACTCGGCATGCTTTACCTCCGAAACGTTAGGCTGCTGTGGCCGCCCCCATCGTCCGCGCTTCGGTCATTCAGGACGTACGGGTCTGCCTCGCTTCATACGTCTTCAGATGACTATAGGCGATCCGCAGCAGCGACAAACCGTGCTCGCCCTTCTGTGCATCGCCGCCGCGCGAGATCAGATCGCCGAGAATGTGATCCGCCTCGGTGTGCGAGTGGTTTTCGACGTCGCGCAACATCGAAGCCGTAAGCGGCGATGGCGTAAAGAGCGTTTGGGTGGCCCGGGCGTCGAAGTCCGGTTCCATCGTAAAGCTGTTGCGCTCCGCGACGCCACGGCACTCGCCGAGCAGGTTTTCGATGATGCGCTTGCCATCTGGCGCAGCCAGAATATCGCCGACCGAACCGCGCATCAAGCACGTACTGGCCGCCAGTGTGGCCAGGAACACCCACTTTTCCCACATGCGCAGCAGGATGTTGTCGCTGACCACGGTATCGAAATTCGCACCGGCCATGGCATCCGCGATCGTCTGGACGCGCTCGGACGTGCCGCCTTCCAGTTCACCGAAGGTGACCGCGTGCGTTTCGTTCAGGTGCATGATGTGCTGCTCCGGGCTGAGCGTCGCCGCGATCACGCATTGACCGCCCAGTACGCGTGACGCACCGAACTTTTCCTTGAGCACCTCGATATGGCGCATGCCGTTGAGCATCGGCAGAATCAGCGTCGATTCGCCGACCAGCGGTGCGAACGAATCGATCGCGTCGTCGAGACTGTAGGCTTTGCAACTGAGCAGCACCAGATCGAACGGCTCCGCGCCGACACCGGCGAGTATCGTCTTGACGTCGTGCACCGTGAGATTGCCGCGCGGGCTGTTGATGACGAGGCCGTCACGCGCGAGTTTTTCCGCACGGCCGGGGCGCACGAGAAAGGTCACGTCCTGACCCGCCGCTGCGAGACGTCCGCCGAAGTAGCCGCCAACGGCACCCGCCCCTACTACTAGAATTCGCATCTTTTGCCTCTTGATGGATTTGGGTCACGCTCGCCGGGTCGGTAAGCCAAGGCTTCGAGGACCACGCACGCAGCACGTCTGCAGAAATGTAGCAAAGATTGACGATGCGCATCGGCCACACATGCCGGGCCGGTTTGCTGCAACGCACCGGGGCGCGCTGTTTCCGCATTGCTCTTACATCAGATCAATTGCCGCGCCGTCAGCCGTCGCGCCGTCAGCTATCCACTATGCTCCGGCCTGGATAAAAAGAGCGACTGGGAGGGGGCTTCCCTGAACAAGCGGCAGTAGCGTTGCAAGATCGTCCTACAGCGTGCCGCAAATGGTGCGCTCGTAAAGCGCGAGCATCCCGGCTACGTCCACGTCCAGGCAGACTGTGCTCTCGGGCCGGTTGTCCCAGTCCGGCGCGGGCACCGGCATCGTAGAAGGCTTCTGAATGGTTTGGCCCACCGCGATACCGTCGGTCAGCACGCGTACGGGTCCAGTGCGCGTCGTATAAAGATGCGGCGCCAGCACATAGGTGACCGCCGACGAGTCGTGCACGTAAATACCCTTGAGTTGCGCACTTTGCTCATGAAAGGCCTCGTAGTGCCGCGACACGTCCCACACGAACTGCCCTGCTGCACCGCCGCGATCGCGCAGCGACGCCAGATAGTCGTGGCTCATGATGGTGCGCTGCGTGACGTCGAGCCCGACGATCGCAACCGGCCATGGCGCGCCGAACACAATGTCAGCGGCATCGGGGTCGCCGAGAATATTCGCTTCCGCGGCGGGGGTTACGTTGCCGAGCACGGCGTCCGTGCCGAACGCGCCGCCCATGATGACCACCTGCTTGACGAGCGGAGCGATCTGCGGATCGTCGGCCAGCGCCAAGGCCAGATTCGTGAGCGGGCCCACGGCGATCAACGTGACCTCGCCGGGATGCGCGCGCACCGTGTCGATAATGAAGCGGTGTGCGGGGCGTGAGTCGAGCGCTGCTTCAACACTGGCTTCGATCGCGATATTGCCAAGCCCGTTATCGCCGTGAATCCAGGCGAGCGGCTCGGGCGCTGCGCGCTTGAGCGGTGCGGCGGCGCCCTGCGCAACCGGCACGCCCGGCGCGAACCGCCCGGCCAGGAAACGCGCATTACGCGTGGTGGTCTCGATCGTGGCATTGCCGAATACGCTCGTCAGACCGAGCAATTCGATGTCCGGATGCAGCGCCTGGAAAACCAGCGCCATCGCATCGTCCACACCGGGATCGGTGTCGTAGATAACCTTGTGCTTGCTCATAGATAAAACGCGTCCGGCAATTGTTCACGCGCGGTGGTGTCGCGGGTGGCGCCATGCAGATTGCCAAGGCGGATAGGCAACTCCGGGCCGCCCAGTTCGATGATCACCTGGCGGCACGCGCCGCACGGTGCGATCGGTCCATCCGTATCGCCGATCACGGCAAGCGCGGCGAACTGGTCGCGCTGATAGCCCGCGGCAATCGCGCTGAAAAACGCCGTACGTTCAGCGCAATTACATAGTCCGTACGAGGCATTCTCAACGTTGCAGCCGTCGAATACGGTGCCGTCTCTGGTCAGCAGCGCCGCGCCGACCTTGAACTTCGAATAAGGCGCATAGGCCTTTTCTCGCGCGACGCCTGCGCGTTCCAGCAGTTGTTCCATGTTCATGCAACGATCCTCAATTCAATTCAGCGTCAGGAACATGCCCGCAATCGTGGCGCTCATCAGGTTCGAGAGCGTCGCGGCGAGCACGACACGCAGGCCGTAGCGCGCGACTTCGGCGCGGCGGTCTGGCGCAACGGCGCTAAAGCCGCCCGTCAGTACCGCGATCGACGCAAAGTTCGCGAAGCCGCACAGCGCAAACGACAGAATAGCAATGGTACGCGGATCGAGTGCCTGCAGACCGGCCGCGCTCACGCTGGCGGCATCTTTCAGATACGGCGACAGCGACGCATAAGCGACGAACTCGTTGAGAATCATCTTCTGGCCGAGGAAATTGCCGGCGATTGCGGCTTCGTTCCACGGCACACCGATCAGATACGCAAGCGGTGCGAACACCGTGCCGAGCACCGACTGCATCGACAGTTGCGGATGGCCGAACCAGCCACCTATACCGCCCACAATACCGTTGAGCAATGCGATCAGGCTGACGAACGCGATCAGCATTGCGCCGACCATCACGGCGATTTTCAGGCCCACGGTCGCGCCGGAACTCGCGGCTTCAATCACATTCGCGGGACGCTTTTCGTCGAAGCTGAGGTCCTCGAGATGCACGCGGCTCGGTTCGGTGGTCGGGTGAATGATCTTGGCGAACAGCAAGCCGCCGGGCACCGCCATGAACGACGCGGCCAGCAGATAGTCAATCCGCACACCGAGGCCCGCATAGCCCGCCAGCACCGAACCGGCAACCGCCGCCATGCCGCTCGACATCACCGCGAATAGTTCGGCGCCTGTCATGTCGCGCGTGAACGGTTTGACCACGGCAGGCATTTCGCTTTGACCCAGGAAGATCGTGGTCACGGCCGAGAAAGATTCGAGCTTCGATACGCCGAGCAGCTTGTGGAAAACCGTGCCGAGCACGATCACGATCCAGCGCATCACGCCGATGTAGTACAGCACGGAAATGAGCGCAGTGACGAAGATGATGGCCGGCAGCACCCGCACGGCGAACACGAAGCCGCCGTCGCCGAAGACCTGGAACATCTTCGATTGCACGAGGCCGCCGAACAGGAATTCGATCCCCGCGTTGCCATAGCCGAGCACGTGATTGACGCCTGAAGCAGCGTCCGCGAGGACCGTCTTGCCGATCGGCATGAAGAGAATGAAGGCGCCGATACCGATCTGCGCAAGCAGCGCCGCATTACGGTCCGTAAGCGGATGGCGCCGCGGTTGGTGGAAAAGATGAAAGCGATAAGCAGCAGGACGGCAATCCCGAGGATGTTTCGTGCGATCAGTGCCATGTCTCTTGATGTTCTTGTGAAAGTGGCAATGATGCTAAACGAAACTGATGCGGGAGGAAAAACTTTAAATATCGGGCGACGACCGTTTGCCGCACAGCGTAGCGCGGTTGATGCATGTTGCATCTAATCGGCATCAAAATGGCCGCGGCGCGTTTGCGGTTCCGGGCACCGCAACGCACCGCCGCAGCCGATCTCAGATCACTTCCAATGCCAGCGCAATCCCCTGCCCGCCGCCGATACACAACGTGACGACGCCGCGTTTCAGGCCGTCGCGGCGCATTGAATGCAGCAGGCGCGTCGTCAATACCGCGCCGGTCGCGCCGATCGGATGACCATGCGCGATCGCGCCGCCCTGCACGTTGATCAGCTCATCCGCGATGCCGAGTCTGCGCGCCACCGCGATTGGCACGGCAGCGAAGGCTTCATTGATCTCGAAGCGTTCGACGTCCTCGAGTTCCCAACCTGCGCGGGCCAGAGCCATTTGCACAGCCGGCACCGGACCGAGGCCGAACATGCCCGGCTCGACGGCCGCAACGCCAAACGCCACCAGCCGCGCGAATGGCTCGATGCCGCGCGCCTCAGCGAACCCGCGCTCAGCGACCAGCATGGCTGCTGCACCGCTGTTCAATCCCGGCGCGTTGCCGGCGGTAATCGTGCCGTCCGGACGAAACGCCGGACGCAGTTTGGCGAGCGTTTCGACAGTGGTATCCGGGCGCGGCTGTTCATCGCTCGTAAAATGCTGCGGGCCTTTGCGCCCCGGAATTTCCACGGCGACCAGTTCAGCGTTGAAATCGCCGCGCGCCTGCGCTTCGGAAAAACGTTGTTGCGAACGCGCGGCCCAACGGTCCTGCGTTTCGCGCGTGAGGTCGAACTGCGCGACGAGGTCTTCGGTATGCCAGCCGGAATGCTCGCCGGAAAATGCGTCGTTCAGGCCGTCGCGCAGCAGGCTGTCATGGATTTGCGCGTTGCCCATCCGGTAGCCCCAGCGGCCGCCGTCGAGCAGATACGGCGCGCGGTCCATGTTTTCCATGCCGCCGGCCACGGCTGCATCGCCGAGGTCAAGCCAGATTTCCTGGGCCGCGGACGCAATCGCCTGCGCGCCCGAACCGCACACACGATTGACCGTCAACGCGGGCACAGCCACCGGCACGCCGCCGCCAATCGATGCCTGGCGCGCCGGATTCATCCTGTTGCCGGCCTGAATCACGTTGCCCAGCACCACCGAGGCCAACGCGGCCGGATCGAGGCCGCTGCGCCGCAGCGTCTCACGAACCGCGACCGCGCCGAGTTCGGTTGCGGGCACCTCTTTCAGCGATCCGCCGAATGCGCCAATCGGCGTTCTCACCGGATTGCAGATCACTACTTCTCGCGTACTCATCATTCATCTCCAGTTGGACTACCACTTTCACCGCCACATCCACGCGCATCAATTCGCCGATGCCGCCGTGACGGTGGCGGGGACATCCCAGCCACCGCCCAGCGAGCGGTACAACGCCACCGCCGCGAGCGCATGCTCGCGTTTGGCCTGATTCAACGACTCCGCATCGCGCAGATAAGCCTCCTGCGCGGTGAGCACATCGAGGAAATCCGTCGCGCCGCCCTTGTAGAGCTCACTCGACAAATGCAGCGCATGGTCCGATGCGTCAAGCGCGCCGCCCAGGCGTTGCACCTGCACCGCGCCGTTCACCAGGTCGCTGCGGTTGTCCTCGATTTCCTTGAGCGCTTGCAGCATGGTTTGCTGCAGGCCGAGTTGCGACTCGCGCATCCGGCTCTCGCTCGCGTCGATGTTCGCGGTAATGCGGCCGGCGTTGAAGATCGGACTCGTTGCATTCAATGCCGCGCTGAAGAGGTTGTCGGTCAGCGTCGGCAAGCCGAGATAGGACGAGGCCAGCAGGCCGTCCGCGAGATTGAGCCTGAACTGCGGATAGCGCTGCGCTTTTGACACACCCACTTCCGCCGCGCGCTGTTCGACCGTGGCGTAGGCATTGCGTACGTCGGGCCGCTGCAACAGTGCGTCGGACGGCAGCGTCTGCGGCACGCTTTGCGCGGGCACCGGGATGTCGCGTGCATTGGCTAGCAGCAGGCCGTCGACGCTCTCCGGCGTGCGGCCCGAATACACCGCGATCAAACTCAGTTGATGCTGCACGGTCGACTGCACGCGCGGGATCTGCGCCTGCAAATCCTCCAACTGGTTCTGTGCCCGTGCGACGTCGAGTTGCGTCGACAGTCCGTAATGCAAACGCTCCTGCGTGAGTTTCAAGGCGCGGGCGCGGATCTGTTCGTTGTCGCTGAGAATCTGCAATTGCGATTGCGCCCAGCGCAGATCGATATACGCAGCAGCTGTGTTCGCCGCGAGTGCCAGACGCAGTTGATTCAAGGCCGTCTGCCGACCGGACACTTGCGCCTGGGCTGCGAGCACAGCAAGACGTTCGCCGCCGAAAACGTCCGGCGTCCAGCTCGCCGTCAAGCCGATCCCCGCCTGACGCACATAGCCGAGCGGTGGCGGCGTGTTCTGGCGAGAATCGGATGCGTTCGCGCTAGCGTTCAACTCCGGCAGCAATGCCGCGCGATTTTGCGTCACGAGATCCTGCGCCTGCTTGACGCGTTCCACCGCCGCCTGCACGTCGAGATTGCCGGTCAGCACCGATTCCACCAACTGATGCATGACAGGATCGCCGAATTGCGCCCACCACGTGTTGGCGCTGACGCTGTCTTGAGGGGCATCGACATTCCACGCGGCCGGCGCGACGGTCTGAACCGTATGCTGCAGGTCCGCATGCGTTTCAGGCTGCACCGCGCATGCCGCTAGTGTCAGCAGCGCCGCGCTCGCGAGTACTTTGATAACGATTGGTTTCATGCTGATTTCCTCAGTGAGCATCGGGCGGCGGCGCGGTATTGCCAAACGGGCGCGAGAACAGCACGCTCAGCAAACCGACTACAAAGCAGAGCGACAGCGCAAAGAACGTGTCGGAGAACGTGAGCACGAGCGCTTCGCGCATCAGCAGCGCATGCAACGCCCCGAGACCAGCATTGGCCGCATTCAGCGCATCGCCGCCGACTGCCGCGAAGTGCGCGCTTTGCTGCTGCAAGACCGACTCGACCACCGGACGGCCCGCGCTCAAATGCTCGTCGAGCCGCTCGTAATGGAGATTCAAACGATCGTTGAGCATCGTGCTGCTCACTGCAATGCCAATCGCGCCGCCCAGATTGCGCATCAGATTGAAGAGACCGCTGGCGGATCGAAGCCTCGACATCGGCAATGAACCGAGCGCCATCGTGACGATGGGCGGAATGCAGAACTGCTGGCCAATGCCGCGCAACGCCTGCGGGATCAGCAATTCCTGCCAGCCCCACTGATTGGTCAGTGGCACATACAGATAACAGCCGACGCCGAACAGCACCAGGCCGAACACCATCAGCACCCGCATGTCGACAAAGCGCGCGACCACCGAATACGCCACCATCGCGAGCAACTGAAAACACCCGACCGACAGCAACGCCACACCGATCTGCAACGAATCGAAGCCACGCACACGCGATAAAAACACCGGCGTCAGGAACACGGCACAGAAAATCCCGATTCCGGTGATGAACGACAGCAGACTGCCGATGCCAAAGTTGCGGATCGCCAACGCACGCAAATCGACGATCGGTTCTTTCGCGGTGAACGCATGCACGATGAACAGGAACCCACAGATCGCCGCGACCCACGTGCATGTCAGGATCACGTCGTCGCCGAACCAGTTTTTGCGTGGCCCTTCTTCCAGCACGTATTCGAGGCAACCGAGAAATCCGGACATCAGCAGGATGCCGAGGTAGTCGCCTTTTTTCAGTAGTGAGAGATCGACGTTGTCGAAGTGCACGTACTTCGGCACCATCAGCGTGACGGCGAGACCCGGCACGAGGTTCAGATAAAACAGCCAGTGCCAAGACCATTGCGACGTGATCCAGCCGCCTATCACCGGGCCGACGGTCGGCGCGAGCGTGGCGAGCGCGCTGATGGCGGTGGACGCAATCAGGCGCTGCTTGCCGGGGAACAGCACGAATGCCGTCGTGAACACGGTCGGAATCATCGCGGCGCCGAGCGCGCCCTGCAAACCGCGAAACAGGATCATCGAGTTGATGTCCCATGCAAGGCCGCACAGCATACTGGTGACCGTAAAGCCCAGCGCGGAAAACGCGAACACCCAGCGCGTCGAGAACACACGCGTGAGCCAACCGGACATCGGGATCACGAGAATCTCCGCGATCAGATACGAGGTCTGCACCCACGAGAGCTCATCCTGACTCGCGGACAAGCCGCCGCCGATATCCTTGAGTGAAGACGCCACGATCTGGATATCGAGCGTCGCCATGAAAAAACCGAGGCACATCAGCACGAACGCGAACACTTTGGTGCGCGTCGGCAGGTCGGCGGGATTGGCAAGGACCTGAGTCATGATCGTTTAACCGTGAGCAGCGTCGAGATGCACTTTCACCGTCGCCGATAGGCCCGGGCGCAGCACGCCTTGCATATCCTTCGGTACCTCGAGACGCACGCGCACCGGCACGCGCTGCACGATCTTCGTAAAGTTGCCGGTCGCGTTCTCCGCCGGCAGCACGCTGAAGGTCGCGCCGGTTGCGGGCGCGAGACTCTCAACCACGCCGTGAATCCGTTTGCTCGACGCATCGAGATCGACGTCGACACCGTCGCCAACGTGCATCTTCTTCAACTGGTCTTCCTTGAAGTTGGCGTCGATCCACAGTCCGCTCGACGGCACCACGGTCAGCAGCGACACGCCAATGTTCGCCAGCAAGCCGACGCGCGCGGTGCGATTGCCGACGTAACCGTCGATCGGCGAGCGAATCGTGGTGTACTCCACGTTCAATGCGGCGACCCGCTGCGCCGCCTGCGCGGTGGCGATGCGCGCCTCGGCGTCGCCGATCTGCGCGTCGAGCACGGCGATCTGCCGTTGCGCGGCAATCAACGCCGCGCTGCTGCGGTCGACCGCGGCATGCGCCTTCGAGAGATCGGCATCCGCGCGTTCTACAACCTGGTTCGATACCGCATCGTCCTTCACCAGTTGGCGATAGCGCGTCTGATCGGCGGCGCTGCGCGTCAATTCGGCCCCGGACGCGCGAACCTCGGCGGCCTGCTCGTTGATGGTGGCAAGCTGCAAGGACTTCTTCGCCTGCAACTCGGTAACGGCGGCTTGCGCACTCTCAACTTCCGCACTGGCCTGCGCGAGGCGAGCGTCGTAATCGCGCGCATCGAGCCGGATCAACACCTGATTCGCATGGACGAACTCGTTATCGCGCACCAGCACGTCCGTCACGAAGCCGTTCACTTTCGGCGACATCACAGTCACATCACCGCCGACGTAAGCATCGTCCGTCGTTTCGACAAAGCGGCCGACGAAGAACCAGTACGACGCGGCAAGCGCCAACACGGCAAGCACCGAGATGATCGCGAGCAGCATCCACGGAATGCGCCGTGCCGGTTTGGCGGCGTTTGCCACGCTGGGCGGTGCAATAGTCGAGGGTGTAGTGGACATGATGTTCGTATGTGCGTATGCACTCGTTGAGCTTAAAAAAAAGCGCGTTGCGCTGCGCCGGGCTTGACCCACTCCATGCGGGCCTGATTCAAACGGGATCGCTTGTGATGGCGAACAACTCAGTACGCAATGCCGCCGCGCGCTGCTCGCCGAAGCGATCCTCGAATTCGGCTTGCGCCGCATACCAATGCTTGCGCCCTGCTTGCAAACGCTCTTCGCCGGCTGCCGTCAGTGCTATCGACAACGCTCGCGCGTCCGCCCCGAGTGTTTCGCTCGACACCAGTCCGTTGCGCCGCAGCGGCTGGATCGTGCGGACCAGCGTGGTGCGCTGCATGCGCATGGCTTCGGCCAGTTGCTTCATGGTCATCGGACCGGTGCGCTTCAGGCGCCCCATCAGCGAAAACTGCGTGATGGTGAGGCCGACGTTCTCCAGGTGGCGATCGTAAAGCTGCGACACAAAGCGTGCGGCCTGGCGGATCGCAAAGCAGTCGTCGTCGAAAAGCCCGTCCATCGCTGTACTTCCTCTTCATGAGTGCGTATGCACATGATCAAGCGTACCAGAACTCGTCGAAACGAGCTCATACGCTTTGCCTATCCGGTGATGTTGAAGAGCTCGGAGCGCAGCGCCTTGGCACGCGCGTGGCCGAACTTTTCCTCGAATTCGTTCTGCGCGGCACGCCATGCGATGGCCGCCTGATCGAAGGTCGTTTCGCCCTTCTCCGTGAGACTGAACAGAAACGTTCGGCCGTCATGCTCCGCCGATTCGGCAACCACCAGCCCGTCACGCTGCAACGGCTTCATGGCGCGGACCAGCGTGGTACGCTCCATGACCATGGCGTCCGCGAGGTCTACCATCGGCAGGTTCGGCGTACGCGCGAGCTTGGCGAGAATCGTGAACTGCGCAGCCGTCAGCCCTACCTCGCCGAGATGGCGCTCGTAGATTTGCGTGACGTGCCGCGCTGCCTGGCGCAGCGCGAAACAGTTGCATTCGTCGTAAGAGAGAGGACGGTTCATGGCAGGCAGTGTATATGTGCATACGCACACTGTCAAGTTTACTTTCGCGCAGTAAACACTCGCGTTAAAGCGCCAGCACCGTCACGCCCACTTCCACCCGGTGCGCCCCGCCCCCCAGGATCATCCCGCGCAGCAAGGACACGTCGCTGTAATCGCGGCCGATCGCGAGCGTCACGTGGTCCCTATCGGCGAACACGTCATTAGTGGGGTCGAGATCGATCCAGCCGCTCGCCGGGCAATACACGGACACCCACGCATGCGAGGCATCCGCACCGATCAAACGTGGCTGCCCAGGCGGCGGGTCGTTGCGCAGATAACCGCTCACGTAGCGCGCCGGCAAACCCAGCGAGCGCAAACAGCCGATCATCACCTGCGCAAAGTCCTGGCATACGCCGCTCTTCAATTCGAAAGCGCGCTCGGCGGGCGTGTCGAACATCGTCGCCGAAGGTTTGTAGGCGAAGTCTTCGTGAATCCGGTGCATCAGATCGATCGCACCCGCCACGATCGGCATGCCGGGAGGAAAGCTCGGCAGCGCATAAGCGCGCAACGACGGCCGCGGCACGACGTTCGGCGACGCAAAGCAGAACTCCACCTCGGGCCGGAACTCGCCACCAACCCAAAACCGCAATGCGTCCGCCACGTCTTCCCATTCAGGCGTCTCATCGGGGTCGAGATCGGTCCAGCGCGGCATGAGCGCCACCGTGGTTTCGCTAACGAGCTGCAAGCGCTCGTGCGGGGCGTCCAGCGCGAAGTACAGGACGTCGTTGCCGAATGCGTCGATGCGGCTAGTCTGATACGACGGCTCCGGTTCGATCTTTTCGCTGTGCGAGACCACACGCTGCCACGCACAGGCGATCGGCCGGATCGTCGCGAGATGCTGGGCGGTCTCCACATACGTGGAGTAGTGGTAGGTCGTGCGATGCGAGACGGACAACACGGTCGGCGCGTTCTTCATGACCACACCTGCGAGGCCACCGTACTGGCATGACTGAAATAGCGCGCGCTGATCTCATGCGCTGCCGCGCCGACATAGCCGCCGATCTGATCGCACACTGCAATCAGTTCCGTGTATGAATCGTCTTCGTCGACTGTGCACAGTGATTCGAGCGTCGGCAACGAAGCAGCGGGCGGCATCAATTCCGCAAACGGACGATGCCGCATGCTGCCCGCGGCCACGGCAATCTCGTCGAGCTTTTTGCGCAGACGCTCATAGACACCGTAGATGCCGCGCGGATTGGTGGGCTCGATCACCAGCAGGTCGAGCAAAGCCGGCACTTCGAAACGGCCCGGATACAGCGAGCGATACGTCAGCGTGCTGTCGAACAATTGCAACAGCAGATCGAACCCGGCCGGTGTCGCGAGTTGACCTTTATCGGCGACCACGCGCAAGAACGACGTCATCGCCGACACGCGTTCGATATGCCGTCCGACGAATAGCAGACGCCACGCTTCGTCGCGTGTCATGCGGTCGCCTTGTGCGCCGCTGATCGCCGACAACTGCACGGACAGGCATTCGAGCGCGCTCATCAGTGTCACGCGGTCATAACGGTCGTAGCGCTCACTGCGTTCAGCGCGACCGTTACCATTCGCGCCGCCCTGCGATGGGCCGCTGCCATTACCGTTGCCATTGAAACCCGCTGCCGGCATCAAGGTCTGCAATGCATCGCGGAAATCGTTGCGCGCCGCGAGAATGGTGCGCCAATGATCGTTCGACAGACGCCCACGCACTTCGCCATTCGCACGCGCCTGCTGTTTGAGGTTCTGACCGATGCTCGCAGCGCCGGTGCTCTCGCTCAGATTCGCGACCAGTGCGCGCTCGAATGCCTGCGGCGAATGCGGCGAGGACATATCGCCAGATTGCACGAGACCACAATGCATGGCGAGCTCGACCAGCGTAGGGAACATCGCGTCGGCGTCATTGCCTTCCAGCGAGCCGAGAATCAGGCGCAACAGCCGCACATTGTTTTCGGCGCGTTCGCCATAACGTCCGGCCCAGAACAGATTTTCAGCCGCGCGGCTCGAGACGGTGCGATGCTTGCGCGCGAGGTCGGCGGGTTGCATCGGCGAAGGCAGCAGCGTGAAGGTCGACGTCGGCTGACTGGACAGCACCCACGTATCGACGCTGCTGCCGCCGTATTGCATCGACACCGTCGCCTGACGCTCGGCGGCCATCCGCGTGAAGCCGCCGGGCATCACATGCCAGCCCCCGTCGGCGTCGGCAATCGCATAGACGCGCAGCACCGATGGACGGCGGCCAATGGTCCCGTCTTCGTAACGCGGCGTGCAGGAAAAGCGCAGCGGCTGCTGGATCGTGTAGGTGTCGGGCATCGCTTCGACGCGCTCACGCCATGGCGAGAGCCGCTGTCTGCCCTGTTCGATCCCGGGCGGCGCATCGCGTGGCGCGACCGGCCAGGTCGGCACAATGAACGCCTCGTCCAACCGCGTGAATGCGTGCTCGCGCGCCGCCTTTTCGCCGCACCACCAGGTCGCCACACTCGGCAGCACCAGGTCTTCGTCGAGCAACACTTCGGCAATGCCCGGCAAAAAGCCATGCAAGGCCGGCGATTCGACAAAGCCCGAACCCGGTACGTTCGACACGATCACATTGCCCGCGCGCATCACCTGCAAGAGGCCCGGCACGCCGATGCTCGAATCCGCGCGCAGTTCGACCGGATCGCAGAAAGCATCGTCCAGACGGCGCAGCACAACGTGCACACGTTCGAGACCGGCGAGCGTCTTCAGATACAGCATGTCGTCGCGCACGGTCAGGTCCTTGCCTTCGACCAGCGTGACGCCGAGATACCGCGCCAGAAACACGTGCTCGAAGTAAGTCTCGCTAAACGGCCCGGGTGTGAGCAATGCGATATGCGGCGAACTGTCGGCGCCCGAGCTGTCGTGCTGCATCGTGGCCTGCGCGGCCTGCACGAGCGTTGCGATCAGTTGCGAATAAGTCGGTGCGAGGCGGCTCACGCGCATGGTCCGAAACGGATCGGCGAACAGCGTCGACACGATCAGCCGGTTTTCCAGCGCATAACCGAGGCCGGATGGCGCCTCGGTGCGATGCGCCATGACGGTCCACTGTCCGCCGGGCGTACGCGCCAGATCGACGGCCACCACCTGCAGATATTGCCCGCCAGGCGGCGTGAAACCCTTCACGGGACGCAGATAACCGGGATGCCCGAACACCAGCGCGGGCGGCAACTGCCCACGCTCGAGCAAGGTCTGCGGCCCGTAAATATCGGCCACGATCGCATTGAGCAGATGCGCGCGCTGCGTCACGCCACGCTCGATATGCGCCCACTCGGCCTCGCTGATCAGGAACGGCAGCAGGTCGAGCGCCCACGGCCGCGGCTCGCCATTATCCGCGTAGACGTTGTAGCTGATGTCGTTGTCGCGGATCTGCTGCGCGATCGACGCGTAGTGATCCTCCAATCGCGCGATGCCGTCTTCGCCGAGCCGTTCGAAGAATTGCCGCCACGGTTCGCGCAACACGCCTGAGGCGTCGCGCAACTCGTCCCAATGCCCTTCGTAGGCCGGCAACAGCCGCAATAAGGACGAAGCGTCCGCGCGCGCCGCGGACGTTTCGAAGGGAAAAGTCGATTGAAAGGCCAAGGTGGTGTCGTTTTTAAAAGTGTACTGACGCTTTTCAGTCTACCAGGTTACCAGTAGCGCAGGTCCAACGTGAACGGAAACTCCAGGCTGCGCTGCGGCATGCCGACCGTGAGCGGCCCCGGCGTATGACCCGACGCGAAGAAGCGCGCGCGCCGCCGGCTTTCCGCCTCGTACGCGTTGACCGGGAAGGTCTCATAGCTGCGCCCGCCCGGATGAGCGACATGATACTGGCATCCGCCGACCGAGCGGCCAGTCCATGTATCGACCAGGTCGAAGGTGAGCGGCGCATCCACGCCGATGGTCGGATGCAGCGCCGACGGTTGCGACCAGGCGCGAAAGCGCACGCCGGCCACGTATTCGCTGACGCGGCCCGTCGGTTGCAACGGGACCGGTACGCCGTTCACAGTCAGCACATGACGGTTGTCGTTCAAACCGAGCGCGCGCACTTCGAGCCTTTCCACCGACGAATCCACATAGCGCACCGTGCCGCCCGGCGAGCCCTCCTCGCCCATCACGTGCCAGGGTTCGAGCGCGGTGCGGATGGTCAGCGAGACGCCGTTCACCGTGGTCTGGCCGACCAGCGGGAAGCGGAATTCGAAGTGCGGCGCGAACCAGCTGCTCTCGAAGGCGAAGCCGGCCTGGTTGAGTTCGCCGAGCACATCGTCGAAATCCATCTTCGCGAAGGTGCCGAGCAGGAAGCGGTCATGCAATTCCGTGCCCCAGCGCGTGAGCCGCTGCGTATACGGCGTGTGCCAGAAGCGCGCCACCAGCGCGCGCAGCAGCAACTGCTGCACGAGACTCATGCGCGCGTGCGGCGGCATTTCGAAACCGCGCAATTCGAGCAGGCCGAGGCGGCCCGTCGGACCATCGGGCGAATAGAGTTTGTCGATGCAGAACTCGGCGCGGTGCGTGTTGCCCGTCACATCGATCAGGATGTTGCGCAATGAGCGGTCGATCATCCACGCCGGCAGATTCGCGCTTTCGCGGCCGCCGAGCAGATCGATCTGCCGCTGCAACTCGCGGAACGCCACTTCGAGTTCATACACCTGATCGTTGCGTGCTTCGTCGACACGCGGCGCCTGGCTCGTCGGCCCAATGAACAGCCCGGAAAACATATACGACAGCGACGGATGGTTGTGCCAATACGCGATCAGACTCGCCAGCAGATCGGGACGGCGCAGGAACGGACTATCGGCAGGCGTCGCGCCGCCGAGCACGAAGTGATTGCCGCCGCCGGTCCCCGTATGCCGGCCGTCGGTCATGAACTTCTCGCTGCTCAGATAGCTCTTGGCCGCGGACTGATACAGATACTCCGTGTTGTCGACCAGTTGCTCCCAGTTCGAAGCCGGATGAATGTTCACCTCGATCACACCCGGGTCCGGCGTCACTTGCAGGACGCTCAGGCGCGCATCGCGCGGCGGTGGATAGCCTTCGAGCACCACCTTCATCTGCAATTCGGCCGCCGTCGCTTCAATCGCCGCGAGCAGGTCGAGATAGTCGTCGAGTTCGGTGAGCGGCGGCATGAACACATGCAGCAGTGAGCGGCCGCTGCCGAACGCTTCGGTTTCCGCCTTCGGACCGGCGGCACGTTTCGGGTCGCGCGCTTCCACGCAGATCGCCGTGCGCACTGTTTCCTTCGACGACTGCCCGCGCGCCGGCGCCTGTTTATCGCCCGGCTGAGGCGCAAAGGCCAGCACGCCGCTGCGCGCCGTGCCGCTCAGCAGATCCGCCGCTGACGACGACAACGCCGCCGCCTGCCGCGCATCGGTGGCGCTCATGGTGCGGCGGGACTCACCGTCGCCGTCGTATTGCCTGCGCAATTGCGCGGCCGGGCGCAACGGCACCGGCGGTGCGAACGGATCGTGCGCGTGCTGATACGGATAGTCGGTCTTCGACACCCACGGCAGCGAATCGAGCGGCAAGCGATAACCCATCGGCGAATCGCCGGGAATCAGAAACATGCGTTCGTCGCGGAAGAACCAGCGGCCGCTGACCCACTTCGGCGCCTCGTGCGGCACGTCGCGTTCGCGTGCGAGCGGCAAGACATAGCCGGTCGCGCCGCCCAGGCCCGCATCGAACACGCGCCGTAGACGCACGCGCTCCAATTCGTCGTCGAGGCGCGCATCGAGCGGATCGACGTTGACCGGCAGGCGGCGCTCGCGCCACAGGTAGTACCAGACGTCTTCGAAGCCAGGCTGGATGCAGTCCGTGTCGAGCGATAGCTTCGTCGCCAGATGAGAGAGGAAACGTTGCGCATCGCCGGCCGTGTAGGTGCCTGGCTCGCGTTCGTCGGCGAACAGCGTGGGGTCTTGCCAGCACGGTTCACCGTCGGCGCGCCAGTAGAGCGACATCGCCCAGCGCGGCAACTGTTCGCCCGGATACCACTTGCCCTGGCCGATGTGCAGAAAGCCGTTTGCGCCGTAGCGCGAGCGCAGCTTGTCCATCAGCGCGACCGCGTAGCCGCGTTTGGTGGGGCCGAGGGCGTCAGTGTTCCATTCGGCGGCGTCGCGATCGCGCACCGACACGAAGGTCGGCTCGCCGCCCATCGTCAGGCGCACATCCATCTCGGTCAGGCGCTCGTCGACCTGCGCGCCCATTTTGAGCACGTCGTTCCACACCGCTTCGCTGAACGGCTTGGTGACGCGCGGCGTCTCCAGGACCCGTTCAATCGACATGGTGTGCTCGAACTCGACTTCGGATTCGTCGACCGCGCCGGAGATCGGCGCCGCGCTGCCGGGTTCGGGTGTGCAGGCGACCGGAATATGGCCCTCCCCGGCGAGCAAGCCGGAGGTCGGATCGAGGCCGACCCAGCCGGCGCCCGGCAGGTACACCTCGCACCATGCGTGCAGGTCGGTGAAGTCGACTTCGGTGCCGCTCGGGCCGTCGATGGATTTGACGTCGGGCGCAAGTTGCAGCAGATAGCCGGAGACAAAGCGCGCCGCCAGCCCCAGTTGCCGGAGCGTCTCGACCAGCAGCCAACCCGAATCGCGGCACGAGCCCGCGGCGCTCACCAGCGTTTCCTCAGGCGTCTGCACGCCGGGCTCCATGCGGATCAGGTAGCGGATCTCGCGCTGCAGCCGCTGATTCAGTCCGACGAGGAAGTCGGCGGTGCGCGTCGGCGTGCGGTCGATACTCGCGACGAACTCGGCGAACCGCGGCGTCATTGGGCGCTTGACGCGGTACGGAGCGAGTTCCAACTCCAGACCAGGCGCATATTCGAATGGAAACTGTTCCGCCGACGGTTCGAGAAAGAAGTCGAACGGGTTATAGACCGCCATCTCAGCAACCAGATCCACGGTCACCTTGAATTCGCGCGTCTTCTCGGGAAACACCAGACGCGCCTGATAGTTGGCGAACGCGTCCTGCTGCCAGTTGATGAAGTGCTCGGCCGGTTCGACCCGCATCGAATAAGACAGAATCGGGGTCCGGCAATGCGGTGCAGGCCGGAGACGCACGACCTGGGGCGACAGCGCAACCAGCCTGTCGTAGCGGTAATGTGTGACATGATTCAACGCGACGCGTATAGACACACCGGACTCCTGGACAAAGGATGGCAGCCCGCCAAAAAGCAAGCTTCATGCCGTTTATAGAACAAGCGCGAAAAACCGCGTGAACTGCCTGACCCGCCCGGATTACCGCCTGCTTACCGCCTACTGCGAAGTTTGCCGCGTCTGCCGACCGTCCGGTCGATCGATCAGCGCGCCCTTCCACCGCCTTTTCGGCTGCCGCGCACCAAAGCGGCGCAGCGCCGATGCACGATCATGCACGTAATGTGCGTTAAACCAGTGACGTCTGGCAAATGCCGCATGAAGATTGCCCGTCGACTTCGCTCCATGACCGCCACCCACCACCCGGGCCCGATCGATGAGAACCTTCCACTGCAATCGCTGCTCGCACCTTGTGTTCTATGAAAACGTTCGATGTGAACGGTGCGAGTCATTGCTCGGTTATGACCCTGAACTGGCCGAAATCAGCGCCTTCGAAGAGGCCGACGAAGGGCGCTGGCGCAGTCTGCATCCACGCGCCGAGGGCGCGCTGTTCCGGCAGTGCCACAACTACGCTGTCGAAAACGTCTGCAACTGGATGATCCCCGCCGACTCGCCCGACACGCTGTGCCGCGCCTGCCAGCTCACGCGCACGATTCCGAATCTGAGCACGCCGGACAACCGGCTCTACTGGTATCGGCTGGAGATGGCGAAGCGGCGTCTACTGTACACACTGGCCGCGCTCGGCCTCGACGTGCCGTCGCGTCAGGCCGATCCCGAATACGGCCTGGCATTCGAATTCCTCGAGGACGGCGGCGACGGCGAACGGGTGATGACCGGCCACGACAACGGCCTGATTACGCTGAACATCGCCGAAGCCGACGACGCCTACCGCGAAAAGGTCCGCACAGCGATGGGCGAGCCGTATCGCACCCTGCTCGGCCACTTCCGCCATGAGACGGGCCACTACTACTTCAGCCAGCTGGTGGAGCACAACCCACGCTGGCTCAGGCCATATCGCAAACTGTTCGGCAACGAACGCGCCAACTACGGCAAGGCGCTGAAGGCCTACTACCACGACGGCGCGCCGGCTGACTGGCAGGCGTCCTTCATCAGCGCGTATGCCACGATGCATCCTTGGGAAGATTGGGCCGAGACGTGGGCGCACTACATGCTGATCGTCGACGTGCTGGATACGTCGACCTCGTATGGCCTCGCCTTGTTGCCCGACGACCCGAGCGAGCCGACGCTGACCGACCGCACGCCCGTGGAAGACGCGAGCTTCGAGAATCTGATGAAGCGCTGGTTTCCGCTCACGTATGTGTTGAACAGCCTGAACCGCAGCCTCGGCATGCCCGACGGTTATCCGTTCACGCTGGCCTCGCCGGTGGTGGACAAGCTGCGGTTCGTGCATCGGGTGATTGCGGCAGCCGGCGATAAAACGCAACCGCGCGAAGCGGCGACGCCGGCGAATGAAACCGGGGCAGTGCAGGCTGCCCCTAAAGCAGCCCCCGCCAAGCGGGCCGCACGCCGGCGTTAGTCCAGTTGCAATACCCGCACGCGACCCGCTTCGAGAACCCACAAAAAAGCCCGCGGCCGAATAAACCGGCAGCGGGCTCTCAGTTGACTCTTTCCCATCGAAGCCAAACCTGGGTACCGCTCAATATCGCTCAATACGCGACGTAAGGCCCCGTGCCGCCAGGCGTCGTCTGCTGCTCGACAGCGGCATACACGTTACGGCCGTAGAAGAACGGCAAGCCCCAGTCGAAAATCGACGACGTCACAAAAGCCGGTCCTGCCAGCAGCGGCAACGCCGAATCGCCGCTGTACGTCTGCGAAATGCTCGTGGCATTGCCAACACTGAAGTTCACCGTGCTCGTCGTGCCGTTCGCCCCCTGGATCATGGCACTCAACGACTGGGTCGACACCGGGCAGTAGTACGCGCTATTCGGGCTCGCGCATGCCGGCATCGCACCGGTCTGGAAGAACAGGCCCGTCGAGCCGCTATCCAGAATACTGCTCGAATACGTCGTGCCGTTCTGCACTGTCGTAAAGGTGCCGTTCGACGGACTCACGCCGATCACCTGCGCGCTGCCTAGCGAATTGTTGCTCTGCGTGCCGATGCCGAACACCAGTTGCCCACTCACCGACTGCGCGCCGCCGGACACCATCGGCAGGCTCAGCATCGAGCCGTTGTTGTCGGTCGTGAAGTACGGAATCGGATTGGCGACCTGCAGCGCTTCAGCGAGCGGAATCGACTTGCATGCCGTGCCGTTGCAACCGTAATACGTCCCGGCCACCGCCTGCTGCACACAGTTCGCGCCGCAGTCATGCTTGAACACGCCGATGCCCAGAATGCCATTGGCCTGCAACGCGCCCGGCGTGTTGCGCGATGCGCCGAAGCTCGCGCAATCGGACGGCAACGAAGCGTAGTTCGGGTCGATCACCTGAATCGGCAGCGAGGCCGCTTTTTCACCGGCGATCTGCAGGTCGGCGAGCTTCACCGAACCCCACGTGTAGCCGTCGAAGAACTGCATGCATTCGGCAACCAGATTGCCCGAGCCGTCCTTCTGTTGCGGCAGCGTCATCGAAGCGGGCAATTGCGAGGCGAACACGCGCACGCCCCACGAACCGGTATCCACCAGGATGTGATCGATGGTTTGGCACTGGCTGGTGCCGGGCGCGCAAATCGTGATGCTCACGAACGGCATGTTCGGCACGTTGCTCACGCCGGAGTCGACCGTCACGCGTACTGCGTTGGCGGCCACCACTTGCGGCGAAGGCGACGTATTGGTGACGGTGGGACCGGCCGAAAGGCTCGTCGTGTTGCTGGAATTCGCTGAGGAGCCGGAACCGCTGGAGCCGCCGCCCCCGCCGCCGCAGGCACTGACGAGCAACGCGAGCAGCGCCGCGCAAAACAAGGTAACGAACGAAGACGTATGACGCATGATCCGCTCCGTTATTGAATGACGCCGACATCGACGCCCGCGGGCACCGCTTGCGGCAGATAGGCATAGCCGGCAAACGCGCGCAGATGCCCGCCGGAGTAAACGACCAGATCGCTGTTGGACACCGCCAGCGGCGTACCGCGGCGCGTCGCGGTAGCGGCGACGTATTGGTCGAACGACGTGCCCAGCATGGATTTCAGATCCGGCAGCGTCGGACCTTGCCAGGCGACACCGAAGACGATGCCGTTGGGCGCGACGTACTCGCGCACCAGCGTGCCGGACGGCATCGTAATCAGGTGTACCGAATACGCGCTTTGCGTAGTGGCCGTGTGAGCAACTGCGCGAAGGCGCGTCAGATCGCTGTCGACAGTGCTGACGTTCTGGCCGAGCGTGGCATGCGCGGCAAACGACAGCGCGCAGCTTGCCCCGAGCATTGCGCGAGCAATGCTGGTAGAGAGCATCGGTTTCACGAGATTTCCTTCGAGGTAAAACGCTCGTGAGCGGCGGGTGAACCGATCACGAACGGGAATCCAGGGGGCGCACTCCTGACTGGCGGTGCCGGTATTGCATTCACACCAGTTAGGTTGCGTGAATGCGTCTACGGAGTGGCAGCGCGAAACTTTAGCCATCGCGAAGCGGCGTGGCAATCGTTTGCGGGATGATTTAAACCTTATACGAGCGCCGAGCCGTTCGAACCCGTTTGATATTTGAGGACAGGATCACTAAGGGGCGTCGCTTCGGCGCAGATTTTTCCGATCTGGCCTGTTTAAAGCGAACACACGCATGAAATAACAGGGCCACAGCAGAAAAATTTCAATGCGTGCCGCATGTGACCGGCGATGTAAACACACACTGAATAACTCGCGTCTACCGGCCTATTTCATCTGATAATTGCGGCGCTTATAGACTGCTTTTGTGTGAAGAGAAAATCGCGGGTTGAGCACGGTATGTGCACGATTCGAGGCGGCAAAAAAATGCCGCGGATAACTTGATGGTCATCCGCGGCACCGGGTGCTTCATTGTGACTTTCCTGCTAATTCATCGCGACTTCTGCTAGCCGCGCCGGATCCGAATCGAGCGATTCGACGCGGCCGCGTCCGTTACTTTTTCTGCTGCTGCAAGAGCGATTTGAGCTCCTGCACATTTTCTTCTACGCGTTTTGCGATCACCGCATACGACTCAGCCTGGGTTTGATATGCGGCTTGCGCCAACTGCTGCATATCCGCTAGCGACTTATGCAGGCTTTGCTGGATCAGTTCGGCGGCCTTCGCCGGAGGCGCGGCGCCGCCGGCCGACAACTGCCCCGTGAGCGACTGCAATTCGCCCAGCGTGGTACGCAACATCTCGGTCTGTTTCTGCGCGAGCGACTGCATGCCCTGAAATGCCGTCTGATTCGCCTGAACCAGTGCTTCCATGTCCTTGCGTCGCGCTTCCATGATGGCGGGTACGTCGAAGCCGGGAAGCTTGAACTGCTCAAGCATTTTGGTGAAATCGCCAAACGGATTGGTGGCGTCAGGTCGGTCCATGCGAAATCCTCCTTAACGATTGAATACTCGCCCGCAGTGCATCGTCGCGATGTGCTTATCGACCTATGCACCGGTGACGTCGCATGCGCCGTACTCCCGCAGAGGCTTGCTGCATCTGGGGTCGGACGGCACATTGCGTCAATCATGCGCCATCCGGCCATATTGCGCCAGCGGGCACACCCTGGCGTCGACTGTCTTCTTGCCGTAATGTTTTGCGGGTTCGGCGCTTGCGTTAGCTTTCGCACATAGCGCCTCATTGCCCACTTTTAATCTTCCCTCAGATCATTAGGATAAGAACTCCGCAACGCTAGTGCCTGGTGAAACATGCCCTATCCGCTGAATATGGCCGTCGCCGCCGCGCTTCTCATCCTTGTTCTTATCTGCATCCTCAAGCTCGCCTTGAACTGATGCCCTCGCCGTCGCTTTCACCCCATGCCGAACACCACCCGCAGCGGCATGTTTCGCCGTGACATACCGCGAAATAATTGTTGAATGGAGTTTGGGAAGTCACTCACCCATACTTCGTTTCGCTGCCGGTGCGTACGAAAAAAGACGCATGAGATCAAGGGTGCTTTATGTCCAAATGCGCGTGCGAATGCGCTCCCGATGATTAACGATCCCACGGTTGCCCGATCATCGGAAGATGCGTTCGAACATAACGGCACCGCGTGCCGACGACAGGATGAACATGTTGACTTCAGTGAGTTTCCTCAAAAAGAATGCCGCTCGTTTTGCATGCGTCGCAATGGTCTGCGGCGGCGCGCTCCTGACCGGCTGCGCCGGCGGCAGCATCAACAACGCGACCGAAACCAGCGCTCAGCCGCAAGTGCGCCCGGACAACATTTATGTCTATACCTTCGACAGCAATCCGGATCAGGTGAAACTGGACAAGGGCGGCATGCTGCAGAAATTGAAATCGCAACTCGACGGCTCGTCCGCCGCGGAAAAGCAATCCGCCGATGCGGTCGCCGTGCGTGAGCAAGTCGCCAACGAAATCGTGCATCAATTGCAATCGATGGGGCTGCGCGCGATTCGCTCGGACATCCCCGCCCCCGCCGACCAGAACGTCCTGCTCGTGCAAGGCAGTTTCGACAAGATCGACGCGGGTAATCGCCGCCGTCGCGTGCTGATTGGCCTCGGCGCCGGCAAGAGCGAGGTGAGCAGCTCCGTGCAGATTCTGTACAAACCGGCGGGCGGCACCGCGCGGCTGGTGCAAAGTTTCAATGCCACCGGCGACAGCGGCAAAGCACCCGGCATGGCCGAAACAGCCGGCGTGGGCGCCGCAGCCGGGAGCATCGCGACCTCGGCGGCCGTGGGCGGCGGCTTGCACGCCGTATCCGAAACCAAGAAGGCCGGTGTTTCAGCGGACGCGAAGCGTCTGGCCGACGCAGTGGCAAAACAGGTGGCGCAAATCGGTGTAAGCGGGGGCTGGCTCTCGACGGAGCACATCAAAGGATAAGCAACCCGCAGCGCTCAAGCGACGGCGTAACGTTCGAGCCAATGCGCGTACGGCGCCGGCAGCGTCCACGACGGACGTTCGATACCCAGCTTACGCGCCGCATGGTACGGCCAGTGCGGATCGGCCAGATGCGCGCGGCCAACCATCACCAGGTCCAGTTGCTCGTTCTTGACGGAGCGATCGGCCAGTTCCGGCGTATCGATACCCCATGCCGACGAGACGGCGATAGCGGCCTCGCGGCGCACACGCTCAGCGATCGGCGCGAGAAACGCCGGCGCCCACGGAATGGCCGCCTTCGGCGTGGAGAAACCCACGCTGACGCTCAGCATATCCAGCCCTTCGCGCTTGAAATTCTTCGCCAGTTCGATCGATTCGGCGAGCGTTTCCTCGTCGCGTCCGTCGTACTCGATCACACCGAAACGCGCCGTCAACGGCAGATGCTCAGGCCACACCTTGCGCACCGCGGCCAAAGTTTCCAACAGGAAGCGGCTGCGGTTTTCGAGGCTGCCGCCGTACGCGTCGTCACGTTGATTGGAGTGCGTCGAGAAAAAGCTTTGGCCGAGGTAGCCGTGTGCAAAGTGCAGCTCAAGCCATTCGAAACCCGCATCAAGGGCCCGTTTTGCGGCGGCGACGAAATCTTCGCGCACGCGGCCGATGTCGTCGAGCGCCATCGCTTTCGGTATTTTCGGCAGGCCGCCGCCGAAGGCGATCGCCGACGGCGCGATGGTCTGCCAGCCACGGGGATCGTTGTCGGCGATATGGTCATCGCCTTCCCACGGCCGGTTGGCGCTGGCTTTGCGGCCCGCGTGGCCGATCTGAATGCCCGGCACCGCACCCGCTGCCTTGATCGATGCGACCACCGGCGCGAAAGCCTGCGCCTGCTCGTCGGTCCAGATGCCCGCGCAGCCCGGCGTGATACGGCCCTCGGGCGACACAGCCGTCGCCTCGACGATCACCAGCCCCGCGCCGCCACGCGCCAGACCGGCGAGGTGCACGCGGTGCCAGTCGTTGATCAGGCCGTCTTCGGCCGTGTACTGGCACATCGGCGGAATGGCGATGCGGTTGCGCAAGGAAATGTCCTTGAGCTTGTAGGGCTGAAATAATGCTGACATCGGGCTAGACTCCTGTGAACATGCTTGTACGGTAGTTCGACAAACATCGAACTATGAGTATCGCAGAAACCTTTATCATCTGCACAATGCGCACCTATACCCATCCCGCCGCTGAGGACTTCACGCTCGGACGGCTCTTCCATGCTCTTAGCGACCCAGTGCGCCTTGAGATCGTCCGCCGGCTTTCAACGGTCGACGAGGCCACCTGCGGCGACCTCGACGGTGGCCGCCCCAAGTCAAGCGTCTCCCATCACTTCCGGATCCTGCGTGAAGCGGGGCTGGTGCGCACGCGCGTTGCCGGCACCGTGCATCAGAATTCGCTGCGGCGCGACGAGCTGGACGGCCGATTTCCCGGCTTGATGGCGGCGATCATCAAACAGATCGCCAATGAACCGGCGTTGAGCGAACCGGCTTGATAGTCGGTTGAAAATCGACTGAGGATCGACAGGCGCTACGAAAACCACACCGCGAAGCGCGTGCCGGGTACCAGACTGCTTACGGTCAAACGCCACTCGTGAGCCGTGGCGATCTCCTTGCAGATCGCGAGGCCGAGCCCGGCGCCGTCATGCTGGGCATCCGGCGCGCGCCAGAACCGTTTGAAGAGAAACGGTAGGTGCTCCTGCTTGATGCCCGGCCCTTCGTCCTGAACCTGCACCGAGACGGCATCGACGATCAGCACGACCGCGCTACGCGCCGACGACGCATTGATCGCGTTCTCGACGATGTTCTTGAGCAGAATGAACAACGCGCTTCGGTCGGCCCAGATCGACGGCGGCGCGGCGGTGGTTTCGAGCCGAAGCTTCACCTCCTTGCGGTCGGCCTTGCGTGCGAGATAGGCCTTCACGTCCTGCACCACGTCGACGATATTCACCGCGCCGAAACTGAAGTTCTGCGACTCGCTGACTTCGGCGAGATGCAACAGTTGCCGAACCTGACGTGCCATCAGATCGATTTCGCGAAATAGGAGGTCCTTGTCGTCGATCCCGGGCTGCAGTTCGATTTGACCGCGGATCAGGGTGAGCGGCGTTTGCAACTCGTGCGCCGCTGACGCGAGAAACTGCTGCTGCACGGCGAAACCGTTTTCGAGTCTGTCGAGCGCTTCGTTGAAGGCATGGATCAGCGGCTTGATTTCACTCGGAACGCCCTCTGTGGAGAGTCGCGTGGTGAGGTTGCGCGGCGTGATGCGCGCAGCCGCGCGCGATGCCTCTCTAAGCGGCCTGAGTACCCGATGCACGGTAAATGGGAAAGTCAGGCCAAAAATGATCGTGGCAACGACAATGATCGTCTTGATGATCGCCGGCATCGGCTTGACCTTGTTGCCTATAATAGCGTCGACGAAACGCTCGGACGTTGCGGTCTGGATGTAGAAGACCGCCGGGCCATGCGCAACCCGCAGCGTCAGGACTTCAAATGGGTTTGCACCTATCTCCGCCCGCTGAACATTGCCAACGAACCCGGATAGATCGCCCGCAATCCACGCTTCACGCCCCTCGGCGCCCTTCGAAGCCAGCAACACGTTGCCGCGTTCGTCGACTACCCGGTACTTCAGTTCCGTCGGCGCCACCTCGAAGAGCCAGGCCGTCTGCGTGGGAAGCACCACGGAAACCGGACGGCCGGCACCGTCGAACCGGAGTCCACTCACGATCGCCGTCGCGCTTTCCATCTCCTCGTGCCGCCCGAGCATCTGCTGAGGAAAATGATTGAACGCATAGGTGGCGGCCGTCGCCAGCACGGTCAGGCTGATTGCGAGAGCAACAATGCTGGTCACCCAAAGCCGCGCGGACAAACTGCGAATCCAGTGATTGAGCATGGTGAGCAATTGGCCGTTGATTTAGTGCTGCCCAGTGGATCCGGCGGCAACCTGGAGCGCGAAGCCCGCGCCGCGAATATTGGCGAGCCGCGTCGTTGCGCCGACCGCGACCAGCTTCTTGCGCAGACGATGCAGCGTGACTTCGAGCGCGTTGGGCGTGACGGCTTCGCCGAGTCCCCACGCGGCATGTTCGAGCGCCGCATGCCGCACGGTGGCGCCCGCCGCCTTCACGAGACACAGCACGATCTGCAACTCGGCAGGCGCCAGCAGAGCAGACTGCGCGCCGCAGCGCATTGCGCGTTGCTGCGGATCGACCGTGATGTCGCCGAACGAGATCACCAGTTCCGTCAGCGCCACCGGACGGCGCATCAGCGTACGCACCCGGGCAACCAGCTCACTCATGGCGAAGGGTTTGGTCACGTAGTCGTCCGCGCCGTTTTCCAGTCCATCGACGCGGTCATGCAGCGCGTCGCGCGCCGTCAGCATGAGCGAGGGTGTCATCTGCCCTGCCGCGCGCAATGTCCGCAGAAAAGTCAGGCCGTCGCCGTCCGGCAAACCGCGATCGATGATGAGCACCGCGTAGTCGGCGCGGCTCACGCCATAATGCGCCTCCAAAAGGGTGCCGAACACATCGGCCTCGATGCCTGCTGCGGAAAGCGCCTGGCGGATCATGCCGGCCAGACGCTCGTGGTCTTCGATCAGTGCGACTCGCGACATGCAGTGGGGCTCAGTTGAATTGGTAAAGGTAACCGACCCTGGCTTGCGGAATATAGCGCTTGCCCACCAGCGGGCTGTCGGTGATGCCGCTGCCGAGGTGCGCGACGCCGACGTCGAGGATCATGATCTGATGGCGCGTGAACTTATAGTCGATACGCGTTCCCACCGAGATGTCGTAGGTCGACTTGCCTGTATATTCCGGGCGGCCCGCGCGCACTTCGGACGAGCGCACGCCGTAATAGTAATCGACATATTTGCTGCTGAACCAATCCACACCTGCGTGCGGTTCGAACTCGAATTTGCCGTACTCGAAGGACTTGCTGAAGTCGATACTGGCTTTCTGCCCCTTATTGCCGCCTTCCAGAAAATCGCCCGAAAGCGTGCCGTATGCGGTGTGCCATGCGAGTGCCGGGCCGTACCAGAACGCGCCGTGGCGATTCTGCATACCGCTCAGAATCGGCGCGTCGGACTGCTTGTAGCCGTCGCCGATTGCGTACTGCCCGCGCAGCGCGAGGCTCACGTTGCTCCACTTGCCGATCTTCAGATCGACGGCCGTACCGAACGCATGGACCCATTTGTTGTCGAACGAAATCAGCGGAATCGGCGTGTATTTCGTGCCGTAGCCTTTGTAGGGCGCCTGCTCGATGCCGGCTCCCACGCCCAGGCCCCAATGCGTCACATTGGTCGAATTGTTCAGCACAGTGAAGCCCGTGTCGTCCGCTGTGGGCGGCTCCGGGCTCTGGCCGTCGGCCCACGCCGCACCCGAAACCATGAAGAACGATGCGATCGCCGATAGAAGCCGGCGCTCACGGCAAAGAGATTTTTTCACGTCGAGTCCTGAGTTGATGGATGAGGCGGCATCGACTCTACGACTGCTGGACTTACTCGTTACTTACTCAAAGCGGTGAAAACTAGCCTGCCCGGCGGCGGGGGTGACGGGCGAATGAGCGCTCAACTGCTTACGCGCCGCCCTTTTCCATCGCGCGCTTATAAGCGGGGCGCGCCTCGATGCGATCGACAAACGCGGTGATATTCGGGAACGCATCGCGTCCGCAAAACTTCAGGCACGTCTGAGCCACGAACGAGAGCTGGATATCGACACCCGTCAATTCATCGCCCATGATGTATTCGCGGCCGGCCAGTTCCTGATTCAGAAAACCCAGGTGATTCTGCAACTCACTTTCGATTCTGGGTTGCAACGGAGCAGCACCGTCGCCAAGACGCGCTGTGTACACCTTCAACATGAGCGGCAGCATGGCGGAGCCTTCCGCATAGTGCAGAAACTGCTCGTAACGGTCGTACGCGTCGGTTCCGTATGCCGGAGCGAGGCGGCCATTGCCATGGCGGCGAATCAGATAATCCACGATCGCGCCCGACTCGAAAACCACCTTCTCGCCGTCACGAATCACCGGGGCCTTGCCGAGCGGATGGATCGCCATCAGTTCCGGCGGAGCCAGACGGGTCTGCGGATTCCGCTGGTATCGAACCAGCTTATAGTCGAGACCGAGTTCTTCCAGCAACCAGGTAATGCGGCGCGAACGGGATTCGTTGAGATGATGGACTTCGATCATGGATTGGGCTTTTGCAAGAACCGCAGCAGCACCTTGCCCTTGCGCGCGCTCTTTTCGCTCGCCGCTGCCGCTTGCGCCGCGTTCTCCACATCGAAGACGGCTTCGACCGGCAGCTTCAACTCGCCCGATGCAGCGAGCGTCAGCAGTTCGCCGATCATTCGCGCTTTGTCCGCGCCCGAGGTGACCTCGAAAATCTTGCTCGCCCAGAAACCTTTGACGGTCGACTGCTTGAAGATCGCGTCGCCGGAGTTGAGCCGCATCGGCTGACCGGACATGGCGCCGAACGAGACCAGGGTGCCGTTTTCGCCAAGCAGACCGAAGATGTCGCCGCTGGCATCGCCACTCACCGAATCGACACCCGCTACCAGCGGCGCATCGCCGACGATGTCACGAACCTGCTGCTTCCAGCCATCGCTTTCGGTCGACACCGCGTGGCCGATACCCACCTCGGCTAATTCCGCAATGCCCGCCTCGCGCCGAACCAGATTGACCACATTGATGCCGCGAGCGTTGGCCAGCATCGCGAGGGTCTTGCCGACCGCCCCGTTCGCCGTGTTCTGGATGAACCACTGACCGGGTTCCAGATGCAGATATTCCAGCAACATCACCGCGCTCAACGGCATGGCGATCAACTGACAGCCTACTTCGTCGCTGATCGCGTCAGGCAGCGGGATTACCGTTGCTGCCGGCGCCAGAACGTAATCGGCCCAGGCTTCGTAGATGCCGGCCACCACCACGCGCTGACCGGGCTTCAGGTGTTCGACACCATCGCCGATTGCGTCGATCACACCGGCCACTTCAGTGCCGCCCACGGCCGGCAGTTTCGGCTTGTAGCCGTATTGACCGCGAATCGTCCACAAGTCGTGATTGTGAATCGGCGACAAGGTCGATTTGATGCGCACCTGCCCTGCGCCGGGATTCGGCGTGGGACGTTCCGCGACCTGCAGCACTTCAGCGGGATTGCCGAAAGAGGAATAGATAACGCTACGCACAATCGATCTCCCGGAATGTGCAACGATGAGGGCTCCGCTCTGCGTGGAGTTAGTGGTTCTGCGGGTGGTGCTGTGAGTGCTTTTACGGGTACTTCTTTGAATGCTTCTGCGGGTGCTTTTGCGAGTAATTGTTTGAGCTCTTCTGCGAGTGCTTCTGCGAGTGCTTCTGCGAGTGCTTCTGCGAGTGCTTCTGCGAGTGCTTCTGCGAGTGCTTCTGCGAGTGCTTTTGCGGGTGGTTCTGTAAGTTCTTCCGCGAGCGCTTCTGGCGGTGCTTCGGCTAGTTCTTCGATTCAAGAAGCTTCAACAGCGCCGCGGCCACGGCCTCCGCAGCGGCACAATCAAGGCCCGCGAAGTACGCTGGCGGTGACCGCCATGGCTTGCGCCATCGCGCTACCATCCTTTCGCAGCTTGGTGACAAGCGCCGCGCCAAGCCACATGTGATACAGGAGTTCGGCTGCCTCCTTGGCCCGGATCTCCGGCGAAAGCGACCCGTCTGCCTGGCCTTCTTCGATCACGGACGCGAGACGGACCATCAGGCGGTCGACGCCGTCGCGCAGCACGACGCGCATCTCGTCGGACAGGTCGCCGACTTCGGCGCTCAGCTTCACCACCAGACACTTTTCGCCGCCGTCCTGGTCGAGTTGCTCGTGCTGCCACTCAGCCCAATAGCTCAGCAGCTTGTCACGGCCGTTGACACCCGCCTGGCCGAACAGCGCGTCGAGGCGTGCCGCGTAGTCGGCGACGTACTGTTGCAGCAACTCGCTGCCGAACGATTCCTTCGACCCGAAGTAGTGATAGAACGACCCCTTCGGGATCTCGGCAGTCGTCAGAATCTCGTTCAGCCCGACCGCGACGAAGCCTTTTCTGGCGATCAGGGCACGCCCGGCGTCGAGGATGTGCCTGCGAATGTGGGGATGGCTAGCTCTCATAGGAAGCGGATTATGGCCTCAATTAGACCAGTCGTCTAGAGTGTGGGTGTGAACTGTCATGCCTGCGCCATATCACCGCGTCACGCTAGATCCTATGTAGGCAGGCCGGTCGTCCACGAACTGATACGTAAAATCAGCGTGTCGAGTCCCTGTTCAAAGGAGAGAGCATCATGCGCACGGATCAGACGTTCACGACGGATGGTGAAGAAGTCG
>NZ_WOEZ01000141.1 GCF_013177735.1 Paraburkholderia elongata | reverse complement strand
ATCACGGCCCGGCCATCGCCAGTCGCCGCTACCAAAACGTACGCCCTGTAGTGAAGACTGTTGATATGCACGTCATTTAAAATCAATGACTTGGCATCAGCCGAGGCCGCGAATAGCGAAAGTTGGGCTAACAGCCAATGAGTTCACGGCGTCCGCGACAGAATTCGCCGTTAATTCATCACCGCCGCCGCTCGCCGTCGCGGTACGCAATTGAGCCGTTGCGAGGTCAATACGAAGGTGGGTGACGTAGCCAATTGCAATTTCCGGACATTCAATTGCGCCGTCGCTTTTGTTGGGCCTGAGAAAAAGGTTCGGCTCGCGCTGAGGGTCAGCCATAGCACTTTCGGCCGTGTAGAGGTGTCGCAGCGCCAGACCCAACTCGACTGCGCCAAACTGGCCATCAGACATCGCCTTCGAAAGCGCATGTATACAGGCTTCGGGAATGTGGCAGGCGAGCCACCACTGATCGGGTTCGCCGGTCTCTGCGTCGGCCCGATTGACGCCGAGACGAGCAGTACCGAGCGGCACGTCGGCAAACGAAATACCGAGTTCGTCCTCCAACTCGCGCAGACCTAACCGGTCAGCCTTGCTGACGTCGCGTGCCGCGAAGGACACCTCAACGGTGTGCATCGCGTGTCCAGCGTCGCCAATGATCGACAGCTCCTGGCCATCGAGATGTGCCACTCCGTGCAGCGACGTGGAAAGTGTTGGTTGTTTGTCTGCGTCCAGAGGCTCTGCGAGCTGTTGCGTCACATGAAGCTGTTCCAACCTCAACCACATTGACCTGGCCGGAAAATACGTCTGCCTCTCGCCATCCAACCCAACATGTTCGAGGGTGTGATCCTTCCGCTCAATTAATTCCGTCGCGACGTTTTTTTCCAAAAATTCCATGGCGCGCCCCACTCGTGATTGCGTCAAACCCTTGGGCGATAAAGGACAAGGGCGTGGGTATTGCCCGCCTGAGCGCGAGGTCCAAGCGCCGACGGTTGCGTATTGCAATGCAGCATGCTGATGGTAGGAATTCTACCCATCCGAACGTTCGGTGGATATTAGGAAGAGCACACATAAATTGCAATTTCTCAGGACTTTCGCGTGGCCGTCCTGGCTCTCGTCCAACGCAAGTACCTTCTGTTTCCCCAGGATAAACGGCTCGTGGCCTCATATGAGCTCAGTCGTGAACGCTCCGGACTCCATCTGCGCGCAGCGGCTGTGCAGCACGGATAGGCAGGTGTTACTGACCAGTCTTGACATCGGTCCG
>NZ_WOEZ01000140.1 GCF_013177735.1 Paraburkholderia elongata | reverse complement strand
CCATTACGCACATCGTCCGCGACATACGCGGCAAACACCCGCCCGATCGCCGTATTCACCAGCGACATCACCGTGCCGACCCGCAAGCTCACATGCAGCGGTCGCGCCGACTCTTCCAGGCGCACGACGGTCGGCCCGAGCGGCCCGAGTACCGCCATCGCGACACTCATTCCCGTCGACGCTGCCAGTTCGACCACTTCCGGCTCAGCTTCCCGCGTCGGCGACAAACGCTGCAGGCCGATTAACCCAAGCTCCAGCGCTAAAGGCCCGGCTTCGAAGCAGCCAGCAGCGTCGCGGTTCAGCAAACCGATCTTAAGCAGACTCACCAGATGCGGAAATGCTTTGGCCGGCGGCATGCCCGCAGCCGCCGCAAGGTCGCGCAAACTCAATGGCCGTGCAGCCGAAACCAATGCGCCAAGCAGCTCACCCGTGTTATCGAGCGACTGGATGCCGCGCTGCGGTTTCGCATCGGAAGAAGTGGCAGAAGCGGCAGAAACGCCGAAGCCAGCATAAGAAGTGTCGAGAGAGTCGGTCACGATGCGGAAGAAGCTAACAAGGAAGGGGCTGCCGCAAGTTCAGCGCTGATGTCATGAGCAGCGGCAAGCAGCGCGCGAGCCGTCGGGCCATCGGCGGCGACATCGATCGCGCCGGTCGAGCCGATCACCGTCAGCGCGAGACACAAGCGGCCGTCGGCATCGAGCACCGGCGCGCTCAAACTGCTGATGCCTGGACTCGGCGCATCGACGCTGCATTCCAACCTGCGTGCGCGGATTGCATCCAAAGTGGCCTCGAACGCGGCGCTTTCGTCAGGGGGCGTCATCGCGCTATTCATCGAGCCCGACTGATTCGCCCACATCCCCTCCAGCGCCTCGTGTGGCAGATAAGCGCAAAATACGCGCCCCGTCGACGTAGCCGGCAGCGACATCACCGTGCCCACATGCAGATTCACGTGCAGCGGAAAGCCCGCATGTTCATAGCGAACGATGGTCGGCCCTTGCGGCCCGGCAATACAGATCGCGACGCTGAACCCGATCGCCTCGGCCAATGCCGCCACGCGCGGCACGGCGGCGCGAAACGCCGGCTGGTTCTCCAGATGCATCAATCCAAGCCGCAACGACAGCGGCCCGGGTTCATAACGGCCCGACAGCTCGTCACGTTTGATCAGACCTAAGCGGCTCAAGCTCACCAGATAAGCATGCGCCTGCCCCGGCGCGATCTGCGCGGCAGTGGCGAGATCGGACAAAGCGAGCGGACTGCGCGCCTGCGCAAGCGCCAGCAACACGCGGCCGCCCACTTCGACGCTCTGAATCCCGCGCTGCGTCTTGCCGCCATCCGCCGTCTCGTTGCCGCCCGCGCCTTTGCCGGTGGCCGGTTTCGCTGCTTTGCTCACACCCGCGCTCGTCCGTAAAAAGGGTCCATGTTAGCCGAAGCCCTGCGCGAAAGCCCGCGCCTTCCTGTCCTCATCTTAGGCGCTTTAAGATTTGCGTATAGCGATACATTTCGCTATTGACAAATAAACTGGCCCGACCATAAGATGCATTCACCCCGACATACCGGTGCAGTCACAGAGTCAAAACGGGGCGAGACAAGCTCCAATACCGTCAGCCCGCGCATCTGAAATCTGAGCGCGCAGCCGGCCGTCTCGCCTCACGTCCAACTTTTGAGGGAGACAAGCATGGCAAAGGCATTCGCATCCCAGGCCGACCTGGAAGTCAAGAAAGTCACGTGGACCAAGCTGTCCGAGAACGCCTACGCGTACACCGCTGAAGGCGATCCGAACTCGGGCGTGATCATCGGCGACGACGGCGTGCTGATCGTCGACACCACCGCCACGCCGGCCATGGCGCAAGACCTCATCGCGAAGATTCGCAGCGTCACCGACAAACCGATCAAATACGTCGTGCTGTCGCACTACCACGCAGTGCGCGTGCTTGGCGCGTCTGCGTATTTCGCAGAAGGCGCGCAGCAGGTGATCGCGAGCCGTGGCACGTACGAGATGATCGTCGAACGCGGCGAAGCGGACATGAAGTCGGAAATCGAACGCTTCCCGCGCTTGTTCGCCGGTGTCGAAACGGTGCCGGGCCTGACGTGGCCGACGCTCGTGTTCGAAAAAGAAATGACGCTGTTCCTCGGCAAGCTCGAAGTGCGTATCGCGCATCTGGGCGCCGGTCACACGAAGGGCGATACGGTGGTGTGGCTGCCGTCGCAGAAGGTGTTGTTCTCCGGCGACCTGGTCGAATACGACGCTGCCTGCTATTGCGGCGATGCTCAACTCGAACAATGGCCGGCCACGCTCGAAGCACTGCGTGCGCTGAAGGCTGAGAAGCTGGTGCCGGGCCGCGGTCCTGCATTGACCACGCCGGAAGACGTCAACAAGGGCCTCGATTACACGAAAGACTTCGTCACCACGTTGCTGCAGCAAGGCCGCGAAGCCGTCGAACAGAAGCTCGATCTGAAGGCCGCGATGGCGCACACGCGCAAGGCGATGGACCCGAAGTTCGGCCACGTCTTCATCTATGAGCACTGCCTGCCGTTCGACGTTTCGCGTGCCTTCGACGAAGCGAGCGGCATCACGCATCCGCGCATCTGGACCGCGCGGCGCGACAAGGAAATGTGGGACGCGCTGCAAGCCTGATTGCAAGCCGGATAACCGCATAGAAACGCCGGAAAGCGTCAAGCAGAGCAGAGAAGGACGGAGACACAAGATGAGCATCAACTACCAGACGCTGTCGTTCGAGTATCAGCCGTGCCGCGAACAGAGCGGGCAAAGCGGAGCGGATCAGGCACCCTATCCCGTGATCGTGGTCGGCGCGGGGCCGGTGGGCCTTGCTACCGCGATCGATATCGCGCAGCAGGGCGTGCCGGTCGTCCTGGTCGACGACGATTGTTCGTTATCCACAGGTTCGCGGGCGATCTGCTTCTCGAAGCGCTCGCTCGATATCTTCGACCGGCTCGGCTGCGGGCAGCGCATGGTGGACAAGGGCATCAGCTGGAATGTCGGCAAGGTGTTCCTGAAAGATGAACTGGTGTACACGTTTAATCTGCAGCCGGAAGCGGGCCACCATCGGCCCGCGTTCATCAACCTGCAGCAGTACTACGTCGAAGGCTTTCTGCTCGAACGCGCGCAGGAGATGCCGAATCTCGAGATCCGCTGGAAGAGCAAAGTGGTCGGCGTGCAGCAGAACGGCACGCCTGGTACGCAAGACGCCAGCGTGACGCTGACCGTCGACACGCCCAACGGTCAGTACCCGTTATGCGGCCGCTTTGTGGTGGCCGCCGACGGCTCGCGCAGTCCGATGCGCAATCTGATGGGACTCGACAGCAAAGGCGTCACGTTCAAAGACCGCTTCCTGATTGCCGACGTGAAAATGGAAGCGGAGTTTCCGACCGAGCGTTGGTTCTGGTTCGATCCGCCGTTCCATCCGAATCAATCGGTGCTGTTGCATCGTCAGCCGGATAACGTGTGGCGGATCGATTTCCAGTTGGGCTGGGACGCCGATCCGGTGCTGGAAAAAACGCCGGAACGTGTGATCCCGCGCGTGCGTGCGTTGCTCGGACCGGATGCGGAGTTTGAGCTGGAATGGGTCAGCGTCTATACGTTTTCGTGTTTGCGCATGGAACGCTTCCGGCATGGCAACGTGTTGTTCGCGGGCGATTCCGCGCATGGCGTGTCGCCGTTCGGCGCGCGCGGTGCGAATAGCGGCGTGCAGGACGCGGAAAACCTCGCATGGAAACTGGCGATGGTGCTCGAAGGCAAAGCGTCCGACACCTTGCTCGACACGTATGCAAGCGAGCGCGAATTCGCCGCCGACGAAAACATTCGCAACTCCACGCGCTCGACCGATTTCATTACGCCGAAGAGCCCGGTTAGCCGCGTGTTCCGCGATGCTGTGCTGAAGCTCGCGCGGCATCACCCGTTTGCGCGGCAGTTGACGAATAGCGGCCGCTTGTCCGTGCCGGCGGTGTTGCGCGATTCCCCGCTGAATACATCGGACAGCGATAGCTTCGAAGGTCTGATGGTGCCGGGGGCATCATGCCTCGATGCGCCAGTTCATGCAGCGGGGCAACCGGCGTGGCTGTTACAGCAACTCGGTCAGCAGTTCACGGGCGTGTTGTTCTGCAGCTCGCAAGGTATCGATCAGGCGACGCAAGCTGCGCTGGATGCATTGCGGAGCGGGCCGATTCCGCTGAAGCTCGTCGTGGTGATGAGTGGCGATGCGCAGGTCGCGGCGACCTCGGGTGTAAAGGTGGTGCACGACGTCGACGGTCTTGCAGCCGCTCGTTACGACGGCAAACCCGGCACGTTCTATTTGCTCCGCCCGGACCAGCATGTCTGCGCGCGCCGGCGGCAACTCGACGTGAGCTTTGTGGATGGTGCATTGAAGCGCGCGTTGTGCGTGGAAGGCACGGCCTGAGGGCAGGGCACACGCAGCACATCGGCAAAAGAAAATAGCAGGAGACAGTTATGGCATTGAACACGCAACCCAATCTCGCCCGCCCCGACGATTTCTACGAGGCGCTGATCGACATGCATCGCGATCTGGACGATGCGCAGAGTCAGTCGGCCAATGCGCAACTGATCCTGTTGCTCGCCAACCATATCGGCGATCACGAGACGCTGCTCGAGGCGATGCGGCACGCACGTGAAGGCGTGACCGATGCTTCGGTGCAAGGCGCACAGACGCATCCGCTGGCCGCCTGACCAAACAGGACAAGCGGGTCCAAACCGCACGAATAGCACGAGCAGTACGAGCAGTAACGATGAATCGCTGTACGCGCGTGGCCGTTCGAGCCACGCGCAATCCACCACGGCGCGCGGCGCACCTATACCGCCGCATGCCGTCTCAGTAGAAAACCGAAACGCGGCGCATCAAGACGCCGGACCCAGCGGGTCCGTTGGACCCTCACGTTTGGAGACACTGATGAGCCAATCCCTCGCCCCCACGCTCGCGCCGGGCGCATCCGCTGCTGTGCACGACGACCTGTTATATCGCAAGGTCTCGAAGCGGATTATTCCGTTTCTGTTCCTGTGTTACGTGGTGTCGTTTCTCGACCGCATCAATATCGGCTTCGCGCAGTTGCAGATGAAGCACGACCTGGGTTTCAGCGACGCGATGTACGGTCTCGGTGCGGCGGTCTTTTATATCGGCTACGTGCTGTGCGAAGTGCCGAGCAATATGCTGCTGGCGCGCTTCGGCGCGCGCCGCACCTTCACGCGGATCATGCTGCTGTGGGGCATTGCATCGGTTGGCATGATGCTGGTGTCGAAGCCCACGCACTTCTACGTGCTGCGTTTCATGCTCGGCGTGTTCGAAGCGGGGTTCTTCCCCGGCATCGTGCTGTATCTGACCTACTGGTACCCGGCGCGGCGGCGCGCAGCTGTGTTGTCGATTTTCTTCGCGGGCGTCGCGGTGGCGGGCGTGCTCGGCGGTCTGGTGTCCGGCTGGATCATGCGCGATATGGGCGGCGTGATGGGGCTGTTCGGCTGGCAGTGGATGTTCGTGATCGAAGGTGCACCGGCCATCGTGCTCGGCCTGCTCGCGGCGTTTTATCTGGTTGACGGTCCGCAACACGCAACGTGGCTCAACGCCGCAGAGAAGGCGAAACTGATTGCGCAGCGCGATGAAGATCGCCCCGTTTCGTCGGACGCGCATTCGTCGCGTTCCGTCATGCAAGCGCTGCGTAACCCACGGGTCTATCTGTTCGCGTTCATCTATTTCTCGCTCACCTGCGCGTCGTTGACGCTGAACTTCTGGATGCCGCTGATGATTCGCGACTTCGGCGTTCACGATGTGCTGGCGATCAGCCTGTACACCGTGATTCCGAATGCGGTCGGCGCAGTGGGCCTGATTCTGATTGCGCGCAACTCGGATCGCCGTGGCGAACGACGCCGGCACTTTGCGGTTTGCACGATCGGCGGCGGCATTGCGCTTTCTTTGCTAACGCTGCATCTGAGCAGCTTCCCGGCGATGCTCGCGATCCTCTCGGTGGCTGCCGTGCTGATTTTTGCCGCGTTGCCGATTTTCTGGACTGTGCCATCGGGTTATCTGTCCGGCGCGGCGGCGGCGGCCGGGATTGCGCTGATCAGCAGCATCGGCATTACGAGCGGGATTGTCAGCCCGTGGGTGATCGGTCTGATCAAGACGCACACCGGCAGCATGGACAATGCGTTGTTTGTGCTGACAGCGTTGCTGTTCGTCAGCGGTGTGGCCTTGCTGCTTGGCGTGCCGAAGGAAGCGCAGCGCATCTAAGACTTGTACAGGCCGCTGACCAGGCGCGCCCGGCCGGCGGGCATGCAGATTCGGCAGCAGCGGAGCGGCGGCGCGCTCGGCAGTGGTCATGAACGGATTGCCCGCTGCACTCCGCCAGGAGGATGAAGGGAAGATAGAAGCATGTTCTTTGGGGACGTCCACGACGACGCTGCAATAGTATGCGATTTAGTTATCTCTTTAACAGTTTGCAATACTAAATGAATTGCGTTGACAAAAAATGACATCATTCTGAGACTGTCCTATTTGATTCGGTCCCAAAGTCCACTAGAGTTTTTGCCGGGGTATCCCGTGAATCTCTAACAGGAGGGGGCTTGAGTCAAAAAACTGGTTCCAGGCACCGGCACTACCGTCTCGACATGCCACAGGCCAGTAGCGCCGAGCTGGCCGATATCTTTTCCTTTGAGGGTGAGCGGGCCATCGGGGAGCCTACCCGGTATCAGATCCGGTTCACGCATCCGCAGCCGGACCTGTCGCGCACCGACTACCTGAACAAGCCTGCGGCGTTCGTGATCCAGCCGCCATTCAACCCGCTCATGACGCTCAAGCCGGAACCCGAACGGCGTGTGCAGGGAGTCATCACAGGCTTCAGCCAGCGGGGCAGCAGCCGGGACGAAACCACCTATGAGGTTGTGCTGGATTCGCGCCTGGCGCTCCTGCGCAACACGCCGAAGTGCCGGTTCTTCCTTGAGAAGAGTTTCCCGGAAATCATTGAGCAGATACTGCGCGAACACGGCTTCGACAGGATCCACGGCAGCTTCGAGTTCAACCTGTACCGCACCTATCGCAAGCGTAGTTTCGTGATGCAATGGGGCGAAGACGACCTGACCTTCATCACGCGGCTATGCCGCCGCTCCGGTATCTGGTTTGTCTGCGAAGAGGGCGAGCGCTGCGAAAACGTGCGGTTTGGTGACGACTTCACGCACTACCGCCGTAACCCGAACCTGACCGTGCCTTATCGCCAGTTCAGCGGCCTCGAAAGCTCAGGGACGGAATCGGTCGATTCTCTTGAAATGGACGCGACGACCTTGCCGACGAGCTATAAGGTGCGCACGTTCAGCACCGAGCGTCCGGTATCCGAACCGATCGAAGCCGTCTGCCCGATCACTGGGGATCGCACCACCTATGGCGAGGCTTATACATGGGGCACACCGGACCTGAGCCAGGATGAGGCGGGGGCGGAAGCACTGCTGCGGCGCGAGGCGGCCGTGGCTGCACAGGTGGTGTATCGCGGCACCTGCAACATGCTGGACCTCGCGCCCAGCTGCGTCCTCAAGTTCTCGAACCGGAAACTGCCCGACGCTGAGTACGGGCTGGTCACTGTACGGGTGAAATGCAGTGCATCGCGCAAGCAGCCTTACCGCGTCGAGTTCACCGCGATTCCGTCCGACCGGCTGTACCGGCTGTCTTTGCTGGAACATACGTGGCCCAGGATCGAGGGCGTCATCACCGGCACCATTGCCTCGCCGGGCGGGTACAAGGACCCGTATCTGGACGCGCAGGGCTCATATATCGTGCACATCCACGCGGATCAGGATAAGCGCACCCCCGGACTGGAAAGCTGCCCGATGCGACTGGCGAAGCCGTTCGCGGGCGCAGGACAAACCGGTTTCCATTTCGGTCTGGTCGAAGGGACGATCGTGACCGTGGGCTTCCTGTGGGGCTGCCCGGACCTTCCCTTCATCAGTCAGGTACTGCACACCGCGCAGGATACCGATCCAGTCAATTCAGCCTATCCGTGGGCCACGCGCAATACGTTGCGCACGCGCATGAACAACACGCTCCAGTTCGAGGACCGCGCAGGCCGCGAGCACATCAAGCTCGCAACCGAGCACGGCAAGACGCAGCTCAGCCTGGGTCACGCCGTAGATCGCGAGAACGAGGAACGGGGCGCGGGTTACGAACTGCGTACGGACATGAAGGGCCATCTGCGTGCTGGTGGCGGCATGCTGGTGTCAACCTACATGCAGGAGAAGGCGCGCGGCCCGTTGACCGACATGGACGCGATGTCGAGCCAGTTCAACGTGACCCAGGCGCAGGCGCAAGGGCTTGCCAACGCAGGCGCGATGGCTAAGGCCGAAATTGCTGACCTGAAAGCTGAGAACGAGTGGTTGAAGAATGAACTGGTGGGCCTGAAAGAGGCTGTTATTGCACTGTCAGCCCCGCGCGGCATCGGCATGGCGACGCCCAGTCGCTTCATGGTGTCGTCGGGCAAGGACACAAGTTTTGCGACCTCATCCGGGTTTAACGTAAGTGCGCTGAAGAACATTGCTCTTGCGGCGGTCGAGGCCGTTTCCGTGTTCGCGCAGCGCGCGGGAATCCGCCTGCTTGCGATGCGTGGAAAGGTCCAGATTCAGGCCCAGGCGGATGCGATGGAGCTTGTCTCACAACTGAACATGCAGCTTTCCAGCGTGGCGGGAACACTGACCGCCAACGCTGCGAACGGGATTGTCCTGAGCGGTGGCGGTACGGCGTATATCAAGATTCAGGGCGATAACGTCGAAATCGGCGGCGCGGGAGACCTCATCATCAAGGTCCCCGATATCGACAAGGCGGGGGCTGGCGCCGTGTCGCTACCGCTGCCGAAGTTCAACCAGACCGACGCTCCCAGCGATGAACGGTTCATTCTCAGTGACCATGTCACCGGACGCCCGCTCGCAAATCGTCCGTACAAGGTTCAGACGGCAGACGGCCGCATCGTGGAAGGCGTCACGAACGATAAGGGCGAAACGTCGCTGACGCAGAACGATATCGCGCGGGGTATCAAGTTGTTGCTTTCGAAAATCAAGAGGACCTGATTCAATGGGTGAGCAGAACAACCAGCCGGACGCGCAGTCCGACGCACAGCCGCAACCCTATCAGCACGATGTTATGACCAACGTGGTGCCGATGCAGCGCGATCACCTTGGACGCCCGTTCTGGGAGTCCTACATGTCGCCAGCGGGTTTTCAGGTGCGGGCCGAAGCGCGCGTTCCGCCGCACATGCCCGGTGTCATCATCTTCGTGCATGGCGTCAACTCCGAGGGCGAGTGGTACGACTTCGCAGAAGGGGCCTTGTGTGAAGGGCTAAATATCAGGCTTGGGCGAACTGATGAAACCATGTTGGTACGAAACTCATACACGGATAAGGCGGAAGGGGGCGACCGCGTAGGGCCGCGCCGGATAGAGACATTTAGCAATTCTCCCGTCATCCGTTTCTATTGGGGCTATCGCGGCGACTACGATGACCTGAAACGGTGGAAGGTACCATTGCGCAACCTTGAAGGTGACGATTATTGGGCGCCGGAGTGTCCCATGGATGGTGGTCCGTGGTATTGGGGCGGCGGTGCGTTCCAGAACGGCACCAACAACCTTCAGCAGCTATGGAGCGAAAAGGGTTTCTCGCGCACAGTGTACGGCTTCGACATGCAGCACCTAAATACGGAAGTCGATCGGCAGCTGCAGAGTGCGCCGCCACGCGTCTATTACTCCCATGCGGCGCAACGTCTCGCGAAACTGGTCGATAAAATCCGTAAGGAATACGCACGTGACACCATTACGCTGATGTCGCACAGCCAGGGAACGATGATTGCGATGGCCGCAACCCTCCTCTGCAAGGAGCGCGCACCTGATGCTCTGTTCGTGATGAATTCTCCGTATGCACTTGAGGACAAGCCCACCGATGCGCTGACTTGCGGCGGTGAGCGCCCCACTGGCGAAGCTCGCGTCAATACGTTCCGTGCTGTCGCGAATCGTATCAAGCAGGACAAGCAGGTCTACACCGAAGAGATGATGCAGCAGTTGCATGTCGGTGCATCACAGGGTATGAACTTCTGGCGTCCCGACCTGAAGCTGAATTATGGTGTGCCGGAACGAGACAACCATGGTCGTCTCTACGTCTATTTCACGCCGCATGACCGCGTGATGGGGGCGGCGCTCTTGCAGAGCATCGGCTGGCAGGGTGTGAACGACAAGCTACTCGCAGAACTTGGCGATACCATCAAGCAGCGCATGCTCGCGCGCAGTACGCCGGTTGGCGACGAGCCTGGCGTGCGCAAGTTTGGCACGCTGCCACCGATCCCGGAGGACCAGCTTGTGGCCGAGGCAAAGCCGACCGACTTCTGGAACGGAAATCGTCGGGTCGGTGGCGCACATTTCGGCCTGCCGTATTTATGGGCAGTCCCGAATGCGAACCAGATGGTGACCGTCAATGCTGAGAAAGTGCCGAATCCGCTGACGGCGGACGACATGAGCACATTCGAGAATTCCCGTAAAGATGCACCGGAATATGGCAGGTTTGTCCAGGACATCAATAACCCCAACACGGGGCACTACTTGGATTCTTCGTTTCCGAATTACAGGTCGATCTACCAGCCGGAAAAGTACGTGACCCGCGACGACGTGTACACCCCGACCGGGAAAAGGACCGAGCGGGAGTCGCATGATGAAATGATTGACCGTATTAGCGACTACAAACCCGAACCAACCAATCACAGTGCGCTTCCGTCACATACGGAATTCATGAAGCGGGTAGCGGCTTACGATCTGCCTGTCGGGTTCTGTGATTCCTTCGATGACCGGGAATTCTGGTTCGACCTTATCAAGATGGCAGAGTGGACGAGCGGACACGACACGTATTTCGACTACGGCACGTTCGGCAAGGTAGATAAACCCGGGACTATCGACTGGACCACTGTCGCGGAAAAAGTGAGTGAGGCAGAAGCGAAACGCATTCAATTTGGGGAAAATTATCGTGGTTCGTAAACTCATTGCACTTGCCCTGTCGGCGACTGTCATCGGCTGTGCAGCACAGCAACCGTATTCGTTCACGCTCTCGGATTTCATGAGCGCGAAGTCGCTGCCCTGCGACTCGCCGCCTCAGGTGATCTACCGCATTGATGACCATCGCTTTGTGACGCTGGAGCACTACCGGGACTGCAATCACGGTGAGACGTTCTACAACGACAAAAAGAAAAATATCCGCCAGAGGATCGGCATCGGCTATTTCGAGAACTTCCAGCGGAAGATCATCAATGCCGATCTGAGTGGAAACAATATTGTGCTTCCGCTTGCGTTTCCACAGCGCCTAGTTTGTGGGGACCGTGGCTGTACCGTTGTTCTCTTTTACTCAACCGATGGCGGGGAGAATTTTCATTCAATCGTTTACATGCCGCATAGCTTCAGGCCGTTTGAAGATTCCAAGAAGTACACGGTTACCGCGACAAAAGATGCCCTCTATGTAAGTGAAGGACTCGGTGAGACGACCGATCGAACAGCGACTACCAGATATCCCTTGCTTCCCGGTTTAGTCTACTTCGCAAAGGAGAAGTTGCCTGACGGGATGCATATTGATTTCGATGCTAAAGCTCCGACCGGTCTACATACTCCATCCGGCCAGGACCACATAACCTGTGACGTCTCGATCAAGCCGACCAATCCCGATGCGCCGCTTACGCAGTGATTCACACTCCTGAAGGTCAGCACGCGCCATCTAGGATGCGTCCGTCTTCCAACCTACCCATACAAAAATGAAAAATAGACAAGTCAGCAAGCAGAGTTCAATGAGGATCGCTTTAGCAAAATTATGTGCGACCTTCGCGCTATCTGGCGTTTGTATTCTTCCGCTCGCGAATGCGGGGGAATCGAATGTAACTGTCCTGCCCGACAACGGATTTTTCCCGTTGCGCCTCAGTGCGAACGGCGAGGCGGTCATTGGGCAAATAGACACATCCGACATTTCGACGCCGCAACTGTGGAGCCGTGATCGAGGGTTCGTGAAACTGACGGACGTGGCCATCGACGCACCCGTTCGTGTGGGAGCGCTCAGTGCGGATGGCGCCGTAGTTGCTGGGCAGATGCGTGATAGCGACGATATGATGCCGGACCATCTGTTCCTGTGGACTTCCGGAAAGGGATTCGAGGTCCTTCCTCCATTTAGCCGATACCGCGACGAGCGGATCGACGCTGTACTTGGCATCACGCGTGACGGTAAAACGGTCTACTTCGCCACGCATCAGCAATTCGCCAATAGCTATGGGGAAACAATCAGGTCGTGGAGCGAATCAGGCGGCTACCAAACTGTCTCGCTCGGCAAGCAGTTGTACGGCACCGAGATATTCACAGTGACCGGCGATGGAACTGCATGGCTGGCGACCATTAGAAGTGAGGGAGGAGATAGTATCCTGGCGCGCATAGTAAATGGCGCCGTTATGAAGACCGCGGCGTTACCGGCCGGATTCGATCAGAAGGCCGGTGCGAAACTCGTCACCAATCGCGATGGCTCAGTCGTGATTTTGCAGATGCTCAACAGCATTGTGACCGGCCAGACTGAGGTGAGCAGCCAGGTCTGGGATGGCAACCTTAAACCGGTTGCGCTTCCCGTGCCGCAGGGGTGCAGTAAAGCCCGAGCCAACGTCGCCGATGCAAATGGCGCGATATTCGGTGGCGTATCTTGCGCAACTTCGTCAGGCGACAAGCGTGTGCCCATTCGCTGGACCTCGGCGGGCGATGAAACCGTCGCCGAGTGGTTCAGGCGCTCGGGCGTCGCACTGCCAGATTGGAGCCATGTCTCTATATATGCAGTTAGCGATGACGGCCATACCGTTCTTGGCGAGGGTGATACCAACGGCAAGTTACGCAACTTTATCGCACGCGTCGATTAATCCAGGTCGAGAGATACTATGAAAAATCCGGTACGTGAGGGCGACAAAACCACGCACGGCGGCGTAGTCAAGAATGCTTCGGCTTCGTTCAAGCTCGGAGGGCGGCGCGTCGCGCTTTTGGGCGATATCGTGACCTGCCCGGAGCATGGAGACAACCCGATCACCGAGGACGGTGAAGGCTACAAGGAAGGTGGCCGTAAGTGGGTTGTCGATCAGTGCCGCACACGATGCGGCAGCCTCGTCATTGCGAGCCAGTCAGGGATGAAGAACCGGTCATGAGCACAAAGTGGGAGGAACCGAAGATCGAGGAATACGAGCATAGCGAACCGCCTTCTATCTGGATCAGCGTCGTTGCTTTTGTCGTTATCTATGCGGTCTGCTTTGTCTTGACGGTACTGAACTGGAAGCAGGGTAAGCCGGTTATGTATGCGGAGTTTTTCGTGCGCGTACTACTGGTTCCCCTGATCTTCTGGGGGATGATATGTAGCCTGATCTATTTCGGTTACGAAGACTGGAACGAACGCGTCGATCTTTTTAACAACCTGTGCCGCAGGACGTATGCACACTGGCGCTGGTGGGCGCAGGAATGCGTCGCGATCCTTGGTCGCGTAACGCTGGCACCGGAGAAGGAATTGGCAGAGCGCATGCTCGGGCTCGAAGGCAGCGTGCCCATGAATGCCGGGAAAATCCTGCCGCTTGCGATAGAGAAAAGCAATTCGGCGTCGCGTGTCCAGCAGGTGCTGGAACAACTGGTGACGCCGTTTGCGTCATATCTGTCTGCCTACGTGGGACGCCATACGTTCAATATCGTCGTGCAGTCGGAACGCGAAGAAGACCTCAATGATCTTCGTGCGCTGTTGCGCAGGCTGTCACCGCGCGATTTCGGTTCCATGAAGATAGCAAGGGTTCCGAAGGCACTGGACATGGGACTGGTCGAGGAATGGCTATCCAATAACGGGATGCCGGGCTTCTGTCTGGTACTCGCATATCACCTTCACGCGACTGGACAGGAGCCTACCTGTTCCGAAGCGGCAGTTGCACTGCTCTTTGCGTCGAGTACCGTCATCGACGACAGCAAGGGCAGGCTCAAACCGGAGGCGTGGGTGTTCCGGCCCATTCCCGCAGCGATGGATACGATTTTCGACAGGCTCAAGACCTTGCTGGCGGCACGGCAGACGCCGAACGAGCGTATCAAGCATCTGTGGCTCAGCAATATACCGGGCCAAGGAAAGCATGCCACGGAAACAGCGGTGAAGGATACCGAACTGAACCTCGAAGTACACGACCTGGATACCGCCATCGGCGTGCCAGGTCCGGTCAATACTCTACTCGTCCAGGCGCTTGCGGCGCAGATGGTGCAGCACGGCCAGGGAACGCAACTGGTCGCGACCCCGCACAAGGGAGGAGTCGTGCCGAATCTCATCGGGACCAATATCGAACCGGTTCAAGGTGTCGAAGAGCGAATTCCGACCCCGTTGAATGTCTGCTTCACGCTACTGGCAGGCGGCGTGTTCCTCCTGCTTCTGCTTGTATTCATCGACGCGCAGCTTTCCGCAGGTTACTTCGTTGCGCTGTTTGTGAGCTTCCCCGTGATACTGGTCGCGCAGGCGTTCGTTTCCCTGGTAAGACGCAACCAGGTCGCCGATGACTTTTACCGCCGGTTGCCATGGTAAGTTCGCACCCTTCCGGCACAGGAGAAACATGAAAGAACGTCGCCCACACCCTGCAATCAATTCATGGGAGAGGTACCAGCGCAGGGAAGCCAGGAAAGAAGCATGGCGCTACTGGTCACGGACCCTCTGGCGTGTCTACCGCTGGCTGCTGCTGAGCATGTTGTCTCCGGCGATCATGATCGCAATGGGGATGGCTTTCGACGGCGAGCCTGGCAGTAAGGCTACCGTGTGGATAGGGGGCGTCGTGCTGGCTTTCGTACCTTGTTGGGGCATCTGGACTTTCGTTCCGATCTGGCGTGACCATGTTGCCATGCGACTGTATTTCGAGGACATTGCGGACGGCGCCTGCCCGGATCGGGGCTGGCAGATTTCACGCGCGAATGGCTTGAAGTGGTACAGAAAGCAGGGTTCGCCGTGGTGGATCAGCGCAAAGCGCGAGCGTCCGTGGGCGCATCCTGGCGATGCGATTGCGCGCCTGGAAGGTCGGGAGCCGCCGCTCCGCCAGCGACCGAAATGGTAACGCTCCAGCACTTCTCTAACCCCGAGTCTGGGTAGTGGCATTTCATACCCCGTGTCTTGGGAGAGTCCCCACGGCGCCCGACAGTCTCGCCGAGGATGACGCCCTGAAGGTCTGTTTCCGTATCGACCAGACGGGTGCGCTGGAATTTGCTGCCTCACGAGGTACGGCTCACGCAGACGGCGCCCGGGCGCTAACCATCCAGCAGGCCGCGGTGTAGCGAACTTCGATGCCGTGCACATAGGGATCAAAGGCGGCGCGGACTCTTTCGATCACTTGCGCGCGGGTCCGCTCGTCCGCGTTTTGAAGGACCAGACCGACGGGGCCAAGCCGGGTGAAGTAGCCGGCCAATTCCTTCTCGGCCAGCGTGCAGTCCACATCGAGCGGCCGGATGTCGATCTCGGCCCAACCGCTTTCTTCCAGGATGGACGACACGTGGCGCCGGTCCGCGAAGGCGAACTGTCCAGGCGCGCCCGGCCGGCGGGCGGGCAGATTCGGCAGCAGCGGTGCGGCGGCGCGCTCGGCGGTGGTCATGAACGGATTGTCCGCTGCACTCCGCCAGACGATGCAGCATAGTTCGGCGCCGTCGCTGGCGGCGCGCCGCAGGTTCGCGAAGGCCGCGACGGAATCATCGAAGAACATGACGCCGAAGCGTGACATGATCCTGTCGAAGCTCGCCGGCGCGAAGGCGTAGGTCTGCGCGTCGGCACAGATGAAGCTTGCCGTCGAGCCCTCCCGTTCGGCGCGCGTCTGGGCGACGGCGATCATCGGAGCTGAAATGTCGGCGCCGACGCAATGGCCCTTCGCACCGAGCCGCCGCGCCGCGGCCAGTGTCGTGCTGCCTGTGCCGCAGCCGATGTCGAGCACCCGCTGCCCGGACCCGGCGCACATCGTGTCGACGATGAGGTTTTCGAAGGGTTTGAACATCTCGTCGAGCACCGACTGTGCCGCCACCCAGGCGCGTCCGGCGCTGCCATTCCAGAGCGCCGCCTGCTCGTTGGCGGTCTGATGCGTGGTATCCATGGTCGTTGTCCTGTGTGTGTCCCCGGGAGCGGAAGCTACACTATGCAACTTCAAGCCGACTTGAGGTCAAGGGGTGATCAAGCTAGACATCGCCGAAGTGGCGCAGCGATCCAGCATTCCGGCATCGACGCTGCGGTTCTACGAGGAAAAGGGGCTGATTGCGTCCGCCGGCAGGCGAGGCCTGCGCCGCCTGTTCGATGCGGACGTGCTGGATCGCCTGGCACTGATAGCGCTAGGGCGCGCCGCCGGCTTCTCGCTCGATGAGATCGCGCTGATGTTCGCGGCGGAGGGACCGCCGCGCATCGACCGGCAGATGCTCGTGGCCAAGGCGGACGAACTGGACACGACGATCCGCAAACTGAGCATCATGCGCGACGGCCTACGGCACGCCGCTGCCTGCCCCGCACCGAGCCACATGGAGTGCCCCACCTTCCGTCGCATCCTGCAAGCCGCCGCATCTGGCGCGATTGGAGGCGCGCGAAAAAAGAGCGCTCCGCAATCATCGTTGAACGACTCCTCTGCGCGAGTACCCAATCGGACCAGGAGATAGAACGGGGTCGAACGTCGTATCGGGTAGAGTCGCGCATATTCTCTTGCGACCGCGCGTCTAACGTCCGAACCTTCGCGATGTATTCGATCGAACCTATTGCGTTACCTCATGACGGCCCGTCCGACGTTTCGTTGTGGCGAGTCGATTTAGCTTTCGACGCGTCACTGGACAACGCCGCATTCGCGCAACTCAGCGACGAAGAACGCGCGAGAGCTCAAAGCTTTCGCCGTCACGAAGACGCGCTGCGTTTTGCGACGGTGCGCGTGGCATTGCGCGAGCAACTCGCGCGATATCTCGGCATTACGGCACACGCCGTCCGCTTGACGCTCGATGCAAATCGCCGCCCCCGTCTCGCCGATTCCGATGCGTACGATTTCAACGTCTCCCATGCGGGTTGGCATGGACTGATCGCAATGTCGCCGTGCCGGCGCGTCGGCGTCACAGCGATAAATTCGATTGGCATTCGATCGCATCGTTGACACTCGATGCCAGCGAGGCGGCGTGGATCGAGCGGCTAGATGTCACGCAGCAGATCGGTGCGTTTTACGACGCATGGGTCGCCAAAGAAGCGCTCGTGAAAACGACGGGTGTGGGCATCACACGCGGCTTGCAGCATCTGACGGTGCTGCCGCGTGACAGCGCCGAGGTGACACTACGCAACGAGGTTCCGGATGACATGCGCGAGATTGCTGCGCGCTGGATCGCGGCGCCAGAAGGCTATTCCGCATGCCTGGCGTGGTCGACGAAAACGTTCGCGCGATAGAAGGCGTGCGTGGCGGCTCAGGCATCTACTTGCTTGATTCGCCAAACACCAAAGCCTTCGGCCATCCAACGGCATACGCTCGGATCCTCAATGCATATACGTGACGCGGCGCGCTTGCACGTCGAGTTCGACACCGGCGTCGAGCAGATCGATGGCGAACCAACGGATCAGCTTCAACACACCGCTGACAGCCGGCGCAGGCAGCCATTCGTTCAGCATGCGCAACGCAGCGCCGCTGTGCGTTTTTTGCAGCAGCGCGATGGTTTGCAGAATCACGGCTTCGTCCTTGCCGAGATCGCTGGCGCAGCGGCATCGCATGTCGAGCGGGCGATAGGACACATGCATCAGCGAACGCATCAGCAGATCGAAATGTTCGATGCCGTCTTGCCGCAGGCCCACGCCGCTCAGGATGTCGCGCCAGTGCACGCCGCCGCGCGCCGTTTCACACGCCGGCCGCAGCCACGTGCGCACTGCGCTGAGGACCGTGCGATCGGGCGCGTCGGTGGTATCCGTGACGTGATCGTCGACCAGTTCGGGACGGCTGCTGTATTGAGAGCGGAAGTTCATCGATGCTCCTGAGTGGACACGGTCCAATGGGTCGCGCCGGCCTGATCGGATGAGGGCCGCGTCGCAGGCCAGCGCATGTCGCGTGCGACGGATAGGCGATGACGCAGGGCTTGCGTCAGGGCGTGCTTCAAGTTTTTGCGGGCGGCTGATGGCATGGGTTTCATGATGAGCCAATTTACTCGCAAATGCAAATCATTCGCATTTAGAAAATAAATTGGACAAAGCGTTACACGGTGGGTTGGTGCAGGCGGTGAGCAGCCTGGAAGCCTTGCAGCCGAGTGTCGGGCGTCTGTTCCGCAACTAACGGTCAGCCGCGCAAGGCGACCCCAGATATGATGGCGAAATGCCGCAGCGAGCCTGCCGCATCCTTGTCTACCCACGCTAGCCAATGCCGACAAAAACCCTCGACGCCGCATCGACCGACGCGTCCCGCGAAGCGGCGCAGCGCATGCCCACCTTGATGCTGGCCGCCGGCCTGTCGTTAGGCAGCGCGATCGCACTGGGCCTCGCCCGTTTTGCATACGCGTTGCTGTTACCGTCGATGAAACTCGACCTCGGCTGGAGCTTCGCTCAAGCCGGCGCGATGAATACCGCCAATGCGTTGGGCTATCTGCTGGGCGCGCTTGCTTTTCCGCGGCTCGCGCGCCGCTGGTCGGCCGGTGCGTTGTTCGGCGCCGGCTGCGGGGCCACTGCGCTCCTGATGGCCGTCAGCGGCCTGCTTGCCGACACGCATTCGCTACTCGCGTTGCGCGTGATCACCGGCGCGAGCAGCGCGGCGATTTTCATCAGCGGCGGCGTGCTGGCGGCGCGGCTTGCGTCGGCGAGACCGCACGATGCGGGACTGGTGCTCGGCTTGTATTACGGCGGGACCGGATGGGGCATCGTCGCCTCGTCGGTGCTGGTGCCGTTGACGATTTTCAACGTCGCGCATGGCTGGCAGTTTGCGTGGTTCGCGCTGGCGGCTGCGTGCGCCGTGTTCGCCGCAATCGCCATCGGGGCCGCGAGGAAAATCGAAAGCGCACACGCAACTGGGTCTTCTACCGCACATGCTTCCGGTGCCGCCGACGCGCCGCGTTGGCCGCGTTTCAGTCCCGCGCTGGCAGGCTATGGATTGTTCGGTGTTGGCTATATCGGCTACATGACGTTCATCGTCGCGCTGCTGCGCAACGCGGGCATGAGCGCGGTGGTGGTGACGGGTTTCTACCTGTTGCTCGGCGTGGCGACCGTCGTATCGGCGCGCGTGTGGTCCGGTCTGCTCGACCGCATGCGTGGCGGCCACGCGCTCGCGATACTCAACGCATTGCTCGCGGTGGCGACGCTGCTGCCCGCGTTGTTCACGCAGCCGTGGGTGGCGTTTGTCTCCGGCGTGCTGTTCGGCGCGACGTTTCTCTCGGCTGTCGCGTCGACCACGGCTTTCGTGCGCCACAATTTGCCGGTGAGTCATTGGGCCAAGGGCATCAGCGCATTCACGATCGTGTTTGCGTTCGGACAGATCGTCGGGCCGATGGTGATCGGCTGGGTCTCGGATGGCGCGGGTCTCGCTCGCGGGCTGGTTTATTCCGCGTTGCTGCTGGCGGCCGGCGCGGTGCTGGCGGCTTGCCAGAAGCCGTTAATTTGAATTGTCCTTAGGCATTCCCAGAATACCGGGCGACGTTCTCAAGAACGTACACTCACCGCTTGTTCCCTGCGCTGAGAGAAACCGTGCCTGCCATCACCTGCATCGAAGATTTACGCGTGCTTGCTCAACGGCGTGTGCCGCGCATGTTCTACGACTACGCCGACAGTGGCTCGTGGACCGAAAGTACCTACCGCGCCAATGAAAGCGACTTCCATCGCTTGAAGCTGCGCCAGCGAGTGGCGGTCAACATGGCGGGCCGCAGCACGCGCACTCAGATGATCGGTCAGGAGGCCGCCATGCCGGTGGCGCTCGCGCCGACGGGGTTGACCGGCATGCAGCATGCCGACGGTGAAATCCTTGCTGCACGCGCGGCGGAGAAGTTCGGCGTCCCGTTCACCTTGTCCACGATGAGCATCTGCTCGATCGAGGACGTTGCCGCCCAAACCAGCAAGCCGTTCTGGTTCCAGCTTTATATGATGCGCGACCGCGATTTCATCGTGCGATTGATCGAGCGTGCTCGCGCGGCACGGTGCAGCGCCTTGATGCTGACGCTGGACCTGCAGATCCTCGGCCAACGCCACAAGGACATCAAGAACGGGCTGTCGGCGCCGCCCAAACTGACCCCCGCGAACCTCATCAACCTCGCGACCAAGCCGCGCTGGTGCCTCGGCATGCTCGGCACCCGGCGGCGTACCTTCGGCAACATCGTCGGTCATGCGAAGGGCGTGGGCGATGTCTCGTCCCTGAGTTCGTGGACCGCCGAGCAGTTCGATCCGGCGCTGAGCTGGGCAGACGTCGAGTGGGTCAAGAAGCTGTGGGGCGGCAAACTCATTCTGAAAGGCATCATGGATGTCGAAGATGCACGCCTTGCCGCCGACAGCGGCGCTGACGCGTTGATCGTCTCCAACCATGGCGGCCGTCAACTCGACGGTGCGCCCTCTTCGATCTCGGCGCTCCCCGAGATCGCACGCGAGGTCGGCTCGCGCATCGAAGTGTGGATGGATGGCGGTATCCGCAGCGGACAGGACGTGCTGAAAGCCGTTGCGCTCGGCGCGAAAGGCACGCTGATCGGCCGCAGCTTCCTCTATGGCCTGGGTGCAATGGGAGAGGCGGGTGTCACGCAGTGCCTGCAGATTATCCAGAAGGAACTGGACCTCACCATGGCCTTTTGCGGGCACACCGACATCCGTCAGGTGGATGAGCGGATCCTGCTGCCTGACAGGCGTTGAAGGCAGGCGCGTGGCGCGACACCAGGCGGTTGGCGGTGTTCAGCCAGATGTTCGGCGTATGCCGTTCGCCACCTCTTCTTTCGGCCCGCAGTCTTCCAACGCGTGCAGAAACGTCGAACTCCACCAGTGCACGTCGAACTTGCGGATCCGGTTGAGAAGCGCTTCATGCCGGTTGATCCGCTCATCGAGCGACATCGTTAGCGCCTGCTGAATGGCCTGCGCCGTACCTTGCGTGTCGTAGGGATTGACCAGCAGCGCTTCCTTCAATTGCTCTGCGGCTCCGGCAAAACGCGAGAGCACCAGCATGCCCGGGTCGGCAGAGTCCTGTGCGGCGATGAATTCCTTCGCGACCAGATTCATGCCGTCCCGCAAGGGCGTGACGAGCGCCACTCGACTCGCGCGATAGAGACCCGGCAGGCGCTTACGGGCTACGTTCCGATGAATGTAGCGCACCGGCATCCAGTCCAGCTCACCGAAGTCGCCATTGATCGCGCCGCACAGGCTATCCATCTGACGCCGCAGATCGTCGTAGGCCCCGACGTCCTCGCGGCTAGGGGAAGCGATCTGGATCAGCGTCGCGCTATCGCGGTTTTCCGGGTAGTAGGTCAGCAGTTCGCGGAAAGCATGGACGCGTTGCGGCAGCCCCTTTGAGTAGTCCAGCCGGTCGACGCCCACCAACAAACGCCGCCGCGAATACTCATCGCGCATCCGGACAAACATGTCGCGCCCTTCCTTCGAGTCGGCAAGGCGAATGAAGTCGTCGACGTCGATGCCGATGGGATAGGCGCCGACCCGCAGCGTTCGATTGAACGCCCGAAGGCGATCCGGACTCAACCGTTGCGCCTGCGCTTCCGATTCAACGTAGTGAGAAAAATGCGTCAGGTCGGCTTCGCTCTGGAAGCCCACCAGATCGTATGCAAAGAGCGAGCGCATCAGCCATTCGTGTTCCGGGATCGCTGCCATGATCAGCGGCGGCGGCATCGGAATATGCAGGAAGAAGCCAATGCGGTTGGTGCATCCCATGGCGCGCAACTCGGCCGCGAGCGGGATCAGTTGGTAATCGTGAACCCAGATGAGGTCGTCCGGCTTCAAGAGCGGTAGCAACTTGTGCGCGAATAACCGGTTGACCCTGCGATAGCCCGCTGCGAATCGCGTGTCGAAATTGGCCAGGTCCAGCCGGTAGTGGAATACCGGCCACAAGACATCGTTGGCGTAACCCAGGTAATACGTGTCGTGATCTTCGCGGCTCAGATCGAGCGTCGCAAGCGTGACGTTGCCGGCCGTTTGGACATGAACTTCCCCCTGGCCGGATTGTGTGCCATCCGCGGCTTCCCGGATTTTGCCGCTCCAACCGAACCAAAGGCCGCCAGTCTGTTGCAGGCTTTCTCGTACCGCTACGGCGAGTCCGCCGGCTGCAGGCTTGCGAGGGTCGGCAGTGCGATTTGAAACGACGACGAGACGACTCATGAGGTCCTTGTGCTGTTGCGTTCGCACTTGCGATATCCGGCGCGGCCAGCCGTGCCGGACAAGGATCGCTTCCTGATCGAAGCAGTTTACTATGCCGTCAGCACATCTACCGCCTCGCCTGTGCGCCGGCCCGTGCAAGTTAACGATTTCTTCATATTGCGTCGATAGTGATTTCCGCAGTCCGACTGCAACATGAGGCAAGCGCTACGAACGAGACGCCGCGCGCGAAGTCGTTCGAAACCGCCATTGCGGCCAACCGTCTGTTGACCGTGTCCGCATTACCTTGCTGGAGTCAGTCAACATGAAAACACTTCGACTCGTGGCGACGTGCGCCGTCGCCCTCTCTCTTGGACAAGCGTGGGCGCAAGACAACCCAGTGCAGTCTGCAACACCACCTGCCGCTCAGGACGTCGGCGGCACAATCAGCTCGTCAACGGGCGAAGCGGGATCCGCAGCGAAGCTCTCGCGACAACAGGTTTACCAGGACCTCATTCGTTCACAGCAAAGCGGAGAACAAAGCCGCCTGTGGAGAGACCTCTACCACGGCCAATGAAGAACCGGCGCCCTGCGCCGCCAGTCGGCCTTCACGTCGAAGGACGTAATACGCGCAACGTATGACGGTGCAAGTGGAGGCCCAACGGTACCAAGTCGACAAGCCGCATGCATAGGCTACTTCCGGGCTTTGCCACGACCGCCCGATCAGTAACCAACACGCTTTTCGACTTTCCGGAACCGTCCCATCGACCGATAGTGCTGGAACCATGGGTTAGTGCGCAGTTCACATAATCGCGGCGAGCGCTCGGCAACCGCGGCCTCGAGCCATTGAAACATCTGGTCCGGTTGTGCGAGGCGTGCGTACAATTCCGCAAACAGGAGCGGCGATGTATAGCGCTTTCGGCTCCTTGCCTGTAAATCCTGCAGATACCACTGCAGAACCCTCTGATAGCCACCAGAGTCCCAGATCGCTCGAATGGACGCCGCTCGCGCAAACTCGCTGCACCGTGTCAACGCATCGACGGTCGCTTCGATCGCCTCTTCATACCGCCCCTGGACTTCGAATGCAGTAGCCAGCAACTGGTAGATCAACGGCGATCTATTCCCGTGCCCGGTTTCGAGATACTCGCGGATCACCTCTTCGTATCGTCCCGACTGTATGAGACCGAATACGCGCGAACCTTCGCACCCCAGTGGGTCCACACTTTCGGCGAGCTCGAACTGCGCCCTTCCCTCCGCTTCTCGCCCGAGCACCAGCAGAAGTCGTCCGTACAGGCGGCTGGTTTCCGCATGGCTCGGGTTGAGCCGCAATGCCTTCAGAAACTCGGCTTCCGCACGGTGCCAGTCCCAGTCGTAGAAGTAGTGCACACCGGCAAGCGCCTGGTGAGCCTCCGGAATATTCGCGTCGAGCTCCAGGGCGTAAAGTGCCGATTCGCGTGCTTTGGGGTAGCCCTGCGACGGCGCGTAGAACCCATGCGTTGCGGTCGAGCCGAAGATATTCGACAAGCCGACGTAGCCGAGCGCGTAGGTCGGGTCCCGATCGACAGCACTTTCGAAATAGCTCCGCGCGCGAACGAAGTCCTCGTCATTTAACGCATGATGCGCGGCGAACCCCGCATCGAAATGAACGCGTCGAGTCCAGTAGTATCGGCCACGCAGGTAGGCATCGTGCGCCACCGGATCGACCGGCAGACGCCTTGCGAGCATGTGTTGCTGTTGTTGCGCGAGCGCCGGCGATACTTCCTGAGCAAGGGCGGTTCCGACCTCTTTCTGGATATCCAGTGCGCCTCGTGTCATCGGTTCGTGCGCACGGCTCCAGATCTGCACCTGATCGACACAGCGGATCAGTTGCGCCAGGATGCGAACCATTCCTGCGTCCCGCGTCAGCGAACCTTCCAGCACGTAGTCGACGGACAGCTCGTGCGCGATCTCCGCGATGCTCTTATTCACCCGCCGGTACCGGGCGGCCGTTGTCCTGGCAATGACGAGAATCCGCTCGGGATTGAGCACCCCGATGTTGGCGGAGGTCTCGTCTGCAAGCGCGTCGCAGAGACTGTCTTCGCTTGAGTCACCGGTCTTGTTTTCGAAGGGCAGGACCAGCACGCGAACCGCTTCCGCGGGAATATGCAAAGGCTCTTCGGAGAACGTCCGTGTGCCGTTCAGGCGATACCCCTTCCCCTTGACTGTAGTCAGATGCAATGGGTGATCGGGATTTTCATCTAGCGCAATCCGGATTTTTCTAATTGCGGTATTGATGCTGTTGTCCGTTTCGCGAAAAGCGTTACCTCCCCATAGCGCCCTGACGATGTCTGCACGCGTCACGAGTTGTCCGTCGCGGGACGCCATCAGGATCAGCAACTCCATCGGCAGACGCTCAAGAGGGATCTGCTGTCCAGCCCGACGCAATTCGTAGCGCTGGATATCGAGTTCGGTGTCTCCAATCCTGACGAACTCCTGGGGATTCATTTGCGCTCCTGCAACAGCGACTCATTGCCCATTTTGACGCTTACGGCCTCCTGGCGGTGACGCTTCATTCGGAACGACGCAACGAATGCGAATGTCGCGCAAAGCACCATGACAAGCGCGGGTGCAAATGTCCAGTTCGTTGTGGATGCAAGAATGCTTGCGGCGAGCGGCGCTATTGCCATCGGCGCGGCCAGACCGACATTCATGGCGGTGGCGAGGCCGCTGAATCGCACGTCGACGGGAAACATCTCCGCAATCGCACACGCGTAGGTTCCATTTGCAAACGAAGCGACGACACCAGCCATCAGAAACAGCAGGGGCAAGCTGGCCTGATGACGGGTCACCGCAACGTAAAAGAAAGGGGCGAACAGCGCTGACAGTACGGCCCCCGACATGAAGACATAACGTCGCGACAGCAGATCGCCGAAGTACGCTGTGACGAGGATGCAGCCCGAGATGGCGGCTACATACAGCGTCTGGGCGCTGGCAATCTTCCGCGGGTCATAGTGCAGCGTCTGAAGATAGGCTGGCATGTGCGCCACGAAGAGACCACTGGACGCCCCCACCAGTGACGCCGCAGCGACGCCCGTCAGCACGGACGCGGCATGCTTGCTGAACAGAACAGCGAGCGGCTCCCGGTGCCGGGCGCTAACTCTCCTCGCATATTCGTCGGTTTCCGCCAACGTGCGCCGCACAGCGAAACTCAGCAGACCTAGAAGACCGCCAACCAGAAAGCCGATCCGCCATCCGAATGCGCGGACCTGTTCTGAAGTGAAAATCACCTGCACGCCGAGATTGATGCTGATGGCAAGCATCAGCGCAATATTGACAGCGAGAAACACCATGCCACATAAGATCCCGGGTTTCGCGTGCGCTGTTTCAACGGCATAGATAACCGCCCCCGGCAATTCACCGCCCAGGCACAAACCCTGTGTGAGTCGCAGCAGAACCAGGAGCGTTGGCGCGACAACGCCCAGTGATTCGTATGAAGGAAGTATTCCGATGAACAAGGTCGACACAGCAGCGACCATCGCCGACGAGGCGAAAACAATGCGCCGGCCGTACTTGTCGCCCAGCCGGCCGAGGAAGATGCCGCCCACGAGCCTCGACATGGAACCGACTGCCAGGACCGCGAACGACAGTGTCTCTGCGGGTAGGCCCATTCGTGCCGGAAAAAATTCGCGGCCGATGCTCTGTGCGAAAAATCCGTAGACGGCGAAATCGAATACCTCGAGCGCGCCGCCTGTGCTCGCGACAAAAATCATCCAGCGTTGGCGGGCGCTCAACCGCGCGTTACGGACCGGAAGCGAATCGTCGATCATGCGACCCCTGATGTCGGTAAGCGCCGCCGTTGTCAACGTTTGACAGTCGTGCGTTAAAACCCAGCGTTTGCGGGCATACCTGGCGGTAGTCGATCAAACGGGCATTCATCGCCCGGACGCGAAGGGGCCGCGCCCTCAGTTAATCATTCGCTCCATGAACAAATTGATGTGGAGTAGATATCAGCTCTTTCTCGACGTCTTGGCGACAAATGGCGTCGGTACATGCTGACACGTTTCGCTTCCGCATTTCGGGCAACGCGGATGGGCGGTCTCATGTTCAGCGAGATGTTCTGCGTGCTCGAACAACTCGCCACACTTCTCGCAACGATATTGGTACGTCGGCATCGCTTTCCTCCAAAACGAATCCCACCTGCGCTGGCCAGATACGATTCGCCAGCACGATCCAGCACTGTGAAAATCAATTCTAGTGCAGCAAATGCGCAGTCATGCGTCTTATCTCGCGCAATGCTCACTGGCTACGACGACGCCACCCGCGACCCGCGCTTCCGCTGACGGCTGGTTCGTACTAGGCTTGATTGTGGAAGGCAGTCGCCGGCTGGCGAAACGTAACGAACCGAGATCCGCTGACGAAAGCAGCCTCCCCCCGGTGTTCCCGGCGCCACAGAGCGAGGTCCGATATGCAAATGCTTACGGTAACAATCGTCAAACCCGAAGCGACGAACTTCATCCTGGGGCAAACCCACTTCATCAAGTCTGTCGAGGATCTGCACGAGGCCATGGTGGGTACCGTGCCGGGTATCAAGTTTGGTTTGGCCTTCTGTGAAGCGTCGGGTAATCGCCTCGTGCGCCGGTCCGGTACCGACGCCGACCTGATCGAGTTGGCGTGCCAGAATGCCATGGCCATTGCTGCGGGCCACTGCTTCGTGATCTTTCTGGGCGATGGCTTTTACCCGGTCAATGTTCTGAACGCGATAAAGGCTGTGCCCGAGGTATGCCGGATTTTCTGCGCGACGGCGAATCCCACGCAGATTCTGGTGGCCGAGACAGACCAGGGGCGCGGCATCCTGGGTGTGGTTGACGGGTTCCCGCCGCTCGGCGTGGAAAACGAGGAGGGCGTTCAATGGCGCAAGGATCTGTTACGTGCTATCGGTTACAAAGCGTAGGGGCGGGTCTGCCTGACCCATGGAACATCCGCGTCTCCAGCCCGGCACCCTTTGGCCGGCCATCCTCCGCCAGACTGAGCATGCGCTGAGTTGTGGTGCACTGCGACAGATCGAGACAATCCAGACGCTGATCGAAGACCGTGGCGTACGCTTCCTTGTCCGCCAGGTCTCAAGCCTCGCTCGCAAGGAGGAAACGCGACAGGCGCCTGAAGAGAGGGCCAAAACGCGCAGCGCGGTCAGTCCGTTCCTTCCTTATGATCCGAACCTCTTTGTGTCCGATATATCGGACACTCACGTCGCCTTGCTCAACAAGTTCAACGTCATCGACCATCATCTCCTGATCGTCACCCGTCGCTTTGAATCACAGGACACGCTGCTCGATCTCGCGGACTTTGCTGCATTGATTGCCTGCATGGCCGAGTTCGACGGACTGGGTTTCTACAATGGCGGCGCGGAGGCCGGCGCGAGTCAACACCACAAGCATCTGCAGATCGTGCCGCTGCCGCTCGGAGAATCAGGTCCGCCGCTCCCCATTGAATCCGTTCTTGAGTCCGCGTGCATGGAGGGTCCGATTGGCACGGTACCCGGTCTGGCTTTCAGGCACGCGTTCGCTCATCTGGAACTAGGTCCTGCCGCCTCAAGGCACGCCGCACACGCCGCGTTCGATTGCTATCACGCGTTGCTCGAAGCAGTTGGCCTGCGATCGATCGACGTGAATGGCGAGCTGCACCAGTCGGCACCGTACAACCTGCTTGTCACCCGTCGATGGATGCTGCTCGTGCCAAGGTCTTCGGAACGCGTCGAGGGCATTTCGGTGAATGCGTTGGGGTTTGCGGGATCGCTCTTCGTGCGAGACGCAGCACAGATGCAAGTTATCAAGAGGCTCGGTCCGACGACTGTGCTGCAACGCGTCGCGGTCCCCGTCCCCGTCGCCATGGGGAAATAGGACTTATCAGATGTATTCGAACGCATTCGGGGCTGCCGATTTCGAGAACGCCCGTGCAGAATAGGCCGTGCGAAACAGGCCGTGTGAACCAGGTAGGGATTAATGAGCAACGGCAGGTGCTATTTTTCTGGTCACCTAATATATAGGCATGGTTTTGACCTCAAAGGAGGTTGCCATGACTCAATCGATGATGAGTTTTGTAGTAGGAATCGTCGTGGTGCTATGCCTCGTAATATTTACAGCGGCGCGCTACAGGCGAGAACACAAGGATGATCAGCCGATTGCTCGCTGGCTGCACGCGCATCCGATCAAGGACTGGCTGCACCATAAGCACTAAAGACGTGGGCGTTCCGTTGCGCGACAGGTAAGCCGGCGCGGCGACTACGCCCCGTTCTTCTCCTCTGCAAACCGAACTAGATCGCTATCGATGGAATGCTCTTCATGCATCGGAGGGCAAACATCGAGCGGCTATGGCGGATGCCCGCGATCTTATAGAGCTTCTCGCGCAGAAACCGCTCGTAGCCCGCCGTACCGTCGACCGCCACTTTGACCAGATAGTCGTAATCGCCCGACACCAGATATGCTTCCAGCACTTCAGTCAGCGTTGCCAGTTCGGCGCCGAAGCGGGCGAGGGCGTCGTCGTCGTGACGGTCTAGCGTGACTTCGAGCAGCACCACGTCGGCGAAACCGAGCTTCTGCTGATCGAGCAACGCGACGTAGCCGCGGATGTACCCCTCCGTTTCCAATTGACGCGTGCGATTCCAGCACGCCGTGGTCGACATGCCGACCAGTTCGGCTAGTTCGGCGTTGCTCAGGCGCGCGTTCTTCTGCAACTCGCGCATGATCTTCCGATCCTGATTGTCCAGTGGGCGATTTCGGGTGGTCACGGCATTCTCGGAAGTTTATTCAGATAAATACCATTCTAACGGAAGATCGTCCTGCAGCCGGCGGGTGGGTGCATTGCTTTAGGAAGCATATCCAGCCTGCGCCCGGGTATATTTTCAGGGTGCATTCATGCCCGGGACAACCGTCCGGGCCGCCGGCCCCAAGCCTGCGGTCCTGCGCGGCCACAAGCTGCCATCCGGTGTCTCGCTGCCTTCACAGGAAGGCTGCACGCGGGCGAATTCCGGCATCACCAGTGCCGGAAGACGCGCTCGCCGGGCATGGAGCACTTTCTTGCGAGGCAGATGACGGATCGCGTTCAGCCAGGTTTGGTCCGCGCTCTGACCGCGCTTTGTACCGCGACATTGCGATAGACGTCGCGACAGAATTGCATGCTGCCTTCATGCGTGCCGTTGACGGCCGCCGCTATATGCACCGCACTTTCAACACGTTCAGGCACTGGCGGATTGACGAGGGCGGCGTCGATGGCGAGTGGATCGGTAGACGAGGCCCGCATGATGCCGATGCCCTTGATCGTCACAGCGAGGCAGGGGTCCGGCACTTGCGGACCATGAGTGGCGGTGACGTTGAAATTGATGTTCAGCGTCCAGAAGCCCTCATGAATGTTCTGGTGAATGATCACTGCCTTCACCACATCCTGATGTGACAGCGTGTATTCATGGTTTGCCATCGGTCCCTCCTTGCTCGTACGCAGCCTGTGCGTGCGTGTGCAGATATGGCATTTTGCGCGGGCTAGGGGAGCTAGTTTTACGCACCGTTTTGTACAGCGCAAGCGAAAAGGCAAGTGTTTCGGCCGCGTAAAAGTACTTCTCCACTCTCCTCTCTTCAGACCCTCACCGCGCCGCACCACTCCCACTTCCGATCACTCGATCGATCGAGGCCGTTACGGGCGACGTTACGTAACGGGCGCGTTACCGAACACGCTTTCCCGTCTTTTTTGCCGGCCCCTCGAGCCGCAGCATCGGAACAAAAAATTCATATCCGACAAGGGTTTGCCCGATGTGCGCTGATCAATTATTAAAGAAATCTGAAGATTGGCATGCTTGCTGCTTTAAAGGTTGCGCGGTGCACAACACAGACAAGACAAGCAGTAAGTGAAGGTGAAGTTCGAATCAGCGGCTGGCCTGGTCGGGGGTTATCAGGTCTGTCTCCTCAACGCACAAGCGGTGTGATCCTTTGTTCGGATTCCGTCGCGGCGGCGTTTTGCCTGAGTACCCAGGTTAGACGGGTGCGAGCGGCTTGCAGTACATCCCCCATCGTTGTTCAGGAACGTCCAGTCGTTCGGTTTCGCGCTGGATGAGCGAAATCCAGATTGTTTTGCATTGCGCGCTTTTTCGCGTGCGGGGGCAGTGTTGTCGTCGCGAAGAGCGTGGTGGTTGAAGTACGAAAGACATGAGCTGTCGAAGCGAACACCAAGCAGACACAAGTTGAGCGGCTCGACAAAAACGTTTGGCGTGAGAGACCAGCGCGGGGATAAGAATGGATACAACAAATTTTGCGCAGCAAAGAAGAACGATACCGGGGTTGGAAGGCCTGATCGCGCGCTTGCTCGATGTGATGCTCGTCGTCCTCGGGGCGTTGGCGGCATCGCAGGTGCGATATGAAGATCTCACGCAAAGCCGTATCGATACGGCATTCGTTGCGTTTGCCGCGGCTTTTACTCTGGTCCTGTTCCCCGTATTCGGCGTCTACAGCTCATGGCGTGGGCGAGCAATGCTGCGGATGTCCGGTCAGGTATCGCTAGCGTGGTTCGTGGTTCAAGGCTGTGGTCTCGTGCTGATATTCTCGCTGCATCGCACGGATTTCATCTCGCGTCTCTGGTTTGCCTATTGGATGGCAATCACGGGCGGCGCGCTGATTACGTCGCGTCTGGCTGTGCATGCCGTGCTCGCACGCGTGCGGCACGCAGGGATGAACCTTCGCCGGGTTGCGGTCGTGGGATGCGGGGCCCATTGCCATCAGGTCGTGCGCAATATCGAGGGCTCGACGACTAGCGGATTTCGCGCAGTAGCGGCCTTTGACGTGCGGCCGGTGCTGGGAACGATAGGCTCAGGCGTTCCGGTGTACGACAACATCACCAAGTTCGCTGCCTACGTGAGATCTCACGATGTGCAGGAGTTGTGGCTTGCGTTGCCGCTCTCCGAGGAACGCACGCTGTTGCGCTTTGTGGCTGAGTTTCGCGACGATCTCGTGAACGTGCGCTTTGTACCCGATATGCGCAGCGTTGCGTTGTTCGATAGCGGCATGATCGATTTGATCGGTATGCCGGCGATCAACCTGGTCGCGTCGCCGGTACCGGCTCGCGCGTTGGTGAAGAAAGAGATTTTTGACCGCATGTTCGCCGCGTGCGCGCTGATTGCGCTTGCCCCGTTGCTGATTGCAATTGCGATTGCGGTGAAGCTGTCATCGCGTGGACCGGTGTTCTTCACGCAGCGGCGCAAAGGTGCGGATGGACGCATCTTCAAGATCTACAAGTTCCGCTCGATGCGTCCTCATACCGTCGAAACAGGCGTGGTGAAACAGGCCACGCGGGGGGATCCGCGTATTACGCGAGTGGGTGCGTTTCTCAGGAGTACCAGCCTGGATGAGTTGCCGCAGTTCTTCAATGTACTGCGGGGCGATATGTCGGTAGTGGGGCCGCGGCCTCATGCGATTGAACACGACGAGCTTTATCAGAAAGTAGTGAATGGCTACATCCATCGATACCGGATCAAACCGGGGATCACAGGTTGGGCACAGATCAACGGATTTAGAGGAGAGACAGACCAGATCGAGAAGATGCAAGGACGCGTCGAACACGATCTGTATTACCTGCGCAATTGGTCGTTCGGGCTCGACATGCGGATAGTCGCGGCGACGATAGCGAAGGGTCTGGTTCATAGCAATGCGTACTGACACCTGCACACAAAAAAAACACATGGCCATGAAACTACGCGGACAACAACTCCGATCGGCGCCAAGCGCGCTGTCACTTGCTGCGGCTTTAGCCTTCTCCGCTTCGGCGCAAGCGGCCGACCCTGCGCTGAATGCGCTCGGGCAGGCGGGTGGTTTGGTGATTCCGTATGCGTTTGCACTGCCCGAAGGAACGGTGGAGGCGCAGTACAACAACTACATCGATCCGCGCTACGGAAAGCAGGCGACGGATGCGCAGGTGTACTGGGGCGCAGTGGGTTTGCTGCCTTACATCGAGGTGTCTGGCGGACTCGCCAATTACCCGGCTGATGTCCACGCACCCTTCAGCAATGCCGACCACAACCTGTTTCGCCACCTGATGGCGAACGTCAAGCTCGAAGTGCCAAAGTTCTTCAAGTATCAGCCGAGCATTGCATTTGGTGTCACTGACGTTGGCGGCCAGACGCATTTCTTCCGATCGAAATACGGCGTTGTGTCGCAAACGTTTGGACCGGTGACTCTGACTGCCGGTTACGGCCAGGGCGATCGGCTCGATGGTCCGTTCGGCGGCGCGCAGGTCTCGCTGTGGAACACGGGTTTGTCGCTGCTCGCAGAAGACGATTCGAAGACACCTTATGCCGGTGTGCGTTATCAATCTCCGCGGATTAGTTGGCTGGCCGATGCGAACGTGATCGGCACGTTCATGCGGTCGATCCGTTCGACGAATGGGGTGTCGCCGCGCACGTCGTTCTCGGTGGGCATTCAGATTCCGCTGGGCAAACGCTTTAGCAGTGCACGTTGTGCCGACGGCTTGTGCGAGGGGCCGCAAGTGTCCGCAGCCCAGACAGCGGATACCAGCGATGACGGCCCGATCCGCCTCGCCAGCCTGCAACCAGTGGACACGCGCGCTGCAATTAGTAACAACAACGCGCTGGCCGCAGCGCCGATTACATATGTGCCGCCGCTACAGTCGTACGCGTCTGTGATGTTGAGTGACGTGACGGCGGCCAAGTCGGCGGATGCGCAGTCTCCCGCCATTCCAGAAGCACTGGATACCTCCGCGCTCGACGAAATCGCCGCACAACTGTTTGCCGCCGGCCTCGAGCGTGTGCGTGTCGGGATGAGCGGTCGCGATCTGGTGGTCGAGTACGAGAACCATCGCTACAACCAGAACGAAGCTGACGCACTCGGCATTGTGCTCGGTGTGGCGAGCGTGAACGCGCCGCACGGCACCGACAAGATTCACGTGGTTATCAAGAAGGCTAATGAGCCGTTAGGCGAAGTCATTGTCGATCGTGATGCATTTGCGCAGTTCGTTGAAGGCGGCGCGCCGACAGCCGCAAGCGCCTCGCTGACGATGCGCACGCGCCCGACCTATGACGCGGACTCGATCGCATGGCATGGCAACGAGCACACACATGGGCTAACGCGGATTCAGATCGAGCCGATCGTCAGTTACCTGTACGGCACCGAGTACGGCAACTTCGACATTTCTCTCGGCGCCAACATTGAAGGGTTCGTGCCGTTGTGGCGTGGCGCGGAGTTGTACGCGAGTTATATCGCGCCGATCTACAACACGAAGAACATGGACGAAGATCGCGTCTTTAGCGATTTCCGCCTGCGTGGCGGCCTGAATGCGGTCGCATTGGCACAAAGCTTCTGGATCATGCCGCAAGTGTTCAACGTGGCATCGGTCGGCAAGTTCGATTACTCGTATGTCGGTGTGCAAAACGAAACAACGGTGTTCGTGCCGGGCCGCCCCGATCTGATCCGCTTGCGGCTCGCCTATCTGCACCATGAGCCGGGCCATGACGCATTGCCGAGCGAGAAGAACGCCGAGCTGACTTACCGCTGGGTGCAGCCGTCCTGGAAGCTGTGGATCGAAGCGGGCGTAGCGCGCTTTGTTGGCGGGGACAAGGGACCGGTTGCGACGCTGACACGCTGGTTCGACGACGTATCGGTGAGCGTGCATGGCGAGCATAGCGGGCAGGGCACGTTCGTCGGTGCCGCAATCAGCTTCCCGCTGACGCTGCGTCAGGGCATGAAGCCCGGGATCAGTCAGGTGTACGGCTCGGAACAGTTCGGGCTCGACTTCCGCACGCGGGTGGGATCGACGAATTACGTGGCGACCAATGCGGCGGAGAACATGACCTTCCCGTATAGCACGCAGCAGTTCTTGCTGAATCAGGGCCGCTTTAGCGGCGAGTACTTCTCGACTCAGCTTTACCGGATGCGTGATGCGTATTTGCGTTACGGGCAGCCTGGTACTGACGAAAAGAAGCCGAAGCCGCAAGTGAGTGTGCCTGCTGTATCGATGGGCGCAGCGCTTTCACATGGCATCTGCGGAAACGGTTTGCAGGGTGTAAGCGACGGACGGGCACTGGTGCCGGTCAATTGTGAATGACTTTCTTTGGGGATAGGCGATGAAGCTTCTAAACGGCGCCACGCTGCGCACGCTGCAGTTCGGATCGATAGTGCTTGCGACCAGTACGCTGGTTGCATGCGGTGGTGGAACCAGTAGCGGCGGGTCGCCGGTGGGGACGGTGGGCGGCACAGCCGCCGTCGGCGCGGCGCTGGCTGATGCAAGCATCACGCTGACCTGCAAGAACGGTTCAGGTAGCGCGACGGCTAATTCCAACGGGGCTTACACGACGACGTTCGCGTTTGACGGTCCTTGCGCGATTACTGCGACCGGCGGCGCGATCACGATTCATTCGTTTGCGGCCGGCGCGGGTACGTTCAACGTGACGCCGCTGACGGAGTTGTTGCTTAACTATCTGGCGGGGCAGTTGGGAACGACGGAGAGCGGGTTGCTCTCGGGGATCTCATCTAACACTTCGTATCAGAGCGCGCTGTCGAACAGCACGGTGATTGCGAATGCCGAGGCGGCCGTCGCGAAGCTGATCAAAGACTCGTACGGGATCACGCTTTCGTCGTCGTCGTTCCTGACGGTTTCGTTTACGCCGGGCACGCCGGGTGCGGATGCGGATCTCGATGCGTTGCTGACGGCCGGAGCGATTTTGAGTAACGGGCAGCCGGTGGCTTCATTGGTTTCGGCCGCCTTGGCGGCAGGGGCAGCGGCGCCGATTCCGAGTGGGAGCAGTGGAGCGACGGGTGGGACCGGGGGGAGTGCCGGGACGGGGAGTTCGGCGAAGTAACGCAGCCAGACGAACAATTTCATTGAGGCGGGGTGGCGCCGTCCTGTTGAGGATGAACGCCACTCACGCAGTCAAACATCACGAAGATCCATTGCACCGAGCACATCATTTGTTCGACGTGCATACGACGACGATGCCGTTCATCTGCAATGTGGCTATCCGACGGTTTGGTGTTCGACACTGAACGACCCGTCCATCGCGGGTCCGGTTGGCTGCGGTAGCGCGCGGCCGGCGCGCTTCTCCCTGACGGACATTGCCAGATGACACCCAATGAACGTCCAGAAATACCAGTTGTAGCTCAGGTAGTAGAGCGTGTTGTCCGAGTAACTTTCAAGCAGGTACGACACGATCAGCACGATCGCAATCACCGCTGATTTCCGGTTCATCCGTGTCTTCCAGATTGTGACGAGACTGGCGCCGAACATCGCGATATACAGGCCGAGTCCGATCACGCCGGTTTCGTACAGAGTCTGTATATAGGCGCTGTGTGCGTCGGCGGTATCTTCCAGCGGGAAGAAGCGTTGCGAATTGCTTCTGAACGAGCCCAATCCCTTGCCCTCCGTTCGTGCTTCGCTGGAATCGATCAAAGCGTATTCCCACAGCAGTTGCCGCCATGAGTAGGAGTCGAGTTGCACGCCGCTTTGCACGTCTTGAGCGGAGCCGCTTGTGCCGAGATCAGTCAGTCTGTTCGAGATGGCCGGCACGAGTAGCAGCGGCGGCACCAGAATCAGACAGAGCAGCATCTTCCGGTTGATCAGCGTCGAATACAGAATGAACGACGCCATGATTGCGATCCATGCGCTGCGTGTTTCGGTAAGAACAAGCAGGATCAGCAGGAAGGGCACATACGTGAGCCTGATCATTTTCCAGCGCGGATTCTTTCTCTGCGGGTCGATCTGAGGCAGGTAGAACAGCGCAAGGACGACCAGCACCAGATAGAACGCGAGGATGTTCGGGTGTTCGAACGTGGATTGCAGGCGGCCGCCCAGCTTGTCGATAAAGACGTACTGGATGATCGCGAAAAACGACACGGCAAGCGACGAGTAGATCACGCACTTGATCAGTTCTTCCGCGTGCTTTCGCGTCGTGATCACATTCGCTGCGATGAAGAAGATCATCGCAGCCGAGAACTGGCCGAGAAACAGCCGCAAGCCTTCGTAGAAATCCGGTGAGCGTAACAGCGAAAGCAGCGAGTAGCCGAGATACGCAATCCAGAAGAGCAGCGGCGTGCGGGGTATCGAGAGGCCTTTGCGAAGCAGCACCACGAGCCCCAGCATGATGATGAGGCCGTTCAATGCGGCGCCAGGCGACATGCCGCCCTCGTCGAGCCTGAGCGATTCGAAGACGATATCCAATGCCGAACGGATGATGATGATCGCGTAAAGCGTGCGTCTGATCAATGTCATTTTATTTTTGTCCTCGGTTTACTGCCGACGATGGCCCAAAGCCGTCGGCGTTTCTGCTGTTTATATGGCTTCGCCAACCTGACCCGCGTCCGACTTGAGCACGGAAGCGCGCGTCGGCTGGCGTGACAGCGTGTTCAGCAGAAACCGGAGGTCGCCCGTGACATGCAAAATCGCGGCGTAAGCACCCGTTACGCCGATGATCTTCGCGGCGAGAACGATCGGGTTGAATTCGGATGCGCTCATCGTCAATTTCAGCGCAGCGCTTGCGACGAGCATCAGCGCGATTCCGCCGAGGCATCCGATCGACGGCCGGAACAGCGAAAGCAGCGACGTGCCGAATCCTCGGCGCGCGAGAATGTAGAAGGTCATCAAGCCGTTGATCACGAAGCTGGCCGACACCAGCCACGCAAACATCACCAGACTGCCCGACAGCGCGCCGATCACCATCGCGCCGATACTGCAGGCTGCGCACAGCGTTCCTGAAAAGGAAAGCAGGTCCGTGCGTCCGATGGCCTGAAAAATCGCACCGACGGTGGACAGCACGACCTGTATTGCAATCGAAAGGCTCAGGATCGAAAAAATCGGCGCTGCAAGCGACCACTTCTTGCCATAGGCCAGGAAGATGATCTCGTTTGCGCACAAAAAGCAGCCGACGCCCGCAAATCCGCCTGCAATCAGCAGCGCGCGGATCACCGTTTGGTACGAAGAGAAGATCGTGGCCTTGTCGTTTTGATGGGCTGCATAGATGGGTTGCAGCGCGGGCGAAATAATTTGCGTCAAATTGGCATTGGGTAGCAGCATCAACCGGTACGACATGTCGTAGAGGCCAAGCGCATTGCTTCCCATCAGCCGTCCCAGGACGAGCTTGTCGAGGTTCTTCGTGAAGTAGTTGGTCAGGTTGAAGAAGAACTGATAAACCGAGTACGACAAGATTCGCGTCATTCCGCGGAAGATCGGTCGCTTGAAAGGGTTGAACCGGCTCGCGACGAGGCAGAACGCGAACATGCTGCACGCGTAGGACGCTCCTTTCAAGGCGAGCGCAAACACGCCGAAGTTCGCGTATGCCGTAGCGATACCCACGCAGCCGGAAAGAATCGCGGAGGCAATCTCCACCATCACGATCTCTTTAAACTTCAGCTGCTTGCGCAGTACCGCGAACGGCACGATGCCCCAGCATGACAGCGCAATGTTGAGCGCCAGAATTTTCGCGATCGGTATATAGCGCGGCTCGTGATAGAACGTCGCGAGAAGCGGTCCGCCGAATACGAAAATCATCGACAGCATCGAGCCGACGAACACCGTCAGCCAGAACAGCGCGGACAACTGTTCGCGTTTCAGTTCAAACTGCACGATGGCCGGCCCCAGCCCCATCTCGCTGATGAACGAGAAGAACGTGACGAGGACCGTCAGAACGGCGATCACACCAAAGTCGGACGGACTCAGGAGGCGCGCCAGCACGGCCGTCACGACCAGTTGGACAAGCGTATTGCTGTAACGCCCGATAAAGTTCGCGAAGATGCTCTTACGGATCGTGTGGTTCAGATTGGACATGACTCGACTCTCGCAGCGTTAGTGCGCCGATACTTCCAGCGCCACTTCCAGCCCGCTCGAGCGGCCGATCGCGTGATACGTGAAGCCCCACTCGCGCATCTGTTGCGGCTCATAGAGATTGCGGCCGTCGAAGATGACCGGCGCTTTCATCGCACGGTGCAGTTCGCCGAAGTCCGGGCTCTTGAACTCTTTCCATTCGGTTACGACGACGAGTGCGTCCGCATCCTCGACCGTCTCGATCGGGTTGGCCGCGAACGTCAGTCTGGAGAACGTGCCGCGCTGTCGCGCGAGATCATCTTCCAAAACGGCTCGTGCCGCGTCCATCGCGACCGGATCGTATGCGCGGACCCGCGCGCCGCGCGCGAGCAGATCGGCGATGAGGCGTCGGCTCGGCGCTTCGCGCATGTCGTCGGTATTCGGTTTGAACGCGAGCCCCCAGACCGCAAATGTCATCGAGGACAGATCGTCGCCGTAGGCGCGAGTGATCTTCCGGATCAGCACGTCCTTCTGACGATCGTTCACGGATTCGACCGCGCCGAGAATTTTCAGGTCCTCGCCGACTTCAAGCCCGGTCGAGATCAATGCGCGCACGTCTTTCGGAAAACACGAGCCGCCGTAGCCGCAACCGGCGTACAGAAAGTGATAGCCGATGCGCGGGTCCGCGCCGATCCCGCGTCGCACTGCTTCGATATCGGCGCCGACCCGATCGGACAGATTGGCCATCTCGTTCATGAACGAAATGCGCGTGGCGAGCATCGCATTGGCTGCGTACTTCGTGAATTCCGCCGACCGGATATCCATATACAGCGTACGTTCGTGGTTCCGGTTGAACGGCGCATACAGGCGACGCATCATATCGCCGGCACGGCGGCTATTCGCGCCGTCTGCTTCGACACCGATCACGATCCGGTCGGGCCGCATGAAGTCTTCTACCGCTGCGCCTTCCTTAAGGAATTCCGGATTCGAAATCACCGAGAATGTGTGCGCCGGATCGTTGATCTCGCGTCGCGTCAGTTCCTGTTCGATGACGCGTCGTACTCTTTCGCCCGTCCCAACCGGTACGGCGGATTTATCGACGATCACCTTGAAGCCGGTCATATAGCGGCCGATATTGCGCGCCGCTGCGAGCACGTACTGAAGGTCTGCGGAGCCGTCTTCGTCGGACGGTGTGCCGACGGCAATGAATTGCAGGTCGCCGTGTTCCACGCTGGCCCGGATATCGGTCGAAAAGCTAATCCGTCCAGCCGAGCGATTCCGGCTGATGATCGCATCGAGGCCCGGTTCGTGAATCGGAATATGACCGCTATTGAGCGCGTCGATCTTGTGTGAGTCGACATCGAGACAAAAGACCTCATTGCCGAGTTCTGCGAGGCACGCGGCCGTCACAAGGCCCACGTATCCGGTGCCGACTATGGTTATTTTCATGGTATTCGCGGTGTCGATATTTATTGATGCTTCGCGCGTCATCCGGTTGGCAAACCCCATTGCCCCCGTAACACCTGATGACGTACCCGACGCAGCGCTTTTCAAAAAGCTGAGCCTTCTTACGCAACATCCGTACCAATCTCTTATTTGAGTTGGATTCGCTCAAGGGACGTGGCATTCAAGCGCCTCCTCAACCGTGCGAAACGATTAGGAAGACCCGCATGGCGATGTTCGGGTGGACAAGCGGCTGTACGAATCTGTTGCAGAGAAGCGCGTTCGATGCAGCGTGTTATGAATGACCCATCTGAATGCCGGTTGCGGGGTTACGTAACAACGTGGACGGCACGCAAGCGATGTCACGTAACGTTTTTGCGCCGCACCAGATCGCCGCGATGCCAGTCCGAACAAAAATCGACGAGGTCCCCTATCTGAAGGGGATGGGAAAGACCCGCCCGCTTCTTTTGCGAATGTCCGTACCGATGGCACGTTTTCTGCATTAGAGGAATAAGCAATGAATTCTTCCCTCCTGACGGCGCTTGCATCCAACGCGCGTTTGACGGACGCCAGGGCGGGGAAGGTTGAGTCGATGAAGGTAAAAACAGAATTTCAGACCAGAAGTGCTGTTGGTTCAAATATAGATAATTTTATTGCAGGCGCGCCGGATCTAATCGAAAGAACAACGGTGCGGCCTTCGCAGCCTACTAGATCGAGAAGTGTATCGGGGGCCGATCGTTGCGGTTCGACGTTCGGGTTGCATGAGAGAAGAGACGCTGCTCCATCCGCGCGACTTGCGGCCAGGCGAGACAGTAGCTCTAAATAAAATACGGGGCGTTGGTGAATCATTATTTATCCACGGGGATTAGCGTCAGGCCGTTTTTGCGCGCGTTGGCTCGCGTAGCCGCCTGCGCCGCAATAACGGCAACACTTGGCGCATGCGCTGTTGCACCGGGCATGAAGATGGGGAAATCGCCGAGCGTGCCGGCGGTCAGCGCGGGCGAGGCGACCCCCGCGTCGGATCTGGGTATCTCCATTACGCCGATCGACCTCACGTTGATCCGGCAGATACAGGATGCCGGCGCACGAAAGAGCGTCGAAGAGAACCAGACGCTGTTCGCGAAAGCGGGCGCGTATCGGCTCGGCGTAGGCGACGTGCTGCAGATCACGGTATGGGACCACCCGGAGCTCAATGCCGCGTTGGGAACGCAAACAGCGCCTGCCACGAGCCGCCCGAACGATCCGCCGCAAGGTTTTGTCATCGACAGCCTTGGCAACGTGCAATTCCCCTATGTCGGCAACGTGCCGGCGGTCGGCAAGACGGTCGAGCAAATGCGCGTCGAGCTTTACGCGCAGCTCGCCAAGGTGTTCATCAGGCCACAACTGACGGTACGTGTCGCGTCGTACCGGTCGCAGCAAGTCTATGTCGATGGCGAGGTCAAGGTGCCTGGTCCGCAGCCGGTCAACGATATCCAGATGACCTTGTACGAAGCGATCGGCCGGGCTGGAGGCTTCGCGACGACAGCCGACCAGAGCCGCATGATCCTCGTCAGAGACGGCGCGACGTACCGGCTCGATCTGTCGCAGATGATTGCGAAGGGCGTCAACCCGGCAGAAATCGTGTTGAAGGGCGGCGATCTGCTGCGCGTGGTGGCCCGTGACGACAACGGTGTCTATGTGATGGGCGAGGTCAACCGTCCGACCACGGCCGTGCCGATGAGGTCCGGCACGCTCACCCTGAGCGATGCGCTTTCTCAGGCGGGCAGCATCAACACCGCGAGTGCCGATGCGGCGCAAATCTACGTGATTCGCGGCAAGGACCAAAGCGATCTCAAGGTCTTCCATCTCGACGGGCAATCGCCGGTATCGATGGTGCTGGCCAACCAGTTCGAGTTGCAGCCGCGCGATGTCGTCTACGTGGACGGTAACGGTCTGGTGCGCTTTAGCCGTGTCCTTCAACTGCTGCTGCCGGGCGTCAATGCAGCGCTTACCGGTGCGTTGATAGCCAAATGATCAGCGAAATTCTCATCGTCTGCGAAGGCAATATTTGCCGCAGCCCAATGGCTCAAGGTCTTCTCGCGAATGCGCTGCCGGGTGTCGATGTGATGTCGGCGGGGCTGAGCGCGCTGGTCGGGCAGCGCGCCGATCCGATTGCACGCGGCTTGATGGCTGAACGTGGGATCGATATCGGCGCGCATGTCGGCAGACAACTCGAATTGCAGCACGTCAGGTCCGCGCAGATCGTACTCGCGATGACGCGGGCGCAATGCAAGCGCATCGAAATCGCGCATCCGTTCGCGATTGGGAAGGTGTACCGGCTTGGACATAAAGAACAGATCGACGTTGTAGATCCATACCGGTTACGGCGTGATGCATTCGAAGCATGCCTCGCCCAGATCGAATGCGGACTCGAACACTGGCTCGAGCTGATCGGCAACCTCACCTATTCAAGCACATGCAACTAATTCATAAACCCTACCGTATCGCGCCGGCCGGCGATGAAGAGATCGATCTGTCCAACTATCTCTCCGTGGTGCGTGAAAAATGGAAGACAATCGCAGCGTGGACCATCGCGGGCGCGTGTGCCGGTGTCGCGTATTCGCTGCTCGCCAGTCCGGTCTATCGTGCGGACGCAATGTTCCAGATCGAAGAGAGCATCAATCCCGCGCAAGGCGCATTGAATGGGCTCGCGTCGATTTTCGATACCAAGCAGACCGCGGCGTCTGAAATCGAAGTGGTCAAGTCGCGGCTGGTGGCCGATCAGGCCGTCCATAACCTGCATCTGGACATCACCGCTTCGCCGCATTATTTCCCGGTGATCGGCGCGGCGATCGCACGTTTCAACGGGAGCGAAGAGCTCGCGTCACCGCTTCCGGGGTTGTCGAAATTCGCGTGGGGCGGCGAGAAGATCGCCGTGTCCACCTTCAATGTGCCGCGCGACGACTACGAAACCCGTTACACGCTCATCGCAAGGGAAAATGGTGCGTACGATCTATTCGACGCAGACCATAAGCCGGTGTTGCATGGCACGGCAGGTACGCTGGCGCGCGGCCGGTTTGTCGAGGTGATGGTCGATCGTCTGGTCGCGCGACCGGGCACTGAGTTCCGGTTGATGCGGACATCGCCGCTCAAGGCGACCGCCACCCTGCAAAACGCGTTGAAGATCGACGAGAAGAGCAAGCAGGCCGATATCATCAAGCTGTCGCTCGATGGCACCGACGCAACCCGCACCGCCGACATCGTCAATTCTCTGGCTCAGGCTTATCTGCAGCAGAACATCGATCGCAAGTCCGCGGACGCGGAGAAAGCGCTGGAATTCCTGAACCATCAGCTACCGGATCTGCGCAAGGAACTGGAGCAGGCGGAGACGCGCTATAACGATTTCCGCAACAGGAAAGGCACGGCGAACATCTCGGAAGAAGAGCGTTTGCTACTGCAGCAGGTCGTCGATAACAAGGCGAAACTCACCGAGCTTCAGCAACGCCGTCTGGAAATGAGTCAGCGTTTTGCCGACACGCATCCCGCGGTCGTCGCGCTGGATTCGCAGATCACGGCGCTGCAAGGTCAACAGGAGTCGCTGAGCAAAAACGTCGCGGGGCTGCCGGAAACCGAGCAATCCGCACTGCGTTTGCTGCGTGACGTGCGTGTCGACACGGAACTTTATACGAGTCTGCTCGACAGTGCGCAGCAATTGCGGATCACGAAGGCGGGGCAGCTCGGCAATGTGCGGCTTGTCGATTTCGCGGTGACGCCCGAGACGGCGGTGTGGCCCAAACGCTGGATCATCGTTGCGATCACGTCAGTGCTGGGTCTGTTCGCGGGCGTAGGGCTGTCGTTCGTGAGACGCGCCGTGTTTGGCGGCGTCGAGACGGCGAGCGAGATCGAAACGGCACTCGGCGTGCCGGTGTTTGCGGCGGTACCGCGAAGCTTTGCGCAGCGTCGCATGAACCGGCGCCTCGGTCGCAACCAGCCGGGCGATGCCAACGTGCTCGCGCTGGCCGCCCCGGACGATATCGCGGTAGAAGGCATTCGCAGTCTGCGCACCGCGTTGAAGTTCGGTCTTGGCGAAGCGTCCAACAATATCATCGCGCTAACCGGCCCACGCCCCGAAGCAGGCAAGTCGTTCATCGCGCTAAACCTTGCCGCTGTGCTTGCGAGCGGCGACAAGCGCGTCTTGCTGATCGACGGCGATATGCGGCGCGGGGTTCTCGATACCGTGCTGGGCATGCCGCGTTCGCCGGGTTTGTCGGACGTGATCCGCGGTCGCGGTCTGCACGACAGCATTGTTCGCGATGTGTTGCCTGGCGTCGATGTGCTGCCGCGCGGCTCGGACGAAAAGAATCCGTCCGAGTTGTTGTTGCGCGAGCGCTTTACAAAGGTCCTCGACGAATGTTCAGCCGCATACGATGTCGTGATTATCGACACCCCGCCGGTACTCGCCGTCACCGATCCGGTATTGATCTGCAAACACGCAGGCGTGTCATTGCTGGTGTTCCGTTTCGGTCATAGCCCGATCGGCGAAGTGACGGAGACGGCGAACCGCCTTCTTCATGCGGGCGTGTCGATCAAGGGCGCGCTTCTGACCGATATCCCGCAGCAGCGAGTCAAGTATGGCGCCGGGTACTACAGCCATGCGCGCTGATCTACGCCTCATCGAAGGTGCGCCGTCAACTGGCGCACCACAGTCCACGGAGACTCCGGCCGCGAGCTTGAACGCAAACGCGTGCGAACAGGTTGCGATCATCATTCCGACGAAGAACAGGCGGGTTCTGCTGGAGAGGGCGCTCGCGTCGGTGTTCGGGCAGACGTACACGAATATCGCGGCAATCGTCGTGAACGACGGCTCGACCGACGACACGCGCCAGTTCCTCGACGCACTCGCTGCCCGTGAACCGCGCCTGACCGTGTTCCATACAGAGAAATCGATGGGAGCGCCGTCCGCGCGTAACCTCGCGATTCGTCTTGCCAATGCGCAATACGTCACCGGCCTCGACGACGACGACGAGTTTCTGCCCGACCGGATCGCGTTGCTGGTAGCGAAATGGGAATCGCTGGGCGACGCGGCCCAATCCATCTCGTGCCTCTTCACAGAGAGCGTGATGACGGACGGCGTTAACGCAACCGTCACGGTGGACCGGAAAGACTCGGTCAGCTACGCGGATCTGTTCACGCATAACTTTATCGGCAACCAGATTTTCTGTCCGCTCGAGCGGATTCTGAAGATAGGTGGCTACGACAAGGATCTTCCCGCCTGGCAGGATCTCGAGATGTTCATGCGGCTGGTTCAGTCGCACGGCGCGGCGCTCAGAGAGAAGGACGCGACTTACGTCTGCTATGTGGACCCGCGACGCGACCGCATCTCCGCCAACACCCATTCACTGCGACGCGCGTTCGATCTGATCTCGAGCAAGCATCTGGATGTGCCGAAGCATCTTCATCACCGTTTGTACATGCAAATCTTCTCGCCGTTTTACGGCACGCGTCCGACGTTCGAAGACTGGCTCCGGCTGTTCAAATGGCGCGCGTCACCCGCGCTGTTTCTGAGGATTTTGCGCGCGAGTATCCGCCACAGTGCATTGAGCGTGTTGAGTGCGATCCGTGCTTAAGACCGCGAGAAGCGGTTCGGTCTTTACGGGCGTTGGCTTGTCGAACATCGTGGGAGTGACGTGATGGGCACAGATGCGATACATGGCGCGACAGCAGAGAATGCGGCGCGTTTCAGGGGTTTGGGCTTCATCACGATAGCAACCGGTGCGAATCGCTATCTGAAGCAGGCTGAGACCTTATCGTTGTCGTTGCGACGTAACATGCCGGGCGTACCGATTGCGATTGTGTCCGACAGCGAAACGATGCGCGCATACTGCGACGTGCTGATTCCGGTTGATCACTCGATGCCAATCGCGACTGCGCAAAAGCTGTTGCTGGACCGCTATTCGCCATTCGAAGAGACGTTCTTCATCGACTCGGACTGCATCGCAGCGCGCGATTTCGGCGATGAACTCGACGAGATTCGCCGCTATCCGATCACGCCGATCGTCGATCTGTTGACCCCGATCGACGGCACAGACGAGTATGTCGACGACTTGCGCGCCGCGCTGACGAAGGTCGGCGGCGAGGCGTTTCCCAAGTTCAACGGCGGCGTCTACTACTTCAGACGTTCGCCGGAAGCGACTGCGGTTTTTTCAGCGGCACGCGAGTACTTCAACGACTATCGGCACTACGGCTTAAGAGCATTCGACCGTGGCGGACCGGGCGATGAAACGGTGATCGCGCTCGCGCTGTCGAAACTCGGCTTCCTGAATCTGTACCGGGACGGTGGACGGCTGATGCGCACGCCGACCGGATTGAAAGGTACGCTGAATATCGACCCTATCGTCGGCTATTGCAGCTTCGAGCGATACGACGGTCTGGTGCATCCCGCGATCTGCCACTTTGCCGGGCCTTATCTACTGATGCCTGAGTACCGGCTGGCCGCGGCGTCGTTGCGTAACGGCATGTCGCGCGCTGAGTTGTCTTCCGTGGTGTGGATTCGGGCGACGTTCGGCGCGTGGGCTGCGACGGTCAAGCTGCTGATCAAGTACCGCATTGATGGTATCAAAAAGCGGCTATTCCGCGCGCTTGCCTTGAAGCAAGGGACGTGAGCTTGTACGGGTCTTCGACAGGAGCAGTGACATGAAAACGAACATGTTTCGACGGCGGGTGGCGAAGTCGATCGCGATCGCGCCGATGGTTGGCGGATTCGCTTCATTGAGCGGCGTCGCGCATGCACAGCCGCAGCCAAAATCAGTGGATCTGTTCGAAAAGCCTTTCTCGCCGCAGTCATTGTGGAATGCAAGGCCGCTGAATCCTGTGCTTGGAAATACGGCGATCCCCGCAACGAATAACCGGGCGTATCTGGAGCAGGGACAGTTTTCAAGCCGCGTGTTCGAGGCAACGTCGTCCGATCCGCCTGTCAGTATTGCCGGCGCTCAAGACGCTCACGGGCCGTGGGTGTCCGACGAATTGCGCCATCGCAACGTGGTGATTCCGCACTTTCCTGCGGATACGCAACCGGCGACGGGCACAGATGGTCACTGCGAAATCTATGATCGTGTGAGCGGATTGATTCACTCGTTCTACGGCATGAAGTACGACGCCAACGCCCGGATGTGGCGTGCCAAAAAGTACACGGTTGTCCAGGCGGGTGGCGGCGGTTGGGGCTCGCCCGAAAGACCCGACGGACCGCGCGCGGCGGGCGTATCGACTGCTGGGGGATTGTTGCGCATTCACGAAGCGGAATTGCTCGAGCTGTCTCATGCGATAGCCGTGGCCGCCGACGCCAACGTGCTGCGCAGTGGGCCGGTGTTTCCCGCGACGCTGGAAGACCGCGACGGCGGCACGCGTTACACGGGGCCGTTCGCGATGGGCACCCTGCTGATGTTGCCGCACGATTTCGACGAAGCGAGTTTGGCGTTCCCGCACGCGCGCGCCATTGCGCGCACGCTGAAGACATTCGGCGCGCGCCTGGTGGATCAGACGGTCGGCACGTTTGCGTTCTACGGCGAGATCGGCAGTGCGTGGTCGCAGTCGCGAAGCGGGACCGGCGCGCGGAACAGCGGTTGGGAGACGGATTTGACGCGCATACGCGATGCGCTGCGACCGGTGATGTCCGTTGAAGGATGGCTGGACGCGAACGGTGCGAGATTTGCGCCATCCGCATGGTCGGACATGAACCTGCTGTCGATGCGCGGACCGTGGACCTTTGCAAATGGAACCGGGCAGCCCACTTGTGAATTCGACACGACAAGCGGACTGCTCACGCTGCCCGCGTGCGATCAGCCGCTTGTGTTTCGAAAACTTCTTTACCTGAGAGACGACGCGTCGCCGGCAGGGTGGTTCAAATGGCAAGACTCGATGCGTTGGTACACGAACCCGCAAGCGGGAAGCGTCTATCGGATTATCGCGTCCGGTGCGGGCGAGTGTGAGGCCTCGTTCGAGATCCGGACCGGAGATGGCGCGCGGCGCCTTGGCGCAACGCGGTCTCTCAGACCGAGAGAAACCGACTCGATTGCCATACCGCGCGACGGTGCGCCGCTTTGCGTCGTTCATGTGCTGAAGCATCCGGGGCCTGCTGCTGCGATCCGTCTGGAAGTGCTCAAAGCTTAGTGGAAGTTGAAGTTGCATCTGAAGGTGAGAGGGCGGGGAATAAAAATGAAAGTTGCATACGTGGTCAATCAATACCCTAAGGTCAGCCATAGTTTTATTCGGCGGGAAATCCTTGCACTGGAGAGTCATGGCGTGCAGGTGTGCCGCTATGCGATACGCGGATGGACCGAGAATGTGGTGGACCCGACCGATATCGCCGAGCGCAACCTGACCGAATACCTGCTTCGCGGTGGACTGCTGCCGCTGCTGTTCGCGGTGCTCTATCAGCTGCTGGCCAATACGGGGCGCTTCTTTCGGGCACTGGGTCATACGCTGGGAATGGTGCGAAAAAGCGACCGCAGTGTTGCATTGCATATCATCACCCTAGCCGAAGCATGCCTTCTCGCGCGTCTGATGAAAGGTCGCGGCATCACGCATCTGCATGCGCATTTCGGCACCAATTCGACCGAGGTGGCGATGCATGCGTCGACGCTGTCGGGCATTCCGTATAGCTTTACAGTCCACGGTCCCGACGAGTTCGATAAGCCCGAATTCATCAAGCTCAGCAAGAAGGTGCGGCACGCGAAATTCGTCATTGCGATCAGCGATTTCTGCGCGAGTCAGATCTATCGATGGTGCGCGTATGAGGACTGGCAGAAAGTGGTGATCGTCCGATGCGGGATCGACGCGTCGTTCGGTGCGACCGGCTATGCGACGCCCGCGCATCCAAGGCGGCTCGTGTGTGTCGGCCGTCTTGCGGCGCAGAAAGGTCACATGTTGCTGGTGAGAGCGCTGGCAAATGTTATCGACGATATTCCCGATCTCGAACTGATGCTGATCGGCGATGGCGAAATGCGTGTGGAAATCGAGGCACTGATTCGCAACGAAGGGATCGAGCATGCCGTGCAAATTACTGGCTGGAAGGACACCGAGGGCGTCCGCGACGCATTGATCGCAGGGCGTGGCCTGGTGCTGGGCAGTTTTGCCGAAGGCTTGCCGATCGTGATCATGGAGGCCATGTCCCTCGGGCGGGCCGTGATTGCCGCGGATATCGCTGCGATTCCCGAACTCGTGCAGACCGATAAAACCGGCTGGCTTTACTCGCCCGGCTCGGTCGAGTCGCTGTCTGGCGCGATTCGCCAATGCATCGCCGCGCATGAAGACACGCATTCGGAAATGGGCGATCGTGGGCGGCGTCTGATCAAGGAGCGCCACGATCAGGCGCGGGAGGCCGGACTGTTGGCGCGGCTTTTTGCGGGGCAGTTGGAGCCGTCGAGCCTGAGGGGGTGGTGATGAGCGAGACTGCGAGTGCAATCTTGACGGTTGCCGTTCTGATCGTGTCGGTTCCTTCGGCGACGCTGTTCGTTCAGGTGATGGTGGCGACGTTCAAGCGGCGATCGTCTTGTGTGGACGAATTCGCAACGCCACCGCGCATCGCCGTCGTCGTGCCTGCGCACAATGAAACGAAGATGCTGGCGCAGTTGCTTGCCACGGTATTGCCGCAATTGCGCAGGCGGGATCGTGTCGTCGTGGTCGCAGACAACTGCACCGACGACACCGCCGACGTCGGCATGAAAGCGGGTGCGGAAGTACTCGTTCGCGCCGATGCGCAGCGCCGAGGCAAGGGTTTCGCGCTGGACTATGGCGTTGCGTATCTCGCGCAGTCCGGCGCGCCCGATGTCGTGATCTTCATCGACGCCGATTGCGAAGTCGCGCCGGGCGCGATCGGCAAGCTGGCGAAGCTCGCCTATGCGACAACGCGCCCGGTTCAGGCGCGCTATGCATTGAACGCGCCTCCGTCCGCAGGTCTTGGCGCGCGTGTATCGGCGTTCGCGGTGCGGTTGAAAAATCACGTTCGGCCGCTCGGCAATCTTGGACTCGCCGCACCCTGTTCGCTGAATGGCAGCGGAATGGCATTTCCATGGCCGGTGCTCTCCGGTGTTCAACTCGCAACGTCGAACATCGTGGAAGACCTCGCGCTTGGGATCGATCTGACACTGGCCGGACGGCCGCCGCTCTATTGTCCCGAGGCGCTTGTGACCAGTCCGCTTCCGTCGTCGGACACAGGACACCACGCGCAACGAAAGCGCTGGGAGCAGGGGCACCTGAGCACGATTGCGCATATGTTTCCGCGTTTGCTGCTATCGGCGATCATGCGTCGCTCGTGGACGTGTCTGGCAACGGCACTCGATCTCATTGTGGTGCCGTTGACCTTGCTGGTGTTTGCTCAGATAGCGTGCTTCGCCGTCAGTGCGTGTTTTCATGCATTGGGCGGCAGCGTGATCCCCGTGTTTATTCAATGCGTATCGCTGTGCTTGACGGCGAGCGCGATCGTCATGGCATGGTGGACGAGCGGTCGCGACCTGCTTGCCGGATCGGACGCGTTATATATCCCGCTGTATATGCTGCGCAAGGTACCGATGTATGTCAGTCTGATCGTCGGTCGTCGCGTGGGCTGGGTTCGTAGCGATCGGGAGTGATTTTGTGCCGTGTCTGATTTGCAGACCCGGCGGACTCTTCAATCGACAACTACCGTTCCATGCGAGCGGAAATCGCAATCTGCGCCGCATGCGCGACGAAGCTCACGCCGCCTAGCAGATACCGGCGCCACAGTCGCTTAGGTTCGAGAATCACGCGGAACAGCCATTCCAGTTTCAGCTGACGCCACACGCGCGGCGCGCGCGGAAAACGTCCCGCCATGAAGTCGAGGATCGCGCCGCCGTTGAGAATCACGCAAGGCTTGGCGATGCGCTCGGCCAGCAACGCGGCGACACCTTCCTGCTTGGGCATGCCCATGCCCAATACCACCAGATCCACGTCGAGCCCTTCGAGACGTTCGACATACGCTTGCGGATCCTGAAACCCGTCCATCGTTGCGACGACACGTGCGCCCTGGCGGCTAAAGGCTTCAGTGGCCTGCGACAGATACGGCTCGACGGTGCCGAACAGCGCAATCGAACGGCCCTCAAAAGCGCGAACGATTTGCGGAATCAGGTCGGTGCCGTTCATGTTGCCGCGCGGATCGATACCAAGCATACGCAAAAGAATGGAGACGCCGATACCGTCGCGGAAAATCAGATCCGATCGCGACAACGTTTCGGAAAACGCGGGATTTTTTTTAGCGAGCATCACAGCGTGCGCATTCACCCACGAAACAATAATGGGGTGCTCTGCAACGCTTTGCGTGGTGTTGATCATGTCGAAGACATGGTCTTCGTTATCGAGCAGATTGGTGTGGCTGAGCAGATCGCGAGTATTTCTGAATGGCAGTGCGTTGCTTGTCATAGTCGGTTTCGCGTATAGGTTGGCGGTCAAATCCGACGTGCGTCCGTCTTGTGTTGGCGCGACTCGAGCGGGTCGGCTATCCAGGGCGTCAAAACGTCAAGGCGTGACGAAGCGAGACGAGTGATTCGTCTGAAAGGCGGTGTGTCGGACGTAGCGTCTTGCTTAGGCGATCAGCGTGCTATGACGGGCGCTTTCGGATGAGTGCTGTTGTTTGGGCCCGTTGTGTGTATCGACGTAGATGTGTCATTTTTCTTTCCCCGGTGATTTATGTTGTCATTCGGACTGCCAGTTAAAGCTTTCAATCCTTGAACGCATGCCAAACTGCTTGCGTCAATAAACAGGATACGGATCGGCTTTCCATACCGGCGCATAGATTGCCGAAGCGTTGTCCGTGGTGCTGTATTGGCCGCCCGGATAGATGCCCGGTGCGCTCGCGTCGATGTTTTCCAGCGCGCGGTTCTTGCTGCCGGTCGCGCGTGCGCCCGCCCTGAGTGACGAGGTCGTGGCCATATACGAACCGGTGTCCGTGTCGGACTGGCCCATGTAGTCGCTAGAAGTCGGGTCGGTTGCCGAGCGGTTTTTGCTCCAGGCCGCACGCGAAGCAAACGTACCGGTCTTGCCTTTAAAGCTGGAGTCGAGAGTGCTGCGCGAGGTCGCGCTCGTAGATCGTCGTGATGTGCTGCCCTGATGTGTGCCTGTCGACGCAAATTTGGAAGACGGTGACAGGCTCGACTGACGAGGCATTAACGCGGTGTAGTCGCTCTCGGTGTCGGACGTGTCGTCGCTGTACGTGCCATATGTGGCAGCGTACGAACCCTTATCGGTAGACGACGAGCTCCAATCCGTTTGTGCGTGTGCGGTTCCCGCGTTACAAAGCGCGATCAGGAGCCACGCTGCGCGTGAAAGCCTTAGCGTGGGAATGTGGCGCTGAGAGTCGGATGGTGTTGACAGGTAATTGGATCGACGCATACCGGCACGCTTCAATGATTGCGAGAAACGGGATATGCGCTCGCGTCGAGCCATGGAAAGCTAGTTCGATCGCCAGATTGGCAAGGACTCCCCGTCGTCCCTTTGTCACTGATAAAAGCAGGTTGCGTGCCATAGCGCTTAAGCGGCGCAACATCGGCCGTTCTTAAGCGTCAAGGACTCGGCTAAGTGCTTTTAGTGTTTGTCGATATGGAATTAGACACGCGGAAGAACCATCCGCAGTGTCTAAAGTAGGGGCGTGTTACGGGGGACGTGTTACTACGTTACGGTTAAAGGGAACATCCTTTAGCGTCCGCGACGCGTCATGCAGAAGTCGAGGTTGATGAGTGAAACCGGTTTCTTGCGACTGGATGGTCCACGCCTTTCGCCTTGCAGACGAGGCGCAAATGGTCGATCAACCTAGACGCCTCCACCGAGGAATTGAAGCGCCTAACCACAGTCTCCCGAGCGGCAAGCGTGATAGCCGGCAAATCGAACTGCCCGCGACTGATCGCTTCGATGACCTTGGCCAATGCCTCGACATCGCGCTCGTCGACGAGGAACCCGGTTTGCCGATCGACGATCAGTTCGGGAATGCCGCTATGCCTTGAGGAGATGACGAGCAAGCCGGCCGCCATTGCTTCGATCAATGCGACGGGTATGCCTTCCATGTCGCCGGTGCTGGATGTGACGGACGGCAACAGGAATGCGTTCGCGTGACGCAACCGGCGTGCGACTTCCGAGTGCGCCTGTTTGCCGAGAAACTGTACGCGCTCCTCGACATTCAACGTTGCCACAAGCTGTCGAAGCGGTTCGAGCAATTCGCCGCCCCCGATGATGGTCAACTTCACCGGCGCGTCGATCATTGCCACCGCGCGAATCGTGTATTCGATGCCTTTCTTCTCCGTCAGCCGTCCCACGGCGAGCAGTTCGAACTGGCGGTTAGGTGGAACCGGGGGGGCATAGTCGAATCGATCGACGTCGATGCCCATGCGTACGACGTGTATTTTCCGGTGATCGCAACCCCATCCGCGGAGCCGCTCTGCCCAGAAGTCACTGACGGGCATGAACAAATCGCCCGACTCGAACAGCCTGCGATAGTGCGGAGCGTAGCGTTCCACGACCTCGGTCATGCTGACGTCGTAGCCGTGAAAGACGGTCCCTAAAGCGCCTTCGATCAAGCCCGCCTCGCGAAGATACTGTGCCGCGACGCCGGTTGGGCCGAAGTGCGCGACGATCGCGTCGTATCGACGGGCAGGGCCTTGATAGAACAGTTGTGCGATCTGCTTCGCGTGAGACACGAGCCCATGGCGAGTTGCCGCGATCGCCGCGCGCAACGCTTTGCGGCCGCGCGACGACAGCATCGCAACGACCGGAAACGCCAGGAGTGATGCGAGCTTCATGGCGCGGGTTACGCTGTCAGGCTGGACCGCGTGGACCGAAAACTCCGTTGCGATCGTTCTTAGGACATCCCGATCGCCTGGGCGGAGCGTTAACACTTCGACGTCGGCGCCCGCGAGCTTCAACGCATTCGCTTGCTCAATGACGAAGGTTTCGGAGAGGGTGGGAAATTGGGCAGCTACGATCAGGATACGCATGTCGGGGGCGGCCGGATTGGCTCGACGCTCGTGTGGAGAAGTGACGCGAACGATTTCGCGCACTGTTCTTCAGCAATAGTCATGCCAATTGGTAGGGCCTGTTTTCGTAACGCGTGCTCCGATCCCGCGCGTTAGGCCCTCTAAATCCCCCGGCATTGTTCCGCCTCAAACCGATCAAGCTCCCCAAGCAAATGCTCGATCTGGAATGTTTGCAAAGCGGTCAGAGAGAATTCATCCTGTATGCGTTGTAGTCGCTTTCGCCAATATGCTGGTAGCAGTACAGGTTCACCACGAAAGGCACGCAGCGACGGCGCCATCACACGCGCCACGTGCGCGATGTCTTCATCCATTGTCATGCAAGAACCCCGGAAGATCTCGTTGTTTAGTTTTGGCCTTGTTTTATGGGCGCGCTTGGGTGAGAGCGAGTTGGTTGTAGTGCGCAAGCGGCGACGCCAATGGTAAGAAATCGCAATTGTCCGGTCAAGCTTTCCGACCACCGTTCGCGTGGGTAGTGTGTCGAATATTCCCTTTAATTCAGGTTTTTTTGGATCACGCAAGGATTCCATGCGGTAGCTTGAGAAAAGTGTTGCTCAAAGCACGTTACCCCGCGGCGGAAGCGCGTCAGCCTGCGTCTGTTCGCCGGGCATCAACTCCGTTTCCGGATAACTGATCCGCACCGGCGGCACGAACCACGCGAGGCACAACCCGATCAACGCGGCGGCGCCTGCCACCAGAATGCCGATATGAATCGACTGCACGAGCGCATCACGCGCGGAATTCATCATCGCGTCGCCCGCATGCCCGGCGCTCACCAGACGATTGATCAACGCCGCCTGCTCCGCACGGTCCACTAGCAGCTCGGGGCTCGCAAACGATTTGAACCACTGCGTCGCCTGATACGAGGCGAGCGAGCGATGCACGCCCTGCGTGTAGAGATGCCCAAGCAACGCGCCCGTCATCACCGTGCCCAGCATCCCACCGAAAGTACGTAGCGATTGCAGCAGCGCAGTTGCCGCGCCGAGCTGGTCACGCGCAACGATCTGCTGTGAACAGACCGTCAGACTGGTTGCCACCAGACCGAGCCCGAGACCGCTGATGCCCATGCACGACATCCACACCAGGTGTGGCTCGGTACCTCTGAGTACGATTACGCTCAGACAGGCCAGCGCGGACAGCGCAAAGCCGACATACATGATGCCGTTCGCGCGGCGGATCCGTGTGACGATACGATTGTTCACCACGCTGCCGACCGTCGTACCGAGCAGCAGGGGCGTGATCAGCATGCCGGAGTCGTGCGCGGACATCGCATACCCGCCCTGAAACAGCAGAGGCACATAAAACACCAGAGAAAACAGCGCGAAACCACCGAGCACCGACATCGCGAAGAGCGCGGAGAGCTTGCGGTCCAACAGCATATCCACCGGAATGATCGGATACTTAATCCTCCGCTCCCATAGCCACAGCGTCAGTGCGAAACTCGCCGCAACGACGGCCAGCACGATTGTTATCGTGTCGACGCCGTACTTCGGAAACAATTCGATCAGCAATTGCAGCGCGCCGAACGTGACCGCGATCACGAACGCGCCGAGCCAGTCGAGCCGCACGGGGCCCTTCTGCCGCAGGTGGTGCAGCGGCGGCAAGAAGCGCTGCACGAACAGCAGCGACACGACGCCAACCGGTACGTTGACGAAGAACACCAGCCGCCAGCCGCCGAATTGCGTGAGCATGCCTCCGAGCGTCGGCCCGAACATATTGGCGACCCCGAACGCGGACGTGACGAACACGAGCCAGCGCAGCCGCAGCTTCGGATTGGGAAACAGATCGGCGACGGTGGCGAACACCGTGCCGATCAGAATGCCGCCGCCAATCCCTTGCAGACCCCGAGAGATGACTAGCAACAGCATGCTGGTGGCGAACCCGCACAGTACAGACGCGCCGGTAAACAGCAGAATCGCAGCGATCAGAAACGGCTTGCGGCCGAACAGATCACCCAGCCGCCCGAAGATCGGAATGGTGATCACCGAAGCCAGCATGTAAGCCGTCGCGACCCATGCGTACAGATCGAAGCCCTTCAGATCGGCGACGATGCGCGGCAGTGCGGTGCCGACAATGGTTTGATCGAGCGCCACCAGCATCGAGACGAAGGCGATACCGAGCATCGCCAGCAGCGACTCGCGAAACGGCAGGAGTTGTCCGCTGGGTTGAGGCTTGTCGAGGCTGGGCGTCATGATCGTCTTATTTGCTCACTGGCTTGCGCACTTATTTGCGTGCTGCCTGATGCGCGCCCAATGCCGCGCCGAGATCCTCGTCAGTCATCGCGGGGACGATGCTCATCGTCAGTAAATCGCCCCAGTCGAGCGACAGCGCCGCCAGTCCGCGCGTATCTTCCGCCTCGACGACCGCAAAGCCATGCAATCCGCCGACCGCATGCCAGCGCCCCAGCAGTTTGACGCCTTCAGGCGCTTGGGCGCCGGTTTTCATGAAGCGCTCGATGACAGAATTTTCCGCCGTCGGGAGGCCATCCCATTGCACGATGAATTTCATTACGTGTCTCCAAATATGAATTGGCGATGCCGGCTCGTGGCGCGCCGTCATCGCCGCTCGTGCTGCGTGACGCTTTTACATGCCCCGCGCCGCAAACACTTCTGCGCCAAGGTGCCGTCCGAATAGCGCGTGCTATCCGAGAATGGCATAAACCCACGTGGCATCCTAAATATCATAGGTGAGCGCACGGTCGATAACGTCGCCGCGTGCGGACATTCACCAGGTCAATCGAACAAGTCGAGCGCCGCCGGGAAAGCGCGGCGGCCGCGCTTGTTTCCAATTGCAGGCATCTCGCGCGTCCTACAAGAGGGACCTTCAAATACGGCTGTCGACGATGTCGGTATCGATCTGGTTCGAAGCGCGCCATGCAGTGTGCCGGCACGACCGGCACGCATATGCACGGCAAGCGGAACAGGCGCAAATGCATCAAACGAAAACGGCACGCGCGTTAAGCGCGTGCCGTTGCGGCGAGTGTCTGAGCCGGTGTCTAGCGGCGCGGCGAATTGCGCTGCGCTGCGGCGGTGGGCATATCGGCAATGGTCTGATGCGCCGCGGGAAAACCCGGCGGATAGTCGACGACGCGTGCCGAACCCGGCACCAACTGGACGGCGATACTCGCACGCGCACCGATCCGTGCGCCGCCGACAATGGCGGCCATCGCCTGGCGGTCGAGTTCGACGCTGTCGGTGAGGTCCTTGATAACGAGCTTTGCCATGGCGGCTCCAGGGAAGCGACTGAGCCAGCGGCCGGTGTGATTCTCCAGCCGCCGCCCGGGTATGTCTTTAAGTGTGCTGAGGTCTCGTCGCACTATCAGTATAGGAAATCTGCTTGCGGCTCGCCTGTTCGATGTGAGCAGGCAGCAGTAGGGAAGCCCCCGGTCCTTCGCTACTGCAAGCCGTTAAACGTTGGCATAATTGGCGCCCCACAGCGACGGGCTGACATGGTGATTCTCCACAGGTGCGCGGAAGACAGGCGTGATCGGAGCGAAGCGGAAATTGCCGAGGGCCTCTCCGCTTCGCCGAATCAGGCTCTAGACGTGGATGTTGTTGCTCGACGTGACGAAGGGGGTGATCGACGAGGTGATGCCTGCGGAGAACGCAACGTTGTTGCCGTTGGCGCTCTGGATATTCATCTCGTTGCTGATCAACTGCGTAGCGTCGACATTCTTGCTGTTGTTCGGCGCGACCACCGGGCTGAAGTTGAAGTACGACGTGCTGGGGTAGTCGTAGCCGTAGCCGCCACGCACGGCGCTCATGGCCTTGCTGTCGAGTTGTTCGGTGATGGACAGGTCTTTGATCATCAGCGTGTTCATGGTAAATATCCTGGAAGGGAACATCACAGTCTTGCGGTTGGGTTCGAGCATCTTGTCTGCTCGAGTGTCACTAACGCATGGGCTGTGCCAGTTTTATTCTCGCCTCCTAAGAAAGTTGACGGAGGCTTGATGCACAAGGCTTTCGCGTCACGCCGCCGCGTCGAAGCCGCAGTACGGCCACTGGCAGACAACTGGCTGCTGATGGCGCCCACCCAACAACGCGCCGGATTCTGTTGAATGTCGCAAGACACTCGCCGGCAATGCACGCAGCGGGGCAATCCTGGTTTGCGAAAGCGTGGGTCGGGAGCTAGTATCGAAGCGGCACATGTAACTGGTTACGACAGGTTTTCTATCAGCCCGAAAGGCTCCGGTCGCGTGCGATCCGGCCCAACGGCAGCGGGGGCGCTTCGCACAAATGGCTAGCCTTGCGCATGTGATTCGCGACTATCAGAGCGGCGAGCTGTCACGTGACGAGTTCATCGCTCAACTCGACAGCACGTTGACGACCGATGGACTCGGTCCCACGCAGCTGCTGGAAATGCTCGGCGTAGCGCATCGCAAATCTCCGTTGCCCGACGATCTCTACGCCGAAGTACGGCGGCGCATCGAACAGTTGCGCGTCTCGAACGTGGCGGCGGGGGGCGAAGAAACCGGCATACAGACCACCGTCGAGATACCGTCAGTACGCTCGACGAGTGGGGCGAGTGGGGCGAGTGGGTCGAACCCTGCAGGCTCGGCAAGCGCAGCGAATGCCGCCGGTGCGCCGGGGCATGATCAGATCAAAGGCACCGGCGATACGCTGAACAACCGCTTCGTCCTCGAGGAATGTCTTGGCGTCGGCGGGATGGGCACGGTGTACAAAGCGCTCGATATGCGCAAGCTCGAGGCGTCGGATCGCAAACCGTATGTCGCGATCAAGGTGCTCAACGTCCAGTTCCGCGGCAACCCGAATTCGCTCGTCGCGCTGCAACGCGAGGCGCGCAAAGCGCAGGTGCTCGCGCACCGCAACATCATCACGGTGTACGACTTCGACCGCGACGGACCGATCGTCTACCTGACGATGGAGTACCTCACCGGCAAGCCGCTCAGCCAGCTATTGCGCACGCCGGGCTATAAGGGAATGCCGGTTCGCGCCGCGCTACCAATTGTGCGCGGCATGTGCAATGCGCTCGCCTATGCGCACGAGCACGGCTTCGTGCATTGCGATTTCAAGCCCGCCAACGTCTTTCTCACGACGAATGCCGAAGTGAAGGTAATCGACTTCGGCATCGCCCGCGTGTTCCAGCGGCCGGAGGAGGAGAGCGATGCGACGGTGTTCGATCCCGGCAGCCTCGGCGCGTTGACGCCCGCCTATGCGAGTCCGGAAATGATCGAGCATCGCGAGCCGGACCCGCGTGACGATATCTACGCGCTTGGGTGCATTACCTACGAGTTGTTGACGGGCCACCATCCGTTCGACCGATTGTCGGCAACGCAGGCTCGCAATGCTGACTTCAAGCCGCAGCGGCCACCCAATCTCGATGCGAAGCAATGGCGCGCGTTGCGTGCCGCGCTTTCGTTCGATCGCAACACGCGCATGCCGAGCGTCGCGCGTTTCATCGCGGAGTTCGACAACGAAGCACGCGCGGAGAAGTCGGGTACGTTGGTCAAGGCGGGGTTCGCGGGTTTCGCCGTGGTGTGTGCCGCGGCGGTTGGCGTGTTTGCTTTGCGGTCAGCGCCGAATCGTCAGAGTGCCACGCAGCCGGCCGCGGCTGCTTCGGAGGCGTCAGCGGATCAAGCGGCTTCGGTGGCGCCTGTTGCTGCCGCAACGGTAGCGAGTGCACCTGAGTCCCCCTCAAGTGCCGGTCCAATCGCCGCGCCACCCGTGGCACCACCCCCAGCACAACCTCCTGCGCCGCCCGCGCCCAAACCCGCGCTGACCTTAGCCGCTGTCGCGCCTGTGCTGGCGCAGGTGCCGTGTTCGGCGCTGTCCGCTTCTGCGCAAGACCATTCATTGACGGTGCGCGGCTACGTCTCGCAACGCTACGGCGCTGCGCATTTGAAAGACACCTTGGCGGCGTTGCCGGGCGTCGACACGCTGGCGCTCCAGGTCGAGCCGCTCGCCGACGACAAATGCGACACGGTCAAAGCGCTCGCGCCCTACTGGACCCGCAACTGGCAAACAGGCCACGTTGCGTCGCTGCATGTGCGGCCGCCCGGCGGCCAGTTGAGCGAAGGCGATCCTCTAGTCGTCGATGTGACGACGCCCGGTTACGACTCGTACGTGAACCTCGACTACTACCAGCTCGACGGCAGCGTCGTGCATATGGTGCCGAGCCCGCGTGCGAAGGACAATCAGGCGCCTCCGCACTATGCGGCCACCGTCGGCAGCGCGGGTGACTGGACTATTTCGAAGCCGTTTGGATCGGAGATGGTGGTGCTTCTGATCACGCCGACGCAGCTATTCGATAAGCCGCGGCCCGAAAGCGAATCACGCGCCGATTATCTGCGCGCACTGGATACGCGACTTGCGCAGATCGCCGGCAAATATGGTCAGGATCATATCGTCGCCGATTTCGCGCCGATCACGACGAAGCCGCGCACGCCTTGAGGGACGCGAAGCCCCCGCTACCCCAGTTGCCCCCGCATCACTTAATATCCTTGACCACCCTAAACCCATCCTGCGACTGGCGCACGCTCGCACTGTATTTGAAGCGCGTCGCGCTAAGCATGTAGCCCCCACCTTCGCGCCACGAACCGCCGCGAATCACCCGCATGTCGCAGCCGGGGCTGTCCCACGCGTGGCCGTCGGCGGGCGCGCCCTGGTAGGAGTTGTGCCAGCAATCGGCGACCCACTCCCAGACGCTGCCGTTCATGTCATACAGGCCGACCGGATTCGGCGCGAACGAGCCGGCGGTCTCGGGGCCTTCCTTGTGCCAGGGATCGCCGCAGTCCTTGCAGTTGGCGTTGCCCTTGCGCATCTGATCGCCCCACCAGTAAGCCGTCGTGGTGCCGCCACGGTCCGCGTATTCCCATTCGGCCTCGGTGGGCAAGCGGTACGGTTTGCCGGTCGTTTTGCTCAGCCATTTCACGTACTGTTGAGCGTCGTCCCAACTGAGGTCGCGTGCCGGCGCAGCTTTGTTCGTATTACTTTCGGGCGTCAGCTTTTGACAGGCGTTCGCTGCGACGCACGCATTCCATTGCTCGACGGTCACAGCGTATTTGCCGATCGCGAACGGCGCGCCGATGGCCACGTGATGGACGGGCTTTTCGGAGGGGTCGTCGGTGCTGCTGCCCATCGAGAACACGCCCGCAGGCAGGGCGATCATGATCGGGCAGGTGGCGCAATCGCGGTTTTCGCCCGCGCCCGGTGGATGCGCCGTGGCCTTTTGCGCGACTGCTGGCGCGGCAGGGGCCGCGGGTGGGGCGGTCGTTGTAGTTGGCGTCGGAGTCGGCGTTGGCGCGGCGGCGTGTGGGTGGTCTTGTGGCGCAGCGCTGGCGGGTGGGGTTGGCCGCGCGACTTGCGGTGACGGTGCAACCGGCGGTGCAACAGATGGAGAAGCGGATGGCGCACTCGCCGATGCCGCAGCGCGCAACCGGTCGATGCGTGCGTGGGCAAGCGTGGCGAAGCGGCCGTTCGGATAGGCCTTCAAATAGGCCTCGTAATCGCTCGGGTAGTTGCTGTCCTTAATGGAATTCCAGAAGGTGATTTCGTATTGTTCGCTGCTGTCCTTTGGCAGAATGCCTCTGCTGTGCAGCACGACAATTGGGTCGACGCTGGTAACGGATATGAGCGCCGCGCTAGCGCCACGAGATACCGGCTCGCTCAGGCTCGCGTTCTTGGCGAGCGATGACGCGATCCACGGCGTCTGCTCACCGCCAGTAACAGCGCTAACTCTCGTCGCGACACGATGAAACAATCCGGCAAGATCCTGTGACGAAGAAGCGTCATTGAGCACATGCAGCAATGCGTTCGTATAGACGCCATGATGCACGCCGTCCGCGGCAAACCCACCCGGCGCCGTTGCATAAGCCACCACGGTATTGGCGGGCAGTGCGGACGTATCGAGCGTTACGTCGCTGGAGAACGGGTTGTTCAGGCACGTATCGAGAATCACGAGATTGAGCGCGCCGGCGCGCGGCGCGCGCATCGCCTGCAATACGGTATTCAAATCGACGCCCTCGCTGACCAGTCGCGCCGGCGAGCGAGCATCGAGGCCGGCTGGTACGAGCAGCGTCTGCCGTCCGATTTGCAAACCGTGTCCGGCGAAATAGAAGAGTCCAATGCCGCCTTTTTGCAGACGCTGGCGGAATTCGCTGATGGCTTGCCGCATGTGCTCCGGCGTCGCATCGGTGCGCATGATGACGTCGAAACCGTCCGCACGCAGCGTGTCGCGCATGGCTTCGGCGTCGCGCAGCGCATTATCGCTAACCGGGTCTGTGTGATGGCCGTACGCGCCGTTGCCGATCACCAGCGCGATGCGCGCCGTCTGCGTCTTGTTATTTTGCAGTGTGAGCGGTGCGATGAACGTAGCCGTCGTACGCGTAGCGGCAGCGCCATGCTCCGCGCCGTCGCGCTGCGCCGCGGCAAAAACAGTGCCCCAATGCGCCTGAATCGCCCCGGCCATGCACACCAGCAGGAATGTTCGCCACATATTCGTATCCTGTTTGTTCCGGACAGAACATAGGGTTTCGACGACCGCGACGCCCGCATCAGCAGTTGGAGTGGATCGGGCGCAGCATCGATGCTGCTATCGACTCTCCATCGACAACCTATGAATAACGATAGCACGCGGTTTGCGCGTAACAACAGTCCGCGCATCGTCATTGCGTTATACGGTTAACGAGTGTGGCGTATCTTTTTGGCAAGTTACGTCCTAAGCTAATTCACAAAGTAGGGCAGTACGCCCGTTTTAATAATGCTGCCGCTCATTGACGTAAACCCGCGACGTGAATCCGTCACGTGAACCCACGTGAAACGACGCGAGTATCCACGACATCCAGCCGGAGCGTCCGGCCTGCGCTTTGCGCAGCCGAGGCGGCTATGACTTTTCTTCGGGAGAGTGCGCAATGCGAAGAACCCCTCCACTCGGCGTGCTCGACCTACGTCATGGAACGAAGGCAACGCTTGCAGCGTTCTGCACCGCCTGGTGCGCCACGCTTTTCCTCTCGCTCGGTATCGCGTCGCTGTCGGACTCCGCGCTTGCCGAACAGACGCCTTCGCCGCCGGGCGCCGAGGAATACATCATCTGGCCGTCGGACGGCACGGTGATTCACGGCGGCAAGCTGTGGGTCCGCATGGGTCTGCGCAACATGGGTGTGTGCCCGAAGGGTGTGGCGATCCCGAACACCGGGCATCACCATCTGCTGATCGACACCGACCTGCCGCCGCTCGACCAGGAAATTCCGTCGGACCGCAATCACCTGCATTTCGGTGCGGGTGAGACGGACGCGCGCGTCGAGTTGCCGCCGGGCAAGCACACCCTGCAACTCATTCTCGGCGACCACAACCACGTGCCGCACGTGCCGCCGGTGTATTCGAAGAAGATCACCATCACCGTACTAAAAGACTAGCTGTCCCGTTCATTCAAGGCGGGTCCGTCAGGACGGAGAGACCAACATGTACAAGATCATCGCGCTCGCGGCGCTTGTGGCACTTGCGACATTGGCGTCACTGGCCTCGCCGAATTTCGCCATGGCCGGCACGACACCATCGCCACCCGGAGCGCACCTCTACATCGGCTATCCGAACGATGGACAGGTAGTGCCGGCCAATAAACCGTTTCGGGTATGGTTCGGCTTGCGGTATATGGGCGTGGCGCCGAAAGGCGTCAAGTATCCGAATACGGGGCACCACCATCTGCTGATCGACACCGACCTGCCGCCGATGGACCAGGAAATTCCCTCGGATCGCAACCATCTGCATTTCGGCGCGGGTGAAACGGAAACGATGATTCAACTGCCGCCCGGCAAGCACACGTTGCAACTGCTGTTGGGCGACGACATGCACATGCCGCACAATCCGCCGGTGTACTCGAAGAAGATCACCGTCATTGCGCGCTAACGGGGTATCGGCGCAACGGGGCTTTTCCGCTTTAGTGTCACGTTGCAACCAACACTGCCACGCGCGTTGTTGGTTGCGATCCGCCAGCTCCAACCTGTCGCTTCGCAGCCGTCGCGCTGCGTCCAGCGGCTTACCTTCCCCGAAGTCCTTTATCTACAGCCATCCGGAAGATTTCTTGGGATCGGAAATCATAGCTGGCACAGCCCATGCGTTAGTGACACTCGAGCAGACAAGATGCTGGAACCCAACCGCAGAACTGTGCTGTTTCCCTTCCAGGAGATTTACCATGAACACGCTGATGATCAAAGACCTGTCCATCACCGCACAACTCGACAGCAAGGCCATGAGCGCCGTGCGTGGCGGCTACGGCTATCCGTCGTCGTCGTTTTTCAACTTCATGCCTCTGTATGCGCCGAACAACAGCAAGAATGTCATCGCCACGCAGTTGATCAGCAACGAAATGAACATTCAGAGCGCCAACGGCAACAACGCAGCGTTCGTCACCGGTGCGACCACCACGATCGACCCGCATGTGAGCTCGAGCAACAACATCAACATGTATTGAACGGCGCAGGCCGCCGTGGAGGCTTTCAAGCCTTCGCGGGACGCGCAACCTCAGCGCGTCAAAAAGATTTCGCATCCAATCGTTCTTTCCACACGACCCCAGCGTCACCGCCCGATCCCCGCGCCGACCTTCCTGTACCGCTTCGATGGTGAAGCCGGGCAGGACATGCTTTACTTAAATAGCGCGTTCTCCTCGTGCAGCGTAGCCGGCGTCATCGGAGAAAATCGTGTCAGCGTTGCTTGATTCCATGGTCCGTCAGCGCTTTTTCAGCGCCTCGGCGCGGTGCTGTGCGAACCGTCGACCGGCGAGTGCGAGCCGCATGGCCGCGGCGTTGCGCGGACTCTGCGCCGCAACGGCATGTGCGCTGTCGCTGTGCGCGTGTGTCGACGTCAGCATGCCCGACTACAAGCGGCCCGATACGCCCGCCAAGGCGTCCTGGTCGGATCAAAAGGGCTCGCCGGTATCAGCGGCCGCGACCATCGAGCAGGACTGGTGGAAAGGCTTCCACGATCCGTATCTGGACACACTGATCGCTAAAGCGATCTCAGGCAACTTCGATATCAAGGTGCTGGCCGCGCGTATCGACGTGGCCAGCACGCAGATCGGCGAGGCTAAAGCAGGCGCGTTGCCGACCATGGATCTTGGCGGCGGCGCCGATTTCGAAAAGAGTACGAGGCAGACGTTTTCCAAACAGTACAACGTCGCGACGCAGGTGAGCTGGGACATCGATATCTGGGGCAAAGTGGAGAAGGGCGTGCAGGCGCAAAAGGCCGAATTCCACGCGAGCGAAGCGGATTGGCGCGCCGGTTATCTGGAACTGGTGGCGAATGTCTCGAGTACCTACTTCCAGATCCTGCAATTCGACGATCAGATCGAGCAGCAGCAACAAACGCTCGTCACGAACCGGCAAATTCTCACCATCTACGACGGCCAACGCCGCAACGGCCTCGTGCCGCAAACTCAGGTGTTGCGTCAGCAGGCCGAGATTAACCGTCTGACGAACCAGTTGCTCGAACTGCGCCGCTCGCGCGATCTCGCGAACAACGCGCTATGCACGCTACTCGGCGTGCCAGCAGGCGAGTTCCAGATGCCGAAAGGACATTTGCAGCAACGCGTGCAACTGCCCGTGGTGCCCGACGGCTTGCCCGCGCAACTCCTTGCGCGGCGCCCCGACGTGGTGGCCGCCGAGTTCAGGGTGCTGGAAGCCTACAACCTGGTTGGCCAGGCCAAGCTCGCGCAACTGCCCACCATCAACCTCACCGGCCACGGCGGCACCGCGAGTTTCGCACTGACCGATTTGCTGAAGTCGTTCACTTACGGATTCATGCCCAGTATCAACATTCCGCTTCTCGATCCCGGCGTGCGGGCCCACGTGAAGGTCACGCAAGCGCAATCGACGGTCGCCGAGCAACAGTATCGTGTAGCCGTAATGGGCGCGTTCGAGGAAGTGGAAAATGCGCTGGTCAACCTGAATTCGCACAAGGCGCAGCGGGTGGAATTGCAGCAGGAGGTGTCGCGTCTGCAGATCGTCGCCGATCAGATTCAGTCGCAATTGCGCCTCGGCGTGGTGTCGCAGCTGGAAGTTTTCGAAACCGAACGGACCTTGCTGGAAGCGCAGCAGGAATTGCTCGCCAACCATCAACTGATTCTGTCCGACACGGTGTTGCTCTATAAGGCACTGGGTGGGGGCTGGCCGAGTGTGGATGTGCAAGCGGAAGTAAAGGAACACTGAGCTAATCCGAGGCGTGGCGCGTGTGGCGTATTTCGGCTGCAGATGACGCATGAATGGCCCTTACAACCGAGGATCTGAAAATTGACACTTGCTATGCGTGACTTAGAATTTGTAAGGGGCCGGGTTCCGCGCGGCTCACTTGAACGTCCACTATTCGCCGTAGTTCTGCTTTCCGTTCTTGTTGCGCTCTCGCCGCGGCGGGTAAACGATTAGTGATCCAGATAAAATGAACGCCGGCGAAGCTCCGATTGCTGAGATGCACGCGACCCAGGACGGCACGTTCGACGTGGTGCTGTCGCCGGTTGCGTCCGCGCAGCGTCCCGCGCTCGACGCGATCCGGATCGTCGACAGCCTGTTCGCGGTCGGCCGCAGCGAGGTGCCGTTTACGGACTACCCCGCCGAGCGGATTACCCGCCTGTCACGCCGCCACGCGCGGATTTTCACGGAGCACGGCGCTGTTTATGTCGCCGACCTCGGCAGCAAGAACGGCACGACACTCAACGGCGTTGCGGTGCGGCAAGCCCCCGCGCGGGTGCGTGCCGGCGACGAATTGTGCTTCGGCGGCGAGCTCTGCTATCGGGTGAGTATCGAGCCGCGCGCGCGGATCGTCGCCGCCGCGAGTGCGGCACCCGCACCCGGCCTGCTGCTGGTGCCGCAGCGCGACGATCTCGGGCTTCAGCCTATCGACGTGCAGGCGTTCCCGTTTCTTATCAGCAAGGCGGACGAAGTCTTCGCGCGTTACAAGGACCGCTATCCGCATCAGGTCAACTACATCTCGCGGCGTCATGCGCACATCTTTCTGAAGGGCGGTGAACTCTACCTCGAAGATCTTGGCAGCACCAACGGCACATTCGTCGGTGGAAAGCGGCTCGACGAAACCGCGCTGCCGCTTGTGGAGGGGGACGTCCTTGCATTTGGCGGCGACCACTTCGTCTACAGGGTGACGTTGCAAAACCCCCCTGAAGCCGAGCCGACCGTGACCCAGCTATTCCTCAATCCCACTGCCGACGAAGCCGCCGATACCGACAAGACCACGTTCGTTGGCGCCGCGCATTCGTTCCTCGATATCTTTTGCGTCGACCCGGGGCTACAACGCGAAGACGAAGTCAACGAGGCGGCGCAGGCCGCGTCCGCGCACGCGAAGCGCGACACGCCGGCAGGCGGTGCCAACGGTGCGAACGTCACGAACGGAACCAGCAGAACAAACGGTACACATGGCGCAAACGGGACGCATGGCAAGCAACGCTCGAACGGCTCACATGGAGCGAACGCAGCAAAGGGCCGGCCGCAGCGTTGGCGTCTGCTCGCGGGCGAACTCAGCAAAGCCTTTGCGGGTGGCGATCACATGATGGGGCGTCGCGCCGCGTGGTGGAGCGGCGCGGCCTTCGCCGTTCTGGTGGCCATTGCGCTGACGCTTTACATGCGCGGCTCATCGGAGCGCGACTTGAGAAATATGCTGGCGAGCGGCGATTACACCAGCGCGGTGACGGCGGCAAACGGCTATCTGGCGAACCATCCTGCCGACACAAAAGTCAGCGCATTGGCGAGCGAAGCGCTGCTGAAGGCGAAACTCCCCAGTTGGCTGAACACACTGCAGAAGGCGCAATTCGACCAGGCCGACGCGCTGCTCAAGGAGATGAGGTCATTGAGTGCGAACAATGCGGACGCCGCCTCTCTGGTCGGCGAATTGCAATGGGTGGGCGACCTGGAGCGCTTCGTGGCGGGGCGCGGCGGGGTAGACGCGCCGATCCGCATGTACACCGATGAGGCCACCATCAACGGCCTGCTGCAACGATGGGACGACGACGCCAGAAGCCATCAGCGCGCACTCGACCGCATCGCCTCGTATGTGCCAGTTTTTGCGGAGCCGTACGCGCAGGCGCTGAGCCATCTGCGCAAACTGGAAAGCGACGACTCGGTGTATCTCGCCGCCATCGACCGCCTGAACGGCACTATTCGCACCGAACTGGCGCGTGACAAGCCTGACGCGCTACCCACCGTCCTCGACGATTACGCGCAGCGCTATCCGCGTCTCGCCGGCCTCGATCGTGTACGGGAAGATTTGCGCCACTACGCCGACGTGCTGAACGCCGCGCTCAGTCGGCAACTGACGCCGTTGCTCGCCTTGCTGAAAACGGTGCATTTCAGCACCCCGCCATTTCAGGCGCAGTTTCAGCAACTGGCCGCGAGCCGCCTGCCGTCGGCGGACGTCATCCAGCGTCATGACGCGGCGAGCGCGGCGTGGCAGCGCGGCGATACCCAACAGGCGCTGGCCGGTTTGCAGGCCATGCCTGCCGGGCCGTGGTCCGACGTGATCGCAGCGGAACTGGCGCACAAGAAAGCGCTGCTCGACCAGTTCGCCGACTTGCAGAAGACACGCGGCGGCAAGGATTACGACCAACGCTTGCTGTCCTTCTACGCCAGTCTCGATCCGACGGCGGACGCATGGTTCGTGCAATCGATCCAGAAAGACGTCGCCGCTTTGCACGACAAAGCGCTGGCGCGCGCGCAAGACCTGCTGCTGCGCGCGCAGAGCCTCTGGAAGCAGTATCGGGCGAGCGGGTCGATTGGCGGCACACAACGGCTGGAAGCGGGGATTTCGCCCGGCTTTCGCAGCGAGGCGCGTCTGCTTTCCGATGCGCAGTCTGCCGCGCAACAGGGCATGCGCATCTATACGCAGCTGAAGGCGGACCATCCTGCCGACTTCGACCGCCTGCTTGCGGATATCCAGGCCGAAGCGGATTTGCAGCGCCGCTCGTTGACCGAGCTGCGCATGGTGCTGGATCCTGGGCTGTTGAAGGCGAAGCTGGCGTTGATAGGAGACGAGCAGAGTGAAACGCGACAGTCACCCTAGACCGTTGTCGGAGGCGCTTGAGGATCACAGCGTCGAAGGCATCGCGATTCTGACCGCGGAACCGGTGCGGCTCGCTCGCGCGCTGATCTGGGCGATGGTCGCGCTGGTGGTGGTCGGCTTGCTGTGGTCGTTCGTGGGGCGCGCGGACGTGATCGTCAGCGCGCAAGGCACGCTCTCGCCGGAATCGGAGGTGCGCCGCATCTATGCGCCGATCGACGGCGAGCTCGCCGATCTGTACATCGCCGAGGGGCAGCCGGTATCGAAGGGCGACGTGCTGGCGCGGCTGAATGCGCGCGGTGCGATCGAGGCAGCGAGCAACGCGCTGCAGGCGCAGCTCAAACTCGAAGACGCCGAGCGCGACTGGAAGCAGTTCCCGGAGAAGAAGGCGCTGATGGAGCGCAAGGCGGCCGCGCTGAAGGCGCAGATGGAAGTGGAAGCCCACCTGCACGAAAATCGCGTATCCGAAGGCACGACCAAGCTCGCCGAAGGCCAAAAGGCCGAACTCGACGAAGCGCGCAGCGTGCTCGACAACGCGCGCCGCACGCGCGAGGCGGCGCATCAGGAGTTGGACCGCTACTCGCAGCTTTTCGCACAGCCCGGTGGCGGCGGTATCGCCGAGTTGCAGGTGGAGCAGAAACGGACCGCCGCGCTGGAAGCGGATAACGCCTACCGTGTCGCGCAATCGAAACTCGCGGAGCTGGATTTCCGCCTGAGTCACGAATACGCGCAGGCTAATGCGCAACTCGAAACCAGCGGGCAGCAGACCACCGACCTGCAACTCCAGTACGACTCGGCAGTCCGCGACATCACCGACGCGGAAGACAAGGTGCGCCTGCAATTGCAGAGCGCGCGCCTTGTGGCCGAAGCCGCTGCGCGGATCCGCTTCGAGAACATCGACAAAGACAATTTTCTGCTGATCCTCGCGCCGGTCTCTGGCGTCATCACCGACGTGACCTCCACACAGCGGGGCGACAAGATCCAGGCGAACGCGCCGCTTGGCGGCATCGCGCCGAAAGACGCGAAGCCGGTGTTGAAGATTGAAATCGCCGAACACGATCGTGCTTTTCTGCACGAGGGGCAGCCGGTGAAGCTGAAATTCAACGCGTTCCCATACCAGCGCTATGGGCTGATCAACGGCACGCTCGCCTATATTTCGCCGGCCACCAAGCCGTCCTTACAGGACAAGCAGCCGGTGTACGAAGGCCGCGTGACGCTCGACAAGAACTACTACCAGATCGCCGACACCCGTTATCCGCTGCGCTACGGCATGACGGCGAGCGCGGAAATCGTGGTGCGCGAACGGCGTCTGATCGATCTGGGTCTCGATCCGTTCAGGCAGGTGGCGGGTTGAGCGCGCCGATTACACATCAAAGAAAGGAGCGAATGACATGACCGCGATAGTGCGAATCGATGACGAAGTCGTGGACGTTTCCGAGTTCATTCGTCTTCTGAAATTGACCGGGCAGTTCGACAGCCTGATCGAGCAGATCGTGCGCGACAAGCTTACGGTGCATGCGGCGAAAAAGCAGGGCATTGCCGTCACCGCGGACGAAATCCAGCAGCGCGCCGACCAGTTCCGCCGTGTGCGCGGTTTGCACCGCGCGACGGATATGAATCAGTACCTCGATGCGCTCGGCGTGAGCCTCGACGAGTTCGAGGCGTTCATTACGGACGGGTTGTATCAGGAGAAGATGCTCGAAGTGGTCGGCAATGAGGCGGCGATCAAGGATTACTTCTCGCTGAATTCGCCGAAATTCGATGCGATCGAGGTGAGCCATATCGTGCTCGACAGCGAGGGCAAGGCGAAGGAAATGATCTCGTACCTGCACGACGATCCCGACGTTTTCGCCGACATGGCGCGCGAGCATTCGATTGCGGATACGCGCGAAGCCGGCGGCGTGATCGGCAAGGTGCTGCGCGGATCGTTGAAGCCGGACATCGAAGCGAAGATTTTCAATGCGGCGGTGGGCGATCTGCTTGGGCCGTTTCCGTCGGCGGATCGTTCGTGTTTCGAGATTTTCGCCGTGACGGCGAAATATCCGGCGACGCTCGATGCCGATGTGGCCGCCGAAGTCAGGCGTTTGCTGCGTGAGAGCTGGCTGATTGCGCGCGCGCAGGAGCATGTGATCGAAGCGCGCTAGCCGCGTGTATCGAATCGCAACGCAACGCAACATCGAAACGCAGACTAAAGCAACGCAACGCAAAACCGAATCGAGGTCCGCAAGCACATGGATGCACCCCAGACCGCGCCCTCCGCTGCCGAGTTTCTCACCTCGGTGGAGATCCTCTCGCCGTTTTCGCGCGAAGAGATCGAGCGTCTTGCCGAATACGCGCAGGCACGCTTCTATTCGTTCGGCGAAACGGTGTGCTCGACGGGCGAGACGGCCGACGGTCTCTACGTGGTTCGCTCGGGCTCGGTACGTATCTTCACCGAGGAACACGGCAAGGAAGCCAGCATGGGCGTGCGCAAAGCCGGCGAGATTTTCGCCGACATTGCGATGTTGCGCGCGTATGTGCATGAGGCGTCAGTGCGGGCGTCGGCGAAAACCGAGTTGCTGTTTATTCCCCGCGCTGCGATCGAACCGGTGCTCGCCGGCAATCAGGCCGCGTTGGCATTTATCGCGAGCTACGTGGCGATCAACTCGGCCGGCGGCTTCGTCGCGCAGTTATTCGATCTGCGCGGCAAGCTCAACAAAGCGGAACTCGAAGAATATGTGCGCAGCGTCGGTGTAAAAAAGGTGGCCGCCGGCAAGGAAATTCTCAAGCAGGACGGGCGCGACGACCGGCGGCTCTACGTGGTGCGGCAGGGCGAAGTGCGCATTGTCCGTCATGAGGAAGGCCACGACTACACGCTCGCGACGTTAGGCGAAGGTGAAATCTTCGGCGAAAAGGCGTGTTTGATGCGGCAGGAGCAAATGGCGTCGGTGGTGGCGACGACCGATACGCGGCTGCTGGTGATCCCGGAGCGCACCGTCCATTTCATTCTGGAGCGCAATCCGAAGCTGCGCGAAGTCCTGGCTGAACGGATTCGTTACGGCGACCGCGAATTGCAACGGCAAAAGCGCCTCGAACAGCGGCGCAAGTTGCCGTTGATGCTCGATTTACAGACCAATCCCGAGTTCGGCGAAAAGGTCATCAAGCGCTTTGCGCTGGTCGAACAGGCTGAAGAAATGGATTGCGGCGCCGCGTGCCTCGCCATGGTATGCCGCCACTACAACATCCCGATGACGCTCGGCAAGCTGCGCGAACTCGCCAACGTCACGACGCAAGGCGCGACGCTCGACAGTCTCGCGCGCGCGGGCGAATCGCTCGGCTTCACCGCGCGCGGCGTGCAATGCACATTCGATTCTTTGCGCGGCTTCGATCTGCCCTTCATTGTGCATTGGGAGGGATATCACTATGTGGTGGTGTACGGGCTTTCGAAGGAGTACGTGTGGGTCGCCGACCCGGCGCTCGGCTTCAGGAAGATGACGGTTGAGGATTTCGAGCGCGGATGGAGCGGCACGTGTTTGCTCTTTACCGGTGGACCGAATCTCTTGCAGATGTCGGCCGCGCGTTCGCCGTGGATACGCTTTGTTGGCTATCTCAGGCCGTACAAGAAGATTCTCGGCCACCTGTTCCTTGCCACGTTCGTCATTCAGGTGCTCGGCGTGATTCCACCGCTGATTATCCAGAACATTCTCGACGGCGTGATCGTGCATCAAAACGTCAGCCTGCTGCATCTGCTAATCGGCGGCTTGATCATCGCCAACGTGTTTTCGCAATTGATGTCGTCGATTCGCGCGTATTTGGCCAATTTCATGGTGCGCAACATGGACTTCGCGATGATGTCGCAGTTCTTCAAGCACACCATGTCGCTACCGTTTTCATTTTTCGCCAAACGGAAGACCGGCGACATCTTCGCGCGCTTCCAGGAGAACCAGACGATCCGCGCCTTTCTCACGGAATCCACGGTGACCACCGCGCTGAATCTGCTGATGGTGTTCATCTACTTCACGATCATGTTCGTCTACAACGTGAAGATGACGCTGGTGCTGATCGCGTTCGTGATACCGATCATGGCGCTGACCGCGCTCGCCACACCGAAGATCAAGAACTACGCGCGTGAGGTATTCACGGCGTCGACCGAATCGAAGTCATTTCTGATGGAAGCGCTCGCCGGTGTCGAGACCATCAAGGGCATGGGCATTGAGCGGCCGGTACGGTTGCGCTGGGAGAAGAAATACGCGAAGGCACTCGAGGTGCAATATCGCGCGCATGCCTTCAGCATTCTCATTGGGCTTGGCAGCCAGTTGCTGAACGCGGCGACCACGATCGCGATCCTTTGGGTCGGCGCCAATCTGGTGCTGGCGCGCGAAATGACCATTGGACAGCTGATCGCGTTCAATGCGTTCATGGGAAGCGTGCTGGGTCCACTGATGGGACTGGTCGGCTTATGGAGCATGCTGAACGACGCGGGCGTGGCAATGGAACGCCTCGGCGACGTGCTCGATATCGAGCCGGAACAGAAACCGCAGGATTTGCCGTCGCGCGTGATGCTGCCTGAACTGCAAGGCGAAATCAGCCTCAACGGGGTCTATTTCCGCTACGGCGAAAACGACTCGGCCTATGTGCTGGAAAATATCAGCTTCGACATCAAACCCGGTGAACTGGTGGCGATTGTGGGCCGCAGCGGTTCCGGCAAGACGACGCTCGCCAAATTGCTGGTCGGCTTCTACGCGCCGACCGAGGGCAAGATGACTATCGACGGTTACGACCTCGGCGTGGTCGATAAAGCCTATTACCGCGCGCAGATCGGCTATGTGATGCAGAGCAATCTTCTCTTTTCCGGCACGATTGCCGAGAACATTGCAAGCGGTGACGACGCGCCGGAACGGCGCCGCATCGAGGAAGTAGCAAAAATGGCCGACGCGCACGCGTTCATCAGCAAGATGCCGCTCGGCTACGAACAAATTGTTGGCGAACGCGGCATTGGCCTATCCGGCGGGCAGATCCAGCGGCTGTGCATTGCGCGGGCGCTGTATCACGACCCGCGTCTGTTGGTTTTCGATGAGGCCACCTCAGCGCTGGACTCGCAATCGGAAAGCAATATCCTCGGCAATATGCACGATATTCTGAAGGGCCGAACGGCGGTGATCATTGCGCATCGGCTCAGCACCATCATGCGTGCGGACAAGATCCTGGTGCTGTATGAAGGGGCGATCGTCGAACAGGGCCGTCACGATGAACTGATCCAGCGCGGCGGCATGTACTACCAGTTGGTCCAGAAACAGTTGAGTGCGTGATGAAGATACTCGATCAGGTAGAAGAGCTCAGCCCGGCGATTTCGTACGCGGGCCTGATCGAGCGCATCGAGATTTTGCGCTCGACGCTGCGCTGGTCATCACGGCTCGAGCGCGCTGACATCGACAAGCTGCTCCGGCAAGCCACCGCGCTTCGCGACGAGGTCATGCAGCTCTCGCACAAGGAGCGCTTCGTACAGGCCGCAACGGCCGCGGAGCCTGCTGCGTCTGCCGATCAATCGCGTGGCGCGCGTAGAAAGGCATTGATCGAGCGCAGTTTCATTTTCGAAGGGACGTTCGGCGACAATCCGCGTTTGCTCGAATCGCTCGAAATCGCCGAGAAGGCGGCGCCGACCGACTTGCCGGTGTTGATCGACGGCGAAAGCGGCACCGGCAAGGAGCTGATGGCGAAAGTGATTCACGCGAACGGTTCGCGCTCGGACAAGCCGTTCATCTCCGTGAATTGCGGCGCGATTCCGGACAATCTGCTGGAATCGGAATTGTTCGGTCATCGCAAGGGCGCGTTCACGGGGGCCTCGAATGACCGCAAGGGCAAATTCGAAAGCGCGCATACCGGTACGATCTTTCTCGACGAAATCGGCGAGTTGCCGCTGGCCGGTCAGGTGAAGCTGCTGCGCGTGCTGGAAGCGCACGAGATTCAGCGCGTGGGCTCCGATGAAACGATTGCTGTCGATACGCGTATTGTCGCGGCGACCAATCGCAATCTGCGGCAACTCAGCGAAGAGGGCAAGTTCCGCGAGGATTTGTTCTACCGTCTCAGCGTGATTCACGTCACATTGCCGCCGCTGCGCGAGAGGCGCGATGAGATCCCGTTGTTGATTGCGTGGTTCGGCGACGAGGCCGCCGGTACGCTAAAACGCAGGCCTGTTAGATTGACGCCGCGTCTGCGGGACTTTCTGCTGAACTACGCATACCCGGGAAATATTCGCGAACTGCGCAACGTGATGTATCGGGTGTCGTGTCTGGCTGGGGAGGTGGCGGATATCGATCATCTGCCGGTGGACATGCGGCCGGCCGCACCTGGGTCAGCCACGGCTTTGTCCCATGCAGCCACTGCGACGGGACATGAGCCAATCAGCGTGGCGAATCTGATGTCGCTAAGCGACGCGAAGCGCGCCGCGAGCGACGACGCGGAAAAAGCCTTCCTGGAGCGCGGCCTGCGCGAAGTGAGCGGCACTGTTGCGGAACTGGCCCGGCGCATTGACATGAACCGGTCGCATCTGCAAATGCTTCTGAAGAAGCATGGCCTGCATTCAAAGGATTTTCGCAACCGCAATGCGCCGCCTACGAGTAAAAACGGTGCTGACGAGCAGGATGAGGAAGACAGCGATAATTGAGGCTGGGTGCTTAAAACGGAGGTTAGCCGGCTCCGTTTAACAATTGCCGGATGGTGTCGGATAACATTCAATATTAGCGGGCGTCTGCTGACCAGCGGGCGGGTCGCTGTCATACTGGGTGCGAGCGGCGTTCTCAAGCTATCGTGCGCACCAATCTTATGTGGGAAAACCAAAGTGATGAAGAAGACTAGAATTTCGATCATTCTGTTCGTGTTGGCGTTGCTCAGCCCGCTGGCGCATGCGAGCCTGGCTACAGGTGCCCACGAGTTCAAGAACGATGCCAAGACGGCAGGAAAGAAGAGCGGGCATGCTGTGCGCGATGCCGCGCACGCGGTCGGCCACGGTACGAAGCAGGCCGGCCATGCAGTTGCCGATGCAACAAAGCACGGCTATCACGCGACGAAAAAGTTCGTGACAGGGCACGGATAAGGGGCGCTTTGCCTCACCACGGGAGACGAGGCGGCGCCCATTACCGTTGCAGCGGCACTTCGTCGCCGGGCTGACGTTCGGGGCAACGAAGGGCTAGGGCGATGACCTATTAGTGCAACCACGTGTCGATCTGGACCACGACATAGTCCGCTATGAGTTTTTGCAGGTGAGTCGTCGGATGATAAGCGTCGGCGAACATGTAGATGTTGTCAGCATGGGGGGAGACATACGTTGAACGCGAGCAGAAGAGCGCGCTGGTGTCATCGGCTTGAAATGCCGGGGGCAGGTTTGCCGGCGCGCATGCTACGTTGGTGCCGATGCTGCCGTTGAAGAGAAAACCAAGTTGGCGATAGTTCTCTGATTCATCATCAATGAACGTGAACGCGTCGATCCGCAGCACGGCCGGCGATGAAGGGAGCGCGTCATCCAGCGCGGTGTTGAATACCTGCGCCAGACGCCGAAGCACTTTTGCGGAGCCCGGCAGTTGCTGCTCGAGAAGGTTCGCGATCGGCGCCTTGCTGATGTCCGGTACGTTTTGCACAACGATATGTGTGGCGCCGTGTTGTTGCACACTGTGCACCAGTCCCGCAAATTGTTGCGCTGCCTGTCTCAGCGAAGGTAGCACTGCCTGCAAAGAGGCGCCCGGATTGCCGCCGTTCGCAACCATTCCCGCCCATGCGCCATAGGCGTCCTGAACGTCATTGGCCCCGCCTTGCATCAGTACGAGTTGCTGGCCGGTGAAGCGTGTATGCGACTGAAGATAGGCGGCCACCTGTGAGGTTAGTGGAGTCTGTAACTCGCCGGTGTCGCCCGTTGCATCGCCGGGGTTCGGCGGCCCGGCGACTCGGGCACCCCCTTGGGCGTAGCCAAATCCTTCCGGATGAACGACGCTCGGTTGCCCGAAGCCGCCCGTCAACGCGGGAGTGAGGCCCGACCCATAATGTTCCGCGATAACCTGCACCGAAATAGCGCCCGGATTAGTGGTGTAGGTGCCGCCGCCGAATTGTCGGGCGTACGCGTAGGTACCGACGTCCGAAAGACTGTCCCCGAACGAGACGACCTGCATGAGGCTTCGTTGCGAATCGGCAGAGTCGGCCGATGCGTTCGATGAATGGGACAAACTGATGACACCGCATGTCAAAGCAAGGAACGCGAAACGACGGACTGTCTGCATGGGGCACTCCGGGGTAGTGTGGTGTGTCGAAGAATAACCTTGTTGCGCGGTAAGTACTACCTTGATGCTTGATCGTTGCACGGGGGAACTGTGAGCAGTAAATCCATTTACTGTCTCAGCGGCACATTCGAACGTCGGTTGCGCTCAGGTAACGGACCTTGCCCGATCATTCTGTTCGTTTGACCATGTATCAATACCAATTGATACTTTCACCGTCCTGTAACTGGGGCTATGCTCAATTATTCTTGAGCCACATACGCATGCCGGACAGCGCAAAAATGTCCTCAGACGCAATCTCCTCCCACGACGTATCTCGTCGCCTGGCCAACCCCGCTCAGCGATGTCGCACGACAATTCAAAGCGATATATTCGCGAGACTTTTTCGGCTGTTGATTGGCGCTCTGGCTGGCGGGTCTTTCGTCGCCGCGGCTCAAGCCACCGACATTACTGGCGCCGGCAGCACGTTTGCGGCTCCTCTTTACGCCAGGTGGGCCGCCGAGTACCAGAAGTCCGGCGGCGGCAAGGTGCGCTACCACGGCGTTGGCTCATCGGATGGCCTCAAACAGATCATTGCAAAGGAGGTCGACTTCGCGGGGTCGGATGCGCCACTTACCGACGGTGAGTTGACGAAAGATGGGTTGCTGCAGTTCCCGACGGCTATGGGTGGCGTCGTGCCCGTCGTCAACCTTCCCGGCATCAAGGCGGGTGAGTTGACGCTGTCAGGTCCGTTGCTCGGCGACATCTTCCTCGGCAAGATCCAATACTGGGATGACCCGGCGATCGCCCAGTTGAATCCGAAGATCAAACTGCCTGACACCCCCATTGCCGTAGTGCGTCGTCAGGATGGCTCCGGTACAACACTCATCTGGACGCACTATCTTGCGCAAGTTAGTCCCGAGTGGAAGCGCAAGGTTGGTGAGGGCACCAGCGTCCACTGGCCGCGAGGATTAGGCGGCAAGGGTAATGAAGGCGTGGCCACTTTCGTCGGATATCTTCCGGGCGCCATAGGCTATGTCGCATGGGACTTCACGAAGCAGAACCACATGACATACGCGGCCATGAAAAATGCGTCGAGCGTCGCAGTCGAGCCCGGCGCGCGCACCTTCAAAGCGGCGGCCGCCGGCGCTGATTGGTTCGGGGCGCTCAATCAATTCCTGACCAATCAACCGGGCAAGGATGCGTGGCCAATTATTGGTGCGACCTACGTCTTGTTGCATACAACGCAGGACCAGCCAGATCATGGCGAGGAAGCGCTGAAGTTCTTCGACTGGGCGTTCAAGAACGGGGCGCAGGCTGCGGAAGACCTGGATTACATCGCACTGCCGGACTCGGTTGCGACGGAAATCCGCTTGCGATGGCGCACGGGAGTGAGCGCTGATCCTTCGCTCAAGCCAGTCGCCGGGCAATGATTCGACAACCCTCGTGCGTGTGTTCAGCCGCGGAGGGAGTGGCACGAGACAGCGTGCCGCGTTTTCGATCAGCCCGTGCAAGGCCCGTTGCCGGTCGTACATGGAACGGATGACCGTTGTGTCTTCGGGTGCTGCCGTTAACGGCAGCGGGATACGGAGACCGTAGCGGGTCGTGTGCCGCCGATCGCCGTCAGGCAGTGACCGGCTGCAGTCGGTCGAAAGCGGATGTTAGGCGTCAGCGCCAGAATTCGGTGAGCTGATCGGCAAGGGCTCTGCCTTGGTTGTAACCGGCTTGAGCGGCGGGCGGACGCGTCGACAGATCCATCATGTTGACACCGAACGCGCTGAGCGAGTCGCCGTCCGGGAAGATCGTCTCGACTCTGCTGTTGCCCGCGCGGAGTTCGTCGACCTGTGCAGCAAGGTGCATGCCCCACTCCAGCGGATGCCGTGATCTGCCACCGAAGGGTGACAGCACCAGCACCCGTGCGTATCCGGCTGCCAGATCGGCATTCTCGTTGCGTCGGTAGCCGCCGTCGATGTATCGGTTGTCGCCGATGCTGTAGGGAGGGACACCGAAGCCGTTGGAAGTGCTGGCGGCGACGGTGTCCACGAGGTCGACTCCGCTGTGGCGGTCGAACACGACCGGTTCACCGGTATGGGCATCGACCGCCGTGATGAGCAACGGCCGTTCCGGCCAGCGCTGACTGGGCAGCCGAGCGGCGACGACAGCACGCCACCGCGTTTGCCCGGAGCCGTCCGACGCCGCGTCCATTTCGAGCGCCGCCGCACCCATTCTGCGGCGCATGTCGGCCGCATCCTCAGCGGCGGCGATGATTCGGCTCGTTATCTCCATATGGTTCGCCGCCGGCCCAATGGGAACGCGTCCACCCTCGGGTCCGCTCGGACCAGTCCGTTGCTGGGATGCAGCGGAAAGGATGGCGGCAAGCAGTTCGGTCGGGGTCGCGCTAGTGATCTGGGCCGCGGCAGTCGATCCAGCCGACGTCCCGATCATCAAATCGGCCTCGGTCACATCCAACCCGGCATCGAACAGGCCGGCGACGACGCCGATCTCCCACGCATTGCCGGCCGATCCACCACCATGGAGGACCAACGCTCGCTCACGTCTGGTTTCCATGCCACCCCCTTCTATGGATTGATCCGATCAAGTCGATGATTTTTGCCTGCTGGTCAAGAATGTCCGTTTCATTGGGTCAAAAGCGGACCTTTTCAGAATATAGCCTGTGGGGCATGACAGCAGCAGGCCACCCGGCCCTGGTCAGCACCAGCAGGGTGTTCAGTGCTCGCCGGAATCAATGTTCAGTGTGACCGGAATCCGCATCTGACGATCGAGACGAAATGGTTACCGTAGGCGCCGTGTTGCTTTGCTTGTCGGTTCGGCGCGACTATTCCCGAAAAGAGTAAGTCGCTGGTCAGCGTTTGCGAATGGATGCTGCATGTCAACATTGATCACCGACCAAAGCCTGGTTCGGTTGGTGGCGACGGGCAGTACGCGGCCACGAACGGTCAGTCGACTGCTACGTCTAGATCGTTCAATTGATGGGTCTGTCCGCCGATTGTTCGTCATTGCGAATGAGTGGGGCGTTATGGGGCGAAAATTGGCCGATTCCGCGTTGGAGTTACACAAGCGAGTGGATGAGGTTTTCCACTACGTGTGGGAACCTATTGGTGTGGCGTACAGTCCCGCTGCACGCGACGAATACCAACGGTATATTTGAACTGGTGATTGGAATGACAAGGAACACGTCTGTCGTACTTTACATTGTGGTGATGATAGCCGTTGTCGTTGGCGTAGATTTACTGTTCTTTAAGAATCGATTCTGGGAACGGCTGATAGTGAACATCGGCATTGTCTTGGTCTTTGCAGCCTTCTATTTGAGATTCCTAAAGAACCTGTAAGCTGTATTTAGCCTCGACCGGACCTGACAGGTAGTCGGGAGCGGCGCATGTCGTGACGTTGAACCGCCCCGCTGCCAATCGCCTTGTTTTGCTAAACCGGCTGCGTTCAATGCTTTTCGAGTGTATTTAAGTCCAGTCCCGAATTGGCGTTCGGGACCGGAGAACGATGAGACGAGAAGTACTCAGTTAAAACTGCCTTCGTGGACCTCTTCGAACAGTTTATGGTTATCTGAGTAATCCACGTTCACGCCGATGATGACGGGACCTTGTGCATCGAATGCCCGCTTCAGCGTCGGGATGATCTCGTCCGGCGTGTTGATCATCATCCCTGTCGCGTCGAACGCCTCTGCGTACTTCACAGGGTCCATCGGTCCGAGCTTGACCCCGGATTCCCGACCATATTTCGCGACTTCCTGAACGCCCACCATATTGTACGTGCCGTCGATCCATATCATGTGGACTACGTTGGACTTGAGTCGTACGGCCGTTTCGAGTTCCATTGCAGAGAACAGGAAACCACCGTCGCCGGAAATCGTCAGCACCTTCTCAGACGGACGAACGAGCGTCGCAGCGATACCCCATGGAAGTGCCACACCTAGCGTCTGCTGGCCGTTTGTCATCAAAATCTGCCGCGCCCGGAAGCTGTAGACGTAACGCGCGAGCCAGAGATGGAAAGAGCCCATGTCGAGGCAAACCGTCACGTCCGTGCCGATGAAATCCTGAAGCTCGTAGCACAGGCGAAGCGGATGTATCGGTGTGCCGCTCTTCGCAGCAGCCTCTGCGACCTGTAGTTCTCTCTGCTTCCTGATTTCGGCAAGGATTGCTTGCGAAATGGGCGGCTTCGCCGGACGCCCTGTGAGGGACGTAAGCGCATCGAGAGTCTGCGCGATATCGCCGGTGAGTTCGACCACCGGGCAATAGCAGTTGTCCAGGTCCGCCGGAACCGCGTCGATATGGATGATCGGGCGGTCCTTGCCCTTGTTCCACAGCGACGGATCGTATTCGACAGGGTCATAGCCGATGGTGACCACCAGATCCGCAGCGTCAAGCAAACGGTCCGCAGGCTGGTTCGCGAGCTGGCCGATACGTCCACCGAAGTTGCTGAGAAGGTGGGCCCCGACCGCGCCCGCCGCCTGAAAAGTACCGACTAGAGCAAGGTGATTGTGCTCGATGAACTTGCAAATTGCAGCAGCGTTGACAGGCTTGCTCGATAGCAGGCCAAGGACAACGACAGGGTTCTCTGCAGCAGCAATCAGCTTCCCGGCCTCCGCGAGCGCTTGACCGTCAGCCGGTCCGGATCCGTAGAAGCGCGGCGGCACGATGAGTCGGCCTCGCGCCGACGCCGTCATGATGTCCTTTGGCAGGCTGACGAACGCCGCCCCGGGTCTTCCTGATTCGGCGGCCCTGAACGCATTGGCGACAACCTCTCCAACGGCTTCGGGCGCAGGCACGGCAGCACTGAACTTCGTGATGGGTTTGCAAAGGGGTACGGCATCCATCGTCTGGTGAATCTGCTTGAGAGCTTCTGCAGTCGCCACTGCACCGCCGAGAGCGACAACCGGGTCGCCCTCCGAATTCGCCGTCGCCAACCCGGTAACGAGATTGGATACACCAGGTCCTGACGTCACAAGCGCGACGCCAGCTTTGCCGGTCATGCGGCCAATGCCACCTGCGATGAAAGCTGCATTCTGCTCATGCCGGCACACCACTGTCTGGATTGATGAATCAACCAACGCATTGAATACAGCGTCAATCTTCGCACCGGGTATGCCAAATACGTACTCGACACCTCTGTTTTCCAGCGTCTGTACAACAAGATCTGCGCCGGTCTGGGGTTTGATAATCGTCTTTGCGTCCATGATGAAAGCACTCCTAGTGTGCCTGTTCGGCATATGCGAGTTCGTCGGCTGAATTCCTGCTCAAATCTGCCTTCAGATAGGCTTCATTTGAAGGCAGCGCGAGATGGAAGTCCGTCAGTCGTTCGATTCGAACGCGCAGGCGTTCCGAACTGCACGCCAACAGGTGGCCGCCGTGATCGCGTGCATCCGAGAGGAAGTGGAAGTGGTAGCCAGGAATGCTGAACGCACTGGAGAATCCCGGCGACCAGAGTCCTACCAATGTTCCGGATGCGTTGGCGAACTCGAACTCTGCTTGTACCTTTGCGGCATCGACGAGCCTCGTATCCGCCGGCGGCGGCGAGACTGCGCGGGTCTTGACAGAGGTGAATACGCCGTCAACCCGCACCGCATAGAAGATGTTGTTCGATGGCCGAAGCTCATCGCAAAGCGCTTCCAGCTCTGCGAGGCTCGATGCTGGCGGAAGTTCTGTATCGATGTCGGGGGCGAACTTTGTGATTACCGCAAAAGGTGCTTTCGCATCGTCGCCGACCTCATTCACCGTTCCGTCGCCTTTCACCTGAAACACGCGACCTTCGACGATCACCATTTCACCATCCAGGTCGGCGAACGTCCCCAACCCGAAGTCTCCATGCTGCAGAACGACGGCTGTCGACACGGCACCTTGGTAAAGACCTGCGACAAGTGCGCCAGACGTCGAAACCTGGAAGAGAGTACGGTCCGGGCGTTCTCCCGATTCCAATCCCTCTGCGTCAGGTTGTACCTTTCCCACATCCGTTTCTCTGTCTGAGCTCTGTTCATCTTGCTGATCCATATCTGCTCCTTAATATGAGTCGACTTCAATCAAATATCCAGGGTTCAAAGTTAGCTCATAAAGATGAGGCACCTTTTCGATAACGCACTAGAAATGTCGTAAAAGAACGAAGCGGAAATGTCGATGGTTTCTCGTATGCGAATATCGATCGAGATCGCACTCCGACAACGTGTCGAAGTCTCGGGATGTCCTGTGAGTCATGGCGATTCGGCGTTCACGGCGGCGAACGATCGACTGCAGTTTGCCCGTAAGCGGCCGTGCAGACTCATGTGGATGGAGTGGCTGCTCCGGGTCGCGTGCCGTCGATCGGCGGTAGGCAGTGACCGGCCACAAAACGACACTCACAATTTTAGAAACGCGCCTGGATCGTACGGAAACCGGTGCGCGACTGCGTTCGGAATCGGACACGCAGTGTCTTGCTTCCCGCGCTACACGTTGTTGCGTTCCGCATGCAGCGGCTCGACATCTTATGCGGCGCTCCTTAGCGAAGTGCAGCCGCTACCGCCTCGTCAATCTGCAGCGCAAAGCGTGCTTCAACATCGGGCACCGTGTAGCCAAGTGTCAGTTCCAGATGCGCGTCGCCTAGCACCAACTGAACGAATGTCGCTGCCCGCAATGCAGCAGTCGATTCGTCAAATCGCCTTCGCAGAATTTTTGCGGCGAAGGCACGCACGACCTTTGCACCATTTTCGTAAAACACCTGGCCGAGTTCCGGAAAACGTGCGGCCTCAGCAACGATGGCCCGGTAAAGCCCCAGCATATCCGGCGTAATAAGGCTTCGTGCCAGCAACCATCCCAACTCGCGCAACTCGACTTCGGGTGCGCCATCGGATTGCTCGCCCTGAGCGCTGGCAAGCAGCGCGCCCACCTGAGCGCACATCGCGCTCACCAGACCAACGAAGAGCGCCTCCTTCGACTTGAAGTGGCGGTAGACCGTCTGTTTGCCGACGCCGGCGGCCGAGGCGACATCGTCCATCGTTGCCAAACCGAAACCCTCGCGTAAGAAAACGGTTCTCGCGCCGTCGAGGATTGCAGACCGCTTGCGGCATTGCAGCGGGCTCAGGCCGGGGAAAGAAGAAGTGTCCATGCGAGATAAATAACAGATCGTTGAGTAGTTGACAAGACTGGGTGGTCTCGTTTAGATTTGTCAAAACGAGACCGACGGGTCTCGTCTGTATGACTATTCAACTTCGCAGCCAATCATTGGAGAACGCTTTGAAACTGTTCATTACAGGTGGTACTGGCTTCATCGGGCAAGCGGTCGCGCGCAAGGCAATCAGCCTCGGCCATCAGGTGACGGCGCTGGTGCGCGAGGACAACTCGGCGGCCGCCCGCGCGCTGGCACGTCTCGGTGTGACACTGCATTCCGGCGACCTGCGTGAGCCACAGTCTTTCGCTGCGACTGCCGGTGCCGCTGATGGCGTGGTGCACGCCGCGTCGACCAACGATGCTTCCGCCGCTGCTGCTGATGAGGCCGCGGCTGTAGCGATGCTTTCGCATTCGCATCCGGGCGCGGCGTTTGTCTATACGTCGGGCACCTGGGTCTACGGCAATACGGAGGGGGAGCCCGCGACTGAAGCATCGGCGCTGAACCCGACACCACTCATCGCCTGGCGGCCCGCAGTGGAGCAACAGGTGCTGGCGCTAGCAGCACGCCGCTCGATTGCTGCAGTGATCCTCAGGCCGGCGATGGTGCACGGCTACGGCGGCGGCGTCTTCGGCATGCTTGCCGGCATGGTCCGTCAGACCGGCAGTGTGAGGGTCGTCGGCGATGGTCGCAACCACTGGCCTGCCGTTCACGTCGATGATCTCGCCACGGCCTACCTGAGCGCGGTGGAGCGGGCGGCAAGTGGGGACCGTCGAGTCGCGGGACAGATCTTCAACGTGGTCGCGGAAGATGCCGTTGCCGTTGCCGAAATGGGTGAAGCGATTCGGGCCTCGGTCGGCGCCGATCGCGTCGAATCCTGGCCGCTCGACGATGCTCGCAAATCGCTTGGACCGTTCGCTGACGCACTGGCGCTCGATCAGACAGTAAGCGGCCAGCATGCCCGGCGAGTTCTTGCGTGGAAACCCCATGGCCCCGGCCTGATTGCGGACCTCTCTGTACAAAAGCACTTTCAGCAAATCAACGGAGCATGACCATGGCGTGGAACAGTGCATCTTTCGAATCGATTCTCGCGATGATCGTAGCGGTTCTGTTCGCGGTTGCTGGGGTGGTCAATCTCGCAGGACGCGGCGCGGTGAAGCGCGACTTCGCGCGCTGGGGTTACCCGGCATGGTTTCATTTGCTCTGTGGCGCTCTTGAGCTGTTGTGTGCGGCACTTCTTTTTGGACAACAATCCAGAGTTTTGGGCCTAATGCTGGCCGGTGCGATCATGGTCGTCGCGCTCTTCACGTTGCTACGAAACCGGGAGCCGTTCGGGCATCTCGCCCCGGCGCTGATCTTCTCGGCTCTCGTTGTGGTTACTGTGGCGCTCCGCGGTTGAGGCTTGCTCGCCACCAGGCGAGTGAGCCCGGGACGCTAACAGGCCGCGCGGGCAATCCGTGCTGCAGGTACTTGAAATACGCACATGGATAGCGGCATTGGAGCAACTCCAATTTGATCACGTGCGTCACGTGTCTGCTTTTTGTAGCGATGGCTGGGCGTATCGCCGGAATCCGAGTCTATCGGCGACGCTCCGCGAGCTCTGCCAGCCATACGCCGGCCTCCTTGAAAGGCCGACTTGAGCGCTCAGCCCGACAGCGGATATATGCGCCCTCAATCGCAGTCAGAACCAATCCCGCGAACGATTCTATCCGCCGGGTGTCGGCAAAGTCGAAATGCCGTGCGATCAACGCGGCCCATTCAGAAAACGCGGCGGCGAGAACAACGCGCAGTCCCTCCAGATCGGTGTCCAGATCCAGGGTAACCGTACCAACGGCACAGCTCTGTTCAAAATCGCCTTCTTCAACTCGCTTGGCAAAAGCATCGAACAGGGCCCTCACCTTATCGCCAGGAAGGCGCTTCCTGGCCATTGCCTGGTCCATGAAATCCAGGACTCGCTGGGAGTAGATCGCCAACGCTTCCGTGGCGATCTGTAGCTTGCCGTTCGGAAAGAAGTGATAAACGGACCCCTTGGGCGCGCCGCTTTCCCGAATGATCTCGTTGATCCCGGCACCCGATAGCCCGGATCGGCGCATCAGCGCAATCGTCGCCTCGATCATGCGCTCGCGGCTGCCGAGGCCGGTATTTGTGTTCATCTTGACTCCGTATCTAGACCGGTCTATATATTATAGTGTTGGCGTCTGGTGGACGGAGAACCCTCATGAGCGATCAGGCCTTCGAGTTGCGTCCAACCGTCAGCGCCGCGGAATGGCAGCAGCGGATTGACCTGGCAGCCTGCTACCGCCTGGTGGCGATGTTCGGCTGGGACGATCTGATCTTCACCCACATTTCGGCCCGCGTTCCCGGACCGGAACATCATTTCCTCATCAACCCGTACGGAATGATGTTCAGCGAAATAACTGCCTCCAGTCTGGTCAAGGTGGATCTGCAGGGCACAAAGGTTTTCGACAGTCCGTACGACATCAACCCGGCGGGGTTTACGATCCACAGCGCCGTTCACGCGGCCCGTGAGGATGCCAATTGTGTGCTGCATGTGCACAGCGTGAATGGGGTCGCCGTATCAGCGCAGGACGAAGGCGTGCTGCCATTGTCCCAGCACTCGATCTTTGTGCTGTCCTCGCTTGCTTACCACGACTACGAAGGCGTAGCGCTGGAGGCAGACGAGAAGCCCCGGCTGGTCCGCGACCTCGGAAACAAGCGCTTCCTCATGTTACGCAACCATGGCCTACTCACGGTGGGGCAGTCGGTCGCGGACGCTTTCGTGGCGATGTACTTCTTTGAGACGACCTGCACGATCCAGGTCCGCGCGTTGAGCGGTGGTCGGCCCTTGCGTCGAATCGGAGAGTCAATCGTCGACGGCGCGCAGGCTCAGTGGGAGAAGGTGACCAGGGGCGCCGGTGGGGGCCTCGCTTGGCCCGCGCTGCTGCGCAAACTCGATCGGGCCGATCCAAGCTATCGTACATAACCCCGCTGTTAGCGGCGGTGTAAAAGCGCCACTAAACGGCGGCGCAAGGTTAAGTAAAAGCATCAACAACAAGGGCCGTTATGGCCCGTTGTTGTTGGGTGATGGTCGTCAGAATGGATCGTCGATGTGGCGAGGGTTACGATTGTCGGGAGGGGCGCGTTGATGGACCAACGATAGCAATGGCCGATCAAGTGGCGACCGACGCGACAGCATGAATGGCCGTTGCACCTTCGAACCGGCCATTGCGGTGGCGCCGGGCCGAACGTCTCTGATGGGGCGGACTGGGCCGCTGGACTCCGCTTGGTGGCTTGGTGCTCGACTCCGCTCCAATGCTTCGTCGTGACAATCTCGAGAGCTTATAAGACATCTCGTATCTTTTTATGCGGCCAGCCCGGACATCTATCGCTCAAACTGATGACAGCAACGCGCGCGTCTCCGCTACGACACGGTCTTGGAATCCATGGTCCTGTACGAGCGGGGAGCCGAGCATCGGCTCCCCGCGCTCGTCATAGTAAATGCCCGTCTGACCAGACGGGTCGGTGAGCACTTTCGTCTCCAGTCGTGCGGCTCGTTTCGGGGTGCTCCAATACCTGATGAAAGGCGCGAGCAGCGGGAGGATGTAGTTTGCAACGAGTCTGAGGGCCGCATTGGCATCGCGCGCCAGGCCTGTGCTCGGCGTAAAGCCCGGTTCTATTGCGTTGATGCGTAGCCGTGGGTTCTCGCGTGCGAGCGCCATCGTCGCGGCGAGGATGCATTGCTTGGACGTCGCGTAGGCATCGAAGCCCGGATTACTGGAGCCGCCAGGTTGCCACTCGCCGCGCGTGCTGGCAGCTACCGAAATGACGCGACCACCGCGGAAGCCCGCAGCCTTGGCTGGCACACGTTTCGGGTCTTCCACGCCCGAGGCGACAAAGATGACGCGCGCGCTATCGGGAAGATGGGGCAAGAGTGCTTCTGTCAACGCAAAGGGGCCGAGATGATTGGTCGCGAAGGTCGTGTCCCAGCCGAGCACGTTGGTCGTTGAACGCATCTGCATGATCCCGGCGTTATTGAGCAGGCCGGCTATGGGCAGATTCAACGCGATGATCTCCGCTGCCGCGCGGCGAACGCTCTGGACGTCCGAGAGGTCGCACGCGATCGATATCGCAAGCTGTTTCTTTTGCTGAATAACGCTCGCCACCTCGTCGAGCTTCCCCAGGTTCCGGCCGACGAGGATCACCGTGCCATGCTTTGCCAGTTCGATTGCCGCAAGGCGACCGATGCCTGAAGTCGGACCTGTGACGATGTACGCCTTGCGATCGGCAGTGCTTACGGACGCTTTCGACATGCTGGCTCCTAGATCTGCATGCCGCCCGAGACTTCGATCCGCTGCGCGTTGACCCAGCCGAAATCGTCAGACAGTAGCGCAGCGATGACCGGTCCGACATCCTCTGGGACGCCGGCACGACCAAGCGCCGCATGATCTGCGACCGCCTTGTTGACCTGCGGATTGTCGCGCACGATGCCGCCACTGAAATCCGTGGCGAGCGCGATGACGTTGTCGGCTTCTGTCCGATTGGACTTGTAGGTAAAGATGGCATGCACCCCTTGCCTCGCGAGGCACAGTACGGCGTTGCGGCCGATCCCGCGGCTGCCGCCGGTGACGATCGCGACTTTGCTAGCTGGCATAAGTTGGTTCCCTTTGAGATCCCGTCATTTACTGGCGACGTCTGGGCTTATTATGTCGACGGCATACTGGCGCGAGAATGCCGAAACTATCCAATTTCGTGCCTATTCCTGCCCGGCATGCCAGCGTCGAGTGGGAATCAGCGTGAAAGGAGACCTGAGATGCCGGATCAATTGGCCGAAGCGCTTCTGCGCTATACGAATCGTCAGCCCGGAGAAAGCCCCTTCATGACGGCGATCGACGGACTGGCCATCCTTCGATCAGACCACCCTAAGCAACCCACTCACATGATCTCCAGGCCGGCTCTGTGCATCGTGGCGCAGGGTGCGAAGTGGGCGACGTTCGGCGGCAGCCGGCTCGTCTACCGTGCCGGGCAGGCGCTCCTGATCGGCGTCGAGGCGCCCTCGATAGGGCGTGTCGTTGAGGCAAGTCCCGGCGAGCCTTGTCTCGTTCTTGCGTTCGAGTTGGATCTTGCGGTCATGCGAAGCGTTGCGGACGAATTGGACGCGCCGCCCCTAGCCAGCGAGGAGCCAAGCCGTGGCATCTTCGTCACCGACTTCCAGGGACCGCTGGCGGATTGCGCGCTACGCCTCGTGCGCCTGCTTGACACGCCCAAGGCGATTCCCGTGCTTCACCCGCTCATCCTGCGCGAGATCTGCTATTGGCTTCTCACCGGTCCGCATGGCGTTGATGTCGCGAGACTGACACTGGCGAACGGACCGTCGCAGCGCGTGATCGGCGCCATGCACAGCTTGCGCAGTCGCTTCAGGGAAGCCGTCCGCATAGAGGACCTTGCGGATATTGCGCAGATGAGCCCTTCGGCTTTTCATCGCCAGTTCAAGGCGCTGACTTCGTTGACACCATTGCAGTATCAGAAGCAACTCCGCTTGCTCGAGGCGCGCCGGCTGATGATTTCCTGTGCCGCCAACGTCGAGACGGCGTCTTTTGAGGTCGGCTATGAGAGTCCCTCGCAGTTCAGCCGTGAATATGCTCGCATGTTCGGCACGTCTCCGAAACGTGATGCGACGGCACTGCAGGCTGCGCTTCGGGAAGATCGCGCTACGGCGAACGCTTCGGAAACATCCGTAAGTCAGCGAACTCTATAAACCTTAGGAAGATCAAGAGCAGCGCAACGAGAAGACTGTGGTGACTACCTTCAGCGCGAGTGCTTGAGCCGCAACCTGCGAAAGCCGCAATCGGGCCACTAGGCGACACTCAGTCAATCGCTCCAAAGCGGTCATAGGGATGATTTGCAGATCATTCTCCGATATGCTGCTTTATGCATTTCATTTAATGGACTTGGCAGAAGTCAAAAATGGCGCAGCTATCTAATCTAATTCAATATATCTCTAGTTCTAGCTGCCGAGTTAACCGGCAGTCGTCGAAGTTAGGGCGCAAAACTGTCGCCCTATATCAAAGTTAGGCCGACATCCGAACATGCGAGAGGAGAATCATGAGTAAAGTATTCGTCAACATTGGACTTAGCCTCGATGGCTACATGGCACCGGAAGGAATGACCATGGAGAATTGGGACAAGCCTGAGTACAAGAACTGGGGCGCTAAGTGGGGTGCGCTGATGGCCTGGATCCTCAATCAACAGTACTTCCGCGAGAACCTCAAGCTCGGACCAGGGGGAGAGACCGGCCCGGTCAATGACCTGCTTCGCAGCACCACGGAGCGCATCGGTGCCAACATTATGGGCAAGCGAATGTTCGACCAAGGCGAGCGCGCCTGGCCAGAGGAGGCTCCGTTTCACACACCGGTATACGTTCTTACCCATGAGAAACGCGAACCCTGGGTGCGCCCGGGTGGGACGACCTTCTACTTCATCAATGACGGGCCGGAGCGTGCCCTTGAGCTGGCTCGGGAATCCGCAGGCAGTCGTGATATTCGTATCGCGGGTGGAGCCGATGTGATCCAGCAGTACCTGACCATGGGTGTCGTTGACGAGCTGGAAATCGCCTTGTCACCCGTGTTGTTCGGCGGTGGGCGGCGTCTCTTCGAGAACCTACGCGAGCCCGGGCCGCAGTTTCGCATTGACAAGGTTCTTGATGGTCCAGCTGCCACACACTTGCGCTATGTGCGTCAGTGAGGGCGGCCTAACAATCGGTTGCAGTGGACGGTCCGCTGCGCGGCCCGCCGCTGAACCGGAGCGTTGAATATCTGCTTCCCAATTGTTGAATTGACCGCTGTGGGTCGACATGAGGCGGTCGCGTCAAGCAGCAGTCGGCTGGGTTTGGTTGAGGTGAAGCTCTCGGCCGTCAGCTCTCGTGCACCGCCCGGCTGCCTCAAGCTGTCCTACGTTTTGTTGCACATAGCTCGACGAGATATCGAGGAGTGGAAACGCGATGCTGTTTCGTCGGTGATGGCAAGTGCAGTGAGCATCTGACAAAATCTCTAGAACAATACTAAGAATGGAGGCAGCTTGCGGACGGTCGAATACCGCTTTTCCACCACTTGGCGCATCGATGCGCCAGTGCACGAAGTTTGGACGGCAATCCAGGATTCGGCGCGCTGGCCCGAGTGGTGGAATAACGTCGAGCGCGTGGATCAGCTAGAGGCGGGCTCCGATCAGGGCGTGGGCGTCGTACAACGCTATACGTGGAAAGGCTGGTTGCCCTATCGCCTCGTGTTCGATATGCGGGTGACGCGCGTCGACCCGTTGGTCGCGCTGGAGGGGGAAGCCAGTGGCGACGTCGAAGGCGCCGGCCGGTGGAGCTTTTCAACCGACGGACGCAACCTTACCGTGGTCCGCTATGACTGGTGCGTGCATACGAACCGCGCATGGATGAATGCATTGGCGCCGTTGTTGCGACCGGTTTTCCGATGGAACCACGATGCAGTGATGCGCGAAGGCGGCGCGGCGCTAGCGCGGCGGCTGGACGCGCGGCTGCTCGGCATCGAGCATGGATGAAGCCAGCGCGAGCCACGTCGTACATCTACGTGCGCCGATATCAGAATTGACGCGATGAATATTTTTTCGGCCAGTCTGCATCCGGCAATCCGCTTAATCCGTAAGGCCCATTGTCAGGATGCGATGGCTACTACTACAGGAAGCACTCGTTTCGAATAGCCGCCGCGCTGCTACACTTTCGCTATTCACGATCATGCGCGGCCAACCGGCAGAGAACGCGATGCACATGCAAGGAAATGCAGCGGCCGATAGTGACCGTAAGGCGGGCGACTTCGAGGCCCGGCGTCGCGACGAACTGAACCGGCTTCTGTTGCGGACCGGTGAAGGCGACCAGGCGGCATTCGCCACGCTCTATCAGCGCACTTCTGCAAAGCTGTTCGGAATTTGCGTGAAGATGCTGCGCGATCGCAGTGAAGCCGAGGACGTGCTTCAGGACGTCTATGTCACGGTATGGCGCCGCGCCGCGATCTTCGACCCGGGACTGGCCGGCGCCGTCACCTGGCTCGCGGCGATCGCGCGCAACCGGGCGATCGATCGCTTGCGCCGCCGCCGTGAGGAATCGATGGATGAGTCGACGGAACAGGAAATCGTCGACGAAACCCCTTCACCGGCGGCGATGGCCGAGCGCAGCCAGGAGCGGCGGCGTCTGGAGCATTGTCTGGAGTTGCTGCCGGCCGAACACGGAAAGATCGTGCGGGAAGCATTTTTCACGGGCGCAACGTATGCCGAGCTGGCGGAGCGCCTCAATGTGCCGCTGGGCACCATGAAAAGCTGGATCCGGCGCAGCCTGATCCAGCTTAGAGCCTGTCTCGAGCAATGAATACGCCATTACACGACCCCGACGACCTGCGGTGCGCCGAGTACGTACTGGGCGTGCTCGACGCTGCTGAGCGCAGGGAGATCGAAGAGGCGATGCAGCACGATCCTCAACTGGCGGCAAACGTGGCACGCTGGCAGAACCGCCTGATGCCGTTGAACGAGGATATCGCCGAGATGACGGCTCCTCCGAAGGTGTGGGCGCGCATTCAGTCCGAGCTGGGTTTAGCGCGGCCCGCGCCACGTGTCGGCCTATGGGACAACCTTCGTTTGTGGCGCTTGATCGGTATCGGTTCGAGCATCGTGGCTGCGGCGCTCGCTATCGTGTCCGTGGTGCCTGTCGGGCGGCCCCCCGTTACCGTGCCGGGCAATCATGACTACATGGTCGCCAGCATCGTCCGGGAAGGCGGCGCGGCGGGGTGGACCGCCACCGTCGACGTTCAGCGTGCCCGCATGGTGATCGTTCCCGCAGACGGCGCACCGGCGGTGGCCGACCGTTCCACCGAACTGTGGATCATCCCGCAGGGCGCTCGACCCATCTCGCTGGGTGTCATTGCGGCGGACCGGCCGACTATCGTGTCGCTGCCGCAGGCCCGGCTCGCGCAATTGAATTCCCGTGCGATCCTGGCCGTGTCGCTGGAGCCGCATGGCGGCTCTCCTACCGGACAACCCACCGGGCCGGTGCTGGCGAAAGGGATTGTCGGCGGGACGTGAACTGTTGTTGCAGCCATGTACTTCACGTGTATCAGCATTTTATTGACGCGCGTGCATCCGCCGGTCCGTTTGACCCGTATCTTCGATTGCTTCCAGTCCGGAAGCGTCGATCTTTCGGGGAGAACCGAAATGCAATCCTGCAACGATATGAAGACTATCGGCGCGATGTTCGCGCTCGCGCTGACCTTGGCAACGGTGACGCCGGCCGCATTAGCCGGATCGATGTCCACGGATAACACCGTGGAAGTCGGCGGCGCTGCGATGTATCCGTCAAAAAATATTATCGATAACGCGGTGAATTCGAAGGACCACACCACGCTGGTTGCGGCCGTCAAGGCCGGCGGTCTAGTGGATACGCTGTCGGGCAAGGGGCCATTTACGGTCTTCGCACCGACCAACGAAGCATTCGCGGCGTTGCCGCCCGGGACAGTCCAGACGCTGCTCAAACCTGAGAACAAGACGACGCTGGTGAAAGTGCTCACGTATCACGTCGTACCGGGCCGGGTCACCGCACGCGATCTCGCCATGGCCGTCGAACAGGGGGGCGGTAAGGCAAGCCTGAAAACGGTTGAAGGCGATTCGCTTATCGTCAGCAAGGACGGCAAAGGTTGGGCCATCACCGACGACAAAGGTGATGTCGCACATGTGACGATTGGCGACGTCATGCAATCCAATGGTGTGATTCATGTCGTAGACACGGTGCTGATGCCTTGACGTCTGTGTGAAAACCTCGTGAGACTGGCTGTTGCGACGACGATCGTGCTCAATGCGGCAGATCGGCGTCGCACTGTACCCGCTGAGTCGTCAGGCACATCCTTTGGGACGACGATCGGCGATTCGGGCACCGCCCTACCTCTGCATGCTGGCAATCAAACCTGTGCTTTCAAGGCGCGGGGTTCAGCAGGGTTTTGTCGGACGCGTACAGATCTTCAGCTTGCACCACCACCGCGGTGACATTGTCACGTCCGCCGTGCGCTATGGCCAATTCGACCAGTTCATCGGACGCGCGCTCACACGCCACCGAGGTCAGCACCGCCAGTATTTCCGCATCGCTGACTTCGTTGCTGAGCCCGTCGCTGCATAGCAGGAAGACATCACCGTCCGCGACTTCGATCGCATCGTCATCGAGTTCGAGCACATCCGTCGCGCCGACCGCGCGCGTGATCATGTGCTGCGCCGGATGATGCCGCGCCTCTTCGTCGGTAATCACGCCGAGCGACTTGAGTTCTTCCACCTGACTATGATCGCGCGTGAGTTGCCGCAATTGCCCTTCTCGATACAGATAGAGGCGGCTGTCGCCGGCCCATAGATAACCGCAGAAGCGGTCGCAGGCTAGCAGCACGATGACTGTGCTCCCGATCCGTTGCACCTGGCGGCGAGCGGCTTCGTCCCGCAGTTGGCGGTTGGCTGTTTGCAGCCGTGCCCGCGCGTCGGCGATGCAGGTTTTCATGGCGAGCGGCGGCGCGAGCCGGCTCAGCGCATCGATCACCAGACGGCTCGCCAGATCGCCGACCGCATGCCCGCCCATGCCATCGGCGACGGCCCAGCGCCCGGGTTCGGGCTGGTCGAGGCAGGCATCTTCGTTGATTTCACGGACGCGTCCGGCGTCGGAACGCGCGGACGACGTCCATCGAAATTGGCTCGGACAGGTCACAAGGGCTGCACCGTATCGTTTCTGCTGCGTGCGTCCGGGGAGACGTTGATATTCGAGTTCGCGCCGGTGTTGCGCACATCCACCGACTGGAACGTGTTGATCATCTGGTTAGCATAGAAGTTGTTCGAAATGTCGTACAGGTTCACGACCGGACCGATGCTCGGCGTTTCCCGCACAAAGGGCTGAATCCAGCCGTACACCCACGGCGCGCCGCCGCCGCCGCGGATCGCCGCCATCGCTTTACGGTCGAGCGCGAGGTTGAGCGAGAGGTCGTTCACAGTGATTGAAGCCATGTCGTTCTCCGGTTGGCCGCCTGCGTCGGGCGCGCGGCTGAAAAGGAATTAGACGTGATGGTGCAAGTGCTATGCCAATTCGCGGCTCGCGCGCACGCTTTCTCGTAACGCGTTGATTGCGCGGCGATTCCGTGCGCTTGTGTATGCGGCGCCTGTTCATGCAGCGATGCAGAGGTCGGGACGTACCCAACATCCGGGCGTGTGCACCGATGCAGGACCCAACACATTGGGCAGTCTTCCGAACCCTGAAGGACACGCTCGCGACGGCTCAACCGGCGCCCCGAAATGATCGACGTAGGCCAACACATCGGCTTGTTTTCTGTCGGCTCACAACGGACACCTGCTGGACTCAAACCCCCTTGCAATTCCTGCCAGCCCTTTAAATAAAGGCTTTTACGCGCCTGGCCCGGATGATGCGAAAGAACTCGCAACAGTGTTGGATATTGAAGCGAGGCCAGCCATGAACACGAACCATCTTCCGACGAGCAGCGAAGGCCGCGACGCAAGATGCAATGAAGCATCGACCATCGACCTGCCGATCGGCGCGCACCTCGTCACGCAACGGAGCGGCTACGAACATCACGGAATTTACGTCGGCAATGGCCGCGTGGTCCATTACGCGGGCTTTGCGAGCTCGGCGCATCGCGGCCCGGTGGAAGAGGTGGAATTAACCCGCTTCGCCGCCGGTCATCCATTGACGATCCGCCCGACTCCGAGCGCCCGCTACGTTGGCGACGAAGCTGTGCGCCGCGCGCGCTCCCGCCTCGGCGAAAACCATTACCGCCTGCTGACGAATAACTGCGAGCACTTCTGTTCTTGGTGCCTGCTTGGCGAAAGCCGCAGCGAACAGGTGCATTGCTGCTTAAGGCATCCCCGCGCCGGCATGCATGCGCTGGTGTGTCTGGTTAAGGCGTTTGTCGAAAGCGCCGCGAAGAATGGTCAGGTTGCCGCCCAGCTCGCGTGAGCGAGCGGGAACGAGTTGAGGAATTCAGGGATTCAAGGAGCGCATCATGGTTACCGCGGAAAAGAGCTTGCACTGGGCCGTCGATAAATGGCTCGCGCCGACACCGTCGATGCCTGCGCGTGTCGTGCGGTTTTGCCACCGCGCGTCGCAGCATCAGCGCTACGTCTGCGTGGAAGCACTGCGGCCCAGCGGCTTGCTGTCAATCTTCTTCTTCCGTCATGACGACGGCTCGTGGAACGTGTTTCCGCCGCAAGCCGAGCGGCCTGCCATGAACGGCCATCGCCGCGCGGCAGTTTGCTAGCTTTGGGCATGCGAGGCCGCTTCCTTGACGATCCACTGACTGAACAGCAGCATCGCCGGCGTCATCGGTTTGCCCTTCAACCACGTCAGCCAGTAGCTGCCGGCATGAACTTCCACCTCGAACGGGCGCACCAGCCGGCCCGTGTTGATCTCGTGATCGAACATCAGCGCCGGCGCCAGCGCGATACCCGCACCCTGCATGGCCGCTTCCACCATGAGCCGCGACGAATCGAACACCGGTCCGCGAATCGGCTGCGGCGGGATGCCGGCGGCCGCGAACCAGGTCATCCAGTCGTCGACGCGATAGGACCGCAACAAGGTTTCGCTGGCGAGATCCGTGGGTTCGGACAGACGCCTGGCGATTTCAGGCGCACACAGAATCGCGAGCGGCGCGTCGAGCAGCCGGGTAGCGAGCGAACCTGGCCAGGTGCCGTCGCCGAAACGAATCGCAAAGTCGAGGCCTTCTGTGGCGAGATCGACCAGATTGTTGTTCGTCAGCAGCCGCAGCTCGACAAACGGATGCGCGTCGCGAAACGACTTGAGCCGCGGCATCAGCCAGCCCACCGCGAAGGTGCCCACCACGCCGACCGTCAATACCTCGTGAAAGTGGCCGCCGTCGAACTGCTTGAGTACGGCTTCGATGCGATCGAACGCATCCGTGAGGACAGGGCGTAGCGCGAGGCCCTCGTCCGTCATCGCCAATCCGCGCGGCAGACGTTTGAAGAGCGCGGTGCCCAGCCGTTCCTCCAGTGTCCTGACCTGCTGGCTCACGGCTGCCTGGGTGACGTTCAATTCGAGCGCGGCGCGCGTAAAGCTCAGATGTCGCGCGGACGATTCGAAGGCGCGCAGCGCATTCAACGGGAGATACGGTCTCATGGCGAAGGCATAAGTTTTTCTAGGGTATCGACTAACTTATCATCGTTTGCCAGCAGCCGCCGGAAAACCGATAGTTGCGGCTTCACATAAGGAGCGGCGATGATCACAAGACGGAAGTTCGCGGGCGCGATGCTCGGCGTTTCGATAGCTGGGGTTGCGGTTGGTAGTGGCGGCGCGTTTGGAAAAGTGGTGAAGGCGGGCGCCATAAAGCAGGGAGGCGGCGTGGCCAAGGCGGACGCGATTCGTCAACGGCTCGCACAGATCGAAGTGGAAAGCGGCGGACGGCTCGGCGTTTCGATCGTCGATACGACGTCCGGATTGCATGCCGGTTTGCGGACGGACGAGCGATTTCCGATGTGCAGCACGTTCAAACTGCTGGCGGCGGGCTTTGTGCTGACGCGCGTGGATCACGGACAAGAGGATCTGGAACGCCGCATTGTGTTTTCGAAAAACGATCTTGTGCCGTACTCGCCGGCCACCAGCCAGCACACCCGCGAACGCACCGGCGACGCGGGGATGAGCGTCGCCGACTTGTGCAAGGCGGCCATTACGCTCAGCGACAACACCGCGGCCAATCTGCTGCTGGCGAGCTTTGGCGGCCCCGCCGCTTTGACCGCGTTCGCGCGCAGTATCGGCGATGGCGTCACGCGTCTTGACCGCAACGAGCCGACGCTGAACGAAGCGACGCCCGGCGATCCGCGCGACACCACCTCGCCCAACGCAATGCTCGGCAATCTGCGCGAGTTGCTGCTGGGCGAGCGTTTGTCCTCGTCGTCGCGTGCGCAACTGCTGGCCTGGCTCGCCGCCAATCAGACCGGCGGCGAACGGATTCGCGCGAAGCTGCCGAAGGATTGGGGCGTTGGCGATAAAACCGGCACGGGCGATCACGGTACGGCAAACGACGTCGCGATTCTTTGGCCGCCGGGACGCGGGCCGATTCTCGTGACGGTCTACCTTACTGAGACGAATGGCGATGCGGCACGCTGCAATGCGGCGATTGCAAGCGTCGGTGCGTTGGTGGCGGCGTTGGTTTGATCGAGGCGTGCGTTGACAAACCATGCGTCATCGCGCACAATTTTTTCCGCCCAAGGGCCACGACAAATACCTGACTAGCAACAGACGGTCGGCTATCCGTGGACTTGGGCGTTTTCATTTCTAGGCGCGCGCAATACGCGAGTCGGCCGGAATTTGAGCTACAGACTGAGGGGCGACTGCAGCCGGAATCAACTTGCCTCGCACCAGCAACCCAAGCGTCTTTACCACCAGGATTCCGATCACCACATTCGCCGCGACGAACAAAACCGGCGCAATCCATTCGAGCGGACCCGTTGCGCCTCGTTCGACCATGCGGACCGCCATTGTCGGCAATGCGGCTACACCGAAGCTGAACGCCCAGTATCCCGGCACGAATGCTTGCTGGCGAATCCACGGCAGCAGGCGCAACAGCAGCAAGGCCTGGTAGAGCCCGTAACCGAGCAGAATCAGCGCGAACAGGTCGGGCGCCCCGCTGCTCAGGCTCAGGTACGTCACACCGCCCACCACCGGCGGCGCGAGCTGTACGCCGAGGATGGGACGCAGTGCTTCGGGCAGCGGTTCATGTACGGCGGCGCGGTGCAGGATCAGCGATTCGATCGAGAGCCACAACAGCAAGCCGGCGCCGAAGAACAGCCCGCCAAGCTGATGAAAACCGAAGGCAGCCGCCGCCGTGCCCGCGACAAAACTCGGTGCCACGGTCGGCAGATAAATGGCGGGCGTGATCAGCTCAGGCTTGCGGCCGCCTTGCCAGAGCCGTCCATGCAGGTACACGCCGAGCGCCAATTGGGCGGCCACAGCCACACCGAACAGCGCAAGCGCAACCGAATGCGCATAAGGCTGCAAGAGCTGCGCTGCCAGCAGACTCGAAACCGGCCCGAGTGCCGCAAACGATGATTGCACCGGATGCTGCATTTCCGCACGAGCTTCGGCTGAATTCGTCAGCCACTTATGCCCGTAGGCCAGCAGAACCACCAGCCACACCGCAAGCGCTGCGATGGTCAACACGTCTGCGGCGACCATGGGCAGATGCCACACCCTGATCGCCACACGCCACAAGTTGGCGAACGCCAGCGCGCCCACCGCGATGCCGAAGAAAGAAACCGGAATCGTGCCACGATTGCTGTTCATCACCCATCCTCCGAAACGTTGCGATGCGCTCCGGCATTCCGGTGGCCGGCACTCCGGTGGCCGGCACTCCGGTGGCCGGCACTCCGGCCCTCCAGCTTTGCGCGATCGATAACGCACTGTAGAAGCCGGCGGTAAAGCGGTGAATGCGGGGACGGCTCAACAAATGGCGCGATCGTCTCAAGGTGCAGCCGTAGCGCGCGCTTCGCCGTGTTTCGCCCTCGAAGTGGGCGTTTACCCAGCCGTCAAACCGCCATCCGCTCCAGCATCGCGAGAAGGGTGTTGAATGAAAGCGGCTTGCGCGCGTATTCGATGGTGGGATTCGGCTGCGCGGGGATTTCCGCGGCCGCGCTGCACAGGATGATCGGAATGGCGCGTAGATCGGGGGTGTCATACAGTGCGGCGCACAGTTGCGGCCCCGACATGACCGGCATCATGCAGTCCGACACGATGATGTCGGGCCGGGTCATGCGGATCTGTTCAAGGGCGGCGCCGCCGTTGGACGCCGTCAGCACGGTATAGCCGTGCCGCTCCAGCAACAGTCGCCAGACCGTGACGATGTCGAACTCGTCGTCCACGAACAGGATGGTTTTCATGGGTGGCTACGCATGTATCGCTCATTCGCAACGTGTCAGCAATTCGCATTCCCGCTCGTTGTGGCGGCGTCGCGTGCAGGCAATGGATGCGCGGATTCCGCTCTGGCCCGGCCAGTTGGCGAACGGCGGGTCGGCGGCGGAACGCAATGCGAGTGAGGGTGCAGGAGCGTGCGCGAGGGGTCTATTGCTCACCGGCAGTTATCGCCGGCGTGCAGGCAAGTTTTTCAACGCGCCGTATACAATTCGGCAGCGCCTGACTTTTGCCCAATACTGACCTGATCCCACTCATGCCGAATCCGACCCGGGCCTTTCTTCTCGGCCCGCTCCTGAAAGGCGTTTCACGCTCCTTCTATCTCACCCTGCGCGTGCTGCCCGTCGGGATGCGCGATCCGATCGGCCTCGCCTACCTGCTGGCACGTGCGGCCGACACGATTGCGGACACCTCGCTGATCTCGCCCGAGCAACGCCTTGCATTGCTGCTGTCGCTGCGCGACCAGGTCAACGGCGCCCCGGACGACGGCGCGCTGTTCCAGCGCATGGCTGCCGAAGTGGCGGGTCAACAGGTCCAGTCCGATGAAAAGGTCCTGCTGGAATCGCTCGGTCCGGCACTCGAGGTGCTTTCGCAACTGAGCGAGTCCGACCGGAAGGCCGTCCGCGAGATCGTGTCGACGCTGACCGAGGGCATGGAATTCGACCTTCGCACGTTCCCCGACGAACGTTCCGGCCAGATCGCCGCGCTACGCGAGTACGAGGAACTCGACCGCTATACCTACCTGGTGGCGGGCTGCGTCGGCGAATTCTGGACCACCATGACCTACGCGCACATGCCCGGCACGCTGAAAGAGCGGCCCGAGACCATGGCGCGCCGCGGCGTGCGTTTCGGCAAAGCGCTGCAGATGACCAACGTGCTGCGCGATTGCGGCAAGGATTTGCGGATCGGCCGCTGTTATCTTCCGCAGACGATGCTCGGTCAATATCGCCTAAGCGCGGAAGATCTCTTGCAGCCCGTCAACTCCGTTCGCGCTCGGCCTCTGATGGTCGAACTCGTGCGCAAGGCACTAGATCATTTCCGTGAGGCCCTGGACTACACGCTGGCGATTCCCGCGTTGTCGGTGCGTTTACGCCTCGCCTGTTTGTGGCCGATTCTGATCGGTCTGGAGACGCTGCTGTTGCTGGTGGATAACGATGCCTGGCTCGACCCGGCCAAGGTCTCCAAGGTCCGGCGCAATCAGGTGTACCAGATCATCGCGTATTCACTGCTGCTGGTGCCTTCGAATGGCCTGGTGCGGGCGTCGGTTGAAAAGCGGATCAAGCAAATCGAAGCGCGACTCTGAGTGTCGCTTCCGCTTTGCAGTTAGTTAGTTATCCATGGTAGTGGCGATCATGTTCGGCCAGCGCATCCCGTTCGACGGCCGGGGCGCGCTGGTGTTCGTGACCATGCTGATTATCTGCTACGTATATGCGTTCACGGCGTACCTGCTGTTCGAGCAGAATGCGAAACGCATGCAACGTGGCATCCGGCAATTCCGCTTTCTACGGAACAAGCCTGATCCAGCCATGCCGCATAGCTGATTCACGTGGCAGTACCCCTTAACTTAATCCGCATCATTGAATAGCCCCGAATCGGGAAACCCCTAGCATCCTGCATTGATAGTTCGCGTTAGTCTCTTCAAAAGAGGAGACGGTCCATGAGACAAGCGTTCAATATTGCCGTGGTGTTGTTGCTTGGCTATCTGATGGCAGATAGGGCGCTGATGCGCGCACAAGCGGGGGAAATGGGAACAATAACGTGCCACCAGGGCGCGGAACTGGTCAAGTCGAACGCGTTGAAAAAAGGCTTCGGTGACGCCGGGGCCAGCAGCCAGGGCGAAAATTTCCTGTCGAGCTGCCTTGTCACGGGGCGTGGCCAAGTGGGCGATCTGATCGCTCGCGAATGACGCAAGCAGCCTGGCATCACTGAGGCTTCAACGGGGCGTAACACTACATAAAGAAAAAGCGCCCAGACCGTGAAGGTCCGGGCGAAGTCATCGGGAGCCCGATGACGGAGGTATCGAATACAGAACTGGCCCGCGATCGGGGATGCTCGGTCGCGGGCCAGTTCGTTTGAATCAGAGCGCGCGGGTGTTTTGCGCGCTTAGCGGCCGACAGGGCAAAGGGCGGGGCCTCTGCGGATCGTTTCGCTGGACAGCTGGGTTGCCGGCCTGCTCGCCAGCTCAGTTGCCCGCTGGGTTGCCTGGGCAGTTAGCAGCTTAGTTGCCGAAGTAAACCGACTTCGGACCGTTCGCCGGAACCGGGTGGCCCGACTGCGACGAGCCGCTCACCGCACCGCCGTAACCGCTTTCCGCGGATTGCGCGGTACCGTTTTGCGCAGCGACACGGGCTTGCGCGGCCTGAATGTCAGCCGGGTAGTACGGGTCGGCACGGCCCGGCTCGTAGCCGGCCTTTTCGAGTTGAATCAATTCTGCACGCACCTGAGCGCGGGTCACGGGCTGGTTGGACTGCGCAAACGAGGCAACGGGAGCGGCCAGCACAGTCGCGATAACAACGGCTTGAATCAGCGATTTCATGATGAACTACCTCCAGTTCGGTCTTTATCTTGCTACGAACGTTCTTGTTCGTAGTCAGTGATTGCATTGTAGTTTTGCGATCTGGCCGGAGTAATCAGCAATTCAGGTAAGGTTTGTTGCGAGATTTGAGATAAAAGAAGGGAACTTCAATTGATGAGCCCTTGCGCGCACGGCTTGCTACGAGCGCGATGCTGCGACCGGGGCGCCGTCTTGCGGCGTCTTCGCAGGGACCTCTGCGGACTGCGACAGCCGCGTGAATGCCTGCGCGGTGCGCGCTTCACGATCATCTCGGGCTTGATAGAAGTCTTTGCTGAGCCACTGCCCAAAACGCATCATCGCGGAACCGAGCGCGCTCTTTAACCGAACCCACCCCGTCTCGGTAAGCGCGAGGCGCGAAGCCGACTCCACCAGATCCGCGGCCAATTTATCCAATTCTGCGTGCAAGTGGTCCGCGAAATGATGGAGTCCATGCTGATTGCTGTTCGACGACTTTCTTTCCAGGTCGACGTGCTCCGCAATCAGCGATTGATTGGTCACGCGGATAAAAGGCGCCGTATCGGTCCGGGCCATTCCTGTAGAGCGGATCGCCAGTCCGACGCTTGCCGCGGCCTGCGTGCGGTTGCCGAGCGGTGCAAGGTCCCACTTGTCGCAGAGGTATTTCAGCAGGCTGCAATGATCGAATTGTGTATGGCACACGCCTCTATCGCACCATGGAGAGACGAGAATGGCGGGCACACGCACGCCGAGTTGGGTGAAGTCGAAACTGTCCGTGTGTTCGTCGGGCGCTACCGCGTTCGACGGCGGAGGCACATGGTCGAAGAAACCACCGTGCTCGTCGTACAGGATGACTAACAGTGTGCTTTCCCACAATGCCTGATTGGAACGCAACGCATTGTAGGTGTCGGCGATCAGCTTCTCCGCCTTCATGATGTTGTGCGGCGGATGGTCGTCGTTCTGTGCTTCACCGAAGTATTTCGGTTCGATGAGAACGAACTCCGGAAACTCGTTCGCGGGGCCGGCCGCATCGTCGAAGAATGTGTCGAAACGCCGGTAATTTGCGAGGTTCTTCGCTCGACGCTGGTTTTTCAGCAGCAGCGACGCCGGAAAGTCGTAGAAGTAGATCTTCCACGTTTTCTCTCCGTCATTCAGGCGGTCGAAAATCGTGTCCTGGTTTTGCTCCGTGTACCACCTCGGATTCAGGGCGTCGAGTCCCACGGGCATCCCCACTTCACCCATCGACGTGCCCGTCAGCGCGAAATACCGATTCGGCCAGGTTGGGCCGGGCAACGACGAAAACCACTTGTCACACACGGTGAATTGCTCGCCGAGCGTGTGTAATGCCGGGAGAAAACCGCGCGGGTAATAACCCATGATGTCTTGCCGCGCGGCGAGGGTGCTCTTCGGGTAGTCGTTCGCGAACGATCGAACGAAGCCGCCGTTGTTTCCCGTGATCTGGGCCAGCACAGCCTCGTGTCCGTGATCCGGATCGTGCTGCATCTGCCGCTCTTGCGTCGCCTGAGGGAAGAATGTATGGCCTTTACCGTCGTCGTTGGACTTTGACGCGGCGTTGCGTATTCCATCCAGACCGGCGTGCACTTCGTCCAGACAGCCGAGCATCTGATCGAAGGAATGATTTTCCATCAACAGCAGGACGACATGTTCGATCCGGTCCTTCGGCGCGTTCGCCGCAGTTGCCGCCTTTGACGTGTTTGCCTCGCTTGCTGCCGCTTCGCCGTCGTGGACGTCACTCATATTCAACGCTCCAGCAGGGGATTGGATGGATTTTTTGTGCGTACTTCCGTGTCAGCTCGATCAGGTGATGCCAGCGTTGCAAACGTAGCGCAAAACGCGCCATTGCGAAAGTGTGTTGTGCTTCGATCCGTTATGCTGAATGAGTGCGAGGCGGAACAAACAAAGCGGAACGAAAAAAGGGCGCCGACGGCGCCCTTTCTTTCTATACGACCTGACGGTCAACTCAAACTGCTGCAGGCCGCCACTTCAACAGCCGCTGTTCGACCGTCGTCAACAGATAGTCCGCAGCCAGCGCGACCACGGCCAACACGATCATTGCCGCAAACACACCGCTTGCATTGAACGCACCTTGCGCAGTGGAGATCAGCAGACCGATACCTTGCTTCGAGCCGAGGAACTCGCCCACCACCGCACCGACCAACGCAAAGCCGAAGCTCACGTGCAAGCTGGCAAGAATCCAGCTCAACGCCGACGGGATCACCACTGAAGTCGTCACCTGACGGCGCGACGCACCCAGAATCTGCGCATTCGCGATCATGTAGCGGTCCGCTTCACGCACGCCCTGGAACGCATTGGCGAACACGACGAAGAACACCATCACCACCGCCAGCGCCACCTTCGAAGCCATGCCAAGACCGAGCGAAATCACGAAGATCGAGCCGAGCACCACGCGCGGAATCGAATTGGCGATCTTGATGTACAGGCTGAATACGTCGGACAGCAGCTTGTTGCGGCCGAGCACGATGCCGCAGAACACGCCCGCCACTGAACCGATGATGAAGCCAAGACCGGTTTCTTCCAGCGTGACCCAGACCTGCGTAAGCAATGGACCTTGCGATGTGCCGTTCACGAACCAGTCGATGATCTGATTGAAAATCGCGGTCGGCATCGAGAAGAAGAACGGATCGATCCATTTCAGGCGTGCGGACAGTTCCCACCCGCCGAGCACAACCACCAGCACGATAATGCGCAGCGAGATCACCAGCGCATGGCGTTGCCGGATACGTTTTTGCGCGACACGCTCGACCTGGGCGAGCGTCGCGGGATCGATGCCCGAAGGCATCGTTTGTTGAGGGGTAGTAGACATATTTGCCGTTCCTTGATTAACCGATCTGCACTTCTTCGCGCAGGTCATGCCAGATGTCGCGCGAGATTTCGATGAAACGCGGGTCGTAACGAACCTCCGACGTGACGCGCGGACGCGGCAGATCGATTTCGTACACTTTCTTCAGCGTGGCCGGGCGTGCCGTCAGCACGAACACACGGTCGGCGAGCGCAATCGCTTCTTCCAGATCGTGCGTGACGAACACCACCGAGCCGGCGCCGCCCCACAGTTGCAGCAGTTCGTCCTGCATCAGCGTGCGCGTCTGCATGTCGAGCGCCGAGAATGGCTCGTCCATCAGCAGGATTTCCGGCTTGTTGATGAAGGTTTGCGCAAGCGCCACGCGCTTTCTCATGCCGCCGGACAGTTGATGCGGATAGTGCTTGCCGAACTTGTCGAGGCCCACGCGGCGCAGCCATTCGTTGGCTTCGTCGTAGGCGGCGGATTTCGAACGGCCGCGATACAGCGGGCCGGCCGCGACGTTGTCGATCACCGAGCGCCACGGGAACACGGCGTCGGCCTGAAACACGAAGCCGATACGCGGATCGATGCCGTCCACCGGCGCGCCCATCACACGCACTTCGCCGGTGGTCGGCTTCAGCAAGCCGGTGATCATGCTGAGCGTGGTCGACTTGCCGCAGCCCGTCGGACCGACAACCGCGACGAATTCGCCGCGCGCGACCGACATGCTGAAGTCGCGCAACGCGATCGTCGCTTTGCCGTCCGGAGAAATGAAACGGCACGATACGTTGCGCATCTCGATGGCGGGCGTATCGCGGGACATAGGTTGATTCATCGGCTGGTGCCTCGCAGTTCTCTTGATGTTGAAAGGGCGTTACTTCGCCGCGGTCTTGACCGCTGACGACACGTAGTCGTTGGAGTAGGTCTTGGCGAGGTCGATATGCTTACCCTTCACCGAAGGATTGAATGCCGACAACACCTTCAGAACAGTGTCCGGGCCGTCGGCGGGCATCTTGCCGTCCTTCGTGAACATCGGCAGCGACGCCTTCAGCGCGCCGACGTACAGGTCCTTGTTGTTGCCGTAGTAGTCCTTCGGCATCTTCGCGGCGATCTCTTCGGCGCTATGCGTCGCGATGAAGTTCAGCGTCTTCGCGAACGCGTGCGCGAGTTTCGCGGCGTCGTCCTTGTGCGACTCGGCCCATGCGCGCTGCACGTAGAAGCTCGAAGCCGGATACGTGCCGCCCAAAGCGGCGCGCGTGCCTTCCACCGTGCGCATGTCGACCAGCACCTTGGCGTCGCCGGTCTTAAGCAGTTGCGAGACGGTCGGCTCGGTGGTCATGCCCGCGTCGATGCGGTTCTGCTTGATGGCCGCGATAAAGCTGTTGTCCGCGCCAACCGGCAGCAGCGTGTATTGCGTGGACGGCACGCCCGCGCGTTGCGCGAGGTATTGCGTGAGGAAGCTGGTCGACGAGCCGAGGCCGGTCACGCCCAGCGTCTTGCCCTTCGAGTCGGCCATGCTCTTGAACGTTTCGGAGGCCTTGGTGGAGACCATTTCCACTTCACCCGGCACCTGACCGAAAATCACCAGCGCCTGGACTTCCTTGCCCTTGCTCTGCAGGTCGATGGTGTGATCGTAGAAGCCCACCACGCCTTGCACCGCGCCTGCGAGCAGTTCGTTTTCCGCATCCACGCCGGCCGGTTGCGAGAGGATTTCGACGTCGAGGCCTTCGTCCTTGAAGTAGCCGAGTTGCTCCGTGAGCTTGGCCGGCAGATAGATGATCTTGGTGGCGCCGCCGACCATGATCGTCAGCTTCTCGGCGTGAGCCGCGGCCGAAGCGGCGGCAAGGGTGAACGCAACACCTGACACAGCGGCAATCTGGCGCAAGGTACGCATGAAGCAGTCTCCTTAGGTTTGGTCGCCGCGATGTGCGGATGCGGCGCTTTCTGGATGAATGACGGGGATTATAGAAATCGGAAACCTTCTGGCAGCTTTCGAGGCCTGGGGCAATTCATGGGTGTTAACCCGATAATCCACCGCAACGGGTCCGCCACCCCTAGGAAAACCCCACAACGTGTGCCACAAACTACGCAAGCCGCGCGCAAAGCCCTTGTTTTACGGCACAATCGGCGTCCTGACTTTTGCCGCGCATTGAGTTGCCTATTTCGCCGCCCCCGCCATGAAGCTGCTGCTTATCGAAGACAACCCCACGCTGGCGCACTGGCTCGCGAAGATGCTGGAGCAGGAGGCGTTCGCGCTCGACGCCGTGCAGGACGGCGACTCCGCCGACCGCTTGCTGCGCACCAATCACTACGACGTGATCCTGCTCGACCTGAATCTGCCGAAGCTGTCGGGCAAGAACGTGCTGCGCCGTCTGCGCCAGCGCGGTGACGCCACGCCGGTGCTGATCCTCACGGCGAGCGGCTCCATCGACGAAAAAGTGGAACTGCTCGGCGCCGGCGCGGACGACTACCTGGTCAAGCCTTTCGAAGTGCGCGAGCTGGTTGCGCGGATCAAGGTGGCGATCCGGCGTCAGTCGCCGTCGAATTCCAGCGAGGTGGTGTGCGGCGATCTCTCGTTCGACATCGACACGCGCCAGTTCACGCTGAAGGGCGCGCCGCTGAACGTCACGCCGCGCGAGCGCTCGGTGCTCGAAACGCTGATCCTGCGTTTGGGCAAGACGGTGACAAAACCGGCGCTGGTCGACGCGATCTTCACGCTCGCTGACGAGCCGAGCGAAGACGCGGTCGAAATCTACATTTCGCGGCTGCGCAAGAAGCTCGACGGCAGTTCGGCAGCGATCGTCACGTTGCGTGGGCTGGGTTACCTGCTGCGCAAGAAAGAAGATGACCAATAGCCTGCGCATGCGCCTGCTGTGGTGGCTGCTGGTGCCGCTCGCGCTATATGTGTTCGTCACCGGCAAAGCCGAGTACGACAACGCGCGGCACACGGCGGATCTGGTGCAGGACAACCAGCTTATCTCGTCGGCGCGGATGATCGCTGGTGAAGTGGAATGGGTGGACGGTTTTCTGCGCGTGGACGTGCCGCCCGCCGCGCTAGAAGTGTTCGTGTCGCCATATCGCGATCAGGCGTTTTACAGCGTGCGGGTCGACGATGGCCGCCTGCTGGCGGGCACGCCGGATTTTCCACAGCGCTCGGCGCTTTCGCCCGACACGGCCGATTACTACGACGCCGACCTCCACGGCCAGTCCGTGCGTGCGGTGGGCCTCGTGCGCCTGATGTACGACAACGGCGCGACGCGCCGCGTACGGGTGACAGTGGGCAAGACGGTGCGCTCGCGCGACGCGATGGCGCAGCAATTGTGGCAGCCGCAACTCGTGCGGCAGATCGAGATGATCGTGCTGGCGGTCGCGCTGGCCTGCATCGGCCTCACTTTCGAGTTGCGGCCGCTAATGAAGGTGAAGGAAGAAGTCGCCGACCGCGACCCCATGCAGCTTGAGCCAATTCGCGTCGAGCGCCTGCATACCGAGTTGCGGCCCATCGTCGAAGCGATCAATCAATGTATCGCGCGGCTCGGCGTGCAGGTGGCCGCACAACGGCGTTTTATCGCCGACGCCGCGCACCAGTTGCGCACGCCGCTCACGCTGCTCGGCACGCAGTTGCAGTTCGCGCGCCAGCAGGACGGTCTGAATCCCGCGCTCGACGAAGCGCTCGCCGCGATGCATCGCAGCAACCGATCGATGGTCGGACTCACCAACAAGCTGCTGTTGCTGGCGCAGGCCGAGGCCGCCGACAACACGCAACTGGCGGTGGAAACGGTGGATCTGGTGCCGCTGGCAATGGAAGTGGTGGAAGATCTGGCGCTGCTCGCGCAGGCTCGGGACATCGATCTCGGCGCGGAACTGAGCGGCCCCGCGCCGGTGGCTGGGCATCGGGGCCTGCTTCAGGCGCTGATCGCCAATCTCGCGGAGAACGCGATCCGCTATACCGGCAGTGGCGGCCACGTCACGGTAGCGGTCAGCGCACACGCCGATTCGGTTGCCGTGTCGGTGCTGGACGACGGCCCCGGCATTCCGGCCGAGTCGCGCAGCCGTGTGTTCGAGCCGTTTTTCCGGGCGTCGGCGGATACGGAAGGAACGGGGCTGGGCCTCGCCATCGTGCGCGAAATCGCGGACGCGCACCACGGGGAGATCGTGCTGAAGCCGGGTGAAGGCGGAAAAGGCGTACACATGACTGTCTCGTTTCCGCGTGCGGCGACGGAAGGACCTCAGCCCGGGTAAATCAGCTGCTTCATCCAGAAGAGAGGAACGACAAATCGTGTTTTCAGGCAGTTTGCGCGGACGCTTGCTGTGGTGGCTCTTGCTGCCACTGGCGGCCTTCGTTTCCATTTCCGGCATGATTTCGTATCGCAACGCGCAAACCACGGCCGACCTGGTTCAGGACAACGCATTGCTATCGTCGATACGCATCATTGGCGAGGACATCGACTGGGATAACGGCAACGTGTCGGTCCAGATTCCGCCGGCCGCGCTCGAGCTGTTCGAGTCGCCGGAACAGGACAGTGTGTTCTATCGCGTCGAAGCGAGCGGCCGCCGCCTGCTGGCCGGCAGTCTCGAGTTGCCGGTGCCGCGCGGCGCGGGCGACGTCCCCATGGTCTATTCCACCCATCTCGCGGACGGCCGCGCCGTGCGCGCGGCTACTTACGTGCGGCAGCTATACGACTCGGGCCGCACCGAAGAAGTCGTCGTAGCGGTCGCGAAGACGGAAGGCTCGCGCGATGCCATGGTGTGGCGTCTGTTGCGTCCGCAACTATTCGGCGAGGTGCTCACGCTGGTGCTCGCGATGGTGTTCGTCTATCTCGGGCTGACCTTCGAATTGCGGCCGTTGATGAAGGTGAAAGACGACGTCGCCGATCGCAACGCGTCGCAACTTGAACCGATACGCGTGGCGCGCTTGCATGTGGAATTAAGGCCTATCGTCGAAGCGATCAACCAGTGCATCGCGCGCATGGGCCAGCAGGCCGCGACCCAGCGGCAATTCATCTCCGATGCCGCGCATCAGTTGCGCACGCCGCTCGCGCTGCTGGTTGCGCAGATCCAGTTCGCGCGGCAACGTGAGAATCGGGACGTGCCGCTCACCGAAGCACTGGCCGGCATGCATAAAAGCAGCCGCAAGCTGACCACCTTGACCAACAAACTGTTGCTGCTCGCCCAGGCCGAGTCCGCGGCGCCCTCCAATACGCGCGAACGGGTCGATCTGAGCGCGTTGATCGCGGGTGTGCTGGAGGAACTGATTGCATTCGCGCAGTCGCGTGCAATCGATCTGGGCGCGGAACTGGAAGACGGTTTATACGTGACCGGCGACGAGGCGTTGACCGCGGCGCTCGTGACCAATCTCGTCGACAACGCGTTGCGCTATACGCAACCCGGCGGCCGCGTCACTGTGCATACGGAGCGCAGCAATGACAGGGCTATCGTGCGCGTGATCGACAATGGACCGGGTCTCAAAGCCGAAGCGAGGGCGCGCGTGTTCGAGCGTTTCTATCGTGCGTCGAGTCACGCCGAAGGAACCGGCCTCGGCTTGCCGATCGTGCGCGAGATTGCCCACCGGCAGGGTGGCACGGTCACGCTCGAGCCGGGAGAGGACGGTGTCGGCCTGATCGCCACCGTCGAGATGCGACTATGGTCGGCGGCGGTTTGATGCGCGGCCACATCAGGAGATACTTATGAAACTGCTGCTCGTTGAAGACGACGCTGACCTCGCGCGCTGGGTGATGAACCTGATGCAGGTCGAGAATTTCGCAATTGACTGGGCGCAGGACGGCGAGCGGGCGGAGACGCTGCTCGGCTTGCAGTGCTACGACGCGGTGCTGCTCGATCTGCGGCTGCCGGGCATTGGCGGCAAGGACGTGCTGGCGCGACTGCGCCGCAAACGCGACAACGTGCCGGTGCTGATGCTCACCGCCAACGGCTCGACCGACGACAAAGTAGCCTGCTTCTCGGCCGGCGCGGACGACTATGTCGTCAAACCCTTCGACGCGCGCGAGCTGGTGGCGCGCATCAAGGCGCTGATCCGCCGCCAGGCGGCCGGCGACAAGGGCCAGTCGATCGACTGCGGCGATCTGCGCTATCTGTTCGATTCCCGCGAGTTCGTACTACAAAACGAACCCATGCCGTTGCGGCGGCGCGAACACGCCATTCTCGAAACGCTAATACTGAAGCAGGGCAAGACGGTCTCAAAGTCCACGTTGATGGACAAGGTCTTCACGCTCGACGACGAACCCAGCGCCGATGCCATCGACATCTACATTCACCGCTTGCGCAAGCATCTTGCAAGTTCCAGCGCGAAGATCATGACCTTGCGCGGCCTCGGCTACATCCTGCGCGAAGAAGAGTCGTGCGAACGGTTTGCCGAGGCGTCGTAATGCCCTTTGGCGCAGCTGTGAATCGCTCGGTGTGCATCGAACATGCACGCGGTGTTATTCGTTTGGTTTGCACAGTATGACTTCGCAGCCCGGCGCTGCGTCCTTGAAACGGATCGACATGCCGTGCATGCCGGCCACCGCCAGCGCAAGGCTCAGGCCGAGCCCGCTGCCAGGCGTGTGACGGCTCGCCTCACCGCGATAAAAGCGCCGCAGCACGGCTTGCTGTTCGGTGGATGCAATGCCCGGCCCGTTGTCCGAAACGGTGACGCCCGCGCCGGTCTTGTCGCGGAACACGGTGATCCGCACATGGCCGCCGTACGGCGCGAACTTGATGGCGTTTTCCACCAGATTCGCCAGCGCCTCGAATAGCAGGTTCGGATCGCCCTGGATGTCGAGCAGCCCCGATACCGTTCGCTGCAGTTCGAAGGCGATCTGCTTGTCTTCGGCAGTCGGATCGTAGAACTCGAACACGTCATCGGCAACGGCGGCCAGATCGACCGTTGTGAATCCCGCGCGGCGCACGCCGCTTTCGATTTCCGAAATGCGCAGCAGCGCGTTGAAGGTGCGCAGCAGCCCACTAGTCTCGACGATGGTTTCATCGATTGCCGCGCGATACTCCGGTTCGGTTTTGGCGCGCCGTTGCGCACGTTCGAGTCCAGCGAGCATTCGGGTGAGCGGCGTGCGCAGATCATGTGCAATCGCATCGCACACGCCTTTGACCTCGTTCATGAGCCGCTCGATTTCGTCGAGCATGCCGTTCACGACGCCGACCAGGCGATCGACGTCGTCGCGTTTCGAATGCATCGGCAAACGCCTGCTGAGATTGCCGGCGACGATTTCCTCGATCGAGGCGGTCACCGCGTCGAGCCGCCGCATTGCTGAAATGCCGATAAGGCTCGCCCCGACCAGGCCGATTACGAGCGTGATCATGGCGGTGGAAAGCAGCGCGTGCAGCAGCTCTTCGTCGAAGTGGTCGAGCTCGCGGGTGTTCTGGCATTGCAACACGATGCGGCTATCGGGCACGCGTGCGGCGATGCATCGGCCGGGCGGGTGGCCGGGCAGCTTTGCGAGCCGCATGGAAAACGGTTGGTCGAAAACAGGGATAACCGGCTGATCGCCCGCGTAGCCGCCGGCAAGATGTTTGCCGGTAGCGTCGAACAGACCGAACGGGCGCTGGTGGCGCGGATCGAACTGGTTTTGATGTTCGAATCGCGCGACCAGCTCGTCCGGTGCTTCGCGTTGCAACTGTGCGTGCTCGCGCATCAGCCAGTCGTCGATGCGCTCCTGTTCGAAACCGGTGATCTCGCGATACAGGTAGCCGAACAGCAGTATCGCGATCACGCCGAACAGCATCAGGAACAGCGTGGCGAGGCGAAAGCCGGTGGTGCGGTGCAGGTCAGTCAGGCGCATGGAGCATGTATCCCGAACCGCGCACGGTATCGATCATCGGAGCTGTCCCGTCCGGGTCCAGCTTCTTTCTCAGGCGGCTGATATGCACGTCGATCACATTGGTCCGCTCGTCGAGCCGGTAATCCCATACCGCTTCGAACAGCATGGTGCGGCTCACCACCTGGCCCTCATGCTGCATCAGGTATTCGAGCAGCCGGTATTCGCGTGGCAGGAGCGGCACCGGACGGCCCGCGCAGCTCACTTCGCGCTTGAGCGGGTCGAGACGCAACGGGCCGACCTGATATTCCTGCACACCGGGCGCCGCTTCGCGCCGGCGCATCAGTGCGTCGAGCCGGGCGGTCAGCTCGATGAATTCGAACGGCTTGGTCAGATAGTCGTCGCCGCCGGCGCGCAGACCGCGCACACGTTCGTCGACCGCGGAGAGCGCGCTCAGAATCAACACCGGCGTGAGCACACCGGCGCTGCGCAACGCCGCCAGCATGCCGAGCCCTTCGAGTCCGCCCGGCAACATGCGATCGAGCACGATGGCGTCATAACTGTTGGCGACCGCAAGCATCAAACCGTCGCGGCCCGTACTCGCGGTCTGCACCTTGCAGCCGTGATCGGTCAGCGCTTCAACGATCTCCGCGAGGGTTTGCTCGTCGTCTTCGACGACCAATACGTTCGACATGCGTTTTTCCAGAAGTGAGCGCGCCGCGAGCCGGTGCGAGCCGGCCGTTTACACTACGTTCGTACCTACGATGTTCCGAAGTATGCCGCGCGAAGCTGCACAGGCGTTTCGCGCCAACATGAAAAAATTTTAATGTAGGCCCCATCACCCTGTTTAGCGTATGCGAATCCTGCTGGTCGAAGACGATACGCGCGCCAGCCATTTTCTGGCGCGTGGCTTGAGTGAAAGCGGTCTCATTGTCGACACCGTGGCCGACGGTGCGACCGGGCTCGCCTACGCGCGGGAGGGCATTTACGACGTGATTGTGACCGATCGGCTCCTGCCGGCGCTCGACGGCGTCGCCCTCGTGCGGCAATTGCGCGCCGGTGGCGATACCACGCCGGTGCTGATGCTGTCAGCAGTTGGCGGGCTGAACGAACGCGTGGAGGGCATCCGCGCCGGTTGCGACGATTACCTCATGAAGCCGTATGCCTTCGTCGAGGTGCTGGCCAGAATCGAGGCGCTCGCGCGGCGCGCGGATCGCAGCAGGATGAGCGAGCGGCTCGAATGCGCGGATCTGGTGCTCGACACCCGGGCGCGAACCGCGACGCGCGGCGGCCGCGATCTGCGCCTGCAGCATCGCGAGTTTCTGTTGCTCGAATGCCTGGCGCGTCGCGAGGGCCAGGTCGTGACGCGCAGCATGCTGCTCGAGGCGGCGTGGAATTACGATTTCGAGCCGCGCGGCAATATCATCGATATGCACATGCATCGGCTGCGGGCGAAGGTGGATCGCGATTTTCCGGTGGCGCTGATTCATACCGTGGTGGGCGCGGGTTATGTGCTGAACCCGGCACCTTAGGCGGTGTTCGGCGACATGGATTCCCTGTGCCACGTCCATTTTCAGACCAGGAATTCGACGACCCCACCGTCTAGGTGGTACATCGCTCCAACAATTTTTACTTTTCCATCCTTCTCCATCGGGGCCAGTACGTTACTGCCATTTCGTATTGCGTCGATCGTGCGTCGAACATTGGTTTTCGCCACCGCATCGACAAACTCATAATTCTTACTGCTTCTGTCACCAGAGTATTGCGTTTCATCCACAGCCGGTCTGATCTTGGCCAGGAGACCCGTCAGGTTTCCCAGTTCAACGTGATCAATGGCACCCTTGATTGCCCCGCATCCGGTGTGCCCCATAACCAATATAACTTTAGCGCCGGCCGCCGCACAAGCAAACTCCAGGCTTCCAATGAGATCCTCATTAGCGATATTGCCCGCGATACGCGCGTTAAAAGTATCTCCAATTCTAGTATCAAGGATAATCTCGGCCGGAGCCCGGGAGTCAATGCAACTCAAGATCACCGCCGCCGGATATTGCCCGCCGGCAGTAGCTTTCTTTTGCGCCAAATAATCGTGAGGCAGCATTTTCCCCAAACGGAAACGTCGATTTCCCTGCTTCAGGTTCTCGATAATCTGGTCCGGTGTCAACTTGTCTCGCTCAGACTTCGATAGCGCCGCCGCGTAAGCCGATTCAACGCCCCCCATGCTTCCCGCCAGCCCAACGGCTGCGACGCTCAGGGCAGTCTTCAGTACGGTACGTCTTCCAACATTGGAGGAGTCGGCCGGACAACAATCAGTTTTCTGGTGCATATCATTCTCCGTAAACAACCGCAA
>NZ_WOEZ01000014.1 GCF_013177735.1 Paraburkholderia elongata | reverse complement strand
ACAGGACCGTGAAACGACTCCACGCCGATGATAGTGCGGATTCCCGTGTGAAAGTAGGTAATCGTCAGGCTCCCCAGCAAGACCAGAAACCCCACCCCGAAAAGGTGGGGTTTCTGCGTTTACGGCGCAGAAACGCGTATCTGGAAGCATCGCCGCCGTGCGACTTTGCCCGACGCGCTCCGGTTCTTCCGCTGTCACTCCTTCCCGATCCGCAGCGCGTTCGCGTAACCCGTCAGCTCCAGATAAGCACGTCCGACGCCAGAAGCACGCCGCGCATTGACATACGCGGAGGTGTGGTGAGAGCCGACGTATAAGCCGTCGGCCAGATCCATCCAACCGACTTATTTTTCCTGTGCCAGGAATCGTTGTGCCAGCTGAACCCAGTACGTTGAGCCGATCGGCAATAGCTCGTCGTTGAAGTCATAGCTCGCGTTATGCAGCATGCAAGGCCCGGCACCATGTCCTGAGTCCCGGTGACCACCATCGCCATTGCCGAGAAACGCGTAACAGCCCGGCTTCGCCAGCAGCATGAACGAAAAATCCTCGGCGCCCATCGTCGGCTCGACCGCATCGTCGACATTTTCCGCGCCGACAATTTCCTTCATGACCGACGCAGCGAAGCGGGTCTCTTCGCTACTGTTGATGGTCGGTGGATAGTTGCGATGGAAGTGGATATCGACCGAGCAATCGTAAGCCTCGGCCGTGCTCTCGGCGATCTTGCGCATGCGTGCTTCGATCAGATCGAGCGTTTCGGTGGTAAAAGTCCGCACGGTGCCTGCGATCCACGCATCATCCGGAACGACATTGACGGCGTCGCCGGTGTGGATCTGGGTGATCGACAGTACTGCGGTATCGAGCGGCTTCTTGTTACGCGTGATGATGCTCTGCAGCCCGTTCGCGATCTGCACCGCCGTGAACACGGGGTCGCGGCCATTATGCGGCAGTGCCGCGTGCGAACCCACGCCTTTGATTTCAATACGAAATTCGTTGCTGGACGCCATGATCGGGCCTTCGGTCACGCCGAAGTGGCCCGCCGGCATGCCCGGCCAGTTGTGAACTCCGAAAACTGCATCGACAGGAAACTTCGTAAACAGGCCGTCGTCGATCATTGCCTGTGCGCCGGCGCCACCTTCTTCTGCCGGTTGAAAGATAAATACGATCGTGCCGTCAAATTCGCCGTTTTTGACCAGATGTCGCGCCGCGCCGAGCAACATCGCGGTATGTCCGTCATGGCCGCACGCGTGCATTTTGCCGTCGTTCTGCGAGCGATGGTCGAAGCTGTTGAGTTCCTGAATCGGCAGCGCATCCATGTCGGCGCGCAAGCCAATCGCGCGCGATCCGTTGCCGCGTTTCAGTACGCCGACTACGCCTGTTCTGCCCAATCCGCGATGAGTTTCGATGCCCCAGGACTCAAGTGTCCTGGCAACCAGATCCGCTGTTGCCGTTTCTTCGTAACGCAGCTCGGGGTGTGCATGAATCGTTCGTCGGAGGGTCTGAATTTCGCCGTGGGCGGCCTGGATTTCTGGGATCAGTTTCATGATGGTGCGCTTGTGCTTTGCTTTGCGTGGGATCGCTCGCGGCCGTATCGCCCGGGCACGTTGATAACTGATTCTACGCCGATGGCATTTTTGGCGGCACCATGCGGGTCAACGGGCGACGGACGTAATAAAATTCGGGGTCACCCCACCGCTTACCGCTCTCCTGGACGGATCGCCGATGAATGCCCCGACTGAATTCGCCCGCGCGGTGTGCCCGCACGATTGCCCTGATACCTGCGCGATGCGCGTAACCGTCGAAGACGGGCGGGCGGTCAAGGTCGTCGGCGATCCTGATCATCCTCCGACGCAAGGCGCGCTATGTACCAAAGTCAGCCGCTATGCCGAGCGGGTGCACCATCCGCATCGGTTGACGACACCGATGAAGCGCGTCGGCTGCAAAGGCGAAGGCCGCTTTGAGCCGATCAGCTGGGATGAGGCATTCGAGCTGGCCGCAGCACGCCTGTCGGAGATCGCGAACCGAGCGCCAGAAGCCATCATGCCGTACAGCTACGCCGGCACAATGGGCTTGGTTCAGGGCGACAGTATTGCGCAGCGATTCTTTCACGAACTCGGGGCGTCACAGCTGGACCGCACGATTTGTGCAGCCGCCGGTGCGGCGGGGCTGAAATATACCTACGGCGCCAGCCTCGGCATGCTCACCGAGTTTTTCGCCGAGAGCGAGGTCATTCTGATCTGGGGCTCAAATCCCATCGCGTCGAACCTGCACTTCTGGACGCGCGCCCAGGAGGCCAAGCGTCGTGGTGCGCGGCTGATCGCGATCGATCCGTACCGCTCGCTGACGGCGGAAAAATGCCACCAACACATTGCACTGAAACCCGGAACCGACGGCGCTTTAGCGCTCGGGATGATCAACGTGTTGATCGCGGAAAATCTGCTCGATCACGCCTACATCGCGGCCCATACGCTGGGCTTCGATGAACTCAAGGCGCGTGCGCTCAGTTATCCGCCCTCGCGCGTCGCTCAAATTTGCGGTGTCGACGAGCAGGTGATCGTCGATTTTGCGCGCCTTTACGGCAGCACGAAAAAGGCCGCGATCCGGATGAACTATGGCCTGCAGCGAGTGCGTGGCGGCGGTAACGCCGTGCGCGCAATCGCCTGTCTGCCTTCGCTGACAGGCGCGTGGCGCGAACGGGCGGGCGGTGCGCTGTTGTCTTCGTCCGGGTGGGCGCCGGTGGATTCGCACGCTTTGCAGCGCCCGGACCTGATGCCGGGTTGGCCCGCCAAGGCATCGCGCGTCATCAATATGAATGCAATCGGCGACGCGTTGCTGCACCCGGGCGACGCCACGTTCGGCCCGAAAGTCGAAGCGATCATCGTCTATAACTCGAATCCGGTGGCGGTCGCGCCGGACTCCGAACGGGTCGCCGCCGGTTTTGCACGTGAAGACCTGTTCACGATCGTGCTCGAACACTTTCAGACCGACACCGCGGACTACGCCGATCTGCTTCTGCCTGCCACGACACAGATCGAGCACCTCGACGTGCACAAGTCGTACGGGCACACGCACGTGATGGTCAACTTGCCGGCGATCGCGCCGGTCGGCGATGCACGCCCGAACACGGAGATCTTTCGCGGCCTGGCGCGCCACATGGGCCTGCAGGAGCCGGCGCTTTACGAGAGCGACGACGCTATCGCGCAGTCGGCATTCCGCTGGAATGACAAAACGCTCGAAGGCGTCAACTGGGATTCGCTAAAGAAAACCGGCTGGGCAGCGCTGAACGTGCCTGATGCGCCATTCGCCGAGGGCGGTTTTCGCACGCCGTCCGGTAAATGCGAGTTCTTCAGCGAGCGCCTCGCGCAGCAGGGGCTCGATCCGTTGCCGGACTATCTGCCGCCCTACGAATCCGCAGACGGTGCGCCTGAGCTTGCCGCCCGTTACCCCCTTGCGATGATCTCGCCGCCCGCCCGCAACTTCCTGAACAGTACCTTCGTGAACGTCGAGAGCCTGCGTTCGACAGAAGGCGAGCCGCACCTCGACATCCATCCGGCCGACGCGCAGCAGCGAAACATCGCCGACGGTGATCAAGTGCGCATATTCAACGATCGCGGCGCGATGCAAGCGCGCGCCCGTATCACCGACAAGACGCGTAAAGGGCTCGTGGTCGGCTTGTCGATCTGGTGGAAGAAGCTCGCGCCCGACGGCCGCAACGCCAATCAGGTCACCAGCCAGGCGCTTACCGATCTGGGTGGCTCGGCCACGTTCTACGACTGCCTCGTCGAAGTCGAACGCGCCTGAAAACACGCTCAAAAATCTCGCAGCCACGGCCCTCAGCGGGTTCGAGGCTGCAGTCTAACCCGGCCGCTTTTCGCGAATAACAACGGGGTGCCCATGCTACGATGCGTTTTTAGCACGACCATTCGAAAATAAAGGAGGAGACGCTGCATGGACAAAATCTGGCTGAAATCTTATCCGCCCGGCGTTCCCGCAGAGATCGACCCGACCCGCTATTCGTCCGTCGCCGAACTGCTCGAAGAAGCCTTCCGCGACCACCGTGCCAAACCGGCGTTCGTCTGCATGGGCAAGGAGATCAGCTACGGCGAGCTGGACGCGCTCTCGCGCAAGCTGGCCTCGTGGTTTCAGTCAAAGGGCCTCGCCCGCGGCGCGCGCATCGCGATCATGATGCCGAACGTGCTGCAATATCCTGTCGCGATTGCGGCGATCTTGCGCGCGGGCTACGTGGTGGTGAATGTGAACCCGCTCTACACCCCACGGGAGCTCGAGCATCAGCTCAAGGACAGTGGCGCCGAAGCGATCATCCTGCTCGAGAACTTCGCCGTCACACTGCAGGCGATCGTGCGCAATACGTCGGTCAAGCACATTGTCGTCGCCGCAATGGGCGATCTGATGGGCGTGAAGGGCACGCTGGTGAACTTCGTCGTGCGGCGCGTGAAGAAGATGGTGCCGGCGTGGAGTCTGCCCGGCCACGTCAAATTCAACACTGCGATCGCCGAGGGCGGCCGCCAAAATTTCAAATCGGTCCAGCAAGGCCCGGACGACGTCGCGTTTCTACAGTACACGGGCGGCACGACCGGCGTGGCCAAAGGCGCGACGCTCTTGCATCGGAACCTGATAGCCAACGTGCTCCAGTCGGAAATCTGGCTCGATCCGGTTCGCGCTAACCGCACAGATATCGATCAGTTCATCACCGTTGTCGCTTTGCCGCTTTATCACGTCTTTGCGCTGACGGTTTGCGGGCTGCTGACGATCCGTACCGGCGGCCTCGGCGTGCTGATTCCAAATCCGCGCGACATCCCCGGCATGATCAAGGCGCTGGAAGGCTATCCGATCACGACGATTCCCGCCGTCAACACGCTGTACAACGCGATGTTGAACAGCCCGGACTTCCACAAACTCGATTTTTCGAAACTGATCGCAGCAAATGGCGGCGGTATGGCGGTGCAGGAAGCCGTCGCCAAGCGTTGGTTCGAGCATACGCATACACCGATTATCGAGGGCTACGGTCTGTCGGAGACGTCGCCGTGCGTCACTTGCAATCCGGTTACCGTCACGGAATACAGCGGCACGATCGGCTTGCCGCTGCCGTCGACGGAAATCTCGATTCGCGACGACGAGGGCAACGAGGTGCCGCTCGGCCAGCCCGGAGAAATCTGCATCCGTGGCCCGCAGGTGATGGCTGGCTACTGGAACCGTCCGGACGAAACGGCTAAGGTCATGACACCGGATGGCTTCTTCAAATCGGGCGATGTCGGTTTGATGAACGAAAACGGCTTCGTCAAGATCGTCGACCGGAAGAAGGACATGATTCTGGTCTCCGGCTTCAACGTCTATCCGAACGAGATCGAAGACGTGGTCGCCAAGATGCCGGGGGTGTTCGAAGTCGCCGCGGTCGGCGTGCCGGATCAGCATTCGGGCGAAGCGGTGAAGCTGTTCGTCGTGAAGAAGGACCAGGCGCTTACCGATGCGGACATCTTCGCGTATTGCAAGCAGCAGTTGACCGGCTACAAGCGGCCGAAGGTGGTCGAATTCCGGACTGAGCTGCCTAAGAGCAATGTCGGCAAGATTCTGCGTCGCGAGTTGCGCGACGGCCGGGCGTAAGCGCGTCACGCACGTCGGACCCGTCGGCTCGAACGAAGCCGACATGAAGTAACGCATTGCGGGAAGAATAAGAAAGGCCCGGTAGACGAAAGTCTGCCGGGCCTTTCTATTTGGACGGCCGTCTCTCTACGCAATCCACTCGACTTACGCGGCGCGTGGCCATAAAAAAAGGCGCCCGAAGGCGCCTTTGAGGCAAACTGCTTTATTACGACTTATTAGAACTTGTGGCGGATGCCGACGCGAGCCGTGAACTGGTTCTGGCTCGCCGACGGGGTGAGGCTGGCAATGGATGCAGTTGCAGCAACCACCTTGCCCGTAGCATCCAGCGTATCGCCCAAAGCGTGCTGGTACACACCCGTCACGTACACGTCGGTACGCTTGGACAGGAAGTAATCCACGCCAATTGCACCTTGGTGGTACTGAGCGCGCGATTGACCGTTGATTTCCGCGCCGCGGGTGTAGTCATACGCAGCGCCGACCAGCAATGCCGGGGTCAACTGATACTTGAAGTTGATTTCCGCGTTGTTGAACGTAGCCGATTGGCCCGCGAACGGCGATGCGTACGTAGCACCCAGGTTTCCGAAGCGGATATTCGAGTACGTTGCGCCGATCGTTGCTGCACCGAACGTATATGCGCCGCCTGCACCAATGACCTGGTACGTGTTAGCCGACGCGAAGCCGGTGTACACGCCCGACGTCACAGCTGCGTTTGCCGCTGTCGGTGCGGAGGGCGTGTTGAACAGGCCACCCGCATTTGCCGGGGTGCGCGCGTTCAAGTAACCAACGCCGAGAACGAGAGGACCGTTGCTGTAGCCAGCGCCCAACGACCAGATCTGGTTCTGCGAAAAATTGCCGGCTTGACCACCGAAGCTGTACGTGCCGCCGAACGTCAGGCCGCCGTAGTTTGCGCTCGTGTACTTGACCGTGTTGTTGGTGCGGAACGAGTTGTTGAAGTTGTCGAGGTCGCTCGGGTGAGCTGCGATGGAGCCACCCCATTGATCACCCACTTCCAGCGGACCGACGTAGTCAACCACGGAGTCGTACTGACGACCCAGTGTGACCGTGCCGAACTGGCTCGACAGGCCAACGTAAGCTTGACGACCGAACATCAGGCCGCCTTGACCCAGCTTGCCGTTGTTCACGTCAAAGCCGTTTTCCAACACGAAGATTGCCTTCAGACCGCCGCCCAGATCTTCCGTGCCGCGCAGGCCGAAACGCGAACCTTGCAGAACGCCGCTGGACAGGTTGTACAGATGCTTGCCACCCGACGGCGTCTTGACGTTGGTGGTCATGTTGAAGCCTTCGTCAACGATACCGTACAGGGTCACGCTGCTCTGAGCATGTGCGACGCCTGCGAATGCGCCCAGTGCTGCGAGAGCGAGAAGCGACTTTTTCATCGAATGATCTCCAAGGAATACGAATCTTTTGTACAAGGCGAATATTTGTCTAGCGTTGAGGCCTTGCTTGTCCAACTTCGCGAGAAGTTGCACGTAATGTAACAAAAGGCATACATGGCACAAAGCAAAAGGAGACGGCCAGGGCGGGTCCTGTTTCGTTTACGCAACATGGTCTAAAATCAGGAATTGGCCGTCGGAATCGTTTGAATTCAAGGTCTTCGCGAAGCCGGTTTTGCCCTGCAAAGCCTTGCCGTGCGGACCCGTCAGCGCGGCGGGGCGGTTGTCGAATCAGGGAGTGCTTAATGTTTCTGGACGAGTTGATTAGCGAGTTTGATCGGGGTTTACGCTCAATGACCGGCGTGTCGCGGATGAGTCGTCCGTTGCCGGTTCCGCAAGAATCGGCGGCGGAACCTGTCGAGCTCTCGCCGGCGGAGCGAGCGCACGCGGCCGGTTTGATGCGTGTGAACCATGTCGGTGAGGTGTGCGCGCAGGCGCTTTACCAGGCTCAGAAACTCGCTACCAGGTCGCCGTCTTTGCGGGCCGTGTTTAATCACGCTGCCATAGAAGAAGAGGATCATCTGGCGTGGACCGCCAAACGCCTCGCGGCGCTCGATTCGCGTCCAAGCCTGTTGAACCCGCTCTGGTATACAGGCGCGTTGGCAATCGGCCTTGCGGCAGGCCGCCTGGGCGATCGGGTGAGTCTTGGCTTCATGGCCGAAACCGAGCGCCAGGTCGAACTGCATCTCGATAGCCATCTGGATCAGTTACCCGCGGCCGACCGCGAGTCGCGCGCGATCGTTGAGCAGATGCGTGTGGATGAGGTCGAGCATGGTAAATCCGCTATGGACGCAGGCGGCGTCGAGTTGCCGTTCCCTGCGCGCGCGCTGATGCGTGCGGTATCGAAAGTCATGACACGCACCGCCTATTACATATAAGTTCGAGACCTCTGCTCCCGCACCGCCTGAAAGTGGGACGGCGCCTCGCGCGCCGTCCGCCCGAAATACCCGGAACGCCAGCAAATACCTCCCGACCCCGCTTCACGATCTCTTACATTCCGCGCCTTTCCCTCGTACTTTTCACGTATCACCTTCACAAGTTTCAGTAGCTCATTCATTTATAACGGTTTTCCGTTTTATGGCTGACGTGAAGGAGTCGCGCTAAGTCCTTGTTCTAAAAAACAAAATTCGCTCGAAAAGCGCGTATCTCCCTTGACCCCTGTTTAGCGTTCCTCTAAAGTGGGAGACAGTGTGAGAAAGTGTATTTTTGTGTGATCTCACAGGTGGTTTCGGGTAGATTTTCACGAATTGGGCAGCCGGCGCAAAAACGCCGCGAGCAACTATGTTGCATGGGACCAGAGTAAGTGCTCTGCATGGGGCCCGAGTAAGCGCTAAAGCGCTAACTCGGGCCGACAGCTAAAGCGCTAACTCCGGTCGACCGCAGCGAACTGCATGGGACCGGAGTAAGCGCTAAAGCGCTAACTCCGGTCGACAGGGGAGAGCGAAGTGTTCCAAGGGGCGTCGGCGCTGACACTCGATGCGAAAGGGCGGATGTCGATTCCCTCTCGCTATCGGGACGCGCTGCAAACACAGGCAGAGGGCCGGGTGACGATCACCAAGCACCCGGACGGCTGCCTGTTGCTCTTTCCGCGCCCCGAGTGGGAAGTCTTCCGCGACAGGGTCGACAAGCTGCCTATGAACGCGACTTGGTGGAAGCGCATTTTTCTCGGCAACGCAATGGACGTTGATATGGACGGCGCAGGGCGCGTGCTCGTGTCGCCGGAATTGCGCGCGGCCGGCGGGCTGGAAAAGGAAGTGACCTTGCTCGGCATGGGTCGTCACTTCGAGTTGTGGGACGCACAAACTTACGCAGCAAAGGAACAGGCAGCGATCGCCGAGGGCATGCCCGAAGCGTTAAAGAATTTCACGTTCTGATCGCGGATTACATATATGGCACCTGCGATGGGAAACGAATTGCAGCATCGCACGGTGCTGCTGGAAGAAGCGGTTGAAGCGCTGGTCACACGCGCGGACGGCGTGTATGTGGACGGTACGTTCGGACGCGGCGGTCATAGCCGGTTGGTGTTGGAGAAGCTGGGTGAATCTGGGCGCCTGATTGCGTTCGACAAAGACCCGCTCGCCATCGCCACGGCACAGCAGATTGCCGATCCGCGCTTTGGCATCGTGCACGAGAGTTTTGCTTCACTGCGCGAGGCGATTGCGGAGCGCGGAGTAGGGCGGGTGTCGGGCATTTTGCTGGATCTGGGCGTGTCGTCGCCGCAAGTCGACGATCCGGAGCGGGGTTTCAGTTTCCGCGCCGACGGCCCGCTCGACATGCGGATGGACCCGACGCGCGGCGAGTCTGCCGCTGACTGGCTGGCGCGGGCCACGGTGCAGGAACTGACGGAGGTGATACGAGATTATGGGGAAGAACGGTTTGCTTTTCAGATTGCAAAGGCGCTTGTTGCTCGCCGGGCAGAGTCCGACCGTCTTGGGCCTCTCGTCAGCACGGGCGAGCTTGCCCAAATCGTGGCTAACGTCGTCAAAACCCGTGAGAAGGGCAAGGATCCGGCAACCCGCACCTTTCAAGCTATACGGATTCACATCAATCAAGAGCTTGCGGAGCTGCAAGTCGTTTTAGAAGCAGCGTTGTCGCTGTTGGAGCAAGGGGGGCGGCTGGTGGTCATCAGCTTTCATTCGCTCGAGGACCGGATCGTCAAGCGATTCATGCAGGCGCACGCCAGTACGCCTGCGGTGGACCGCCGTCTGCCGATCCGTGCAGTCGATCTGCCGAGCCCGCCGCTCAAAATCATCGGCCGCGTGTTCGCAAGCGACGCTGAAGTCGCCGCGAACCCGCGCGCCCGTTCTGCCGTGATGCGTGTGGCGGAGCGGATCGCACCATGAATCGCCTCAATATCTTCTTGCTGATGATCGTGATGGGTTGCGCTTTGTCTGTCGTCAACGCAACCAATCAGCAGCGTCAGATTTTTATCCAGTTGCAGCGCGCGCAATCGCAGGAGCACCAGCTGCAGCAGGATTATTCACAGCTTCAATATCAGCAGAGCGCGTTGTCGAAGACTTCGCGCATCGAGCAGATCGCCACTGATTCTCTGAAGATGCAATCGGTCACGACCGGGCGCACCCAATACCTGACGCTCGATCCGGGCGCCGCCAAGGCTGAGGACGCGCCGATCCCGACTTCCGGCCCGGCCTCGGCGCCGGTTGCGACCCGTCGCGGAGGCGTGCGATGAAAAAATCGTCGACTCGCAAAAGCGTCGCCTTTTCGGCGAACCCGATTCTGTCGGTGCGCCTGCCCATGTGGCGCTCGAAACTCGTCGTGTTCATGCTGTTCATGGCGTTTGTCGCGCTGACCGCGCGCGCCTTCTGGATTCAGGGGCCGGGCAATGCCTTTTATCAGAAGCAGGGTGAGATCCGCTATCAACGCCGGCTTGAACTGCCGGCCACGCGCGGCAAGATTCTCGACCGCAACGGCCTCGTGCTTGCCACGAGCCTGCCGGTGCGCGCGATCTGGGCGATTCCCGACTCGGTGCCGGACGACCTCGGCGCCGACAAGCTGAACCAGCTCGGCAAGCTGCTCGACATGACGAACAAGGAACTGCGCGCCAAGCTGTCGGAGGACAAGAACTTCGTCTACGTGAAGCGCCAGGTGCCGGTCGACGTCGCCGAAAAAGTCAACGCGCTGGATATCCCCGGCATTTACGCACGCGACGAGTACAAGCGCTTCTATCCGGAAGGCGAGATCACGGCTCACCTGATCGGCTTCACCAACGTGGAAGACGAAGGCCAGGAAGGCGTCGAACTCGGCGACCAGAAGTTGCTCGCCGGCATGTCGGGCAGCCGCCGCGTCATTAAAGACCGCATGGGCCACATCATCGAAGATGTGGACGAGCAGGTCGTGCCGCACAACGGCCAGGACGTCGATCTCTCGATCGACAGCAAGATCCAGTACATCGCGTATACGAACCTGAAAGCGGCCGTCGAGAAATTCAAGGCGAAGGCTGGCGCGGCGATGGTGATCGACGTGCGGACCGGCGAAGTGCTCGCGCTGGTTAACTACCCGACGTACAACCCGAACGACCGTTCGCACCTCACGGGCGACCAGCTGCGCAACCGCATTCTCACGGACACCTTCGAGCCGGGCTCGATCATGAAGCCGTTCACGGTGTCGCTCGCACTCGACCTGCACCGTGTGACGCCGACTACACTGGTAGATACGGGGCCGGGCCGCTTTGTGCTCGACGGCGCGCCGATTACCGACGACAGCGCGTTTGGCGTGCTGACGGTGGGCGGCGTGATCCAGAAGTCGAGCAACATCGGCGCGACGAAGATCGCCATGCAGCTTAAGCCCGAAGAGATGTGGAACATGTACACCAGCATCGGTCTCGGCCAGGCGCCGAAGGTCGGCTTCCCGGGCGCGGCGGCGGGCCGTCTGCGTCCGTGGAAGAGCTGGCGCCGCATCGAACAGGCGACCATGTCGTACGGCTACGGCTTGTCGGTGTCGCTGTTCCAGTTGGGCCGTGCGTACACCGCGATCGCGCATGACGGCGAGATCATGCCGGTGTCGATTTTCCGCACGCCGGGCGATCAACCGGCAACGGGGCCGCAAATTTTCGCGCCCACCACCGCCCGCGAAGTGCGCGCGATGCTCGAAACCGTCACGGCGCCGGGCGGCACGTCGCCGGATGCGGCCGTGCCGGGCTATCGCGTCGGCGGCAAGAGCGGTACCGCATACAAGCACGGCGCTCACGGCTACGACCACTCCAAGTACCGCGCCTCGTTCGTCGGTATGGCGCCAATGCCGAATCCGCGCATTGTCGTCGCCGTGTCGGTCGACGAACCGACGGCGGGTAGCCACTTCGGCGGTCAGGTGTCCGGTCCGGTGTTCTCGGCGATCGTCGGCGATACGCTGCGTTCGCTGAATGTGCCGCCGGATATGCCGGTCAAGCAGATGGTCGTGTCGGACGATTCGGCGCCTGCGGCGCCGAGCGCACCGCCCTCGCCCGCAACGGTCAAGAAACTTTCCACTAGCGCTGGCGCGAAGAAAATGACGATCTCCGCCAACGCGAAAAGCCATCCCGGAGTTGTGCGATGAGCGCGCTGCGCAAGAAACATCCAGCGCACCGGCAGATCGCCGACGCACTCAACTGGCTGCACGCTCGTGTGCAGCCAGGCGCGCATCTGCACGCCGACACGCGCTCGATCGCTGCGGGCGACGCGTTTTTCGCCTATGCGGTCGACGGGGCGGACAACCGCCCGTTCATCGACGGCGCGATCGAGCGTGGCGCAGCAGCCGTGCTGGTTCAGCCCGAAGGCTTTGGCGGCGTGATCGATCCGTCCACAACGCTGGCCGTGCCGGCGTTGAACGAACTCGCCGGTTCGATTGCGAGCGCCTGGTATAGCGATCCGAGCGACGGCATGCTGACGATCGGCATCACCGGGACAAACGGCAAGACTTCGTGCAGCCAATGGATTTCCGCGGCGCTCACCGCGCTCGGCAAACGTTGCGCGATCATCGGGACGCTCGGCACCGGTCTGCCGGGTGACCTCGTGCACACCGGCTTCACGACGCCTGACGCGCCGCAACTTCAACGCAGTCTCGCGCAGTTGCGCGACGCCGGTGCTCAAGCGGTGGCGATGGAAGTGTCGTCGCACGCCTTGCATCAAGGCCGCGTGAACGGCACGGCGTTCGACATCGCCGTGTTCACGAATCTCACGCAAGACCACCTCGACTATCACGGCACGTTCGATGCCTACGAAACCGCCAAGGCGCGTCTATTCGCCTGGCCGGACCTGCGCGCCGCGGTAATCAACCGTGACGATGCCGCCGGTCGCCGCCTGCTCGTGAGCACGAAGGGCCATACCCGCACGATCGCCTACGGCCTCGACGAAGCGCACAAAGACACGCCGCAAGCCGACGCGTCGGGCGCCGGGGCGTTGCTGCTCGCCTCGAATGTGCGCGCAACCGCGACCGGCACCGCGTTTCATCTGACCACGTCAGACTGGGGCAACGCCGATGTCGAAGTGCAAACGCTCGGCGCATTCAACGTCAGCAATCTGCTCGGCGTACTCGGCGCATTGCTCGCCGCCGACGTACCCTTCGACGCCGCGCTTGCCGAACTGGCGAAGCTCGAGCCGGTAAATGGCCGCATGCAACGCCTCGGCGGCCGCTTGCAGAACGATGAGCCGCTCGTCGTGATCGATTACGCGCACACGCCGGATGCGCTGGAAAAGACCCTGGAAGCACTGCGCCCGATGGCGGCCGCACGCGGTGGCCAACTGATCTGCATGTTCGGGTGCGGCGGAGACCGTGACGCGACCAAGCGTCCGCTGATGGGCGCAATCGCCGAGAGGATCGCCGACGGCGTCGTCGTGACCAGCGACAACCCGCGCAGCGAAGATCCGCAATCGATCATCGAGCAGATCGCCGCGGGCATGAAAGACGCGTCGAAGGCCCGTCGCATCGAGGACCGCGCAAGTGCGATCCTGCAATCGATCCGCTGCGCCGCGCGCGAAGACGTCATCGTGCTGGCCGGCAAGGGGCACGAAGCAACACAGGAAATCATGGGTAAGAAACGCGCGTTTTCCGATCAGGACCATGCTCGCCTTGCGCTCGCCGCACGGGCGACGCACGCACGCGGGGGTGGCGAATGACCATGTTCTCGCTGCGTGACGCCGCTGCGCTGATCCCCGGCGCAACCGTGCTGGGTGACGATAGTGTCACGTTCGAACGCGTTTCGACCGACAGTCGTAGTGCCGGTCCGGGCGATCTGTTCGTCGCGATCAAGGGTGACCGTTTCGACGCGCACGATTTCCTGCCGGAAGTCGCGTCGCGCAACGTCACAGCCGTGTTGCTGACGCGCACGCCTGGTGACTGGCATGTGCCCGCGTTGCGCGTGGCCGATACGCGTGTCGCGCTCGGCGCACTTGCACGCGGTTGGCGCCGCAAGTTCACGATGCCGCTCGTCGCCGTGACAGGTAGCAATGGCAAGACCACGGTCAAGGAAATGATCGCGTCGATCTTCGCCGCTGCGGTCGGCGCGGATACACGCCTCGCGACTGCTGGCAACTTCAACAACGATATCGGCTTGCCGCTTACGCTGTTCCGTCTGCACGCCGCGCATCAACTGGCGGTGGTCGAACTCGGCATGAACCATCCGGGAGAGACCTCGCTGCTCGCGAAGATCGCCGAGCCGACGGTCGCGGTGGTGAACAACGCACAGCGCGAGCATCAGGAATTCATGGCGACGGTCGAAGCCGTCGCACTCGAACATGCCAGCGTGATTCACGCGCTGACGCCGGAAGGTGTCGCCGTGTTCCCTGCTGACGATGCCTACGCGAGCATCTGGCGCGTCGCGGCAACCGGCAATCGCATCATCGACTTCGCGTTGAACGCCCCCGAGCGCGTGACCGAGGCCGCCGTAACCGGCACGTTCACGGACAACGTTCTGAGCATCGACACGCCGGAAGGCCACATCGACGTCACGCTGCAAGTGCTCGGCAACCACAACGCGCACAACGCGTTGGCCGCGACTTCGGCCGCGCTCGCCGCAGGCGTGTCGCTCGACGCGATCAAGCGCGGCCTCGAATCGTTCGGCGCCGTGAAGGGTCGTTTGCAGGTGAAGCGCGCCGCGCTCGGCACACTCGCCGGCGCAACCGTGATCGACGACACCTACAACGCGAATCCCGACTCGATGCGTGCGGCGATCGACGTGCTCGCGTCGCGCGAATCACCGCGCGTGCTGGTGATGGGCGACATGGGTGAAGTCGGCGACAACGGCCCGGCGTTCCACCGCGAAATCGGTGCCTACGCAAAAGAGCGCGGCATCGACGCGCTGTACGCGATGGGCGACGCCTCGCGCGACGCCTGCACCGCGTATGGCACGGGCGCGCATCACGTGGCCGATGTTGGCACGCTGGTCGCGCAATTGCAGCAAGGCGGTTTCGGCCCCGCTGCAACGCTTCTCGTGAAAGGCTCGCGCTTCATGCAAATGGAACGCGTGGTGGACGCCGTAACGAGTCCACAACCCAACGCAGCGGGCAATACGCCCGCTGCACATTGAAATAGAAGGACCGAAGCATGCTACTGGCGCTGGCGCAATGGCTGCAGAATGACGCAAGCTTCTTGCGCGTGTTCAGTTATCTGACTTTCCGTGCGGTGATGGCCACCATCACCGCGCTGCTGATCGGGCTCGTCTGTGGCCCGGCGGTGATCCGCAAGCTGACCGCGATGAAGGTCGGCCAGGCCGTTCGTAAAGACGGTCCGCAAACGCACCTCGTCAAATCCGGAACGCCGACCATGGGCGGCGTGCTGATCCTGCTCGGCATTGCCGTGGCGACGCTGTTGTGGGCCGATCTGACCAACCGCTTCATCTGGATCGTGATGCTGGTTACGTTCGGTTTCGGCGTGATCGGCTGGGTCGACGATTACCGCAAGGTGGTCTACAAGGACCCGCGCGGGATGTCGTCGCGCGAAAAGTATTTCTGGCAGTCGGTGATCGGCCTGTTCGCGGCGGTGTATCTCGCGTTCAGCGTGTCCGAAGCGAGCAACGTGCGCGTGTTCGATCTGTTCATGGCGTGGGTGCGTAGCGGCTTGTCGATGGGCTTGCCGGCGCGCGCCGATCTGTTGCTGCCGTTCGTCAAGTCGATCAGCTATCCGCTCGGCGTGTGGGGCTTCATCGTCCTGACGTATCTGGTGATCGTCGGCGCGAGCAACGCGGTCAATCTCACCGACGGTCTCGACGGCCTCGTGATCATGCCGGTCGTGCTGGTCGGCGCATCGCTCGGGGTGTTCGCGTATGTGATGGGTAGCTCGGTCTATTCGAAGTACCTGCTGTTTCCGCATATCGCCGGTGCGGGCGAATTGCTGATCTTCTGTTCGGCGATGGGAGGGGCAGGGCTCGCGTTCCTCTGGTTCAACACGCACCCGGCGCAGATGTTCATGGGCGACGTCGGCGCATTGGCGCTGGGCGGCGCGCTCGGCACGGTCGCGGTGATCGTGCGTCAGGAAATCGTGCTCTTCATCATGGGCGGCATTTTCGTCGCGGAGACGCTCTCCGTGATGCTGCAGGTCACGTGGTTCAAGTTCACCAAGCGCCGCTTCGGCGAAGGGCGCCGTCTCTTCAAGATGGCGCCGCTGCATCACCATTTTGAATTGTCGGGCTGGAAGGAAACGCAGGTGGTCGTGCGTTTCTGGATCATCACACTGATGCTGTGTCTGTTCGGTTTGTCCACGCTCAAGTTGCGTTAAGTCGTATTTAGGGGAAGCAGGCGATGTTTGGCGAGAAGTTTCGGGATCGGCAAAAGCCGATGGTGCTCGTGCTGGGACTCGGTGAATCCGGTCTCGCAATGGCGCGCTGGTGCGCGCGGCACGGCTGTCGGCTGCGTGTGGCCGATACGCGCGAGGTGCCGCCGAACCTGTCCGCGCTGGAAGCGCACGGCGTCGATGCCGAATTCGTCGGCGGCCCGTTCTCGCTCTCGTTGCTCGAAGGCGTCGAACTCCTGGCGATCAGCCCGGGTTTGTCGCCGCTCGCCGCCGACTTGCTGCCGCTGATCTCGGCGGCGCGTGAGCAGGACATCCCCGTGTGGGGTGAACTCGAATTCTTTGCGCAAGCGTTGAAGACGCTCGGAGAAAGCGGTTACGCGCCGAAGGTGATTGCTATTACCGGCACCAACGGCAAGACCACGACGACGAGCCTCACCGGCCTGCTGTGCGAACGCGCCGGCAAGAAGGTCGCAGTGGCGGGCAACATCAGCCCGGCCGCGCTGGACAAGCTCAGCGAAGCGATCGACAACACCGCGTTGCCCGATGTGTGGGTGCTGGAGCTGTCGAGCTTCCAGCTGGAAACCGCGCATACGTTTTCGCCAGACGCAGCCGTCGTGCTGAACATCACGCAGGATCACCTGGATTGGCACGGCGGCCTCGATGCGTACGCCGCCGCGAAGGGGCGCATCTTCGGTACACAAACCGTGCGCGTGCTGAACCGCGACGACTCGCGCGTGATGGCGCTTGCTCCTTCGGCGGACGGTGATGCAGCGATAATCACCTTCGGCGTCACCGAGCCGAAGAACGACGGCGATTATGGTCTGTTGCGCGACAACGGCATGATCTGGCTGGTCGAAGCGCACGATCGTGACGTCAGCGACGAACCTGCGCCGACGCGCCGTCGCAAGAACGAAGTGGCGGCACCGAAGAACATCGCGCTCAAACGTCTGATGCCGGCGGACGCGCTGCGCATTCGCGGCCTGCACAACGCGGCAAACGCATTGGCTGCGTATGCACTGGCGCGCGCCATCGGTCTGCCAGGCGCGCCGCTCCTGCATGGCCTGCGCGAATACCGTGGCGAACCGCATCGCGTGGAATTGATCGCGTCTATCGAAGGCGTCGATTACGTGGACGACAGCAAGGGCACCAACGTCGGCGCGACGGTTGCCGCGCTCGACGGTCTCGCGCAACGCGCGGTGCTGATCGCCGGCGGCGACGGAAAGGGCCAGGATTTCGAACCGCTCGCTGCACCGGTGATGCGTTGGTGCCGCGCCGTGATGCTGATCGGCCGCGACGCACCGCAGATCCGCGCCGCGCTGGAAGACACAGGCATCGCGATGACCGACCACGCGACGCTCGAAGAAGCGACGCGGGCCGCCACCGCATTGGCGCAGCCAGGGGACGCCGTGCTGCTGTCGCCGGCTTGCGCGAGCTTCGACATGTTCAAGGGTTACGCACATCGCGCGGCGGTTTTTCGCAGCACGGTGGAAGACATCGCGGCTGAACGGGGGACGATGATATGAGCTGGTCGGAACGCTTCGGTTCGCGCCTGGCCGGCTCCCGTGCCGGCGATGGTGATACGGGTAGCGCGCGCCGCACCTCCGGTCGCACTGGCGGCAGTGGTCTCGCGAGCGCCGTGAACGGTGTGCGTCCGCTGCGCTCGCGGATGCTCGACTACGATCACTCGTTGCTGTGGGTGGTCGTCGCGTTGCTCGGGCTCGGCGTCGTGATGGTGTATTCGGCGTCGATCGCGATGCCCGATTCGCCGAAGTACGCGTCGTACCGCGATTACGCGTTCCTCGTGCGCCAGATCATTTTCGTGGTGATGGGCTCGGTGATCGGCGTCGTGTCGTTCCGCATCCCGATCTCGACGTGGGATAAGTACGCGCCGAAGCTGTTTCTGATTTCGCTGGCCGCGCTGGTGATCGTGTTGATCCCGCACGTCGGTAAGGGCGTGAACGGCGCGCGCCGATGGATTCCGCTCGGCATCACGAATATGCAGCCGTCGGAAATCATGAAGCTGGCCGTGACGATTTACGCGGCGAACTACACGGTGCGCAAACAGGAATACATGCACAGCTTCGCCAAGGGCTTTCTGCCGATGGCGGTGGCGGTGGGTCTCGTCGGCGCGTTGCTGCTGCTCGAACCGGACATGGGCGCGTTCATGGTGATCGCCGCGATCGCGATGGGTGTGCTGTTCCTCGGCGGCGTGAACGGCAAGCTGTTCGGCGGGCTTGTGGCCACCGCGGTCGGTACGTTCAGCTTACTGGTGTGGGCGTCGCCGTGGCGTCGTGAACGGATTTTCGCTTACCTCGATCCGTGGGACGACCGTTACGCGCAGGGCAAGGCCTATCAATTGACGCACTCGCTGATCGCTTTCGGGCGGGGCGAGTGGTTTGGCGTGGGCTTGGGCGGCAGCGTCGAGAAGCTCAACTATCTGCCGGAAGCGCATACCGACTTCATCCTCGCGGTGATCGGCGAGGAACTCGGTTTTGTCGGCGTGCTCGTCGTGATCCTGATGTTTTACTGGATCGTGCGCCGCTCGTTTGAGATCGGCCGTCAGGCGCTCGCACTCGATCGCACGTTTGCCGGGCTGGTCGCGAAGGGCATCGGCATCTGGTTCGGCGCGCAGACCTTTATCAACATGGGCGTGAACCTCGGCCTCCTGCCGACTAAAGGTCTCACGTTGCCGCTCGTCAGCTACGGCGGTTCGGGCATCGTGCTGAACTGCGTGGCAGTGGCCGTATTGATGCGTGTGGACTATGAAAATCGTGTGCTGATGCGTGGGGGGAAGGTATGACCCCCATGCAGCAGCGCACGATTTCGGCGAAGGCTAACTTCGTGCGCAAAGCGCGCGAAGTTAAGCGCAGCGGCCGGAGCCAAAACGATTTCCCATTCATGTTGATGCGTGGGGGCAAAGTATGACGGCTCTCCCGCAACGCACGCTGATGGTGATGGCCGGTGGCACCGGGGGACATGTGTTCCCGGGGCTCGCGGTCGCGCACCTGATGCAGGCGTGGGGCTGGAAGGTCGTATGGCTCGGCAATCCCGCGGGCATGGAAGCCACGCTGGTGCCGAAGCACGGCATCCCGATGGAATACGTGCGCTTCGGCGGACTGCGCGGCAAGGGCCTGAAGACGAAGCTCATGTTGCCGCTGAATCTGCTGCGCGCCTGCTCGCAGAGTCTGAGCGTGCTGCGTCGCGTGAAGCCGGACGTCGTGCTCGGCATGGGCGGTTACATCACGTTCCCGGCGGGCTTGATGACCGCGTTGAGCGGCCGTCCGCTGGTGCTGCATGAACAGAATTCGATTGCGGGTCTCGCCAACAAGGTGCTCGCGAAAGTCGCGAAACGCGTGCTGGTTGCATTTCCGAATGCGCTACCGCACGGCGAATGGACCGGAAACCCGATTCGTGCGGAACTTGCACGCGCAATTGCACCCAAAGCACGCTACGCAGAGCGCAGCGGTCCGCTGAACGTGCTGGTGGTGGGCGGCAGTCTGGGTGCGGCGGCATTGAACGAAGTGGTGCCGCGCGCGGTTGCGCTGCTGGCGCCGAATGAACGTCCGCGCATCGTGCATCAGGCGGGCGCGAAGCATATTGAAGCACTGCGTGAGAACTATGCGGCGGCGGGCCTGCAAGCCGGCGCCGATGTAGAGCTCTTGCCTTTCATCGACGACATGACGAGCGCGTACGCGAACGCGGATCTGGTGATCTGCCGTTCGGGCGCGATGACGGTGTCAGAGATTGCAGCAGTAGGGGTGGCGGCGTTCTTCGTACCGTTCCCGTTTGCAGTAGACGATCATCAAACCACTAATGCAGCGTTCCTCGCCGACAACGGCGCGGCGCTGGTCGTGCAGCAACGCGATCTGTCGGCGGCAACACTCGCCGACTGGTTGCGCAGCCAGACGCGAGAGACCCTCGCAGAGATGGCAGAGCGTTCGCGCTCGCTCGCGAAACCCGACGCCACGGAACAGGTCGCGAAGATTTGCGCGACCGTGGCGGGTTCGATTTCGGGCGCGAGCCCAGAAGGAAAGCAATGAAACACATCGTCAAACATATTCACTTTGTCGGCATCGGCGGTGTCGGCATGAGCGGCATCGCGGAGGTGCTGGTCAACCTCGGCTATCAGGTGAGCGGCTCGGACTTGTCGAGCAACGCGGTCACCGATCGCCTCGCCGCACTCGGCGCGCGGATCGCGATTGGCCACGCGGCGGAGAACATCGAAGGCGCGAACGCCGTGGTCGTTTCCACTGCGGTGCGCAGTGACAACCCGGAAGTGCTGGCCGCGCGTCATCGCCGCATTCCGATCGTGCCGCGCGCGGTGATGCTCGCGGAACTGATGCGCCTGAAGCAGGGCATCGCGATTGCCGGCACGCACGGCAAGACCACGACCACTTCGCTGGTGGCGAGCGTGCTGGCGGCGGGCGGGCTCGATCCGACGTTCGTGATTGGTGGCCGCTTGATCAGCGCGGGCGCGAATGCGCGTCTGGGTACGGGCGATTTCATCGTCGCCGAAGCGGACGAGTCGGATGCGTCGTTCCTGAATCTGTTCCCGGTGATCGAGGTCATCACGAACATCGACGCCGATCACATGGACACCTACGGGCACGACTTCGCGCGGCTCAAACAGGCGTTCATCGAATTCACGCACCGTTTGCCGTTCTACGGGATCGCGGTGCTGTGCGTCGACGATCCGAACGTGAAGGAGATTCTGCCGTTCGTGTCGAAGCCAATCATCCGTTACGGTTTTGCGTCGGACGCGCAAGTGCGCGCGGTCAACGTCGAAGCGCACGGCGGCAAGATGCATTTCACGGCAATGCGCGAAGACGCTGCGCCGATCGACATCGTCTTGAACCTGCCTGGCGAGCACAACGTGCAGAACGCTTTGGCCGCAATCGCAATTGCGACTGAACTTGAAGTGAAAGATGCCGATATCCAGCGAGCGCTGGCAGATTTTAACGGCGTGGGCCGGCGCTTTCAGCGTTACGGCGAAGTGCCGGTCGTGTCGGAAGGCAAAGCTGCCGGCGCGTACACGCTGGTCGACGATTACGGTCATCACCCGGTCGAAATGGCGGCAACGGTGGCGGCGGCGCGCGGCGCGTTTCCGGGGCGGCGTCTGGTGCTGGCATTCCAGCCGCACCGCTTCACGCGCACGCGCGATTGCTTCGAAGATTTTGTGAAAGTGCTGTCGACCGTCGACGCCCTTGTGCTGACCGAAGTCTATTCGGCCGGTGAAGCGCCGATCGTCGCGGCGGACGGCCGTGCATTGGCGCGCGCTCTGCGTGTCGCAGGCAAGGTTGAACCGGTGTTTGTCGATACGGTGGATGAAGTGCCGGACGCGCTCTCAGCAGTGGTGCGCGACGGCGATGTGGTGATCACGATGGGCGCGGGTTCGATCGGCGGTGTGCCGGGTCGCCTCGCGCAAGAAACGAAGGTATGAGTGAAATGAGCAGCATCGACCCCAAACAATTCGGCAAAGTGGCAGTGCTGCTCGGTGGCGATTCCGCCGAGCGCGAGGTGTCGCTCAATTCCGGCCGCCTCGTGTTGCAAGGTCTGCGCGATGCCGGTATCGACGCGCATCCGTTCGATCCGGCCGAGCGCCCGCTCGCTGCGTTGAAGGAAGAAGGCTTTGTGCGCGCGTTCAACGCGCTGCACGGCGGCTACGGTGAGAACGGCCAGATCCAGGGCGCGCTGGATTTTTACGGCATCCGTTACACCGGTAGCGGCGTACTCGGCTCGGCGCTCGGTCTGGACAAGTTCCGCACCAAGCTCGTGTGGCAGCAACTCGGTATTCCGACGCCGCCGTTCGAGGCCGTGCTGCGCGGCGACGACTACGAAGCACGTGCGAAAGACATCGTCGCGAAGCTCGGCTTGCCGCTGTTCGTGAAGCCGGCCAGCGAAGGTTCGAGTGTCGCGGTGATCAAGGTGAAAAGCGCCGACGCATTGCCCGCAGCGCTGCTCGAAGCGGTCAAGTACGACAAGATCGTCGTGGTGGAAAAGAGCATCGAAGGTGGCGGCGAATACACGGCATGCATTGCCGGAGATCTGGATCTGCCGGTGATCCGCATCGTGCCGGCCGGCGAGTTCTACGACTACCACGCGAAGTACATCGCCAACGACACGCAGTACCTGATTCCGTGTGGTCTGGCGGCCGACGAAGAAACGCGCCTGAAAGTGCTGGCGCGCCGCGCGTTCGACGTGCTCGGGTGCACCGATTGGGGGCGCGCCGATTTCATGCTCGACGCGGACGGCAACCCGTATTTTCTCGAAGTGAACACGGCGCCTGGGATGACCGATCACTCGCTGCCGCCGAAAGCGGCGCGCGCGGTGGGTATCAGCTATCAGGAACTGGTTGTCGGCGTGTTGGCGCTGACGCTCAAGGACTAACAAAGGACTAACCGGGGCGACCCGAAAGCAACACCATGTGGAACAACGTTCGCCAGCTCAATCTCGCCGCCAACGCATTGCATGCGTTGCTGGTGCTCGTGCTGCTGGCGGCTGGCGGTTACTGGTTGATCCAGCGTCCGAATTTCGCGCTGCGCGAAATCCAGATCGACGGCGACACCGAGCACATCAATTCGCCGACGGTGCGCGCCGGCGTAGTAGGGCGGTTAAAGGGCAATTTTTTTACGGTGGATCTCGACGTCGCACGGCAGGCGTTCGAGCAGATGCCATGGGTGCGTCACGCGAGCGTGCGGCGAGTCTGGCCGAATGCGCTGGCTGTCACGCTTGAAGAGTACAAACCGCTAGGAACGTGGGGCAGCGATCAGCTGGTGAGCGTGGACGGCGACCTGTTCACCGCGAACCAGGGTGAGCTCGAAGAAGAGCTGCCCGCGTTCGACGGCCCGGACGGTACGGCAAAAGAAGTCGTCGCGCGTTATAGCGACTTCAAGAAGTGGTTTGCGCCGTTGGGCGCAACGCCCGAAGAAGTCACGCTTTCGCCGCGTTACGCGTGGACGGTGAAGCTGTCGAACGGCATGCAAGTGGAACTTGGGCGCGAGCGCAATCAGGACACGCTGCTCGATCGGAGCCGCCGCCTGACCGCGGCGTGGAACGCGGTGACGCAACGTTGGGGAAAGGATATCGAGTATGCGGACTTGCGCTATCCGAACGGTTTCGCGATTCGTGCCGCTGGCATGCGCTTTATCAGCGAACCCGATAAGGGCAAGAAGTAAACGGACATCACACGCAATGAGCACGCTATGAGTAAAGACTATAAAGATCTGCTGGTCGCCCTCGACATTGGGACGTCGAAGGTAGTGGCTATCGTCGCCGAGTTGAAGGGCGAGGGTCACTACGAGGTGATCGGCCTCGGCCAGAGCGAATCGAAGGGGCTCAAGAAGGGCGTGGTGGTGAACATCGAAGCCACCGTGCAGTCCATTCAGCGCGCGCTCGAAGAGGCCGAGCTGATGGCCGACTGCAAGATCACGAACGTATTTACCGGGATCGCCGGCAGCCATATCCGCAGCTTCAACTCGAGCGGCATGGTGGCGATCAAGGAAAAGGAAGTCACGCAGACGGACGTTGCGCGTGTGATCGAGACGGCGAAGGCGATCAACATCCCGACCGATCAACAAGTGCTGCACATCCTGACGCAGGAATTCATCATCGACGGGCAGGAAGACGTGCGCGAGCCGATTGGCATGAGCGGCATCCGCCTGGAAGTGAAGGTGCATATCGTCACCGGTGCGGTGAGCGCGGCGCAGAACATCGTCAAGTGCGTGCGCCGCTGCGGGCTCGAAGTGAACGATCTGATCCTGCAGCCGCTCGCTTCGTCGCTGGCGGTGCTGACGGAAGACGAGAAGGAGCTGGGCGTAGTGTTGGTCGATATCGGCGGCGGCACGACGGACATCGCGATTTTCAGTGAAGGCGCGATTCGTCACACGGCGGTGATTCCGATCGCCGGCGACCAGATCACGAGCGACATCGCAATGGCCTTGCGCACGCCGACGCCGGACGCGGAAGACATCAAGGTCGACTACGGCATTGCGAAGCAGGCTCTCGCCGATCCGGACGAAATGATCGAAGTGCCGGGTCTCGGCGAGCGCGGCCCGCGCACGCTGTCGCGCCAGGCATTGGCGGCGGTGGTCGAACCGCGTGTCGAAGAACTGTTTTCGCTCGTGCAGCAGGTGGTGCGCGAGTCGGGTTACGAAGAACTACTGAGCTCCGGCGTGGTGCTGACCGGCGGCGCGTCGATGATGCTCGGCATGGTCGAACTCGGCGAGGACATTTTCCTGAAGCCGGTGCGCATCGGCGTGCCGGAATACGCGGGCGGTCTCGCCGATGTCGTGCGTAACCCGCGTTATTCGACGGCGATGGGTCTGCTCTTCGAAGGACGCTCGCAACGGATGCGCGGCCGCAAGGTCGCAGTGCAGTCGGGGTCGATGGGCCAGGTCTTCACGCGAATGAAAGACTGGTTCCTCGGCAACTTCTAACGAATTCGCTTTTCAGAACAGATTTCGAAAACTCGCGCTGGTGCCGGCGGCTGGCGCGCGACAGGGGGTTGCCCGATCTCCTGCCGAATAACGGCCGAGTGGCTGTAATTTTTTATCTTGACGGAGGCAACATGGAATTCCAGATGCTGGAAACCGAAACGAACGGCACCATTATCAAGGTGATCGGAGTAGGTGGCGCTGGCGGCAATGCCGTTCAGCACATGATCAACAAAGGCGTGCAAGGCGTCGACTTCATCGTGATGAACACGGACGCGCAGGCTCTGTCGCGTTCGCGCGCTTCTGCGGTGATCCAGCTCGGCAACACGGGTCTTGGCGCTGGCGCCAAGCCGGAAATGGGCCGCGCGGCAGCAGAAGAAGCACGTGAGCGCATCGCCGACGCACTGCGCGGCGCACACATGGTGTTCATCACCGCCGGTATGGGTGGCGGCACGGGCACGGGTGCAGCACCGGTGGTCGCGCAGATCGCCAAGGAAATGGGTATCTTGACTGTTGGCGTGGTCAGCAAGCCGTTCGAATTCGAAGGCGGCAAGCGGATGCGCGTCGCAGAAGCTGGTTCGCAGCAACTGGAGGATCACGTCGACTCGCTGATCGTCGTTCTGAACGACAAGCTGTTCGAGGTGATGGGCGATGACGCCGAGATGGACAAGTGCTTCCAGTGCGCAGACGACGTTCTGAACAACGCAGTTGCCGGCATCGCGGAAATCATCAACGTCGACGGTCTGGTGAACGTCGACTTCGAAGACGTGAAGACGGTGATGGGCGAGCAGGGCAAGGCGATGATGGGCACGGCGACGGTTGCCGGCGTCGATCGCGCACGTCTGGCTGCCGAGCAGGCTGTGGCCAGCCCGCTGCTGGAGGGTGTGGATCTGTCGGGCGCGCGTGGCGTGCTGGTCAACATCACGTCGAGCCGTTCGCTGCGTCTGTCGGAAACGCGCGAAGTGATGAACACCATCAAGAGCTATGCTGCAGAAGACGCAACCGTGATCTTCGGCGCGGTGTACGACGATGCTATGGGCGACGCGCTGCGCGTGACGGTCGTGGCAACGGGTCTGGGCCGTGCGGCGAAGAAGCAGCAATCGGCACCGATGACGCTCCTGCGCACCGGCACGGATAACCAGCCGATCGGCGCGCACGCGGCTTACACACCGTCGTCCTCGCATCATGCAAGCACGGCCGATTACGGCGCGCTGGATACGCCGGCTGTGTGGCGCACGTCGCGCGATACGGCGGCTTCGCACGTGCAGGCGCTGCAGGAAAAGGGCGTCGATACGTACGACATTCCGGCATTCCTGCGCAAGCAGGCGGACTGAGCGCACGAGCAGGCTTTCGTTGCCGCGCTGGTTTAGTAGCGCGGGCGAACGAATGCACGAGCGTGGCGGGTGAACGGCGAACAAGCCGCGTATCGTCTGATTCGCGGCAAGGACTAGTGCCCTCTTCGGATTCGCGAAGCGGATGGGGCAACTGTCGCCGGATGGCGGAGCCTTTGTTGGGCAGACGCTGAATTCACTGCGACACGACAACGTGCGAGCGATGCTTCGCATCGATGCAAAGGACTGAGCATGATTCAAACAGGTGAGAAGCTGCCCGACGCGACGCTCTTCGAGTTCGTCGAAGACGCGCGTGCGGGTTGCACGCTGGGGCCTAACAGCTTCGACGTGCGCGAGCAGACGGCGGGTAAGCGCGTGGTGATCTTCGGGTTGCCGGGTGCGTTCACGCCGACCTGTTCGGCCAAACATGTACCGGGTTACGTCGAGCGCGCCGAGCAGTTGCGCGCGCTTGGCATCGACGAGATCTGGTGCGTGTCCGTCAACGACGCGTTCGTAATGGGCGCGTGGGGACGCGATCAGCACGCCTCGGGCAAGGTGCGCATGATGGCGGATGGCAGTGCGGCTTTCACGCGGGCGCTCGGTCTTGAGCAGGATTTGTCGGCGCGTGGCATGGGAATCCGTTCCCAGCGCTACGCGATGGTTGTCGACGACGGCGTGGTCAAGACGTTGAACGTCGAGGCTGCCGGCAAATTCGAAGTCAGCGATGCAGGGAGTATCCTCGCTACGTTGAGCTAGTTACGGTTGCGTTCTATGCCTTCGCCCCGAGCCTGCGCGGTTACCGCGTTGTATCAGGGCAACGGCGTATAAGACGCTTTTGTGACGGGCCGTTACGCGGGCCGATGACCGGAAACGCCTCCGTTCCGGACATCGGCCCGTCACGCTTTCCCTGACGGGCGCCCATTGGGTAATGCAGCGAAACAGATTGATACGTTCCGCGCAAAGACGCTCCTTAGGGTATTGGAGTATACTTCGCGCTATGGAATAAAAAGTCCCGATTGGGATTTTCAATCGAATAGAAGATCACCATGTTGAAGCAGCGCACAATCAAATCAATCGTCAAGACAGTCGGCATCGGCCTGCACTCCGGCCGCAAAGTCGACTTGACGCTCCGTCCGGCGGCGCCGGATACCGGTATCGTGTTTTCGCGCGTGGATTTGGCCACGCCGGTGGACATCCCTGCATCGGCAATGGCGATCGGCGATACGCGTCTGGCTTCCGTGTTGCAGAAAGACGGCGCGCGCGTGTCGACCGTCGAGCATTTGATGTCCGCATGCGCGGGCCTCGGCATCGATAACCTTTATGTCGACGTCACCGCGGAAGAAATTCCGATCATGGACGGCAGTGCGGGTTCGTTCGTGTTTCTGATTCAGTCGGCCGGTATTGAAGAGCAGAACGCGCCGAAGAAATTCATCAAGGTCACCAAGCCGGTGGAAATTCGTGACGGCGATAAATTCGCGCGTCTGGATCCGTATTTCGGCTTCAAGCTCAAATTCACCATCGATTTCCGTCACCCGGCCGTGGATAAAACCGGCCAGGCGCTGGAAGTGGATTTTGCCAATACGTCGTATGTGCGGGAAATTGCCCGTGCACGTACGTTCGGCTTTGCGCACGAAGTGGAAATGATGCGCGAACTCGGTTTGGCACGCGGCGGCAGCATGGATAACGCCATCGTGCTTGACGAATACCGCATTCTGAACAACGACGGCCTTCGTTACGACGACGAATTCGTGAAGCACAAGATGCTCGACGCGATCGGTGATCTGTACGTGGTCGGCCATCCGTTGCTGGCTTCGTACACGGCGTACAAGTCGGGCCACGGCCTGAACAACGCGCTGTTGCGCGAGCTGCTGGCGCATGAAGATGCGTACGAAGTCGTCACGTTCGACGATACGCAAAAGGCGCCGCGCGGCTTTGCGTACGAAACGCAGACGGCGTTTGCGTAATTTGCGTAGCGCCTTCGGATGAAATTTCCGAAGCGAATGGATGAAAAATAAGCGGCCCATCTGGGCCGCTTATTTTTTGTTCAGCGATTCCGCCGATGCCGCGCTGCCATTTTCGCCAAAGCTTCCTGCAGCGGCGAGGGCGCGAGCGATTCGGAGAGCGCTTGCAGCGCGTCCGCACCGGCCGGCGTCATGCGCGCCTGCTTGACCGGCGGCGGCTCCTTCAGGGGCTGCGGCCGCACGCGAATCCGCAGCGCATTGATCGGCCAGCCGCGCTGCTGCAGATCAGACAGCAAGCGCGGCTCAATCTGGCGCAGGCGGGCGGCTAGTGCGTTGTGCCCGGCAAATAGGGCCAGCACGCCTTCCTTGATGAAGCTCGGCTCGACGCTGGTTGCCAGATAATCGGGCAGCAGCTCGCGCAAATCCTTTTCCAGCGCCGCAATCTGCTCGACGCCCGCGCGCAGCGCCACGAACGCGTCGGTGCGATTCAGCACTTCGGCGACGGGCTGCGGGCGGCGCGCTTTGAACTGCTTGGGCGGCGGCCTTGAAAAGGACGGAAAACGGCTCATGTTTGGTCGTGACGGCGTGTTCGCACCCGATGTGCGCTTACGCCGCGATTGTACCGCGCGGGATGCACGCGGACCCGCCTCAATGCGTACTGCCGGAGCTCGCTGCGGCAGGCTCTCTGAGCCTTGCCGCCGTCGCACTGCTGACACAGGCGCGGGCGGGGGCGCGTGCTAAAATGCGCGATTCGAATTCACTCTTGGACTAAGCCGCCGAGGCCCTTCCGACCCCGGAGCGCACGTGCACGAACCGCACGCCGCGAACCAGCCGAAGCCGCGACGCAGACACCGATCCGATGACCACCGGTTTTCTACAGAAGATTTTTGGCAGCCGCAATCAGCGGCTAGTCAAGCAATATCAAAAGACCGTCACGGCGATCAATGCGCTCGAGCCGCAGATCGAGCAATTGACGGATGATCAACTGCGCGCCAAAACGGGTGAATTCCGCCAGCGCATCGCGAGTGGCGAGTCGCTCGACAAGCTCCTGCCCGAAGCCTTCGCGGTGTGCCGCGAGGCCAGCAAGCGGACGCTGAAAATGCGCCACTTCGACGTGCAGCTGATCGGCGGCATGGTCCTGCACTACGGCAAGATCGGCGAAATGCGCACCGGCGAAGGCAAGACGCTCGTCGCCACGCTGCCGGTGTACCTGAATGCGCTGTCCGGCCGCGGCGTGCACGTCGTCACGGTCAACGATTACCTGGCTCAGCGCGACGCCGAATGGATGGCGCGTCTGTACAACTTCCTGGGTCTGTCGGTCGGCATCAATCTGTCGCAGATGGATCATGGCGCGAAGCAGGAAGCGTATGCCGCTGACATTACTTACGGCACCAACAACGAATTCGGCTTCGACTACCTGCGCGACAACATGGTCTACGAGACCGATGCGCGCGTGCAGCGAGCCCTGAATTTCGCGGTGGTCGACGAGGTCGACTCGATCCTGATCGACGAAGCCCGTACGCCGCTGATCATCTCCGGCCAGGCCGAAGATCACACCGAACTCTACGTGCGCATGAACGCGTTGCCGCCGCTGCTCGAACGCCAGATCGGCGAAGAGAAGGCGGACGGCACCGGCGTGGAAAAGCCGGGCGACTACACGCTGGACGAGAAAGGCCGCCAGGTCTTCCTGACGGAATCGGGCCACGAAAAGGCCGAGCGTCTGCTCGCCGAATGGGGCCTGATCGGCGATGGCGAAAGCCTGTACGCGCCGCAGAACATCACGCTGATGCACCACGTGTACGCCGCACTGCGCGCGCACACGCTGTTCTTCAAGGATCAGCACTACGTCGTGCAGAACGGCGAAGTCGTGATCGTCGACGAATTCACCGGCCGTCTGATGTCGGGTCGCCGCTGGTCGGATGGCTTGCACCAGGCGGTTGAGGCGAAGGAACACGTCAAGATCCAGAGCGAGAATCAGACGCTCGCGTCGATCACGTTCCAGAACTACTTCCGTATGTACGCGAAGCTGTCCGGCATGACCGGTACGGCCGATACCGAAGCGTACGAATTCAACGAGATCTACGGTCTCGAAACGGTCGTGATCCCGACCAACCGTCCGCCGAAGCGGATCGACAAGCAGGATCAGATCTACAAGACCGCCAAGGAGCGTTATGACGCGGTGATCCGCGACATCCGCGATTGCCACGAGCGCGGTCAGCCGGTGCTGGTCGGCACGACGTCGATCGAAAACTCGGAACTGCTGTCGCATCTGCTGAAGCAGGGCGGGTTGCCGCACGAAGTGCTGAACGCCAAGCAGCACGCGCGTGAAGCTGAGATCGTCGCCGAAGCTGGCCGTCCGAAGCGTGTCACGATCGCCACGAACATGGCCGGTCGCGGTACCGACATCGTGCTCGGCGGCAACGCCGAAAAGCAGGCGTCTTTCATCGAAAAGGATGAAACACTTTCTGACGACGAGAAGCAACGCCGCATCCAGAAGCTGCACGACGAATGGCAAGCACTGCACGATCAGGTGAAGGCCGCGGGCGGTCTGCACATCATCGGTACCGAACGTCACGAATCGCGCCGGATCGACAACCAGTTGCGTGGCCGTGCCGGCCGTCAGGGCGATCCGGGTTCGTCGCGCTTCTATCTGTCGCTGGAAGATCCGCTGCTGCGCATTTTCGCGGGCGATCGCGTGCGCGCGATCATGGACCGCCTGAAGATGCCGGAAGGCGAGGCGATCGAGGCGGGCATCGTGTCGCGTTCGATCGAATCGGCGCAGCGCAAGGTTGAAGCGCGCAACTTCGACGTTCGCAAGCAATTGCTCGAATACGACGACGTGTCGAACGATCAGCGCAAGGTGATCTACCAGCAGCGCAATGAATTGCTCGAAGCGAACGACATCACCGAAACCATCGGCGCCATGCGTCATGGTGTGATCGCCGATATCGTTCACCAGTTCGTGTCGGCCGGCAGCATCGAAGAGCAGTGGGACGTGCCCGAGCTGGAGGAAGTGCTGCGCAACGAATGGCAGCTCGACCTCGCGATCCAGGAAATGATCAACGAGTCGAACTCGATCAGCGCGGACGAGATTCTTGAAGCTGTCGAAGCCGCAGCGGACGAAGCGTACGAATCGAAGGTCGAACAGGTCGGCCGCGAATCGTTCAGCGCGTTCGAACGCTCGATCATGCTGCAAACGCTGGACCGCAGCTGGCGCGAGCATCTGGCCGCGCTCGATCACCTGCGCCAGGGTATCCATCTGCGCGGCTACGCGCAGAAGAATCCGAAGCAGGAATACAAGCGCGAGGCGTTCGAACTGTTCGCTGCGATGCTCGACGCCGTGAAGCTCGAAGTCACCCGTGTGGTGATGAACGTGCAGATCCAGTCGCCGGAACAGCTGGAACAGGCCGCCGAGCAGTACGAAGAGCAAGGCAGCCACCTCGAAAACGTCGAGTTCCGTCACGCCGAATTCGCCGAAGCGGCAGCAGCAGCGCCTGCCGCCGCGGAAGCGGCTACCGCCGCGATGATCGGCGAGGCGATGAGCCACGGCTCGTCGCACGCCATCGCGTCGGACCTGAGCGCGGACAGCGTGCCGAAGGTCGGCCGCAACGACCCGTGTCCGTGCGGTAGCGGTAAGAAGTACAAGCAGTGCCACGGCAAGATCGCGTAATGCCGAAAGCGGCGCGCTTGAAGCGCGCCGCTTCGTTTTACGCGATGCTTTGCTGGTGATTTCGCGGTGGATCGGCAGCACGCCCGAGCCATCAGTTTCCGTTTCCTCGATGCCGGCGCCTGCCGGCATTTTCTTCGACAGGTCGCGACCATGGCTGTCAATTTCCCCTCGATCGATCCCGCTCAACTTCATCCTGTCGCCGGCGTCACGCTGGGCTGGGCGGAGGCGAATATCCGCAAGCCGAACCGCAAGGACGTGCTGGTCATTTCCGTCGGCGAAGGCGCGACGGTAGGCGGCGTGTTCACGCAGAACCGCTTTTGCGCCGCGCCCGTCACGGTTTGTCGTGAGAATCTGGAGCGCGTGCGTGCGGGCGGCAAGCCGATTCGCGCGCTCGTGATCAACACCGGCAATGCGAACGCGGGCACGGGCGAACCGGGCCTCGCGGATGCGCGTGCAACCTGCGCTGAACTGGCACGTCTCGTGGACATCGCGCCGGAACAAGTTCTGCCGTTTTCGACGGGCGTGATTCTGGAACCGCTGCCGGTCGATCGTCTGAAGGCAGGTCTGCCGGCCGCGCTGGCGAACCGCAAGGAAGCCAACTGGTACGACGCCGCCCAGGCGATCATGACCACGGACACGTTGCCGAAAGCCACCTCGCGCCAGGTCACGATCGACGGCCATACGGTCACGCTCACCGGCATCAGTAAGGGGGCCGGCATGATCAAGCCGAACATGGCGACCATGCTCGGTTTCCTCGCGTTCGACGCCGCCGTCGCGCAGCCGGTGCTCGACGCACTGGTCAAACACGTGGCGGACCGCTCGTTCAACTGCATCACGATCGACGGCGATACGTCGACCAACGATTCTTTCATCCTGATCGCCTCGGGCAAATCGAGCCTGCCGGCGATCACGTCCACCGACTCGTCCGCTTATGCAGCGTTGCGCGACGCGGTGACCGAAGTCGCCCAGACCCTCGCACAACTGATCGTGCGCGACGGCGAAGGCGCGACCAAATTCATGACCGTGCATGTCGAAGGCGGCTCGAGCGTCGGTGAATGCCGCCAGATCGCTTACGCGATCGGCCACTCGCCACTCGTCAAGACGGCCTTCTATGCATCGGATCCGAATCTCGGCCGCATTCTCGCGGCCATCGGCTATGCCGGCGTGGACGATCTCGACGTCGGCAAGATCGACCTGTATCTGGACGACGTGCTGGTCGCCACTGCCGGCGGCCGCAATCCGGCCTACCGTGAGGAAGACGGCCAGCGTGTCATGAAAAAGAGCGAGATCGGCATTCGCGTCGTACTCGGCCGGGGCAATGCGCAAGCCACGATCTGGACTTGCGATCTGTCGCACGACTACGTGAGCATCAACGCCGACTATCGTTCGTAACCAGGTTCATTACGCGGCGTTTTGGCCGCTTATTTCACAGCCATGGACAAACTCGAAAAGTTTCTGACCCGGGCAGAAGCCGTACTCGTCCGCCTCGAAGCGATGCTTCCGCCCGCCGAACCGGAGATCGACTGGTCGGCGGCGGTCGCCCTTCGCTGGCGCAAGCGTCAGGGGCGCGGCTATCTGCAGCCGGTTCCCGCCATTTCGTCGATCACGCTCGACGACCTGAAAAACATCGATCGCCAGAAAGGGGTGATCGAGCAGAACACGCGTCAGTTCGTGCACAAGCAGCCGGCCAATAACGTGCTGCTGACGGGCGCGCGTGGCACGGGCAAGTCGTCGCTGATCAAGGCGTGCCTGAACGCCTATGCGCAAGACGGTCTGCGCCTGATCGAGGTGGATAAAGACGATTTGCACGATCTCGGCGACATCGTCGATCTGATCGCGCAACGGCCGGAGCGCTTCGTGGTGTTCTGCGACGACCTGTCGTTCGAAGAAGGCGAGTCGGGCTACAAGGCGCTGAAGGTCGCGCTCGACGGCTCGATCGCTGCGCAGTCAGACAACGTGCTGATCTACGCAACGTCCAACCGCCGCCATCTGCTGCCCGAGTACATGAGCGACAACGAGACGTACAAGCACATGGCCGACGGCGAGATTCATCCGGGCGAACTGGTCGAAGAAAAGATCTCGCTGTCCGAGCGCTTCGGGCTGTGGGTGAGCTTCTACCCGTTCAAGCAGGACGACTACCTGTCGATCATCGGCCACTGGCTGCGCTATTTCGGCTGCGACGACGCGGAAGTCGAAGCGGCGCGCGGCGATGCGCTGGTGTGGGCGCTGGAGCGCGGGTCGCGCTCGGGGCGCGTCGCGTGGCAATTCGCTCGCGACTGGTCTGGCCGGAAGACCTCGGTATGAGCGACGCGCAAAAGAATGCGGCTGGCCGCCCGGTGACCGAGGTGGCCGTCGGCGTCCTGATTCAGCCGAGCGGACACTATCTGCTGGCGCAGCGCCCGGCCGGCAAGCCGTACGAGGGGTACTGGGAGTTTCCGGGCGGCAAGCTGGAGGCGGGCGAGTCGGTCGAGGTCGCACTAGCCCGTGAGTTGCACGAGGAACTGGGTATCGACGTCAAGGCGAGCCATCTTTGGCACACGCTCGAACACGACTACCCGCACGCCTACGTGCGGCTGTTTTTCTGCAAGGTGACGCAGTGGTCCGGCGAGCCGCATGGTCGCGAAGGCCAGGCATTTGTCTGGCAAACACTGCCGGCGGATGTCTCGCCGTTGTTGCCAGCGACGATTCCCGTGCTGGAATGGCTCGCGGCTGAGAAAAACTAGAAAAATGGTGCACGGTTGCCGGCGGCGCTGCGTGAGCAGCGTCATCCCGCGCGACTGCAGCACGCCGCTGCGTGTGTCTGCCGCCTGCCGTGCTCAATGCGGGTTGTAGTCCCCACCAGGCGATTCATCCGGCGGCGTTTCTTGATCCGTGCCGCCTATCTTGTACTTCTCAGCGGCCCAGGCGCCGAGGTCGATCTGCTTACAGCGATCGGAGCAGAACGGGCGGAAGCGGTTTTCAGGGGTCCAGCGGACATCCTTCCCGCAAGTGGGGCATTTGACGACGGTAGGCATACGGTCAGGCAGTCGATCGGAAACGGAACAAGTAATGAATATAGGGGCATTTTTCGCCGCTTTAAAGGCGCGGCCCCGCGCTTCAGTTCTACGAGTACGAGGCGGCCGCTACAGGCTGCACAGCGTGAGCTGGAACGGCACGTCAACATCCACCGCGCGCGGGCGTAGATCGCCGTCCTGCACCGTGAATCGCACCCAGAGCATGTACTTGTTAGCGCTGGCCTCTGGAATCACCCGCAATTCAGGTGCGACCCGTACTTGCATCAACTGGTATGAACGGCCTGACAGCATCTGCTGATAGCTGCCCTGCATCGCCATGACCTTGGACGCCTGACCCGATTCGCGCGCGAGACGCAGAACGATTGTCGCCGCATCGCGCAAAGGCAGCAGCGGCGTGACCCATTTGGCGATGTCCTGCCGACGCTGATCGGGATGGATCTGCTGCCACGCGTAGTACGAAGGCAAATCGAACTTGCAGGTGCCGCCCGGGATGATCGCGCGGCTACGGATGCTGGCGAGCCACTCGTTGTCTGCCAGATGCTGGCCGGTCTTGCCTTGCATCTGTGAAAGACCCGCCAAGGTCTGCTCGATTTCCCCTAGCACCGCCTCCAGCGCGTTCTGCTCGATGCCCGGATTGCCCCGGAACGGCGCCAGGGTTTGCCGCTGGCGCTCGAGCTCCTTCATCAGATCGGACTTCAGATCCGCGCGACCCGCAACCTCTGAGATTTCGAACAACGTTGTCAGTGCGACGTGATGTTCCCGGGCGTCTTCCTGAGTCAAAAAGAACGTGAAGCGCTCGAACAGATCTTCGAGGCGCAATAGCGTCCGGATTCGCTCGTTGAAGGGGTACTCGTAAAGGATCAAGCGGGCTCGCCTCGGGCGTGGTCGGTGACGGGAATGCAGAACATTCTAATGCCGCGAGACTACCCTAGCAATCACGCACTTTTTCAGCGCGCTTTCGCAACTTTTTTCACGTGTTTCGGGCGATTTTTCGAGTGCCTTGCGTGCGTGCCGCTGCACGGCTGAGCAAACCACGCGGCAAGGCACGGTCAGCGTATTTTCATGCGCCCGCTAGCGACAGATAGACGCGATGCTGCGCTTCGACTTGCGCCTTGAGCGCATCGAGCGGCGCGTTGTCGTTGTCGATGACGTCGTCGGCCGCGGCGAGGCGTGCTTCGCGCGTCGCCTGGCGGGCGATGATCGCCAGCACCTGTTCACGGCTGAACCCATTGCGACTCATCACGCGCGAGATTTGCGTCTCGACGCTGCAATCGACCGTCAGCACACGATTCACGCGTGTCTTCCAGCTACCCGACTCCACCAGCAGCGGTACCACGATGATCACGTACGGCCCTTGCGCCTCACGCTGTTCGCGTTCGGTCTCCGCACGAATCAACGGATGCGTGATGCCTTCGAGGCGTTTGCGCGCGCCGTCCTCGCTGAACACCAACGTGCGCATGAGGGCGCGATCGAGCGAGCCGTCTGCCGCAACGAACGCATCGCCGAACTCCGCGGCGATCTGCGGCATCGCAATGCCGTGCGGCGCCGTGATGCGGTGCGCGATCAGGTCCGTGTCGACAAGCGGCACGCCGAGCGCGGCGAACAGGTCGGCCACGGTCGATTTGCCGCTACCGATGCCACCGGTCAATCCCACAGCAAACATGCTTTAGCCTCCCAACGCCAGATAAAGCGGTGTGCCGAGAAATAGCGTAACAGCACCGCCCGCCGCGAGAAATGGCCCGAACGGCAGCGGCTCTGAGAAGCGCATGCGGCCGCGCCACGTCGCCGCGAGACCGACCACCGCGCCAGCGACCGCCGCGATCAGCACGATCTGCGGTAGTGCCGCCCAGCCGAGCCATGCGCCGAGCGCAGCCAGCAGTTTGAAATCACCATAACCCATACCCTCGACGCCGCGCACCAGCCGGAACAGCCAATGTACGGCCCACAGCACCAGATAGCCGAAGATCGCGCCCAGCACGGCATCGTGGAGGCTCGTGAACATGCCGTTGAAGTTGACGATCAGGCCGGCCCACAGGAGCGGTAGTGTCATCGAGTCCGGCAGTAGATGCGTGTCGATGTCGATCGAGCTCATCGCGAGCAGCGCGGCGCATAGTCCAAAGGCTGCGAGTGCCATGCCGGTCGGCCCGTACAGCGCGAGTGCCCCGGTCGCGCAGCCGGCGCTGGCGATTTCGAGCAGCGGGTAGCGCACGCTTATGCGTGTCTTGCATGCGGAACAGCGTCCGCGCAACAGCAGGTAGCTCACCACCGGCAGGTTCTCCCACGCGCTGAGCACATGGCCGCAGTGAGGGCACGCGCTGCGCGGCACCCACAGGTTGTAGCGGACGGGCAGCCCGTCGTTTTCGAGCGGTTGTTCGGTGGCCTCGCTCACCTCTTCGCGCCACGCACGCTCAAGCATGATCGGCACCCGATGCACGACCACGTTCAGGAAGCTGCCGATCACCAGACCGAATACGATCGCGAAAGCGATCTGCAGGCCGCTAGGCAAGCCGCCGAACGCGGAGCCGAGACCGGTTGCGAAGTGGCCGGGCAGCAGGCCCGAAAGCAGGCTGGAAGAGGTATCTGACACGAGCGGAATGGTGGCCTGCATATAAAAAGGGTGGGATTCGGCTGCGATGCTACACCACGTTGCCGAGTTGAATAATGGGAAGATACATCGCGATCACCAGGCCGCCGACCAGCGTACCCAGTACTATGATCACAAGCGGCTCGCACAGGCTCGAGAGCGTGCCGATCTTTTCGTCTACCTGACGATCGGCAAGCGAGGCCACATCGATCAGCATCGTGTCGAGCGCTCCGGACTCCTCGGCAACCGCAACGGGCTGCACGACCTCCGTTGGAAAGCAGTGCACCGCGCGCATGGCTGCGGCGAGCCGTTCGCCGCGCCGCAGCCGGGCGGCAATCTCCACAGTGGCACGATCGAAGAAAGCGTTGCCGGTGGCGTGAGTCAGCGAATCGAACGCGTCCGCGAGCGGGGTGCCGGCCGACAGCAAGGTGCCGAGCGCGCGGCTCCAGCGCGCCGCGCACAAGGTGCGCAGCAACGGACCGGCGACCGGCATTGTCAGCGATATGCGCGCAAAACGGATGCGCGCTGCTTCGGAACGTCGTAGCAGAAATGTCACAGCCGAGCCCGCTGCGAAGGCCATGACGACCAGAGGAATGCTCCATTGCGCGGCACCTGCGGACAATGCCAGCACGAACTGCGTCGGTGCGGGCAGCTTCGCCCCGAAGCCGTCGAAGATCTGCTTGAAGGTCGGCACGACCCATATCAGCAACGCTGCGGTAATCGCAATCGCAAGCAACAGGATCGCGACCGGATAGGTTAGCGCCGCGCGCACCTTGGCACGCTGCGCGGCCGCGCGTTCGCGGTCGTCGGCGATCCGGGCGAGGACGGCCGGTAGCGCGCCGGCTGCTTCGCCGACTTCGACGAGCTGGCAGTACAGAGCATTGAACTGAGCAGGATGCCGGTGCAACGCCGCGGAGAAGCGCAGGCCAGCGGTGATGTCGCGCGCCAGCCCGCCGACGATCCGCGGCATGCCTTGCCGGCGCGAACTCTGCACTTGTGCCAGCAGTTCCAGCGAGGGCGCGAGCGGCAAACCGGCGCGCAACAGACTGGCGAGCTGGCGCGTGAACACAGTGACGTCGGTGCTGCGGGTTTGAGGACGCGGCGCCGGCCCGCGTGCCGCGAGTTCGACGATGAACAGCTTTTCGCGCTTGAGTATGGCTCGCGCAGTGTTTACATCTGGTGCAATTAGGGCACCGGTCTTTTGCACGCCGTCGGTATCGACGCCGCGCCATCTGAAGCGCATCTCGGCCGCTGGCGGTAGTTGAGTCGTCGTAGTGCTCATGCGACCTCGGTGGCGGCCAGCGCTTCAGCAAGGCTCGTCGTGCCGTCGCGCACACGCGCCAAGGCTGCGTCGCGCAAAGTGGCGACCTGTTCAGTTTGCGCGAGCCGGACCAGCTCATGGGTGCCTGCTCGTGCCACGATCAACTCTCGCATCGCATCGGAGACCGGCATCACCTGGTGAACGCCGACGCGACCCCGGTAGCCGATGCCGTGGCAAGCTGCGCATCCGGCGGCGCCAAATGGATGCCAGCCGTCGAGGTGAGCGTCGGCGAAGCCCGCTGCTCGCAGCGCCGCCGCCGATTGCGGCGCGGGCGCGCGGCACGCCACGCAGAGCCGTCGCACCAGCCGTTGTGCCGTCACCATCCTTAGCGCGGCGGCCAGGTTGTATGGTTCGACGCCGATGTCGATCAGACGCGCGACGGCAGCAGGCGCGTCGTTCGTATGCAAGGTCGACAGGACGAGGTGGCCGGTCTGCGCGGCCTTCACGGCAACATCGGCGGTTTCGTCGTCGCGGATTTCGCCAACCATGATCACATCGGGGTCCTGACGGAGAAATGCCCGCAGCGCCACCGCGAATGTCAGGCCGGCCTTTTCGCGCACGCTCACCTGATTGATACCCGCCAATTGAATTTCCGCCGGATCCTCCACCGAGCACAGATTGCGCGCCTCGTCGTTGAGCATGTGCAGGAAGCAGTACAGCGACAGCGTCTTGCCGCTACCGGTGGGCCCGGTGACCAGCACGAGGCCGTGCGGCGCGCGAATCGTGGCATCGACTGCTTCGCGTTGTTGTGGATCGAGGCCGAGCGAGTCGAGCGAAAGATCGGTGGGCAACGCGTCGAGCCTGCGCAACACCAGCTTTTCGCCGAACAGCGTAGGCAGCGAGTTGACGCGATAGTCTTCGACGCGGCCGGGCGACGTGGCAATACGCAGCCGGCCGTCCTGCGGCACGCGCCGTTCGGCGATATCCATGCGCGCCAGCACCTTCACACGCGTGATGAACGCGTCGCGCAGATGCGCGGGAGGCTGAGGGATTTCATGCAGTACGCCGTCAATGCGCAAACGCACGCGCCAGCCATGCTCCGCCGGTTCGATGTGCAGGTCCGACGCATTGCGGCGGGTTGCCTCCTGCAATGTATCGGTCAGCAGGCGTACGGCAGGCGCGTTGTCGGAATCGGTGAGACTCGAGTTGAGGTTGGCACTGACACTGGCATCGGCCGCAAACGCTTTGTGCCTGGGTTTGGCTGGGCTTTCGCTACCGACGGCGACAGGCCGCAGCGACGCCGCGCGTTGAAAAGAATCTTGCATGAGAGACCGGTGATGGGCCGCCTGTAGAACACGAAGACTCCATCATCCGGTAAGGCTACTAACACCACCATTCACCCAATCGGCTAATGGCGCGTACTGCGCCCATGTGCGATGCTGCGGCGTGCAGGGCTTAGCCGCGCGCGGCCTTGACGGCTTTCGCGCCTGCGCGAGTGGGTGGTTTGAACAGCTTGACAGTGCGAATCGCCTGGTCGTCGCTGCGCATCACTTCGAGTTTCACCTCGCCGATCTGCACGCACACGTCGCCATCGGGAATCTCTTCGAGTATCTCGAGAATCAGTCCGTTGAGCGTTTTCGGTCCGTCGGTCGGCAGCGTGAGATGCAGCCAGCGGTTCAGTTCGCGCAGCGGCATGCTGCCTGCAACGATACATTCGCCGTTCTCGTTCCAGCCGCCGCGCGAATTGGCGCCACGCGGAATCGAGGTGGTGAATTCGCCGATCAGCTCTTCGATGATGTCTTCCGGCGTGACCAACCCTTGCAACTCGCCGTATTCGTTGACGACTAGCGCTGTGCGGTGACGGCTCTCCTGGAAGTACTGCAGCTGCTGGAACACCGGCGTACCGGTCGGCACGAAATACGGCTCGGCCAGCAACTCGCGCAGCGTCTCGCGCTCCAGTTCCTGGTTGTGCAGGGCAGCCAGTGTCTTGCGCACGTGCAGCACGCCGAGCACGCGGTCGATGTCGCCTTGATAGACGATCAGCTTGTTGTGATAACAGGTTTCCAGCTGATGCAGGATTTGCTCGAACGGCGCGTCGAAGTCGAGCGCTTCGATGCGGCGGCGCGGGATCATCACGTCGTCGACGGAAATGTTCTCGAGGTCGAACAGATTCAACAGAATGCTGCGGTGCTTGGTCGGCATGAAGCTGCCTGATTCGAGCACGATGGTGCGCAGCTCCTCGGTGGAAAGCCGCTGATCGTGCGCGCCTTTGGTATTGATATGCAGCACACGCAAGATCGTGTTCGCGAACAGATTGACGAACCAGACGAGCGGCTTGCCGATTCGCATCATCGGTGCGATCAGCAGGCTGGCCGGCAGCGCGATCTTCTCCGGGAACGTCGCACCGACAATCTTCGGCGTGATTTCCGCGAACACGATGATCAGGAACGCGACGATTCCGGTCGCGATCGAAAGCACGACGTTATTGTGGCCGAACGTATGCAGCGCGATCGAGGTGGTGAGCACCGGAATGATCGTGTTGAAGAGATTGTTGCCGATCAGGACCACGCTCAACAGCTGGTCGGTGTGCGCCAGAAGCCCCTGCGTGGTCTTCGCGCCGAGCGCATTCTTGTTGGCAAGGTGTTTCAGGCGATGGCGGTTGATCGCCATCATCGCCGTTTCGGAAATCGAAAAGAAGCTGGAACAGATAAGCAGCAGAAAGACGGCGCCGATCTGCGCCCACAAGGGAAGTTGTTCCACGCGTAGTGAAGGATAGGGGACGGGATTGAGAGAATATAGCAGAGGGGGCTGCGCGAACCGGGTGTGCGGATGGTCCAGGAGGCTTAAGACAAATCGCGCGCAACGGCAAGGCACGGGGCAGGTGCAAAAAATCGTGGCCCAAAACAAAAAACCGCCAAGCAAGCTGGGCGGTTTTTCGAGCCTTGAACTAACAAGGCAAATCTGGTCGGGGTGAGAGGATTCGAACCTCCGGCCTCTACGTCCCGAACGTAGCGCTCTACCAGGCTAAGCTACACCCCGATCTGTACTGCTGGACTCTTACGGTGTTTCAGTCTCGTTCAAGACTGTCTTGCCGTCGAGTAAGAACATAATTCTAGCAGGCTATCTTTGAAAATGGAATCGGGAAATGAAGAAATTGCTGCAGCTGCGGCCAGCGCTTCCTGCTTTGCGCACTCAAGCGTGTGATCCAGCGCGCCGGAACGCGTGATCGCTTCAAAAATGGTGTCGAAACGGTCCGTGCCGCCTTGCTCGATGGCTTCCCGCGCGAGCGCCGACTGCTCAGGCGTACCACGTTCGATCAGGTAAATCAGCGGGAGCGTGGGTTTGCCTTCGCGCAGATCGTCGCCCGCGTTCTTGCCCATCGATTCAGCCGTGCCCGTGTAGTCGAGCCAGTCGTCCATGATCTGGAACGCGGTGCCGATGCGGCGGCCGAATTCCGCTGCCGCGGCTTCGATTTTTGCATCCGAACCGGCCAGCACTGCGCCGAGTTGGGCGGCGGCTTCGAACAGCTTGGCGGTTTTGTAGCGGATCACCTGCATGTAGCGCGTTTCGTCCACGTCGGCGTCGTGCATGTTCAGCAACTGCAGCACTTCGCCCTCGGAGATGATGTTGGTCGCCTCCGACAGGATTTCCATCACGCGCATCTTGCCCACGCCGACCATCATCTGGAACGAGCGCGAGTACAGGAAGTCGCCGACCAGGACGCTCGCAGCGTTGCCGAACAGCGCGTTGGCGGTCTGGCGGCCGCGCCGCAGATCGGATTCGTCGACCACGTCGTCGTGCAGCAGGGTGGCCGTGTGGATGAATTCCACCACCGCGGCCAGTTCGTGCCGATGCCCGGTGGTCTCGCCCAGCGCGCCTGCCACCAGCAGCAGCAGCGCGGGCCGCAGCCGTTTGCCCCCGGCGCTGATGATGTACTCGGAGATCTGATTGATCAGCATCACGTCGGAAGCCAGACGGTGCCGTATGACGCGATTGACCTGCTGCATGTCTTCGGCGATCGGAGCGAGCAGGCTGGCGGCGTTGGAGGAGGGGGTGGCAGTCGACGACATGATGGCTGAATTGGGTAGTGCCGCGAATTATAAGGCGAATCGCGACAGTTCCGGGTCGCAGGCTGCGGCACGGCGCGACGAAGGCAGCGGCAGGGCCGCGAACCGGGGCTGGACGGCAAGGCGCCGGGCGGTGCGCGCGACGACTCTCAATGAGTTTTGACCGAGCAGCTAACTCTATGTATAATCACGGGTTTCCGCGCGCGGTGCGTGGGAAAAATGAACACAGAGTGAGGTTCTCAATGTACGCGGTCATAAAAACCGGTGGCAAGCAGTATAAAGTTGCCGTCGGCGAAAAACTTAAAGTAGAACAGATACCGGCAGACATTGACGCTGAAATCACGCTCGACCAGGTTCTCGCAGTGGGCGAAGGCGAATCGATTAAGTTCGGTACGCCGCTGGTCAGTGGGGCTTCCGTCAAGGCTACCGTCGTGTCGCAAGGTCGTCACGCAAAAGTGACCATCTTCAAGATGCGTCGCCGGAAGCACTACCAGAAGCATGGCGGCCACCGCCAGAACTATACCGAACTGCGCATCGACGCGATCAACGCGTAAGCGCAACGGTTAAGGAGCAAATCAAATGGCACACAAAAAGGCAGGCGGATCGTCCCGGAACGGCCGCGACTCTGAATCGAAGCGTCTCGGCGTGAAGGTTTACGGCGGTCAGGCCATCAACGCTGGCGGCATCATCGTTCGCCAACGTGGTACGCGCATGCACCCGGGCGAAAACGTCGGTATCGGCAAGGATCACACCTTGTTCGCGCTGACGGACGGCCACGTCAATTTCTCGACGAAGGGCGCAGCGAAGAAGCACATGGTCAACGTCGTCCCGGCAGCAGTCTGAGTTTAATCAGGCACGGGCTTCAGGACCGGAAAAAGGCCCCGCGAAGTTCGCGGGGCTTTTTTTATTGCAGCGCTCTTTGTCCGAAGAATTGGCGGATTGAATGGCCATGTCGGCGCGCTTAGCCGATCGGCTGATTGCTCACCGCACGGCGGGCGCGGCAAAATAGCATCATCTGAAAGCATCAACCCAGCAGCACCATCTAGCAGCACACCACGGGACGGAGTTACGCATGAAGTTCATTGACGAAGCGAGGATTGAAGTCATCGCCGGCGACGGGGGGGATGGCAGCGCGTCGATGCGCCGCGAGAAATTCGTTCCGTTCGGCGGCCCGGATGGCGGCGACGGCGGGCGGGGCGGCAGCGTGATCGCGGTCGCAGACCGCAACATCAACACGCTGATCGACTACCGCTACGCGAAAAAACATTTGGCGCGCAACGGCGAAAACGGCCGCGGCGCGGACTGCTACGGCAAAGGCGGCGACGACATCACGTTGCGCATGCCGGTCGGCACGACCATTACCGATATGGAAACCGGCGAGCTGATCGCCGACTTGACCGAGCACAACCAGAGCGTGCAGATCGCGCAAGGCGGCGCGGGCGGTCTCGGTAACCTGCATTTCAAATCCAGTACGAACCGCGCGCCGCGTCAGAAAACCGACGGCAAGCCCGGCGAGCGCCGTATGGTGCGCCTCGAATTGAAGGTGTTGGCCGACGTCGGTCTGCTCGGCATGCCGAACGCCGGCAAGTCGACCTTCATCTCGTCGGTGTCGAACGCAAGGCCGAAGATCGCGGATTATCCGTTCACGACGCTCGCGCCGAATCTCGGCGTGGTGCGTGTCGGGCCGAGCCGCAGCTTTGTGATCGCCGACATTCCAGGTTTGATCGAAGGCGCGGCGGAAGGCGCCGGTCTCGGCCATCAGTTCCTGCGTCACCTGCAGCGTACCGGCCTGCTGCTGCATATCGTCGACCTCGCACCGTTCGACGAGGCGGTCGATCCGGTCGCGGAAGCCAAGGCGATCGTCAACGAGCTGCGCAAGTACGACGAGCTACTCTACGAGAAGTCGCGCTGGCTGGTGCTCAACAAACTCGACATGGTGCCCGAAGACGAGCGCGAAGCGCGCGTGTCGGCATTCCTCGAAGGCTTCGGCTGGGATGGCCCGGTGTTCGAAATCTCGGCGCTGACCGGCCAGGGTTGCGAGAGTCTTTGCTACGCGGTGTATGACCACATTGCCGCGCATTCGGACGCGCAGCGCGCGGCCGAAGCCGAAGATCTCGCTGCTGATGTGCGTTTCCGCGAGAAACCGGAAGCACCCGCCGCTGCTCCGGACGACTCCAGCGTCGACCCGCAGTAATAACAAGCCTGAGCGCCGGCGCCTGCAAGGGCCGCCGGCATGCATCACGCGTCATCTTGGGAGACCGCGCACAATGCGTTCCGTCATCGCAGATTCACGGCGATTGGTAGTGAAAGTCGGCTCGAGCCTCGTCACCAATGACGGGCGCGGCCTCGATCATGCTGCGATCGGCCGCTGGGCTGCGCAGATTGCCGCACTGCGCGCGCAAGGCAAGGAAGTGGTGCTGGTCAGTTCGGGCGCCATTGCCGAAGGGATGCAGCGGCTCGGCTGGACCAAGCGGCCACGCGAAATCGACGAATTGCAGGCGGCCGCGGCTGTCGGCCAAATGGGCCTCGCGCAAGTCTACGAAAGCCGCTTTGCCGAGCATTCGATCCAGACCGCGCAGATTCTGCTGACCCACGCCGATCTGGCCGACCGCGAACGCTATCTAAACGCTCGTTCCACGTTGCTGACGCTGCTGCGTCTGGGCGTTGTGCCGATCATCAACGAGAACGACACGGTCGTCACCGACGAAATCAAGTTCGGCGACAACGACACGCTGGGAGCGCTGGTCGCGAATCTGATCGAAGGCGATGCACTCATTATCCTCACCGATCAGCAGGGGCTTTTTACCGCCGACCCGCGCAAGGATCCGAGCGCGACACTCGTTCAGCAGGCCGATGCCGGCGCGCCGGAACTCGAAGCGATGGCGGGCGGCGCGGGTTCGAGCCTGGGCCGCGGCGGCATGCTGACCAAGATTCTTGCCGCCAAACGCGCGGCGCACAGTGGCGCCAATACGGTGATCGCGAGCGGGCGTGAAGCGGACGTGTTGTCACGACTGGCCTCGGGCGAGGCGATCGGCACGCAGTTGATCGCGCGCACTGCGCGCATGGCGGCGCGCAAGCAATGGATGGCCGATCATCTGCAGGTGCGCGGCCACGTGGTGATCGACGACGGCGCGGTCGAAAAGTTGACCGAAGGCGGCAAGAGCTTGCTGCCGATCGGCATCGTCGGTGTGCAGGGCGCGTTTGCGCGCGGCGAAGTGATCGCGTGCCTGACCGCGGCAGGGCGTGAAGTAGCGCGCGGCCTGACGAACTACAGTAGCGCGGAAACCAAGTTGATCCAGCGGCGTCCGAGCGGCGAGATTGAATCGGTGCTCGGCTACATGCTGGAGCCTGAGGTGATCCACCGCGACAATCTTGTGCTGGTCTGACTCCCGAGCAAGGCCCGCACGATAAACAAAAAAGCCGTTCCAGCGTGAGTTGGAACGGCTTTTTCACATCCGCGGCGGCTTCCAGATTCGAACTACGCTCGCGAAAACGGCCTTAGTGAATCAGCGAGGTCTGCGTGCGCTTGTAGCGGATGTTTTCGACAATCTGCTTCGCGCTGCCCGTGGGCATCTTGTTCGCACACAGATAGTCCTGATACAGCGTTGCCTGATAGGCGTTCAGCGCGCCATTCTCGATGCGCCTGAAGTCGTTGGCGACGGTTTGGTCCCAGCCGTCGTGATCGGCGTTCAGCCCCGCGTACTGGCGCCATTCATACGTGTCGCAGCGAATCCCTTCGTAGTTCACGTTGCGCGCGCCGCTTGGGCTCGTTACGACGACGGTGTAGCGCACCACGCCGTCGGTGCCGACGCTAAGCGAAGTTCTATCGATCGCGAACTGCAACGGCGTGTTGCCGGAGACCTCGAAAGGCAGCAGATTCGAGTCTTGCGGCAGCGGCGGCAACGTGTCCACCTTGTTTTCAACCCAGTTGCTCGGCCGGTCCAGCAGGTAGGCAAACGCGCTGTCGTCTTTATTGGTGGGTTGTTTGCCGGCGCTCGAACATCCAGCCAGCAGGGCGCCGGTGGCGACGCACGCCACGACGAGAGCAAGTGCTTTCAATATGGTTTCCTCGAAAGACTGGCGCGGCTCAATGAGCCGCGCCAGCGGAGGCGGCGTGGACGGCCGCACAGAGTTGTTAATTGCGTGCGCCGGGGCGGAACAGCGAACCGGCGGCAGTTTCGCGCTCCGATTCGTCTTCGTGTTCCGACGCGGAGCCAACCTCGGCTTCCGACCCGGAGCCCGGACCGCAATCAGACACGATCGTCGTGTGAATCGACGTTTCGATGCTGAGTGTGGTCACCGAAGTGGTGACCGACATCATCGTCGAATCCGGCGGACTTTCCATCGACGACGCTATCCGGGGATAACGCAGCCCATGGTGCCCGCCAGGTTTTTCCGCACGCGGCGCAGCCCGGCGCATGAAACGGGATAGCTCCGTCAGCGCCAACTGATACACATCCCGCTTGAACTCGATCACACAGTCGAGTGGCACCCAGTACTCGTTCCAGCGCCACGCATCAAACTCAGGGTGGTCAGTGGCGCGCAAGCAAATGTCGCAATCACGTCCAACCATCCGGAGCAAAAACCAGATTTGTTTCTGGCCGCGGTAATGACCGCGTACTTCGCGCTTGATGAACTTGTCAGGCACCTCGTAACGCAACCAGTCGCGCGTGCGACCGATCACCTTGACGTGCTCAGGAAGCAGCCCGGTTTCTTCGTGTAACTCCCGATACATCGCTTGCACGGGGGTCTCTCCGTACTTGATGCCCCCTTGCGGAAACTGCCAGGAATGTTCACGGAGCCGTTTGCCCCAAAACACCTCGTTGTGCGCGTTCAAGAGGATGATGCCGACGTTCGGGCGAAAGCCTTCACGATCCAGCATACAACCACCTTCGAATCCTTTAAAATTGCTTTGATTATAAACAGATAACGGACCCGACGCACCGATTCGCACCAGATTGGAACGATTCGCCGCAAAAGGCCCGCGTTTGCGGTAGCCTGTCAGTCTTTCCGTGCCTTATCCCTTGCTGCAAAGGCTTTGCGCGGCGGCTTCAGCGCCGCGATCGGGCCGGTTTTGCCGGGGTTTTGCCTGGTATGTGCAGGTTGTTTGCCGGGGCTGAGCCAGTCTTTGGCCAGCCTTTGGCCGGGTGTTCGGCGAGTCCGTGCCGGCTCCACGCCGGGTCTGTGTCGGTTTCCCCACCGTTTTCACCTTTCGGGCGGTCCCTCCGGAGCCGCCGCTTTTGGAAAATCTGAATGAAAGCTTCCCGTTTCTTTATCGGCACGCTGAAAGAAGCGCCCGCCGACGCCGAGATCGTCAGCCACAAGCTCATGGTGCGCGCCGGCATGATTCGCCGCGTCGCCGGTGGCATCTATAACTACCTGCCGGTCGGCCTGCGTTCGATCCGCAAGGTGGAAGCCATCGTGCGCGAAGAAATGAACCGGGCAGGTGCGATCGAATTGTTGATGCCGGCAGTGCAGCCGGCTGAACTGTGGCAGGAATCGGGCCGTTGGGAAAAATACGGCCCTGAGCTGCTGCGCGTCAAGGATCGCAAGCAATCCGATTTCGTGATCGGACCGACCCACGAAGAAGTGGTCACGGATATCGCGCGCGGCCAGATCAAGAGCTACCGCCAGTTGCCGGTGAACTTCTATCAGATCCAGACGAAGTTCCGCGACGAGATCCGTCCGCGTTTCGGCGTGATGCGCGGCCGCGAGTTCATCATGAAAGACGCGTACTCGTTCGACAAAGACGCGGAAGGCCTGCGCGAGTCGTATCGCAAGATGTATGACGCGTACGTGCGTATCTTCACGCGTCTCGGCCTGGATTTCCGCGCAGTGGCGGCGGACAACGGCTCGATCGGTGGCAGCGGCTCGCATGAGTTCCACGTGATCGCCGATACCGGCGAAGACGCGATCGCCTATTGCCCGACCTCGGATTTCGCAGCGAACGTTGAAGCGGCTGAAGCTTTGCCGCTTTATACGGAACGCGCGGCACCGACCGAGGATATGAAGAAGACCGCAACGCCGGGCAAAGCAAAGTGCGAGGCCGTGGCTGAACTGCTGAACATCCCGCTCGAGCGCACGATCAAGTCGATCATCCTCGCTACGGAAAACGAAGGCGCCGAACCGACCATCTGGTTGCTGATGCTGCGCGGCGATCACGAGCTGAACGAGATCAAGGCAAGCAAGCTGCCGGGTCTGGCGGACTTCCGCATGGCGACCGAGGCCGAGATCATCGAGACCTTCGGCACGCCGCCGGGTTACCTCGGCCCGATCAACACGAAGAAGCCGATCAAGGTCGTCGCGGATCGCACGGTCGCGAACATGAGCGACTTCGTGGTGGGCACAAACGAAGTGGATTACCACACCACCGGCGTGAACTGGGGCCGCGATCTGCCGGAACCGGTCGTGGCTGATATTCGCAACGTGAAGAAGGGCGACCCGTCGCCGGACGGCAAGGGCGTGCTCGACATCTGCCGCGGTATTGAAGTCGGCCACGTGTTCCAGCTCGGCACGAAGTATTCGGAAGCGATGAACGCCACGTGCCTCGACGAAACCGGCAAGCCGCGCCCGATGGAAATGGGCTGCTACGGCATCGGCGTCACGCGTATTCTGGGCGCGGCGATCGAACAGAATTTCGACGACAAGGGCATCATCTGGCCGGAGTCGATCGCGCCGTTCGAGGTCGTGCTGTGCCCGATGGGTTATGACCGAAGCGAAGCCGTGCGCGAGCAGGCCGACAAGTTGTACGCGGAGTTGGTCGAAGCGGGCGTCGACGTGATCCTCGACGATCGCGGCGAGCGTCCGGGCGTGATGTTCGCCGACTGGGAGCTGATCGGCGTGCCGCATCGTCTCGTGATCGGCGATCGTGGTCTGAAGGAAGGCAAGCTCGAGTATCAGGGCCGCCGCGACGCTGAAGCGACGCTGCTGCCGGTCGAGGACGCCGCCCAAACGGTGCTCGGCAAAGTTCGCGCCGCGTTGGCGCGCTAAGCGAGCGGACGGTGGAGTACACCTTCCTCTCCGCGACCGTCCTGCTGATTCTGATCACCGATCCGCTCGGCAATATCCCGCTCTTCATCAGTTGTCTGCGCGGGGTAGCGCCGAAGCGGCGCACGATCGTCATCCTCCGTGAGGTGGCGATCGCCTTCGCGATCCTGCTGCTGTTCATGGTGGTCGGCGACCGCTTCCTGCGCATGATGAGTCTGACCGACCAGTCGTTGCGCATCGGTGGTGGAATCGTGCTGTTCCTGATTGCGCTCAGGATGGTGTTTCCGCATCCGGACGGTCCGTTCGGCGGCGACACGCGCGGCGGTGAGCCGCTCATCGTGCCGCTCGCCATTCCGGCGCTGGCGGGCCCGTCGGCGCTCGCGACGGTGATGCTGCTGACGTCGCAGGCGCCCGGCAAGATGTTCGAGTGGATCGGCGCGCTGACCGTCACGATGATCGTCTGCGCGATCGTGCTGATGCTGGCGGAGCGGATTCAGGCGTGGCTCGGCGAGCGCGCGATGATGGCCTTTGAACGCTTGATGGGGCTCGTGCTGGTGGCGATCTCAGTGGAGATGATGCTCGGCGGTATCCGGTCTTTTGTGCATCAACTCTGAGTGATATCCGGTGCGGTGTTCAATACGGCAACGCGGTAGTGTTATCGACAGCCTGATAAACGAGAAAGCGGCCCGCAGGCCGCTTTTTTTACGCCGATGCGCGCCGTGAATGGCGCGGCTAAAGCAACTTGGCTTAAGCCCCTTCGGTCAACGCCCGAATAGTCGGAAGGTTGCGCCAGTAGCCCTTGGCATCCATCCCGCAGCCGAACACATAACGGTCCGGCACTTCGAAACCACAGTAATCCGGGCGCAGCGGCTTCGCCTTCGGAATGATCTTCTCGCACAGCACCGCGCTCAGGAAGCGCTTCGCGCCCATTGCGAGGATGCGGTCGCGGATGGCGGCCATCGTCTCGCCTTCGTCGAGGATGTCGTCGAGCACCAGCACGACGCGATCCTTCACCGACTCAGCCGGCGCCACGCGCCACTGCATCTCATTGCCGCCCTTGGTGGTGTTGCGATAGCGGGTCAGGTGGATGTAGTCGAACTCGAGCGGGAAATCGAGGTGCGGCAGCAGCATGCCGGTGAATACCGCCGCGCCGCCCATTACCGACAGCACGAGTGGGAAATCCTCGCTCATTTCGTTGCGGATGGCGGTAGCCATGCCGCTGATCGACGCGTTGACGTCGTCGGCCGAAACGATTTCTTCGGAGTGGCTAAAAATGTGGAGAGCTTCTTCGCGGTTCATGACGTCTGACGGGCGGTAACTGTATACATAGTGTGAGTGAGGACGGCGGCGTGCGGTACAGAATAAACCCGCACAAATCCGGAGTCAGCCGCGCGTGCCGTTGTTCATGCACGGAAACACGCGCACCGCCGTCTTGCTAAAGCTTAGCGCATGCCGGGCATCATGCCCTTCATGCCGCGCATCATCTTCTGCAGATTGCCGCCCTTCAGCTTTTTCATCATCGTGCGCATCTGGTCGTACTGGTTCAGCATGCGGTTGACCTCCTGCACCTGCACGCCCGCGCCGGCGGCAATGCGGCGCTTGCGGGTGGCCTTGATCAGTTCGGGCTTGGCACGCTCCAGCGGCGTCATCGAATTGATGATGCCTTCCATGCGGCGCATCTGCGATTCGGCCATGCCCATATTGGCGCCGGCAGCGGCCTGCTGGAACTGCGCGGGCAGCTTGTCCATCAGCGACGACAGGCCGCCCATGCTCTTCATCTGCGTAAGCTGCGCGCGGAAATCGTTGAGGTCGAAGTCGCCGCCTTTCTTGACCTTGTCGGCGAGTTTCTGCGCGGCTTGGACGTCCACGCCGCGTTGCGCTTCTTCGACGAGGGCGAGAATGTCGCCCATGCCGAGAATCCGGTTCGCCATGCGATCCGGATAGAAAATTTCGAGGCCGTCGAGCTTTTCGGCAACGCCGACGAACTTGATCGGCTTGCCCGTCACGTGACGCACGGAAAGCGCCGCGCCACCGCGCGAGTCGCCGTCGAGCTTGGTGAGGACCACGCCGGTGAGCGGCAGTGCGTCGCTAAAGGCCTTCGCGGTGTTGACCGCATCCTGACCGAGCATCGCGTCGACCACGAACAGCGTTTCCGCCGGTTTCAGCTCGCTGTGCAACGCGGTGATTTCCTGCATCATCGCTTCGTCGATACCCAGACGGCCGGCCGTGTCGACCAGCAGCACGTCGTGGTAATGGCGCTTGGCCCAATCCACCGCGGCGCGCGCGATATCCACCGGCTTCTGATCAGGTTCCGACGGGAAGAAATCGGCGCCGACCTGTTCGGTCACCATCTTCAACTGCGCGATAGCAGCCGGGCGGTAAACGTCGCACGAGACGGTCAGGACCTTCTTCTTGTACTTTTCGCGCAGGAGCTTGGCGAGCTTGCCGACAGTGGTCGTCTTACCGGCGCCTTGCAGACCCGCCATCAGGATGACGGCCGGCGGCGTGACGGCGAGATTCAGTTCGACCGCCTTGCCTTCATAGTCGCCGCCGATGATCGCGGTCAGCTCGCGCTGCACCACGCCGACCAGCGCCTGACCCGGCGACAGGCTGCTAATGACCTCCTCGCCGAGCGCCTTTTCCTTCACCTTGGCGATGAACTCGCGCACGACGGGCAGGGCCACGTCCGCCTCGAGGAGCGCGAGGCGCACTTCGCGCAGCATTTCCTGGGTGTTCGCCTCGGTGAGCCGGGCTTCGCCGCGCAGCGTCTTGACGACGCGCGCCATCCGTTGAGTCAGATTGTCGAGCATGGGGAGCGATGAACAGTGCGGCCGGAGCGGGGCGCGATGCGGGAGACGTCGCGGAGCAGGGGCCTAGTGTAAACTTCGAATATGGATATTGTACTGTATGCCCTCACTGCGCTCCTCTACGGCGGTCTCGCCGTGGCCGGCTGGCGCTCGCACCGGCACGCCGCCATGCGCCCCATGCTCGAGAGCGCGCCTCCGGTGCCCGTCGCCGCGGGCATGTCGGCCCCATCGTCCTCCTCGGCCGCCTCGGGCATGAGCACCTCGGGCCGCGCGCTGCTGTTTGTCGCGCTGCTCGCCCACGGCGTGCTGCTGCATACCACCATCTTTCCTCAAAACGCGATGGTGTTCGGTTTCGCGTTCGCGCTGTCGGCGATGTTCTGGCTCGGCGCCGGCATCTACTGGATCGAGAGTTTTTTCTTTCCGCTCGACGGCCTGCGCCTTTTGGTGTTGCCGCTCGCCTGCGTCGCTTCTTTATTGCCGCTGGCGTTCAATGGCGTGCGTGTGCTGCCGTATTCAGCCGCGCCAATGTTCAAGCTGCACTTCCTGATCGCCAATATCGCGTACGGTTTGTTCGCGATCGCGGCGCTGCACGCGATTCTGATGCTGCTGGTCGAGCGGCGTCTGCACGCAATGCGCGGCGGCATGTCGCAACGGAATGCGGCTACCGCGAGCAACGGTTGGCTGTCGAGCTGGCTTGACACGCTGCCGCCGCTGCTGACTTTGGAAAAGCTGCTGTTCCGTCTGATCGGCGCCGGCTTCGTGCTGCTCACGCTGACGTTGCTCTCGGGCATCATGTTCAGCGAGCAACTGGTCGACCGCGCATTGCGGCTCGATCACAAAACCGTGTTCGCGATTCTTTCCTGGGTGATGTTCGGCGCGCTGCTGACCGCGCGCAAGGTTTCCGGCTGGCGCGGCCGTGCGGCATTGCGCTGGGTGCTGGCGTCGTTCGTCGCGCTGCTGCTGGCGTACGTCGGCAGCCGTTTCGTATTCGAGGTGCTGTTGCACCGTGCTGTAGTGTGAGTGTCCTGCTATGCGACAAATTTTCCTGCTGATCCTGTTGTTCATCGTTGGCCAGTGGCTGGTCAAGGCGCTGCGTCGTCATGACGCGCAAACCGCGCAACGTAACGGCGCAGGCGCGAACGGCGCCGCGGGTGCCGCTGGTACAAAAGACCCGAATGGCGGCGCGCGTGGGCCCAATGCGTCGCAAGCGCAGCCGCAGCTCGCCGAGCCGATGATCCGCTGTGCCGAGTGCGGCGTGCATGCGCCGAAGAGCGACTCTGTCGTCGTTGCGGGGCAGGCGTTCTGCAGCGCGGCGCACGCGCAGCGTCACGGCGCGCATCCCACGGGCCGCGACGCTCGATGAACGTCGCGTTCGCCGTCGATGCCGACGGTTGGGTCAACGCCGCACGCAAACTCCCATCGCCGAATTTCGAAGCGCGGCCCGAAGGGGCCATGCCCACGCTGATCGTCGTGCACAACATCAGCCTGCCGCCGAACGAGTTCGGCGGCACGGCGATCGCCGAACTGTTCCAGAACACGCTCGACTGCGACGCTCACCCGTACTACGACACGCATTTGCGGGGCGTGCGGGTGTCGGCGCACTTCGTGATCCATCGCGACGGCGCGCTCGAGCAATTCGTCTCCTGCAACGAGCGCGCATGGCACGCCGGCCCGTCGAATTTTTTCGGCCGCGAGCGCTGCAATGATTTCTCGATCGGCATCGAGCTGGAGGGCAGTGACACGACTGCTTTCGAAGCGGCGCAATACCGCACGCTCGGCGCGCTTGTGACGGCGCTCAAGGCTCGCTATCCGGTCGAGGGGCTTGCCGGTCACTCGGACATTGCTCCCGGCCGCAAGACCGATCCTGGGCCCCATTTCGAGTGGCAGCGTCTGCAGCGCGATACCGCGTTAGCGGATCAGTACTTCCCCTATCTCAAGTTTTCCAAAACGCCGTAACGACCCTTCGCGCGACTTCGCGTGATGCGAGGAGAACAAGGCGCTGCCTTGTTCTCCGGGGAGTCGGCTTCGCGCCGCGCTATGCAAAAGTCAAGACTTCGAAAGCAAATAAATCGATTTGACCTGTCTTGAAACTACACTATACTTGGTGCCAGAAATTCAGTTCCGTACTATATCTTGTGTCTGGTGTGTATAACTCTGTGCATAACTGAGTGCATAAGTCTGCGGCGCCCCGCTCCCCGAGCATGGCGCCGCAAGCATTCCAGGCAGCGAAAAATAATTGCTGCGGCGCGGCCGGTAGAGACCTCCGGCAGCGTCCAGAAGCATTCAGGAAAAGGGCATAGCAAGTGATCGCGACACACATGATGAAGACCGTTATCAATTCGAACCAGGCTTCATCGCTGTCGCATCCCGCCACCCGGCACGGCCGGCCTTTTTCCTGCACCCCATCGCTTGCGCACGCGGCGGCGCAGCGTTCGTTTTAATCCGCGGCTTTCTCCGCAACATTTCCAAGACCAGGAGCTTTGCACATGCAAACCACCGACAACGTGACGACCCGGTACGAGGGCTCACCGACTGGCCAGGCGTTCAGCCAGGCACAAGGCGCCCAGGCGCTCGCGCCGCAAGTGACCTACGCCGACTACAAGGTGATCCGCCGTAACGGTAGCGTGGTGTCGTTCGAACCGTCGAAAATCGCTATCGCCGTGACGAAGGCATTCCTGGCCGTCAACGGTGGTCAAGGCGCGGCGTCGGCACGCGTGCGCGAACTGGTCGAGCAACTCACGCAGAACGTGGTGCGCGCACTCGTGCGCAGCCGTCCGAACGGCGGCACGTTCCATATTGAAGACATCCAGGATCAGGTCGAACTCGCGCTGATGCGCGGCGGCGAACACAACGTCGCGCGTGCGTACGTGCTGTATCGGGAGAAGCGTACCCAGGCGCGCGGTCATGACGACCAGATTGTCGCCAGCACGCCGGGTCTGAACGTCACCGACAATGGCGTGACGCGTCCGCTCGACATGGCTGCGCTGCGCGGCATCATCGAACTGGCTTGCTCGAACCTGGGCGACGCCGTGAGCGCCGATCCGATCATCGCGGAAACGGTCAAGAATCTGTACGACGGCGTGCCGATGAGCCAGGTCTACGACTCGGCGATCCTGGCTGCCCGCACGATGATCGAAAAAGACCCGGCTTATAGCCAGGTCACCGCACGCATCCTGCTGCACACGATCCGCCGCGAAATCCTCGAAGAGGAAGTCACGCAAACGGAAATGGGCGAGCGCTACGCCGAGTACTTCCCGCAGTTCATCAAGCGCGGCGTGCAAGCCGAGCTGCTCGACGACAAGCTGCTGCAGTTCGACCTGAAGCGCCTCGGCGCGGCACTCGACAATAACCGCGACCTGCAATTCGGCTACCTCGGTCTGCAAACGCTGTATGACCGCTACTTCCTGCATCACGACGGCGTGCGTATCGAAATGCCGCAGGCATTCTTTATGCGTGTCGCGATGGGGCTGTCGCTGAACGAGATCGACCGCGAAGCGCGCGCGATCGAGTTTTACAACGTGCTGTCGAGCTTCGACTTCATGTCGTCCACGCCTACTTTGTTCAACTCGGGCACCCGCCGCTCGCAACTGTCGTCGTGCTACCTGACCACAGTCGACGACGACCTCGACGGCATCTACGAAGCGCTGAAGGAAAACGCGCTGCTGTCGAAGTTCGCCGGCGGTCTGGGCAACGACTGGACGCGTGTGCGCGCACTCGGTTCGCACATCAAGGGCACCAACGGCAAGTCGCAAGGCGTGGTTCCGTTCCTGAAGGTCGTCAACGACACGGCGGTGGCGGTCAACCAGGGCGGCAAGCGCAAGGGCGCGGTCTGCGCGTACCTGGAAACGTGGCACCTGGACATCGAGGAATTCCTCGAGCTTCGTAAGAACACGGGCGACGACCGTCGCCGCACCCACGACATGAACACGGCGAACTGGATTCCCGACCTGTTCATGAAGCGCGTGCACGAAGGCGGCGACTGGACGCTGTTCTCGCCGTCCACCTGCCCGGACCTGCACGACAAGTTCGGCGCCGAGTTCGAAACGGCTTACACGGCCTACGAAGACAAGGTCGCGCGCGGCGAGATCAAGCTGTTCAAGAAGCTTCCGGCGGCGCAACTGTGGCGCAAGATGCTGGGCATGCTGTTCGAAACCGGCCACCCGTGGATCACGTTCAAGGATCCGTGCAATGTGCGCTCGCCGCAACAGCACGTCGGCGTCGTCCACTCGTCGAACCTGTGCACGGAAATCACGCTGAACACCAGCGACGCCGAAATCGCCGTCTGCAACCTGGGCTCGGTGAACCTCGTCGCTCACCTGAAGGAACAGGCCGACGGCACGCTGGCGCTCGACCACGACAAGTTGAAGCGCACCGTCAGCGTCGCGATGCGTATGCTCGACAACGTGATCGACATCAACTACTACGCGGTTGCCAAGGCACGTAACTCGAACCTGAAGCACCGTCCGGTCGGCATGGGCATCATGGGCTTCCAGGACTGCCTGCACCTGCTGCGCACGCCGTACGCGTCGCAAGAGGCTGTCGCGTTCGCCGATACGTCGATGGAAGCGGTCTGCTACTACGCTTACTACGCGTCGACCGAGCTGGCCCAAGAGCGTGGCCGCTACTCCAGCTACCGCGGCTCGCTGTGGGATCGCGGCATCCTCCCGCAAGATTCGGTGAAGCTGCTGGCCGACGCGCGTGGCGGCTATGTCGAAGTCGATTCGAGCGAATCGATGGACTGGACCGAACTGCGTTCGCGCATCGCCACCTACGGCATGCGCAACTCGAACTGCGTCGCGATCGCGCCGACGGCGACCATCTCGAACATCATCGGCGTGTCGGCTTGTATCGAACCGACGTTCCAGAATCTGTATGTGAAGTCGAACCTGTCGGGCGAATTCACGGTGGTCAACGACTACCTGGTGCGCGACCTGAAGGAACGCGGTCTGTGGGACGAAGTGATGGTCGCCGACCTGAAGTACTTCGACGGCACGCTCTCGCGCATCGACCGCATCCCGGCTGACCTGCGCGCTATCTACGCCACCGCGTTCGAACTCGATCCGGTGTGGCTGGTCGAGGCGGCTTCGCGTCGTCAGAAGTGGATCGACCAGGCGCAGTCGCTGAACATTTACATGGGCGGCGCGTCGGGTAAGAAGCTCGACGAGATCTACAAGCTTGCATGGGTGCGCGGTCTGAAGACGACCTACTACCTCCGCACGATGGCGGCGACGCACGTCGAGAAGTCGACGGTTGCTCACGGCGCGTTGAACGCGGTGAGCTCGGGTGGCAGCGAGGGTTCGGGCGGCGCGGGTGGTGTCGGCGGTGGCGCGGCAGGTGGCTTCGGCGCGAGCGGCGGTGCAGCTTCGGGCGGCATCCAGGCAGCAGCGGCAGCGCCGGCAGTTGCAGTCGAAGCAGCGCCGGAAGCGGATGGTCCGGTGTGCATGATGCGTCCGGGCGATCCGGGTTTCGACGAGTGCGAGGCTTGCCAGTAAGAGCCTGGCAACTGCCCGGCAAGCACGAAGCTGGCGGCAGGATCGCTGCTTAGCTGAGGGTTGTAGGTAAAGACCCGCATGTAGCGATCAGCAAGCCTCATGGAAGTGATACAGAAGTGAAGTAGACGAGCGGCGCGGCGTATCGAAATCGAAAACGAAATCGAAGTTGCGCCGCTCATCGAAAAGCAGCGAAGCACGGCAAGCAACTGAAGTCGTGAAGCGGCAGGCAAGCGGTAGGCAAGTAGCAGACGAAGCACTCAGCAGTCGGCAGCACAGACGAAGCGCTCGACATGAAGCGCTCACCAAACGCTCCGGTCGATGGTCGATCGACACAGCCGGCCAGATGCATCGCTCGGCATTGCATTGAACTTCACCTCGCTAGCACTGATGGACAGGCAAGCACGCGGCAACCGCCACGTCGGCGAGGCAGCAGGAAGCAATCGCAAAACGCTGCAAGCACGCTCCGCAATACAGATAGATAGAGCAGCGAAACGTCGCTTCGACACGTTGCTCTTCGAGCTCGCGAAGCACCTCGACGACACACGTTCAACACGCTTCACATGAGGCGGCACACACAGTCTGTTGAACAAAGTGTTGTATGAACGTAGCAACGCGAATCGAAAACAGGATTTTTCATCAGCGAACTCTTTTATCGCTCGTGAAAAGATGGTACAAACCGTTCTAAATTGATGGTGACATTTATGCTCAACTGGGATGACGAGATCACTGCCGTAACTTCCTCGAGCGCTACGCAACAGAATGTGTTGCGCAACGCTGCGGGATCGGCTGTCGGTTCGCAAGTCGGAACGCGTTCCGCTCCTCACGCTCCCTCGGCTCAAGACATCTTCGCGAACGACATCGCTGTCGCTCCCGTCGCTCACGCTGCTACCGGAACGGCTGCCGTTTCCGAAGCGCGGGTGAATGTCGCCGACAAGCGCATCATCAACGGCCAGACCGACGTCAATCAGTTGGTGCCGTTCAAATACAAGTGGGCCTGGGAAAAGTATCTGGCTGGTTGCGCCAACCACTGGATGCCGCAAGAAGTGAACATGTCGCGCGACATCGCCCTCTGGAAAGACCCGCACGGTCTGACCGAAGACGAGCGCCGCATCGTCAAGCGCAACCTGGGCTTCTTCGTGACGGCTGACTCGCTGGCCGCCAACAACATCGTGCTGGGCACCTACCGCCACATCACGGCTCCCGAATGCCGCCAGTTCCTGCTGCGCCAGGCGTTCGAAGAGGCGATCCACACGCACGCTTACCAGTACATCGTCGAATCGCTGGGCCTCGACGAGGGCGAAATCTTCAACGCGTATCACGAGGTTTCCTCGATCCGCGCGAAAGACGAATTCCTGATTCCGTACATCCACGTGCTGACCGACCCGGCCTTCAAGACCGGCACGCTCGAAGCAGACCAGACGCTGCTGCGCTCGCTGATCGTGTTCGCCTGTGTGATGGAAGGCCTGTTCTTCTACGTCGGCTTTACGCAAATCCTGGCGCTGGGCCGCCAGAACAAGATGACCGGCGCGGCGGAACAGTACCAATACATCCTGCGCGACGAGTCGATGCACTGCAACTTCGGCATCGACCTGATCAACCAGATCAAACTCGAAAACCCGCAACTCTGGACGGCTGAGTTCCGCGCGGAAATCCGCGAGATCTTCCAGCAAGCGGTCGAACTTGAATATCGTTACGCAGAAGATACGATGCCGCGCGGGGTGCTCGGCCTCAATGCGTCGATGTTCAAGAGCTATCTGCGCTTCATCTGCAACCGCCGTTGCCAGCAGATCGGTCTCGATCCGCTGTACCCGAACGAGGAAAACCCGTTCCCGTGGATGAGCGAGATGATCGACCTGAAGAAGGAACGCAACTTCTTCGAGACGCGAGTCATTGAATATCAGACCGGCGGTGCACTAAGCTGGGAGTAATCCCGCTCGCACTGCGGTTGAACGCAGTTGGAATGCGAACTCTTTGATGGGGATGCCGCCGGCCGAAGCCGCGGCAATTATGGTTAGGAGCAGAACCGCCTGATGCAAAGCGTGCCCGGTGCCTTAGCGGCCCACAAACATGACAGGCACTTTGCGAACCCTTCAGTGGGATGGGCAAACTTCCCCCCGGAAAAAGCCGCTGGCTCGATGGCCAGCGGCCCGATCAAGCAATTGCCGGCGTTGAGATACAGCGCCGACCAGATCTGGCGCGCGGTGCTCAAGGGCACGGCGCGCCTTACCGCATTCATTAGCGTAAGCGCGCAGCACCTGCGTACGCCGATGAATAGCCCGCTTCGTAGCGCGCGCCCTGAGAAGCGTCCGCGAGAAGCGGGTTTTGACGAAGGGTGTAGTTTGAACTGACTCTCATCTGAAAACCTGAAGGAGAAAATGATGGCAACTGCAAAGAAAGCGGCAGCTAAGAAACCCGCAGCCAAGAAGGTTGTAGCAAAGAAGGCTGCGCCGGCTAAGAAGGCCGCACCGGCGAAGAAAGTCGCTGCAAAGAAAGTCGCAGTGAAGAAGGTTGCAGCAAAGAAGGCAGCACCGGCCAAGAAGGTTGCAGCGAAGAAAGCTGCTCCGGCCAAGAAGGTTGCAGCCAAGAAAGTCGCAGTGAAGAAGGTTGCAGCGAAGAAGGCGGCACCGGCTAAGAAAGCTGCAGTGAAGAAGGTTGCAGCAAAGAAGGCAGCACCAGCGAAGAAGGCCGCAGCAAAGAAGGCCGCGCCGGCTAAGAAGGCTGCTGCCAAGAAGGCCGCGCCTGCGAAAAAGGCTGCTGCCAAGAAAGCTGCGCCTGCGAAGAAGGCTGCTGCTAAAAAGGCTGCGCCTGCCAAGAAGGCTGCCGCGAAGAAGGCCGCTGCTCCTGCCAAGAAGGCTGCCCCTGCGAAGAAGGCTGTCGCCAAGAAGGCGGCTCCTGCACCCGCAGCGACTTCTGTCTCGAGCGCAGCACCGGCGGCGACGGTGAAGACCGCGCTGAACCCGGCAGCGGCATGGCCGTTCCCGACGGGCAGCCGCCCGTAAGCGGTAGAAGTACTTCGACACGTCGTACGGTGTGTCGATGATCGAGTAGCGCTTAAGTAGCATTACCGAGCGCTACTCGGTCAGGGTCCCGTTGCCGGGCTTCTGGCGACGGGATTTTTTTTGATCTGGCGAAGGCGCCCGCTACAAGAAACAACGCTTCAAAACCTGCAGGCGAAAAAAAACGCATGCACCGCAACCATGTTGCATGGAACCGGAGTAAGCCCTAAAGCGCTAACTCCGGTCGACATGGGAGGGCATGCGTTTGAGGTCGCCGCGGCGGCGCGTGAAGCGCGACCGCGCGAGAGGGGAAACTTAGTGCGTGACGCGCGTGACGCCGCCGCTCGAGAGCAGACGCACGCGCTCGCCGGCGCGGAAGATTTCGCCGGTGGCGCTTTGGGTGATCGCACGCATGTCGCCGTTATCGAGTCGCACGGTGATCTCGAGACCGTCGTGCACCGCGACGCCGTTCTCGACCGCGTTGCCTGCCACCGCACCAGCCAGACCGCCGATGATGCCGGTCACGATCGAGCCGCGGCCGCCGCCGATCGCACTGCCTGCCACCGCGCCCAGGGCGCCGCCGCCGATCGCGCCCAAGCCGCTCGGCTGGCCGTTATTCGAACTGATCTTCACCGCGCGAACGCTGTCGACCGTGCCCATGCGGACCGTTTCTTCGCGCTGTGCCTGCGACGCCGTGTAGACGTCGGCAGAGCTGCTGTTGTACGCACACCCCGACATGGCCAGCGAACCGGCGATCAAGGCGGCCACTACCAGGCGACTCGTTATTCTCATTCCCTAACTCCAATAGCTTGCGGTATTACGGCAGGTCGTATTCGAACGCCTGCTTGAACCGTTCATTGATCTCCGCCCGGCTGGGCGCGTAGTTTTGCGGGCCCTGGTGTTCGATCTTCAGCGCGCCCATCAGGCTCGCCAGACGCCCTGTGGTCGCCCAGCCAAGCTTGTTCTCGATACCGTACAACAAGCCGCCGCGGAACGCGTCGCCGCAACCTGTAGGATCGAGCACCTGCTGTGCCTTGACCGCCGGAATCTCTTCGATGCCGCCGGCGTGATGGATCTGCGCGCCTTGTTCGCCGAGCGTGATAATCAGCGCCTCGACCTTGCCGGCGATCTCTTCGATCGACCAACCCGTTTTGTTGCTCACCAGTTTGGCTTCGTAATCGTTGACAGCTACGTAAGTAGCAAGTTCAATCATGCGGCGCAGCGACTCACCGTCGAACAGCGGCAGACCTTGGCCCGGATCGAAGATAAACGGCACGCCGGCCGCTGCCAGATGCTCGGAATGCTGGATCATGCCGTCGTAGCCATCGGGGGCGACGATGCCGAGCGTGATGCCTTTTGCCTGATCGGCGCGATTCAGATGCGACTGCATCATCGCGCCCGGGTGGAACGCGGTGATCTGATTGTTTTCGAGGTCGGTGGTGATCATCGCCTGGGCCGAATAGGTCTCCGGTACCACCAGCACGTTTTCCGTCGACAGGCCGAGCTGCTTGAAGCGGTCCATGTAGAGCTGCGCGTCGATCGCGCCGAGCGTCCCCATGATGCGCGCATTGCCACCGAGCAGATGCAACGAGTAGGCGATGTTGCCCGCGCAGCCGCCGAACTCGCGGCGCATCGTCGGCACGAGGAAGCTCACGTTCAGGATGTGGACCTGCTCCGGCAGGATGTGATCCCGAAAGCGGCCTTCGAAGGTCATGATGTTGTCGTAGGCGAGCGAACCGCAAATCAGCGTAGCCAAGGCGAGCGTTCCTGTAAAAATCGATAAAGAGAATGGGCGCGACGATGTGACAGCGCCGCGCATGAAGCGCGGCGCCGGGGCTCGTGCGCGAAGGTTTTACTTCAGCGCGGCGAGTGCTGCATCGTAGTTCGGTTCGTTCTTGATTTCGCCGACCAGCTCAGCGTGCACGACCTTGTCGTTCTCGTCGACGACCACCACGGCGCGTGCCGTCAGACCCGTCAGCGGGCCGCTCGTCACGTCGACGCCGTAGGCTTGCGCGAAGTCATGACCGCGGAACGTGGACGCCGTCACGACGTTCTCGATGCCTTCGGTCGTGCAGAAGCGCGATGCTGCGAACGGCAGGTCGCCCGACACGACGATCACAGCCGTGTTGCTCAGCTTGGCTGCGGCTTCGTTGAACTTGCGGGTCGACGTGGCGCAGGTCGGCGTGTCGAGGCTCGGGACGATATTCAGCACCTTGCGCTTGCCGGCGAAGTCGGCCAGCGACACCGGCTTCAGATCCTTGCCCACGAGCGAGAAGGTGGGGGCATTCTGGCCCACGGTCGGGAACGTGCCGGCTACTTCGATCGGGTTGCCACCCAGCGTGACTTGACTCATGTTGTTGTGCTCCGAAAATTCGTCAGTAATGACGGTGAACAAGCCCGGTCAGTGCCGGGCGCGAGAATGCGTTACGGATAAAAAATCTGTACGCGGAAATTGGAAGCGACCGCATTGCCCGTGTCGAGGTGGACGATCATGGTCTGGGTCGTGTGCGCCGGCAGTCCGGCTGCGATTGGCGTGCCGGGTGGGACGTAGTCTTGCGGCCACAGCACGCGGCGCACGGCGACATTGTTCTGGTCGTCGAGCAGCGTGAGTTCGATGGCCGGGTAGGCCAGCGCAACATTGAAGCGGTTGCGCAGCGGCATCTTCAGTTCGAGCTTGTGCGGACCGTCGATCTGCCGCAAATCGGACGGCTCGACCTGCAAGCCGTCGATGTCGTGCGGCGGCGTGATCTGGCAGCCGAGCTGCGCGCAGGCCTTTACATAGAGTGTCTGTGAACGCGGGAAGTAGACCTGCACGGTTTCGCGCTGCCACCAGGCGAGTTGCGCGAGCAGGGCGATAACCAGCAGCGCGGCGACCACCGAGCCGAAGATGAACCAGCCGAGGCGTTGCGGTTCGGCCGCGCGCGTTTCACGTACCACCGGGAATGGATCGACGCCGTCATGCACCGGCTGGACCGTGAAGGGTTCGCCGCTGGATCCAAAGGTCGCTGTGCCGGGGCCACTGGGGCCGCCCGTGCCTGAGCCGCCGCTGCCTGCGCCGAGACCGCCCGCGCCGGCACCACCTAAGCCGGCCGCACCTGAGGCGGCCCCACCTAAGCCGGCCGCACCAAAATGCGGTTCATTATCACGAATGCCATGCAAGGTAGCCGGCTCGTTGAGAACCGGTTCGTCGGCATCACCAAGATGTTCAGACGGACGCTCGGTCTTGTGCCAGACCCGCGGCGCCGCTTCCGCAGGCGGATTGGTCCGGGGAGCGACAGGTTCGCGCGGGACATCCGCGGGCGCATCGGCCTCGTAAGCGAAGGGTTCGCGTGGCGCGTCCGCGAGAATGGGTTCGTTGTCGGGAGGAGTCGGCGTGGTGAACGCGCTCGCCGGCAATTCCGGCTCGGTAGCATGACGCGGCGTGACCGCGACGCCTGCGCCGGTCGAGACCGGTGTAGCCGGCAGATCGCGGACGTTGTGAAGCAGGCGGTTGTCGATCGCAGCGTCGGGCGCCGGTGCCCAAGGGTCCCATGCCTCGGCGCTGAAATCGGGGCCCTTGGCGCGTACACCGGACAAAGCCTCGATCGCCGCTGCTGCGGCGACCGGCTTGGCGGTGGAAAAGTCGCCGCCCTCGTTCAGTTCGAACAGGCTGCTCGACGCGTCGAATACTTCATGGCAATACCCGCAGCGCACGAGGCCGCGGCGCAGCGCGAGCTGCGCCGGTTGCAGGCGGAAAACGGTATCGCAGAAGGGGCAACGTGTTGCCAGGAGCATATTGAGCCGGTAAGCCGAAAGGCTGTTGGTTGGACAATACGCCTTATTCTAATGGCTTTCGCGGCGTGTTCCCGTGAGACATACCCAACCTTCGTGTTCGCGCCATACGCCGATGTCGATCCATCGTGCATAGACCTGCGCCACTTCGTCCGCCTGGCGCGCCAGGATGCCCGACAGCGCGATCCGGCCGCCCGGCTTGACCTTCGACGACAGCATCGACGCCATCAGCTTGAGTGGATTGGACAGAATATTGGCGACCACGATATCGAACTCGCCGGTGGGGCATTCGTCAGGCAAACCGTACGTGACTTCCGCCCGGTTGCGCTCGCTGTTGTGACGCGCCGATTCGACCGCTTGCGGGTCGATATCGATGCCGTGCACCGGGTTGGCGCCGCACTTCTTCGCGAGAATCGCGAGGATGCCCGAGCCGCAGCCGTAGTCGAGCACGGATTGCTCCGCCTTCACCGATTGTTCCAGCCATTCCATACACAGACGTGTCGTGGGATGGCTGCCGGTTCCGAATGCGAGGCCAGGGTCGAGTTCCAGCACGAGCGCGTCAGGGTCCGGTGCGTCGTGCCACGAGGGCACGACCCAGATGCGCTCGCCGATCGGAATCGGATCGAATTGCGATTGCGTGAGACGCACCCAATCCTGTTCTTCGACTTCGCGCACGGTAAACGATGGTGCGGTTTCCAGCCCAATCTCATTGGCTGCGGCAGTGAGCAGCACCGCCGGCTCGTGTTCCGGCGCGAGCAGTGCGATCACCCGCGAACGCTGCCACGCCGTGCGATCCGGCGTGAGACCGGGCTCGCCGAACAGCGGCTGCTCGTCGGGCGTGTCGGCGTCCGCATCTTCAACCGATACGGACAGCGCACCCAACTCGAGCAGCGCGTCGGAGAACTCCTCCGCGTGCTCGCGTGCCAGCTCGGCGATCAGTTCCCGGTAGCTCATGACTTACGCTTCTTCCGGCGCGGCCTGCTGCTTCGCGGCCAACCGGTTTTCGAGGTAATGAATGCTGGTGCCGCCTTCGACGAACTTCGCGTCCAGCATCAGCTCGCGGTGCAGCGGGATGTTGGTTTGAATGCCTTCGACCACCATTTCCGACAGCGCGATGCGCATCCGCTTGATCGCCTGCTCGCGCGTCGCGCCGTAAGCGATCAGCTTGCCGATCATCGAATCATAGTTCGGCGGCACAAAATAGCCATTGTAGGCGTGCGAATCGACGCGGATACCGGGGCCGCCCGGCATATGCCACGACGTCAAACGACCCGGCGACGGAATGAACTTGAACGGATCTTCCGCGTTGATCCGGCATTCGATCGCATGGCCCTTGAACACGATGTCGCGTTGACGGAAGGCGAGCTTCTCGCCGGCAGCGATGCGGATCTGTTCCTGCACGATGTCGACGCCGGTAATCAGCTCGGTCACCGGATGCTCGACCTGCACGCGCGTGTTCATTTCGATGAAATAGAACTCGCCGTTTTCGTACAGGAATTCGAACGTACCCGCGCCGAGGTAGCCCATCTTCTTGCAGGCATCCGCGCAGCGATCGCCGATGCGGTCGATCAGGCGGCGCGCAATGCCCGGCGCCGGCGCTTCTTCGATCACTTTCTGGTGACGGCGCTGCATCGAGCAGTCACGCTCGCCCAGCCACACTGCGTTCTTGAACGAATCGGACAACACCTGAATTTCGATGTGCCGCGGGTTCTCCAGGAATTTCTCCATGTAAACCTGCGGGTTGCCGAACGCACGGCCGGCTTCTTCGCGCGTCATGTTGACCGCGTTGACCAGCGCCGCTTCGGTGTGGACCACGCGCATGCCGCGACCACCGCCGCCGCCGGCGGCCTTGATGATCACCGGGTAGCCGACCTGGCGGGCAATTTTCACGATCTCTTTGGGATCGTCCGGCAACGCGCCTTCAGAACCCGGCACGCACGGCACGCCGGTTTTGATCATGGTTTGCTTGGCGGTCACCTTGTCGCCCATCATCCGGATGGTTTCCGGGCGCGGGCCGATGAAGGTGAAGCCGGACTGCTCGACGCGCTCGGCGAAGTCGGCGTTTTCCGACAGGAAGCCGTAGCCGGGGTGGATCGCTTCGGCGTCCGTGACTTCTGCCGCGCTGATCAGCGCCGGCATGTTCAGGTAGCTCAGATTCGAAGGTGCCGGGCCGATACAGACCGCCTCGTCGGCGAGCTTCACGTACTTGGCTTCCTTGTCGGCTTCCGAATAGACGACGACCGTCTTGACGCCGAGTTCGCGGCAGGCGCGCTGGATACGAAGCGCGATCTCGCCACGATTGGCAATGAGGATTTTTTCAAACATAGCGGGTTTTCGACTCGTCAATAGGCGCCTGGTTGATCACAACACAGGCTGCCTCAGAGGATCGGTCGCGCGCCTCGGACAGCAGGCGCGCGGGCGGCAAGCGCATAAAAAGCGCAAAGCGTGCCGCGTTAGCCGACCACGAACAACGGTTGGCCGTACTCGACCGCCTGACCGTTTTCGACGAGGATTTCCTTCACCACGCCGGACTTGTCCGACTCGATTTCGTTGAGCAGCTTCATCGCTTCGATGATGCAGATCGTCTGGCCTTCCTTGACCGTGTCGCCCACCTGGACGAACGGATCGGCGCCCGGGGACGGCGCGCGGTAGAAGGTGCCGACCATCGGCGAGGTCACCACGTGGCCTTGCGGCGCGGCGACGGCCGGCGCAGCCGGGGCGCTCGCTGCAGCAGCAGGCGCTTCACCGCCTTGGAACGGTAGCGGCTGGGCATATTGCGGAGCATACGAAGCGGACGGTTGCACGTAAACCGGCGGCGCATTCTTGACGATGCGGACCTTGCCTTCGCCTTCGGTCACTTCGAGTTCGGAAATACCGGACTCCGAGACGAGGTCGATCAGTGTTTTCAGTTTACGTAGATCCATCAGGAAGCCCCTTTCAATGCGTAAAGTGCCGGCGCGTACGCAGCCGGCGCAAATTAGACGTGTTTGGAATCAGCCGCGCGACGAGCCGGCGGACAGCCGGTCGAGCGCGAATTCGAGCGCGTACAGATATCCCTTCCAGCCGAGGCCGCAAATCACGCCCTCCGCCTGGTCGGAGAAATACGAGTGATGCCGGAACGGTTCGCGGCGATGTACGTTCGACAGATGAATCTCGACGAACGGGATGCCGACCCCCGCCAGTGCGTCCCGAATGGCCACGCTGGTGTGCGTGTACGCGGCGGGATTGATTAGTATGAAATCGGTTTTTTCAGTCCGGGCGGATTGGATGCGATCGACGAGAGCGCCTTCATGATTGCTCTGGAACGACGCGAGCTCGACACCTGCGTCCGCTGCGCGGTCCGCCAGTGCCTGATCGATCTGCGGTAACGTGACTCGGCCGTAGACCTCAGGTTCCCGGGTGCCGAGAAGGTTGAGGTTGGGGCCGTGCAGTACCAGCAGTCGCGTCATGGTCGCTTCTTTTTCCGTGGAATTGGGCGCACTTTAGCGCTGATTAGAGAAACTTGTCTAGTTTCCTGCGCGTTCGAAACAATCCTAGCGACCTTTCGCCGCTTCTCCGGGCGCCCATCTTCTCTCAAATTTGAGCGATTTGCGCGTAATTTCGCGCCTTTTGCCCCTATCTGATCGTCAAAAGAATGTGAAATTTAGAGCGCGTCGAGCGTCTGTTTCAGCGCTTGCGGGTCGATTTGCCCTAATTTTGTCGAGCGGATGTTGCCTTGTGCGTCGATTACGACGGTAAAGGGCAGGCCGCCCGCGGTATTGCCGAACGCGCGTGCGAGGTCGGCGCCGCCGAACCCGGTCACGTAGACCGGGTAGGCTACTTTCACCTTCTGCAGGAACGCCTGGACGTTTTTATCCGAATCCACGCCAAGTCCGACGAACTGGATTCCTTTTTTTGCGTATTCGCGCTGCAGTTGCGAAAGAGCGGGCATTTCTTCAACGCACGGTCCGCACCACGACGCCCAGAAGTTGACGACGATTGGGTGACCTTTGAGCAAACTTAGCGATTGCGGCTTGCCGTCGACGTTCGTGACGGGCGTGGTCCAAAGTTGCTCGACTGCGCTATGTGTGGAGGCGGGTTGCGCCGCGCGGGCGATTTCCGGGGCGCCGTTCAGCCAATGATTGGCCAGCACCCCGCCGCCCGCAGCGGCGATCGCAACAAGCGCGCCTGCCAGAATCCGTCTCGTATTCATTCCAGGTCTGTCTAATTAGTTGAAGGGGTGACGTCGCTATTGTCGAGCAGCGCCTGAACCGCCTGCAGATTCGCCCGGGCAGTGCGGCCGCGCGCGTCGGCCCGTACCGCGCCGCGCAAGTCGTCAGTTTCGTACAGGGCGACGTGGATGCCGGCCGGCTCCGCATCGGGTCCTTCGCTCGTGGGGCGCCAGAGGAAGCTCAGCGTCTCGACGTAGCCGCGACCGGCAAAATGCCGCGTCTCCGAAACGTCGTACTGAATGTTGGCGTTCAGAAAGTAGATCGCGACTTCTTTCGGGTTGTCGCAGAACACCTGAAGGTGAATATCCGAGTGTTCACCGGCGGTGCCGCCGAGCACCGCGCCGGTCAAATACGGATTGAACGACGCGAGCCGCTCCATCCAGTCGATCGCAATGCGGCGCAGCCGCCGCAACAGCGCTGGCTGGCTGTCGCCTTTGAAAAGCGACTGATATTCACGAATTTCTTCTTCGATCTGGTCGTTATCCGGCAGCCATTCGCCGGCAACACGAGTCTCGCCGACTACCTGCCGTGCCGCTTTGCGCTTGGCCGTTGCGTAGTCCAGACCGTCTTCAGCGATCATCCGGGCAGCCGCGATGGCGATTTCTTCGCGCACGCGCTGCGGATCGAAATGTGATTTGCGAACCATCTCTCAATCATACTAGAGATCGATGACAGCCCTTTCCGGGCGGCTCGCGCCGGGTGTTTTGCGTACGCGACGCGGGCGGCCACCGCGGCGGCCCCGTTCATAGGGCGATAGAGAGGCGTCGGTTACAATAGCGTCCTTTGCAGACGGTCGTTTCGACCGCTCTTCTGCGCTCCCATCCCTCGCAAAAATACGCCCGCGCGGCACGACAGGCTTATGCACATCCACATCCTCGGTATCTGCGGCACGTTCATGGGCGGACTCGCGGTCCTCGCGCGCGGCGCGGGCCACACCGTGACGGGCTGCGACGCCGGCGTCTATCCGCCAATGAGCACGCAGCTCGAGGCGCAAGGCATTCGTCTGATCGAAGGTTACGACGCCGAGCAGTTGAACGGCCTCAACGCCGACCTGTTCGTGATCGGCAATGTGGTCTCGCGCGGTAACCCGCTGATGGAAGCCATCCTCGATCGCGGCCTGCCTTACGTCTCCGGTCCGCAGTGGCTCGGCGAGCATGTGCTGCACGGCAAGTGGGTGCTGGCGGTGGCCGGCACGCACGGCAAGACCACCACCAGTTCGATGCTGACCTGGCTGCTCGATGACGCGGGTCTCAATCCGGGCTTCCTGATCGGCGGCGTGCCGCTGAATTTCGGGGTGTCGGCGCGGCTGACCGATTCGAGCTTCTTCGTGATCGAAGCCGACGAATACGACACCGCCTTCTTCGACAAGCGTTCCAAGTTCGTTCACTACCGGCCTAAGACCGCGGTCCTGAATAACCTCGAGTTCGATCACGCCGACATTTTCCCGGATCTGGCGGCGATCGAAACGCAGTTCCATCACCTGATCCGCACCGTGCCGGGCATCGGCCGCATCGTTACGAACGGTCGTGAAGACGCGCTGGAGCGCGTGCTGACACGCGGTTGCTGGAGCGAAGTCGAGCGCTTCGGCGTGCAAGGCGGCTGGGAAACCTTGCCGGCAGAAGACGGCGTGCCGGTCGACGAGCGTTTCGCCGTGTATCACAACAGTGAGCGCGTCGGTGTCGTCGAGTGGCAGGTGCAGGGCGAGCACAACCGCATGAACGCGCTTGCCGCGATCGCCGCCGCGCGCCATGTCGGCGTGCCGCCGGCGCAAGCGGCGAAGTCGCTGGCGAATTTCCGGAATGTGAAGCGCCGCATGGAAGTGCGCGGCAGCGTCGACGGCGTGACCGTCTACGACGATTTCGCCCATCACCCCACCGCGATCGAGACCACGGTGGCCGGACTGCGTGCACGTGTCGGTCACGAAAACACGCGAATCCTGGCCGTGCTGGAGCCGCGCTCGAACACCATGAAGCTCGGCGTGATGAAAGCGCAATTGCCGGCCAGTCTGGCCGACGCGGACCTGGTGTTCGGCTACGGCGCGCCGGCCGGCCGCGACGCACTCGGCTGGAATCTCGGCGAAGCACTCGCGCCGCTCGGCGGCAAGGCGCAGGCTTTCGACAATCTCGACGCGCTGGTCAAAGCAGTGGGTCACGCAGCGCGCCCCGGCGACCAGATTCTGGTGATGAGCAACGGCGGCTTCGGCGGCGTGCATCAGAAGCTGCTCGACGCACTTTCCGCACGAGGCACTTCGTGATCCTTTATCTGCACGGCTTCCGCTCGTCGCCCAATTCGTTCAAGGCGCGCATGCTGGCGGCACGCCTTGTCGAACTCGGCCGCAGCGACGAATGGTGCTGCCCGATGCTGCCGGTCTCGCCGTTCGAGACCGTGGCGCTCGTCGAATCGCTGGTAGCGGCCGCGAAACCGAACAATGTCACGGTGATCGGCAGTTCGCTGGGCGGCTACTTCGCCACGTATCTCGCCGAGAAGCACGGCTGGCCGACGGTGCTGCTGAACCCGGCGGTGGTGCCGCAGCGCGACCTGAGCGCCTATCTCGGCGAGCAGCCGTTGTGGCACGGCGGCGGCAGCATTACTGTCGAGCCGCATCATCTGGACGAGTTGCGCGCGCTCGGCGTCGCGTCGATCACGCGGCCCGAACGCTATTATTTGTTGGCTGCCACCGGCGACGAAGTGCTCGATTACCGCGAAATGCTTGCGCACTATCCCGGCGCACGCACTACGCTGATCGAAGGGAGCGACCACGCGATCAGCGAATTCGCGCAATACGTCGACGAGGTGCTGGCCTTTTGCGACACCGAAGCTGTCGAGCCGCCGGCGCCGCGCGAGGCGGCCTGACAGTGCCGACGATCCGGCAGCGAGGCCGCTGCGGATCACCAGATTCATGCCGCCGGCGCGCGTGTATCGCGCCGCGGATCCACTACCACGAACACGTTGCCGTGCCGCGCACGCAGTGACCGATAGCTGAACCCAATCGGACGCGCCGGCAGATGCAAGTCAGAACGAGAGTATTGAGTGAACGTTTTCTTCGAGGAATCGGGCAGTTTCAAGGCGGGCAGCGTGCTGTCGCGCCAGGGCGATGCTTTTCAGGTCGAGTTGCCGGGCGGCCGGCGCGCCAAGGTGCGCGCGAAAGACGTGCTGATCGAATTTGAAAAGCCGACCGCTGGCGAGTTGATGCAGCAGGCCGACGCCGCCGCGCAGGACATCGATCTGGACTTCCTGTGGGAATGCGCGCCGGATGACGAATTCCCGTTTGCCACGCTGGGCGCCGAGTACTTCGGCGAAGCGTTCGGCTCCATCGAGCGCGCGGCGCTGGTGCTGCGTATGCACGGCGCGCCGGTGTACTTCCGCCGCAAGGGCCGCGGCATGTACCAACGCGCGCCGCAGGAGCAGCTCAAGATGGCGCTTGCCGGGCTGGAGCGCAAGCGTCAACAGGCGCTGGTGCAGGCCGGCTACGAAGATGAGCTGAAGGCAGGCCGTCTGCCGGAAGGCTTCAGCGGCAGCAAGGCGCTGGCTTTGCTCACCAAACCGGACAAGAACACGATCGAATACAAGGCGCTCGAAGGCGCGGCAGCGGCACGCGGCATCTCACAGGCGCGGCTGATGCTCGAATGCGGCGGAATTCCGTCGGCCCGCGCGTTGCACGAGGCGAAATTCCTCTCCGAGTTTTTCCCGCACGGCATCGGTTTTCCGTCGGTCACGGTCGGCGCGTTGCCGGAAGAACTGCCGGAAGCCGATGTCGAGGCGTTCTCGATCGACGACATCACCACCACCGAGATCGACGATGCGTTCTCCGTCGAGCATCTGGCCGATGGCCGCGTGCGGATCGGCGTGCACATCGCCGCGCCGGCGCTCGGCATTGCGCGTGGCGACGAGGTTGATGCGATCGCGCGCACGCGTTTGTCGACCGTCTATATGCCGGGCGACAAGATCACGATGCTGCCCGATAGCGTCGTCGAAGCGTTTACGCTGGCTGAAGGCGGCTTGCGGCCGGCGTTGTCGCTGTATGTGATCATCAATCGCGAAACGCAGGAAATCGTCGCGAGCGAAACGCGCGCCGAGCGTGTATTCGTGAAGAATAATTTGCGCCACAACACGCTGGACGAGCTGGTCACCGAAGAGGCGCTTGCCGCCGGCACGGGCGATTATCCGCACAAGGAAGACATCGCCGTGCTGTGGCCGTTCGCGCAGGCGCTGTTCGAAAAGCGTCAGACCGCACGCGCCGGTTACGGCCTGCGCCGCGAAGTGCAGCGCAACACCGATTTCAATTTCTACGTGGAAGGCGAGTACATCACGATCACGCCGCGCCGGCGCGGGTCGCCGCTCGACACGATCGTTGCGGAGCTTGCGATTCTCGCCAACTCGTCGTGGGGCGCGTTCCTGCACGACCACGGCGTGCCGGGCATCTATCGTTCGCAGCGCGCGTTCGGCGCGCCGACCGGGCCGAAACGCACCCGCATGCAGACCAATGCGGCGCCGCACGAAGGCCTGGGCGTTACGCAATACGCTTGGAGCACGTCGCCGCTGCGCCGCTACGTCGACCTGGTGAACCAGTGGCAGTTGCTCGCCTGCGTGCAGCATGGCGTCACCGCAAAACTGGCCGCGCCTTTCAAGCCGAAGGACGCCGATCTGTTCGCCGTCGTGCAAGGGTTCGACGACACCTACACCGCGTATGCCGATCACCAGCGCCGCATGGAGTACTTCTGGTGTCTGCGCTGGTTGAAGCAGGAGAATAAGAAGCAGGTGGTGGCGTCGGTGGTGAAGGGCGATCTCGTGCGCCTCGAAGAGATTCCGTTGCTGCTGCACGTGCCGGGTCTCGGCGTACACGCACGTGGCACGCGCTTGCAGATGGAAGTGATGTCGATCGACGAACTGACCGTCGAAGCGTCCGTGCGTCTGTTGCACGTGCTTGACGCGCCGACCGTGACGAGCGGCGGCGAGGCTGAAGAAGCCGACGAGGGCGAAGAGGAAATCATCGACGTCGCGGATGAAAGCGCCGAAGGCGAAGCCGAGGCTCAGGCGGAAGCCGACCTCGACGGCGGTGCGGCTGAAGCGGGCGACGACGAAAACGGCGCTGGCGCCAGCGATCCGGCAGCCGATCAGCAGCATGTCTCGGAGCCAGGACGATGAGCGCGAATGATTCACGCGACCGCTACGCGGTCATCGGCAACCCGGTCGGCCATAGCAAATCGCCGTTCATTCATGGCCGCTTTGCCGCGCAGACCGGCGAGCCAATCGAGTACGGCCACCTGCTAGCACCGGTCGATGCCTTTGTGCCGCACGTGCGCGCTTTTATCGAAGCGGGCGGGTGTGGCATGAACGTGACGGTGCCGTTCAAGCTCGACGCGCACGCGTTCGCTAACACCCTGTCGCCGCGCGCGGCGGCAGCGGGCGCGGTGAACACACTGCGGTTCGACGCGAGTGGTGTTTTCGGCGACAACACGGACGGCTTCGGCCTCGTGCGCGACATCGAAGTGAATCTCGGCGTGCCGCTGAAGGGCGCGCGGATTTTGCTGCTCGGTGCCGGCGGTGCCGCGCGTGGTGTCGTGCTGCCGATGCTGGACCGCGCGCCGCATACGCTGACGATCGTCAACCGTACGGCGGCGAAGGCCGAAGCGCTCGTCGACCAGTTCGCGCAAGCCGCGCGCGACGCCGCTTGCCGTCTGACCGGCGGCAGCGCGCGAGCGATCGAAGCGGGTACGTACGACGTGATCGTCAACGCGACGGCGGGCAGTCTGGATGCGTCGTTGCCCGAGTGCGACGACCGCGCGTTCGGCAGCGGCACGCTCGCTTACGACATGATGTACGGCGCGCATCCGACGGTGTTCATCGAACACGCGCAGAAGCTGGGCGCGCGCGGCGCCGATGGTCTCGGCATGCTGGTCGAGCAGGCGGCCGAATCGTTTTACGTGTGGCGAGGCGTGCGGCCCGACGGTGCGCCGGTGCTGGCCGAATTGCGAGCGTTGTTGACGGCGCCGTCGCACGCCTAGACTGCTGCTTCCTACTTTCCGGAACACGCCGACTTACCGATTCACCGACTTGAGGACTCCAGGCACGATGACAGCAACGCGGCGCGCGAGCCGGCCAGGTCCGGTGCGATGGGTGTTTTATCTGGGCGCTGTGGTGGCGATCGCGTGGCTTGCGACGCAGGCGTTTTACTTCGCGCAGATCGCGGTGTGGAATTACGTGAATCCCCGGTCGACGGCTTTTATGCGCTCGGATGCGTGGCGGCTGTCGGAGGATCGACCTGATCTGTCGGTGCAGCATTCGTGGGTGCCGTATGAGCAGATTTCGCACAATCTGAAGCGCGCGATTATCGCTTCCGAAGACGCGAACTTCGTCAATAACAATGGTTACGAGACGGATGCCATTTTGCAGGCGTGGGAGCGGAATAAGGCCAAGGGCAAGATTGTTCGCGGCGGTTCGACGATTACCCAGCAACTGGCGCGGAATCTGTTTTTATCCCGGGAGAAGAGTTATATCCGCAAGGGTCAGGAGTTGATCATCACGTGGATGCTCGAGACACTGATGGATAAGCAGCGGATTTTTGAGATTTATCTCAACTCCGTTGAGTGGGGGAATGGGGTTTATGGCGCTGAGGCGGCCGCGCATTATTACTACAAGACTTCTGCTGCCAAGTTGACTGCTGGGCAGTCGGCGAGGTTGGCTGTGATGCTGCCGCAGCCTAAGTATTTTGATCAGCACAGGGGATCGGGGTATCTGGCTCAGCGTTCGCGCGTGATTGCGCGGCGGATGGGGGCGGCGGAATTGCCCGAATAAGGGTTTTGCCTGCTCGGCGGGGTTTTGTTTGTTTGCCTACGGCGGTGGGGGTTGCCTGGTTTGTTTGCCTGCGCGGCGCTTGTTCGTCTGTTTGCCAACGGCGTTGGCCTTTCCTTGATTTGATATTGGATTATTAGCGTCGCCCCTGTGCGGGGCGGGCACTTACTTTCTTTGCCGCCGCAAAGAAAGTAAGCAAAGAAAGCGGCTCACACCGCTAATTCTTAAGCGTGTCCCCTGGCTTGGAGGGGGCAGTGGTGCATCTGGAATCTGTGTTCTCGCACACTCCGCCCTGGTGACAAGGCCGTCATACTTCCGGCGGCGCTGCGCGCGCTGACGCGTACTTCTCAGAACCATCGGCTCTTTTTCGCGCGCAAGCTTCACTCGATGCCGCGGCTCGCCGTTGCATCCCGAAAGTTTCTGCTATCCGTCAGCACTTCATTCGAAGTGCGAATTCACACCTGCATGCGGTGTCGTGACTTGTCGGCCGCTTGGAGCGCTGAACGGCACATCCCGATACAGATATATTTTCTAGCACCTCGCCGAGGCGAAGCCGATGGCTCCCACCGGGCCCCAACGAAGCCCGGGGTTTCCCCGGCAGACCCATCCGCGACGCACGCAGTGCGGAGTGGGAGCTGATGAGCGCTTTGTCACTCACGCCGAATGTGCGAGGACGCGGATTCCAGATGCACCACTACCCACTCCAAGCCAGGGGACCCGCTTAAGAATTAGCGGTTGGAGCCGCTTTCTTTGCTTACTTTCTTTGCGGCGGCAAAGAAAGTAAGTGCCTGCCCCGCACAGGGGCGAACGCTAATAAACCACTAAGAAAACAAGGAAAGGCCAACGCCGTAGGCAACCAGCCAACAAGCGCCGCGCAGGCAAACAAATCAAGGAAAGGCCAAAGAATCCAGATCAAGGAAAGCCCAACACCGCAGGCAAACAGACGAACAAGCGCCGCGCAGGCAACCGACCAATAGAAACCCAAACACCGAAAAAGCACAGACAAAAACCACCCCCGGCAGGGAAAAATCCCATTATATGAATCAAACACTCACATATTGGAGCTTTCTCGAAAACCGCCCTACAATCCAGCCAACACGGACCGCGAGCCAAAAAAAACCGGCCGCGACGAGCGACAGCAAGAAAAAAACCGGAGACAAGCCAAACCATGCCCAAGCCTCAAAGGCAACACCCGCATGCCCGTGCCACAGGCAACACACACTGTGCGGCGAACAAAACAGGCCTCCTCTCCGGCCCCGCGCTGTAAGCGCAAAAAACCACCGAAAAGCCAATCGCCATGAACAAAGCGATGCCTACTCACGCCGCTGGCGCGTCCGAAACCGATCTGGCGCCGTCAGCCGATCACGCGACCCGCGCAGCGCCGCAACCGGCCGCGAACGCCGCCAAAGCCCCGCGCGTCAGCGCGCAACCGCCCGTGTCCGACGAAATCGCCTTGCCGAGCACGCTGCTCGACATCACGCCGCAACAAGCCGGCACACAAACGCTCCTGCGCGGGCTGGCGATTCTGGAAGCCGCCGCTGCCGGCGTGCGCGATCTGCGCACCTTCGGCGCCGCGCTTGGCACGACCCGCAGCACCACGCATCGGCTGGTCAGCAGCCTCGTGCAGGCGCGCTATCTGCGGCAAGTGCAAGGCGGCTATCTGCTCGGTCCGAAGCTGATCGAACTCGGCACCATCGCGCTCGAACAGATGCCGCTCACCGCGGTCGCGCGTCAGCACCTCGAATCGCTCGCTGAACAAACGCTCGACACCATCCACCTCGGCGTGCGCGACGGCGACGACGTGCTGTACATCGACAAGATCCCCGGCACTCGTGGCCTCGAAATGCGCTCGCGCGTCGGTCACCGGATGCCGCTGGCGTCTACGGGTATCGGCAAAGCCATGATGCTCGACCTCACACCGGACGTCTGGCAGTCGCTTTTCGAGGCATCGCGGCGCGCGCTCGCCAGCGTCAGTTTCAAACCGGATAACCGCCCCGACGCGCAGACCTTCATGCAACGCATGACCAACTACGCCGCTGGCGGCTACACCTTCGACCTCGAAGAAAACGAAGCGTCGATCCGTTGCGTCGCGGCGCCGGTGCGCGATGCATCGGGCGCAGTGGTGGCGGCGCTGTCGGTGGCGAGCACGATTCCGTATATGTCGCTCGAACGCATGGATGAACTGATTCCGGTCGTGCAGCGCGAAGCGCGTGCGATCTCGGAAGAACTCGGCTGGCGTGCCCCGCAACCGGCAACCCGCAGGATCAAGCGATGAAGCGAGCGGGTTCTCACACGCAAGCAGTCAATCCGGTGAACGACGTCGAGGTCGCCGACGCCGACTTCCAGCACGCAGCGCTCATTGCGCTCGACTGGGGCACGACGTCGCTGCGCGCATATCTGTACGACGCGGTCGGCGAAGTGCTGGCGACGCGGGCATCGACGGCCGGCATCATGAATTTGCCGCGTAGCGCCGAGCAAGGCGGCTTCGATGCCGCATTCGAGGACACGTGCGGCGCCTGGCTCGAACAGGCGCC
>NZ_WOEZ01000139.1 GCF_013177735.1 Paraburkholderia elongata | reverse complement strand
CAGGGGGAGTTGCTGCGGGCGGAGGGGCGTACGCGGGGAGCCTGAATTCAACCGCAATCGGCAATGGGTCATCGGCATACGGTACCGGTTCAATCGCGCTCGGCAACACTGCGCAGACTAATGGGCTCGGCGCACTTGCGAGCGGCTCGTTGGCGCAGGCGATGGCTGATTACAGCACCGCCGTCGGCCCCGTCTCGACGGCAAGTGGCAAAGGCGCGACGGCGCTTGGGGCTTTTTCAGAAGCCGATGGCAGCAACTCGGTTGCAATCGGTTACCAAGCGACTGCCACGACCGACAACAGCATCGCGCTTGGCGCAAAGTCAACCACCACTGCCGATCTGACTACGACGGCTTACACGCCGACTGGCCCAGGTGCCACGGCAGTTGCAGCCATCGCCGCAACCGGCGAAGTATCGGTAGGCTCCAATGGCAACGAGCGCCGCGTGACGAACGTCGCAGCCGGCGCAGCCGCTACCGATGCTGTCAACGTCAGCCAGTTGAGCGCAGTTGACGGCAAGGTCGACGCCGTCGCGAATAGCAGCACACAGCGCTATTTCAAAGCAACCGGCAACACCAACGGCGTTGCCGACGATGCAGTCGCAGTCGGAGATCACTCGATCGCGATTGGAAGCGGCGCCGTTAGCTCGGCAAAAAACGCTTTCGCAGCTGGCACGGGCGCATGGGCAACAGAGGCGAGCAGTACAGCGGTCGGCACCAAAGCGACGGCCAATGGCATCATTTCGACAGCGGTCGGCAACGACTCCACTGCGGATGCGATGGGCGCCACCGCACTGGGCGGCGGTGCGACGGCCATCAAGGGGGGCTCCACTGCAATCGGCAGCAACTCGTCGGCTACCGGCCTCGGCAGCGTCGCGCTGGGCAACATGGCCGAGGCTAGCGCCGACGGCTCCGTCGCCTTGGGTCAAGGCGCTCTGGCCAACCGCACGAACACCGTATCGGTCGGCTCGGCCGGCGCCGAACGCCAGATCACCAACGTCGCGGACGGCACTGAAGCCACCGACGCCGTCAACCTGAGCCAACTGAATGCCGCCACCACCGGCGCCACACGCTATTTCAAGGCGAACGGCAACAACGACGGCACCGACGACGCAACCGCGACCGGCACTCGCGCGGTAGCAATGGGTGCCGCCGCGGAAGCCTCTGGCACCAATGCCTTTGCAGGCGGCAGCTCGTCGCAGGCCAGCGGCACAAACAGCGTCGCCGTCGGCAATAAATCGACGGCAAACGGCGATGATTCCGTGGCTATCGGTGCCAATTCCGTCGCCGGCCACGACCCGCTTGCAATTGACGATCCGGGCTTCACCGCTGCCACCGCCGTCGGCTCCGGCGCGCAAGCCGTCGCGCAAAACGCCACCGCCCTCGGCAACCTGGCTACGGCCGGCGCCACCAATTCGGTGGCCTTGGGCCAAGGCGCGGTTGTGAACGCTGACACATCAGGTTCCGTCGCACTCGGCCAAGGCTCGATCGCAGACCGCGTGAACACCGTCTCGGTCGGTTCGGTCGGCAAGGAACGTCAGATCACCAACGTAGCCGCTGGCGAGCAAGGCACCGACGCTGTCAACGTCAACCAGTTGAACGCGGTCGCCAGCCAGGGTGCGGCCACCGCCGCCAAGCTCGACGGGGCCGTCATGTACGACACCAACGCCGACGGCAGCGTCAACAAGAACAGCGTCACGCTCGGCGGCGATGCAGCCACCGGCGGCACGGCCATCCACAACGTCGCCGACGGCGTGGATACGACCGACGCCGTCAACCTCGGTCAGTTGAACGCGGCAATTGGCAACGCTGTCCAGAACATCACCGTGAACCCGAACGTCCCGTTCTTCAGCGCCGACGGCAACACCGCCACGGAAGCTGCGCAGTCCTCCGGCACGCATTCGGTCGCCGTGGGCGCCAACGCCAACGCCAGCGGCACGAACGCAATCGCCATGGGCGCAAACTCGGTCGCAAGCGGCAACAACGCCACCGCGCTCGGCGCCGCGGCGAACGCCAGCGCAGACAACTCGGTCGCATTGGGCCAAGGCTCGGTTGCGGACAGGGCGAACACGGTGTCGGTCGGCGCGGCAGGTCAGGAGCGTCAGATCACCAACGTCGCAGCCGGCGTGCAAGGCACAGACGCGGTCAACGTCAATCAGTTGCAGCAGAGCGTAAGCGGCGCGGTCGGTCAGGCCAACAGTTACACCAACGATCAGATCCGCTCGGCTCGCCGCGATGCCTACGGCGGCACAGCAACGGCACTGGCGGCTGCGGGCTTGCCGCAAGCCGTCTTGCCGGGTCACGGCATGGTCGCGATTGCGGGTGGCACGTATGGCGGCCAGTCGGCAATGGCCATCGGCGTGTCGCAATTGTCGGAGACCGGCAAGTGGGTCTACAAGGTGCAAGGCACCTCTGACTCGCGTGGTCAGTTCGGCGCGTCGGTCGGCGCCGGCATGCACTGGTAAAACTTCGGCAAGAAGCGTGACCGGCTCGGTCTGAGCCAGTCACGCCGAAGTCAAAAGCGTTGCTGTACCAGCAGCGAGCCGGCGCGGGCCAAGAAGAGCTCGCGCCCTTTGCGCGTGATATCACTCTCAAAAGGAGCGGTGTCGCGCGTTTTTTTATGCGCGCTGCAAAAGCGTTGCAGCCTGCAGCCCGCGCCGCCCAGATGGAGCGGGCACCTGCGCCGCCCCACCCTATGCGCCGCTCAGCGCTGCATCGATTCCCACACTTTGTAGAGACGTTTCACCGACACCGGCATCGGCGTACGCAACTCTTGCGCGAACAAAGAAATACGCAACTCCTCCAGTAGCCAGCGGAACTCCGACAGACGCGTATCCAGCACACCACCGCGTTGCGCAAGCGCGCGCTGGTAGTTCTGTAGCAGCGGATGGAATTCGGCGAACTGCCGTGCGTCGCGTGCGGAGTCCGCCTTCAGCTTGTCGATGCGCAGTGCAATCCCCTTCAGATAGCGCGGAAAGTGCGCCAGTTGCACATACGGCGTATCGACCACGAAGCGCTTTCCGATCAGCTGATCGAGCTGATTCTGCATGTCCGCATGTGCGGCCGTGAACGCCTTCGCCTGCACCAGCTTCTTCGTCACCGTCGCGTATTCGCTGAGAATCTGACCAACTAGACGAGCGATTTCCTGAGCCAACAAAGTCAGACGGCTGCGGCCTTCGTCGCGGCGCGTGTGGAAACTGACGTCATCGGCGGGCAGCGGGTCTTGCAGACAGGCGCGGTCGAGCGCGGTGTCGATCAGTTGATCGCGCAGTTCTTCCTGAGTGCCACGCGGCATAAATTGCATCGCCATTTCGCGCAGACCCGGGAGATTCTTCTCCAGGTACTTGATCGGCTCTTTCAGTTGCAACGCGAACAAGCGCCGCAGCCCTGCGCGATGGATGCGCGCGGCTTCGTCCGGTGAATCGAATACCTCGACGTCACAATGCGTGCCGCGATCCACCAACGCCGGATAACCGAACAACGTCTGGCCGCCACGGCGAATTTCGAGCAACTCGGGGAGCTTGCCGAAATTCCACGTCGTCAGCTTTTCGTACAGCGCGGTGCCTTGCGCGCCGTCTTGCGACGCGGCAAGCGGTCCGGACGCAGCGGCGCCCTTACCTCGCGAAGCCGCACCGCTTGCCGCGCCGGCTGCTCCGCTCGATTGCGCGCTAGCGGCCACGCCGCCCCCGCCGCCCGCATCCGCCAACGCCACCCCGGCCGCACCCGACGCAATCTTCTGAAAATGCTGTTGTGCCTGCCCACCGAGTTCAGCACGCAATTGCGACAGGTTGCGGCCCATTGCAAGCTGCCGGCCATGCTCGTCGATGATCTTGAAGTTCATGAACAGGTGCGGCGTCAGCGTCTCGAGCTTGAAGTCCGATTGCTTCATCGCGACCTGGGTCTGCTCGCGAACGTCCGCGATCAGCGACTCGAGCAAGCCGCCCGCGCCGAAACGCGGGCCACCATGCCGTTCGACAAAACCCGCCGCGAATTCAGGCAGCGGCACGCAATGACGCCGCAGCTTTTGCGGTAACGATTTCAGCAGCAGTTGGGTCTTCTCTTTCAGCATACCGGGCACGAGCCATTCGCAACGCCGAGCATCGACCTGATTCAGCGCATACAGCGGCACCGCGAGCGTCACGCCGTCACGCGGCGAACCCGGCTCGAAGTGGTAGGTGAGCGCCATCTCGACGCCCGCCATCGTCATCCGCTTCGGGAACAGGTCGGTCGTGACGCCGGCGGCTTCGTGCCGCATCAGATCGTCGCGCGACAGATACAGCAGGCGCAGCTTGTCTTCCGGCTGGCCGCTCTTCTTTACCTCGTCGCGATACCAGCGTTCGAACGACGCGCCCGTGTAGATGCCTTGCGGCAGCGCCTGATCGTAGAAACCGAAAATCAGTTCGTCGTCGAGCAGCACGTCCTGGCGGCGCGACTTGTGTTCGAGTTGCTCAATGTCGGCGAGCAGCTTACGGTTGTGCGCGAAGAACGCGAGCTTCGTATCGAACTCGCCTTCCACCAACGCACCGCGAATGAACAGCTCGCGCGCACGCGCCGGGTCCTGTTTGCCAAAGCTCACGCGCCGCCGGTGGTAGATCGGCAGACCGTACAGCACCGCGCGCTCGAACGCCGACACCTGCGCCGCACGCTTTTCCCAATGCGGTTCGGACAACGACTTCTTCAGCAAATGCGCGCCAATCCGCTCGATCCATTCCGGCTCGATCTTCGCGATACAGCGCGCGTACAAGCGGCTCGTCTCGACCAGCTCGGCGGCCATCACCCATTTACCGGCCTTCTTCACCAGTGCCGAGCCCGGCCATAGATAGAACTTGATGCCGCGGGCGCCGAGGAAATACGGTTCGTCGTCGGCTTTCAGGCCGATGTTGCCGAGCAGGCCAGTCAACAGCGCCAGATGGATCTGCTCGAAGGTCGCTTCGGCCTCGTTCAGACGCCAGCCGTGCTCGCGCACTACGGTCAGCAGTTGCGAGTGCACGTCGCGCCATTCGCGCAGGCGCAGTTGCGACAGGAAGTTCTTGCGGCACTCGTCCTGCAATTGCCGATTCGACTTCTTGTGCGCGATCGCTTCTTCGAACCAGTTCCAGATCTTCAGCCACTGGAGGAATTCGGAACGCTCGTCGGCGAACCGGCGATGCGCCTGATCGGCTTGCTCCTGCGCTTCGATCGGCCGGTCGCGCGGATCTTGCACCGACAATGCGCTGGCAATGGTCAGCACTTCCTTCAGCGCCTGCTGATCGCGCGCGGCGAGAATCATCCGGCCGACGCGCGGGTCGAGCGGCAAGCGCGCGAGTTCGCGGCCGAGCGGCGTGAGCTGGTTATCGTCGTCGACGGCGCCCAGTTCGTTCAACAGTTGATAGCCATCGGCGATGGCGCGGCCCGGCGGCGGCTCGATGAACGGGAAAGTTTCGATCGCCGTCAGATGCAGCGACTTCATACGCAAAATCACCGACGCCAGCGACGAACGCAAAATCTCCGGATCGGTGAAGCGCACCCGGCCCTGGTAGTCGCTTTCCTCATACAGACGGATGCAGACGCCATCGGCAACGCGGCCGCAGCGCCCTGCCCGTTGATTGGCGGCAGCTTGCGAGATCGACTCGACCTGCAGTTGCTCGACCTTGTTGCGATACGAGTAGCGCTTCACGCGCGCCAAGCCCGTATCGATCACATAGCGAATCCCCGGCACGGTCAGCGAGGTTTCGGCGACGTTGGTCGCGAGCACAATGCGGCGCGCGTTCGAGGTGCGGAACACGCGCTCCTGTTCGGCCGCGGAAAGGCGCGCGAACAGCGGCAGAATTTCCGTATGCGGCGGATGGTGCTTGCGCAGCGCCTCGGCGGCATCGCGAATCTCGCGCTCGCCGGGCAGGAATACCAGCACGTCGCCAGGGCCTTCGCGGCACAACTCGTCGACCGCGTCGACGATCGCTTCCATCAGATCGCGATCCGTTTCGCGCTGGGTCTTCGGCCTGTCACGCGAAGACGACGAGGAAGAACCTTCCGCCGCCTTCACCGCCGGACTGTCCTCCGCGACCGGCCGATAGCGCACTTCGACCGGATAGAGACGCCCGCTCACTTCAATCACCGGCGCGGGCTTGTCGTCCCTGCCGAAATGACGCGCGAAACGGTCGGCGTCGATCGTCGCCGACGTCACGATCAGCTTCAGATCGGGACGCTTGACGAGAATTTCCTTCAAATAGCCGAGTAGAAAATCGATGTTCAGGCTGCGCTCGTGCGCTTCGTCGATGATCAGCGTGTCGTAGGCTTTGAGCAGCGGATCGGTCTGCGTTTCGGCGAGCAGAATACCGTCGGTCATGAGTTTGACCGACGCGCCCGGCGACAGATTGTCGGTAAAACGCACCTTGTAGCCAACCACTTCGCCGAACGGCGTGCCGAGTTCTTCGGCGATGCGGCGGCCCGTCGCCGATGCCGCGATCCGGCGCGGTTGCGTATGGCCGATCAGACCGGTGCCGCCCGCGCCCAGACCGCGCCCGAGTTCGAGGCAGATTTTCGGCAGCTGGGTGGTCTTACCCGAACCGGTCTCGCCGCAGACGATCACCACCTGATTCTGCGCGATGGCTCGCGCGATCTCCTCACGGCGGCCGGAGACCGGCAGCGCTTCGGGGAACGTGATCGGCGGAATCGGGTTCGGTTCGACGACGCGCTGGACGCGCGGCGAGCGCGATTCGCGACGGGCCTGGCCGCTTTGTGCATCGCCTGCTTGCGGCGATTTCTGCACACGCGCACCGCTTTGCTGATTGGCACGACCGTCGCCACGCTTCTGCTGATTTGGATCTCGCGTGTTTTCAGACTGCGTGCGCCGTTCATCGCCCTGCTGCTGGCGTTGGTCGTGAGGCGCGTTCTGCGCGCGTCCATCGTCGCGGCGCGCGGGCTTCTCCACGCCGCCGGAAGTCGGCTGCCTGCGCGCAGCGTCGCCCTGTGGCGCATGCTTCTGCCCCTCACGAGCGGTTTTCGGCGCCTGCGCGCGCCCTTCGCTGCGCGCGTCCTGCGGTGGATTTTTTTTCTGCGCAGACGCGCGCGCGTCATCCGCGGCGCGCCGGGACTCACGCGCTGCTGGCGGCGTGTTGTGGGTAGCGTCCTGCGCGGCACGACGCGCAGCGTCGCTGGGCTTCACCTGATCGGCGGCCGGCGCCACATTCTCGTTCGCCGTAGCGGGACTTTTGGGTACATTCGACATGGGGGCGCATTATAATCCCCGGCATGAATTCCCAAACCGACCTCGTCCCCGCGCCCGCGAGCGTTCCGGCCCCCGCCGGAGCAACGGAAGATCTCGCCCAGCACGCGCAATTCGTCGACTGGATGCGCTCAGTCGCCCCTTACATCCATGCGTTCCGTAACAAGACGTTCGTCGTCGGTTTCGGCGGCGAGGTGGTGCATCAGGGGCTCCTGAATGCGCTCGTGTCCGATATCGCGCTGTTGCAAGCCATGGGCATCCAGATCGTGCTGGTGCACGGCTCGCGACCGCAGGTCGAAGAGCAGATGAGCCTGCACGGCGTGGAATCCGAGTTTTCGCACGGCATGCGCATTACCGACGCGCGTGCTTTGGAGTCCGCGAAAGAAGCGGCCGGCGAAGTGCGCCTGGATATCGAGGCGGCAATCAGCCAGGGCTTGCCGAACACGCCGATGGCGCACGCGCACATCAGCGTGGTGTCCGGCAACTTCGTGACGGCGCGCCCGGTTGGCATTCTGGACGGTGTCGATTTCGCCCACACCGGCGTGGTGCGCAAGATCGACGCGGATTCGATCCGCCATTCGCTCGCGAGCCGCAAGCTGGTGCTGCTGTCGCCGCTCGGCTTCTCGCCCACCGGCGAGGCGTTCAATCTGTCGATGGAAGACGTCGCGTCAGCGGCGGCCATCGCACTGCGCGCCGACAAAATCGTGTTCCTGACCGAGACTCCGGGCTTGATGGAAATCGGCGAAGACGGGCCCGAACTGATTCGCGAACTGTCGCTTGACGACGCCTACAAGCTGCATGAAAGCGGCGAAGTCACCGGCGACGCAGCCTTCTATCTGAAACACTCGATCCGCGCCTGCCGCGGCGGCGTGGCGCGGGCGCACATCATCCCCTACGCGCTCGACGGCAGCCTGCTGCTCGAGCTGTTCCTGCACGACGGCGTGGGCACGATGATCTCGTACGAGAACCTCGAAAGCCTGCGCGAAGCGACGCCGGACGACGTCGGCGGCATTCTCTCGCTGATCGAGCCGCTCGAATCCGACGGCACGCTGGTGCGGCGAGGCCGCCACCAGATCGAACGCGACATCGACCATTTCTCGGTGATCGAGCACGATGGCGTGCTATTCGGGTGTGCGGCACTGTACCCGTATCCGCAGGAGCGCATCGGCGAAATGGCGTGTCTGACGGTCGCGCCTGAAGCGCAAGGCACCGGCGACGGCGAGCGCCTGCTCAAGCGCATCGAACAACGCGCCCGGGCACGCGGCCTCACGCGAATTTTCGTGCTCACTACGCGCACCGAACACTGGTTCCTGAAGCGCGGCTTCGTCAAGGTCACGGTCGACGACCTGCCGGAAGACCGCCGCCGACTCTATAACTGGCAGCGCAAGTCGCTCGTGCTGATGAAACAGCTCTGAGCGTCCCCATATAAAGCGACTGCCCGCCCCACATCGATTACAGGAGAAGCACAGCATGACTCGTATGGTTCAATGCGCGAAGCTCGGCAAGGAAGCCGAAGGCCTCGATTTCCCGCCGCTGCCGGGCGAACTCGGCAAGCGGATCTACGAAAGCATTTCGAAGGAAGCCTGGCAGGCCTGGTTGAAGCAGCAAACCATGCTGATCAACGAAAACCGCCTGAACATGGCCGACCCGCGCGCACGCCAATATCTGATGAAGCAGACCGAAAAGTTCTTCTTCGGCGAAGGCGCGGATACGGCGCAAGGCTACGTGCCGCCGGCAGCTGAATAAGTCACGCTTGAGCCCCGCTTTTGCCACCGCGGCGGAAATCGGGTCAAAGCAAAAAAGTCCGCGCCGCGTGCGCGGATTTTTTTCGTCCCGCGAGACTCGGCGGACTCTCCAGACAGTACATTTCCAACCCGTTTTAAGCCTTTTTTCCATACCGTCTCAATCCGCTCGATCCCCCACCCCATAAGGGATTGAGCATCTTCCAGGGGCCTCCCGCGGGACCTCGGGTTTGCGCGATCCTCCGTCATCGTGCTATCATGTTCACCGTTCCAACAGCATTTCACCTTCATTCGCGTTCTTTTCAAAGTGGCTCGCAGCGCCTTTTTACTGCATGCGGCCCGGTTGAATTGAATAGTTTTTATACAAGAAGGCTTGTCGGTCGTTTCTCCGCTTGATCTCACCATGAGCGGCGAATTAAGCACCGGCCTTTTTCGTTTCAAGCCTTCCAGCGGCGCATGGGCCAGCTTTCAGCCACCCCAAGCGTCCTCATGCATCTGCCCCCCCCTTCCACGGCCACGCAGATGCAACAGTCAGCACAATCTAGACGAGTGTTTTTTCGCGAATCGTTCGCGAGGCACGGGCGTTTTATTTTCTTTTTTCACGCCCATTTCCTCGATCGCCTCCGGGCGAGAGAGACGCCATCGCTCTGCTCGCGAAACTGCACTTCCCCAGCACCCGTGGCGGAACGTTCATGCACGTTTTCATGAGTTTCGTCGCAGTCATTGGAGTTTTCACCTTGACCGCTTCCAGCAACGGCTTCTGGCGACACCACAAAGAAGAACAACGCCTCTCACTCGACGACATCACCGTCGTCGACAAATCTCTCCTCAAGCGGGCCGTCGGCGCCATGGCGCTTGGCAACGCGATGGAATGGTTCGATTTCGGCGTGTACAGCTATATCGCCGTCACGCTCGGCAAAGTGTTCTTCCCGTCGTCGAGTCCGTCCGCGCAGTTGATCGCCACCTTCGGCACGTTCGCCGCGGCGTTCCTCGTGCGGCCAATCGGCGGCATGGTGTTCGGACCGCTGGGTGACCGGATCGGCCGTCAACGCGTGCTGGCCATGACGATGATCATGATGGCAATCGGCACCTTCGCAATCGGCCTGATTCCGAGCTACGCGACAATCGGCATTTTCGCGCCGGTGTTGCTGCTGGTCGCGCGCCTGGTGCAGGGCTTCTCGACGGGGGGTGAATACGGCGGCGCCGCCACCTTCATCGCCGAATTCTCGACGGACAAGCGCCGCGGCTTCATGGGCAGCTTCCTCGAATTCGGCACGCTGATTGGCTATGTGCTCGGCGCGGGTACAGTCGCGGTCCTCACGGCGACGCTGTCGAATAACGCGCTGCTTTCGTGGGGCTGGCGTGTACCGTTCCTGATCGCGGGCCCATTGGGTCTGGTCGGTCTGTATATTCGGATGAAGCTCGAAGAAACGCCCGCGTTCAAGAAGCAGGCCGAGCAACGCGAAGCCGAAGACAAAGCGCTCCCCAAGCAGTCTTTCCGCGAGTTGCTCATTCAGCAATGGAAGCCGCTTCTGCTGTGCGTCGGCCTCGTGCTGATCTTCAATGTCACCGATTACATGGCGCTCTCGTATCTGCCGAGCTATCTGTCGGCCACGCTGCACTTCAACGAAACGCACGGTCTCTTCCTCGTGCTGCTCGTGATGGTGCTGATGATGCCGATGACGCTGGTAGCCGGCCACCTGTCCGACACGATCGGCCGCAAGCCGGTGATGCTGTTCGGTTGCGTGGGTCTGCTCGTGCTGTCGATTCCCGCGCTGTTGCTGATTCGCATGGGCACGGTGCTGCCGGTGTTCGGCGGCCTGATGATTCTCGGCGTGCTGCTGTCGTGCTTCACCGGCGTGATGCCGTCGGCGCTGCCGGCGCTGTTCCCGACGAAGATCCGCTACGGTGCGCTCGCGATCGGCTTCAATATTTCGGTGTCGCTGTTCGGCGGGACGACGCCGCTTGTGACAGCATGGCTGGTCGACAGCACCGGCAATCTGATGATGCCCGCGTACTATCTGATGGGCGCGTCGTTGATCGGTATCGTGTCGGTGTTCGCGCTGCGTGAGACGGCTCGCAAGCCGCTGCTCGGCTCGGGTCCGTGTGTCGCAACGCGTGCGGAAGCGCATGCGGTGCTGCGCGGCGAGCGTGAGGCGGCGGAGATGGATGAAGGCTACGCTGCCGCGGCTACGGCGCGTGCCTGATCCTGTGTTGCGCGGTAGTCAGCCGCCGAAGTAGCACGCGTATCGCCCGCAGCTACGCCGTAAAGCAATAACGCGCGGCGGCAGGCAACCGCAACAATTCGCGTAAGCGTGTCCGAAAACGGGCCGGCAGATTTGCCGGCCCGTTTTTTATGTCACCAGTGAATCGAACGTCGCGCTTGCGTGCGCGCCTTCGATAATTAGCATACCGACGGAAATCGGCAACTTGAAACGCCTCGGTCCGGCACTCCCTGGATTGACGAACAGCACCCCGTCGCGCTCGCTGATCGCAGGCTTATGCGAGTGCCCCGTCACGACCACGTCGATGCCTTCGCTACGCGGATCATCGCCCACGTCGGCGATATCATGCACAACGAGGATCGTCACCTGTTGCACGGTCAGCTTGACGTGTGTCGGCAGCGAGGCGACCGGCTCGCCGATGTCGTTATTGCCGCGCACGGCGGTGACCGGCGCGATCTGTGCGAGCGCGTCGAGCACCGCCTGATTACAGATATCGCCGGCGTGGATGATCGCATCGCACCCTGCCAGGTATTGCAGGGCTTCAGGACGCACGAGGTTGTGCGTGTCGGAGATCAGGCCGATCCGGGTGGCTGGGGAGCTTTGGGTGCGCGAAGTCATGATGCCAGTATCGGCCAAACGGCCTCAATCCGCCGACTTCTGTTCGGCAAGTTCCCGGGTCAACACCTGCACCGGCCGCTTCGCGCGAAGCAACCGCCTCGTCGCTCCCTGCACCACCATCGACACCACCGCCGCGCACGCAAAGCTCAGCCACACGCCGTAATGCGGCAGCATCGCGGCAGTCACGGCGAAGAACGACGCAAACGATCCGCGGCCGATCACCATGCCGCGCATCAGCAACGCGACGAAGTCCGCGCCATGCGCGCGTTGGGCCGACACCGCGAGCACGATGCCGAGCAAAGGAAACACCGACAGCAACCCGCTCCACGTCGCTCCCATCGACGCGGACAGCGTGGTCACAGCAATCGTCAGCAGCGCGCCGGCGAGCATGCGCAGCGCAAGATCGCCGAGCCCGAGGCGCGCCGCCGGCACGTGACCCGTGACGCGAACGCCGGCCCACGCTCCAGCGCGAGCAGCAACACGATCGGCCCGGCCACCACCGGCAGCCCCGCCAGCCATCCCGCCACCGACGGTCCCCACACACGCCCTGCCACGGTCAGCGCGGCGAGAAACGCGGGCACCAGCGCGAGCTTTAGCGCAAGCAACATGCTTACGCTTCCATCAGGTGTTCGATGCGCCGGTCGGGCACCAGCCACCACGCCGCGGCCAGCGTGTAGAGCGCAGCCGAGAGCCACGGCTGAACGAACGCCAGCGCAATGCCCGATAGATAGATGACGACGGAAACCTTGCCCTTGAAGTCGTTGCCGACCGCCTTAGCGATCGTCGACTCCGTGCCGTGCTCGCGGATCAGCACGCGGGTCAGAATGAAATACGCAATCGCCGACATGAACAGCACGGCGCCGTACATCGCGGTCGGCCAGGCGGCGAGATGGTTTTCGCCGACCCAATGCGTGACGGCCGGCAGCAGCGACAGCCAGAACAACAGATGGAGATTGGCCCAGAGCACCGCGCCGTTGACTTTCTGCACGGCATGGAACATGTGGTGATGATTGTTCCAGTAGATGCCGACGTAGATGAAACTCAGGACGTAGGCGCAGAACACGGGGATCACGGGGCGCAGCGCGGCGAGATCGTAGCCAGCCGGCACCTTCAGCTCGAGCACCATGATTGTGATGATGATGGCGATCACGCCATCGCTGAAGGCTTCGACGCGTCCCTTGCCCATCGGTCGGTTTCCTGATTGTGTAATCGCGATTGTGAAGACGATTATCGGTGATGACAACGGGACTTGTCGAATGCCGGCGGGCCGCGTAGGCACGCATCACCTTATCAGCGCACCCCGCTCGTTTAACAACTGACGAAGAATGCTGCGATGGCACCGGCTTTCGTCGTCGCAGTAACAGCCGATGGAGAAGTTCGTCGTTTTCGACAATGCGGCAAGCAGGTCCAACACCTTAGCGGTATCGCTACCATTCATCTCCGTGCGGAATTTTTTCGCGAACGCGGCCCACTCAGCGTCGCTCGCGACCGCCTTGGCTTCTTTCACCAGCTCCGCATCAGGCGACAGATTAGGCAGCCACACATCGTAATAGTCGCGGGTGGCGAATTCCGTCCGGGGTACGCCGCGTGGCGGTCGCCGAACGGTACCGATACGCAGCCCTTCGTCGGCTGCCCTCGGAGACCCAAGCTGGACGATGCTAATGCTCATGTCTTTTTTCCTGATTTGTGTTGAACTCGCGATCGTCCCCCGCCGGTCGACAAGCGCCGCTCGCCGGTGGTTCTGTAATGCAGGCTCAATGCCTCGTGCCCTTCATCGCCTCGATTTCCATGGCGGCGGTCCGCTCTTCGCTCGCTTCAATCGGGTCCATTGCCTCGTCGATCGAAGCCGCCGCACGTTCCGCGGCCGCTTTCGTTTCGTCGATTTCGTCGATTTCGTCGAAAGTGGGATCGGATTCTACGTCGTCATCACCAGGGGGTTCCAGCATGTCCCGAAGCATGGCCGCCAGTTCTGGCGTGTCCCACTTCGCGCCCTGTTGCTTCTGTTTCTTTATGTAATGTCTGACTTCCGCGTCCTGTTCCGGGGTCAACGGAAGACCGCGAAAAGTGCTTTTGGGGTCGGCATCATTCATGATCTCGCTCCAGGATACGTGCCAGTTTGAGTGTAATCCCGTTATGGTGCCGTGATCAGCTATTGGACATTGCCAATCGACCCGGCTGGCGCTGTCTTGTGATCAATCAGCCGCGAACGCCAGGGTAGTAAACCGCTAGCCACACGCTCGGCTCCGTGTCGCTCGTCCACGCCACCCGATGCCGGCAATGCGCTTCAATCAGCACGTGGTCGCCCGGCTTCATCGGATGCGGCTCACGCTCGCCGTCGAATGCGAATTCGAGCGTCGCCGCGCCGCTCAGCAGCACGACCCACTCGGCGCGCGGACTGTCGTACCAGAAGTCCGGCGGGCTTGCGTGCCCTCTCGAGACGATCCGTTCGATGCTCACGCCGGCTTCTTCCACAAGTGCGTCGACTTGCTCGTCAGGGCCCGCCGGCGCGCAGAGATCGAAGAGATTGCCGCTGCCGATTACGCGTTTCATCGCTTGTGCTCCGCCTATACCCGTCACCTGCGTCCGCTGCGCGTTCTCGCCCATCGGGGCCCATCGCGCTCATCACCCGGTTTGCCGCCGGGTGCACGGCTCATTTCATCGGCTTGAGTCCATCGAGCAAGGTCGGTACCAGTTCGCTGATGGTCGGATGAATGTGCATGGCGTACTCCAAGGTCGGATACGGTGCGCCAGCCGTCATGATGTCGATGAACGTGTGCAGCGCTTCGTCGCCTTCGATTCCATGGATCGCCGCGCCAAGAATCTGCTTGCTCCGCGCGTCGACCAGCACCTTCATGAAGCCGTCGGTCTCGCCGCGTTCACGGGCGCGGCCCACCCGCGTCATCGGCATGGTGGCGATCAACGCGTCGCGGCCGGCCTTGCGCACGTCGGCCTCCGAGAGCCCGACACGCGCGAGCGGCGGGTCGACGAACACCGCATATGTCATGATCCGCGTGTCGACGCTGCGCGCGCCGCCGTCGAGCAGATTGGCCGCGACGATCTGGAAATCATCGTAGGAAGTGTGGGTAAAGGCGCCGCGTCCGTTGATGTCGCCGATCGCCCAGACGCCCGGCACATTGGTGCGCAATTCGCCATCGACGGGAATCGTGCCGTGCCGGTCCGTCGCGATGCCGGCGGCGTCGAGGCCGAGGTCGTCGGTATTCGGTTCACGGCCGGTGGCGAACAGCAGGTGCGACGCTTCGAGCGCGGGAATGTTCTGCTCAAAGCCAGTGCACACCTCGTTGTCTCGATGCGGATGCGGCTCGACCCGCGAGGGCTGCACGCCGAAAACAAATTCGATCCCTTCGCGCGCAAGCACTTTCTGCACTGAGGTGGCGAAGTCGGCATCCTCGCGCGTGAGCACGCGCTCGCCGCGCGCCAGCACCGTCACGCGGCTGCCGAAACGGCGAAAAATCTGCGCAAATTCGAGCGCGATATAGCTGCTGCCGACAATCGCCAGATGGTCCGGCAATTCCGTCAGTTCGAGCAGATTGGAGTTGGTGTAGTAGCGAATTCGCTCGAGTCCTTCGAGCGGCGGCACGACTGCGCGTGTGCCGGTATTGATGAAGATTTCGTCGGCGCTGATCTCATCTAGCGTCGTGCCGTCTGGGCCGCTGATGGCGAGCGTATGCGGGCCGGTGAAGCGCGCGTGGCCGTTGAAGACGGTGACGTTATCCGTGCCGCGCAGCCATTTTTCGACGCCGTCGCGCGATTGGCCGATGATCCTGTCCTTGCGCGCCTTGACCGCCGCCAGATCGACGCCGACGGCGCCGCTCACCTGCACGCCCAAGTCCGCGGCATGGCGCGCCACGTGGGCCGCGCGGGCGCTGGCCACATAAGACTTGGTCGGCGTGCAGCCGACATTCACGCAGGTCCCGCCGAAAGCCGCACGTTCGATGACCGCGGTTTTACGGCCGCTTTGACCGAGACGCACAGCGAGCGGCGCACCGCCTTGTCCCGTGCCGATCACGACTGCGTCAAAGTGCTGTGGCATGGCAGATCTCCCGAGGCTGGGATGCAGGTCGTAGCATCTTACCCTCAGCGCCTCGCCTTGCCGTGATCGCCCTATCTGCTTGTTTCTGTTGCGTTGTGCAAGCCGGCGTGCCGGCTTGCAATCCGTGTTCGCGGCGCCGAGAGGCCGGCGCCGGCCGATTGATGGAGATTGCGCGTGATTGTGTTCAGGCGTGGCAGTGGACGGCGCAGATCAATTCGCGCGAGCGTTGCAGCGCAGCCTGCGCGCCGCGCGCCGCAACGACCCAACCGACCTGCCCGAGGTTGAAATCCTGCGACACCATCACCTGCATGAGCGCGACCATGGGCAGGACCACCGATGGCCGATAAAGCTGGTTCTTAATCAAGGCTGGTATAACGGGTCCCATCGCGGCTCCCATCGCGCGAGGCCGCTTCGGCACGGCGCGGAATTTACATTCGATGGGAGGATTGTAGGGAGACCGGGGGCGCGGATAAATACCGGGAACGCGAAGTCACTTGTTCGTCAAACTGAACAATCGAGTTTGGACGCCAGCGGCGGCAGGGTCCGATCGTTGTATTGGCCCATTAGCCCATTAACCCGCACGGCGAAGTGGGTTTGCGGCGCCCGCGCTGTGGCCGGCGGCGTCAGGACCGTCACGACGCGCCGGCCCCATCTGCGCGTCGCACAAACTACGCGCATAAGCACTCGCCCCCACGGGCCGGCTATAAAAATACCCCTGCTGCTTGTCGCAAGCGATCCCGCGCAAAAACGCCGCTTGTTCAGCGGTCTCCACGCCTTCAGCAGTGACATTCATGCCAAGCGAATGGGCCATCGCTACCACCGCCTGCGTGATCGCGATCGAATCGCGATGATCCGGCAAGCCCGCGACGAACGATCGATCGATCTTCAGGTTATGCAGCGGAAACCGCTTCAAATACGACAGCGACGAATAACCAGTGCCGAAATCGTCGACGGAAATCCGCACGCCCATCGCGCTCAACGCACTGAGCATCGGCAAGACGGCATCGCTGTCGCTCATCAACAGCCGCTCGGTAATCTCCAGTTCGAGCGCCTCCGGCTCGAGTCCGGACTGCTCGAGACAGCACTCGATCCGCTCAACGAGGCCGCCTTTGAACTGGCGCGGCGACAGGTTCACCGCGACGATCAGATTCGGCGCCAGCGTGCGCCGCCATTGCGCGACCTGCTCACAGGCCCGCGCCAGCACCCAGGCGCCGATCTCGACGATCAGACCGGCGTCCTCGGCCACGGGGATGAATTCCACCGGCGAGACATTCCCCAGCTCACTGTTGTACCAGCGCAGCAGCGCTTCGGCGCCGATCGTGCGGCCGCACTTGCTGTCGACGATCGGCTGATACACGAGGCTCAGTTCGTTGGTGGCAAGCGCGCGGCGCAGTGCCTGCTCGATCATGAAGCGGCGTTGCAGATGCTGATTCAGTTCGGCCGTGAAGAACTGAAAATTGTTGCGGCCGCATTGTTTCGCGTGGTACATCGCCGAGTCGGCGTTGCGCATCAGAGTGGGCACGTCCTGGCCGTCCTCGGGAAACAAACTGATGCCGATCGACGCACCCATGTAGTACTCGTTGTCCGCCACCGCGAACGGCACCGCGATCGTGTCGAGAATCCGCTGGGCGAGCGCGATCAGATGACCCGTGTTTTCGTAAGCGCTGACCACGATCACGAACTCGTCGCCGCCCACGCGCGCGAGCGTGTCGTCCTGCGCGACACACGCCGACAGCCGCTCCGCCACGCTGCACAGAAGCGCATCCCCAGCCTCGTGACCGGCGGTGTCGTTGACCTTCTTGAACCCGTCAAGATCGACGAACAGCACGGCTACCCGCGCCAGTTCGCCGATCCCGGCTCCCCCAACCGGCGCGAACAGATCGCGCATTCGCTCGCCCAAGTAAGCGCGGTTGTAGAGGCCCGTAAGCGGATCGCGCGTGGCCAGAAACTTGAGCTGCCGTTGCGCCTCGCGCACCGGCCCGATGTCGGTAAACGAAATCAGCACCGAGCTGGGTTCGCTGTCGCCCGGTTTGATGATCGGCACGACATTTTCAGTAATCCAGATGACGTCGCCGTCGGTCAGCTCGAGACCGATCGTGACGCCTAGCAGGGGTTTGCCGCTCGCCAGCACCCGAGTGGTCGGGCGATCGGCCTCGGTGACGATGGAACCGTCTTCGTGAAACGCACGCACCATCACCGTCAGAATGTCGTGGCCAACCAGTTCGGCGCTCGCCCGCAAAATGCGTTGCGCACTCGGATTGCAGGCCAGCACCACGCCGTCGCGCGACTGCACGATGATGCCCTCGTTCAGATGGTCCACAACCAGCCGGTGATGCTCCTCGCTGTGCGCGAGGCGTTGCGCCATGGCGTCCTGATGAACGGCGAGACCGACACTGTGGCTGATATCGTGGAGCATCGCCGCTTCTTCGGCGCTCGGTCGGCGCGACGTGCGGTGATAGACCGCGAACGCGCCCAGCACCCTGCCGGCATCGTTTTCAAATGGCACCGACCAGCACGCGCGCAAACCGAGCGGCAACGCGAGGTGCCGGAAATCGGCCCACAGCGGATCGGTTTCGATATCTTCGACGGTGACCATGCGCCGCTCGTACATCGCGGTGCCGCAGGACCCGGCCCGTGGGCCGATCGCGACGCCGTCGATCGCGGCACTGAAGTGCGCCGGCAGCGATGGCGCGCCGCCCACGCGTGCGCGTACGCCGTCCGCGTCCAGTAGCAGGATCGAACAGGTTGCACCTTCGCCCAGCAGCGCTTCCGCGCGGCGGCATACTTCATCGAGCAATTCCGGCAGCGGGGTGTTGCGCGTAATCAGCCGCAACACCGTGCGCTCCGACGCCAGCACCCCCTCGGCCAGATCCGGCCCGTAGCGGGTGCCCTCAGGCGTTGCTCCCATCGTGCTATCTGATGTCGCTTCGCGTGTCATTTGTGCGCCCCCTAACCCCACATCGGCAAGCTAGTGTACGCGGCGCACCGGGGTTTACGCGAGGCCGGCGCACTTTAATCTCGATGCATAGCACGCGAAGTGCATCGCCCGGCTACCTGGTCAGCCAATGAAGCGACAACACCATTAATACTGTAAATCTGACGATCGCTCCCGCCGTCAGCGCCAGCCCTGCCAAGTGTGCGGCCCGCGCAAGGCAAGATTTGGTAATCACCCATCCCAACTCACGCTGTTTTCGGGCGTCTGCGTTCCGGCGACTCGGCCGATCATCCAGTGCATGAAAAACCCATGCGCTGCCCGGACCACGATGAAAATTTTCCGCCCAATCTTTGTCGCCGCACTGATGTTCACGCATCTGCCCGCTCACGCTACCAGCTTCGACTGCAACAGGGGACGCTCACTCACCGAACGGATGATCTGCAACGACCCTGCACTCTCGAAGCTCGATGACACGCTTGGGCAACTGTACTGGAAAGCACGGCGGCGGGTCATCAACCGTCGCGTCTTCCTCACCGACAGCGACAGCAAGTGGGCGTGGCGGGAAGCGAATTGCCGCGATGCGGCGTGTCTGGGGACGTGGTATTCGACTCGGATCGAGGAACTGCAGCGGCTGATCGAAAGTATGCGAACGCAAACCCTGGATGTGCCGGCCGAACCGAACCTTCAGCGTAAGGCGGTGATGCCCGCGCTACAACAAACCGACACCGCGATGCTTCGATGCACCGCCGCGAATCCGGGGATCGTGGTGAACGACCAGTGTTCCACTGTGATCAAGGCAAACAACAGTCAGTGGAAATACACGCCACACGCCGGCGACTGGTTCTGCGGACTCGCTATGCTGTCGTCAGCACAGGCCGGCTCGGCACAGTGAGATTGGCTTGTTTGTGTTTGCCTGCGGTGTTGGACTTTACTTTTGATTCTTTGCCAATCGCAGGCAAACAGGCTTAAGCGACGCGGAGGCAAAAGCGCTACCTGCCGCTCCAGAACCTCCGCTGCACCTCCATCACCTCACCTTCCACCTCGGCCACTGGACCAATCACCTCGACGGGTTTCTGGCAGTGGTCAAACACATAGCGGCAGTCCACGCTCATGGTCGGATTCTCGGAATGACCGCCGGTTGCCTCCAGCAAGCGCTTCTCGGTCATTCCAAACACGACGCGCCCGATATTGGCCCAATACATCGTACCGGCGCACATGCAGCAAGGCTCGACCGATGTATACAACGTGCAACTCCACAAGTACTCCGGCGTGAAATTCAACGCTGCCACGCGAGCCAGCACCGACTCGGCGTGATTCACCGTGTCGACATTGCCCTGCTCCATCAACACGGTCTCCTGATCCGGGCCGATCAGCACCGCGCCGAACGGATGGTGCCCCAGCAGCGTCGCCCGCTCCGCCACCCGGCTCGAATGCCGCAGATGCCGCACGATCTGCTCGTGCGTTGGCGTTAGACCCTGCGGCGGATAGGTCGCAGCCACTCCGGCGGCGCCGGTATCGGTCGAGACGGTAAGACTCACGGGCGATCTCCTTTAATCTTTAATAATATTTAGGCAAACCAGGCAATTGATCACTTCGGCAGCGAACCGTCCACGCCTTGCACGAACCAGTTCAAACGCAGCAGTTCCACATCGCTCAACGATTTGCCCGCAGCGACCTTCACCGCGCCGGACTGATCCGCGATCGGACCTGCAAACGGATTGAACTTGCCCGAGACGATGTCGTCACGCTTCTGGTTCAACGCCTTTTGCGCCGCCGGCGACACCGCGTCCGTGTTGATGTCAGCCAGATCGATCGCCTTCTCTTTCAGCCCCCACCACACCGGCGAGTTGTTCCACGTGCCCGCCATCACCTGCTGCACAAGATGCGTGTAATACACGCCCCAGTTGCTCACACATGCGCCCAGCTGCGCGTTCGGTCCGAACTTCTTCATGTCGGAGTCCCAGCCGAATGCATGCACTTTCTTCTGTTCAGCCGTCTGCATCGTCGCCGTCGAATCGGTGTTCTGGATCAGCACGTCGGCGCCCTGGCCGATCAGCGTCTCGGCGGCCTGCTTTTCGCGGCCCGGGTCGAACCAGCTGTTGATCCACACGACCTTCACACGCGCATTAGGGTTGACCGAGCGCGCACCCATCGTGAACGCGTTGATGTTGCGCACCACCTCCGGCACCGGCACCGAGCCGACAAAGCCGAGCGTGTTGGACTTCGTCGTATAACCGGCGACCAGCCCGGCCAGGTAGGCACTCTGGTAGGTCCGCACGTCATAGGTGGCGAAGTTGGCGGCCTTCTTGTAGCCGGTTGCATGTTCGAACACGGCGTCCGGGAAGTCCTTGGCGACCTTCAGTTCGAAATCCTGGAAGCCGAAGCTCGAGCCGACCACGATCTTGTTGCCCTTGGACGCCAGATCGCGAAACACGCGCTCCGAATCCGCCGACTCCGGCACGTTCTCGATACGCGTCACTTTGATCTTGTCACCGAACTTGGCCTCGACCTCTTTCACGCCCTGCTCGTGCGCATAGGTCCAGCCGGCGTCGCCGGGATTGCCGAGGTAGACAAAGGCGATGCCGAGCGGCTGCGCAGTCGCTGCTGCCGCTACCCCGGCGCTGAACGCGAGGGACGCGCCGAGCGCTGCGGCGAGAACGGTCCGGACGGTTTTGATGCGCAATGAGTGATGCAGTACTCGCGCCAGCTTTGCTTTCATGAATTCTCCGAAGATGGTTTCCAGGTGCACGGCACATCGCTCGGGATTGTCCCGGGCAAGGCTCCAGCATAAGAGGCCATATTCGAAGGTCAATTTCAGCGGAAAAATTATTATTCGTTATCTCGCCCATAACGAAATCTGTATTTTGGTAGCGGAAAAGAAGGTTCCATAGGGTCGAACGGATAGCACCCGCAACTCCCGGATACCGAGTCCCCTCAGCGCTGAAGCGCTCGGCCGTCGCCCTCGCGCCGGATTCAGCTGCAACTCAATGAATCTGTGGCGGCGGGTCCGCTTGCTCATCGTCAGGCGGACCGCCCTCGCCGAACAAATCCGCACACAAGCCCTGGCCGATCTCGCTCAGGCGCGCCGTCCCCGTGCCTTCCTCGGTGAAGGTGGTGTCCACCAGCCCGCCGTCAACCAGCGCCGTCAACTGCCGCCGCAAGCCACTCATCGGCACGTCCGCCTGCTTGGAAAGCTTGGCGAGCGACCACGCGCCGTCAGGCGTTTCCTGATAAGCGCGCCACAACTGCGCCAGTATGGCGACCAGCACCGGATCGAGTTCGTCGTCTTCCATCGTGAATGTCTCCTCGCTTTTCTCAAGCCCTATCGAGCCCCATCAAGTCATCTGCGCCACCAGTTCACCCAGCGTCTTCAATGCCGCCTCGGTCTGCGCCGTCCACGGATAGCTGTAATTGAGCCGGATGAAGTGGCGAAAATCATTGCGCATCGAAAACATCATGCCCGGCCCGATCGTGATACTGCGCGCGAGCGCCGCCTGATAGAGCCGCATCGAATCGACACGTTCGGGCAATTCCACCCACAGCACGTACCCGCCTTGCGGCGTCGACATGCGCGTGCCCACCGGAAAAAACCGCTGCACCATCGCCATCATGATGCTCGCCTGCTGCCGGTAGATCTTGCGCACATGCCGCAGATGCCGGTCGTAGCCGTCATGCCTCAGGTAATCGGCGACGGCAACTTGCGGCACCGAAGGCGTAGTGAGCGTGTTGAGAAACTTCAGCTTCTCGACCTGCGCGCGATAGCGCCCCGGCATTGCCCAACCGATCCGGTATGACGCGGTCAGGCTCTTCGAAAACGACGCGCAATGCAGCACCAGCCCCCTGGTATCGAAGTTCTTCAAGGTCGACGGCCGCGCCTCGCCGAAGTACAACTCCTGATAGACATCGTTTTCGATGGCGGGAATCTCGTGCGCGGCGAGCAGTTCGACCAGTTGCTGCTTGCGCGCGTCCGGCATCTGGAAACCGAGCGGATTCTGGAAGTTCGGCATCACCATGCACGCGGCGATCTTCTGCCGGGCGATGACTTGGGCCAGGGCCTCGATATCGATGCCGTGGACCGGATGCGTCGCCACTTCGATTGCGCGCATGCCGAGACGCTCGATGGCGTGCAGCATCGCGTAGTAAGTCGGCGACTCGACGGCGACCGTATCGCCCGGCTTGGCGACCGCCTGCAAGCTGAGGTTGATCGCCTCCGTCGCGCCGAGCGTGATGATGATTTCGTCCGGATCGACCGGCACGCCGTTCTCGGCATAGCGCCGCGCGATCTGGCGGATCAGTTCGGGATTGCCGGGCGGCAAGTCGTCGATCAGATTCCAGCTCGCGTGGCGCCGGGCGATCGCATTTGCGTACTGGTTGATGCGCCGCCATGGGAACAGCGACGGATCGGGGTATGGCGAGCCGAGCGGCACGGCGTCGTGCGCGCGGATGCTGCGCAGGGTCGACAACACGAGGCGGCTCACGTCGACCGCGGCGGCCACCGGCGGCGTCTGGGCTGCCGGCTGGCGGCTCAGACGCGGCTCGTCAAGCGCTGCCGCCGTCGCCAGCGCGTCGCGCACGAAATAGCCCGACTGCGGACGAGTCTCGACAATCCCCCGGCTTTCCAGCAACGCGTACGCGTGCAGCACGGTCTTGATGCTGACGCCATGCTGCTGACTCGCCTGCCGCACCGACGGAATCCGCTCGCCCGCCGCGAAGACGCCGCGGCGCACGGCTTCGGTCATTTCATCGGCGAGTTTTTCGTACAGTTTCAAGGACCTGGCTCAAACAAACGCGTGGGCGGGAATGCCAGTCTATGACAAATTTCCAGCAACTGTACCCCTCCGCTTTCCATTTTTCTGTATGCTGCGCCGTTTTTGGAACACAGTAGGCTTCCATACATCGGCATAAAAGCCTCGTCCAAGCCACATCCGGCGGCAAGATCATGAAGAAATCCGAAGCTCGCATCGAACCGTATACGCACCCCGCCGCTGGCTGGGGCGCGCTCAAATACGTCGCCATCAACCTGATCAAGGAAAAGGTGACGGGCGGCAACTACCGCACCCTGCTCAAACAGAACCAGCCGGACGGCTTCGACTGCCCGGGTTGCGCGTGGCCGGATCGCGAGCATGCGTCGACCTTCGAGTTCTGCGAAAACGGTGTCAAGGCCGTGGCGGCCGAGGCGACCAGCAAGCGCGTAACGCCGGCGTTCTTCGAGGAGCACACGGTCGAAGAACTGATGGCGCAGTCGGATTTCGAGTTGGAACAACACGGCCGCTTGACCGACCCGCTCGTCTACGACGCCGTACGCGACCGTTATGTGCCGATCGGCTGGAACGAAGCGTTCGACCTGATCGCCGATCACTTGAAGCGCCTCGACAATCCCGACAGCGCCGCCTTCTACACGTCGGGCCGCGCCAGCAACGAAGCCGCATTCCTGTACCAGTTGTTCGTGCGCATGTACGGCACTAACAATTTCCCCGATTGCTCGAACATGTGCCACGAAGCGACCAGCCGCGGCTTGCCGCACACGGTCGGCATCGGCAAGGGCACGGTCACGCTCGACGACTTCGAGCACGCCGATACGCTCCTGATCTTCGGTCAGAATCCGGCGACCAACCATCCGCGCATGCTCGGCGAGTTGCGTGAGTGTGCGAAGCGCGGCGCGACCATTGTGTCGATCAATCCGCTGAAGGAACGTGGCCTGGAACGCTTTGCAAGCCCGCAACATCCGGTAGAGATGATCACAATGGGCAGCACGAAGATCAGCTCCGTGTTCATCCGGCCGAAACTCGGCGGCGATTTCGCATTGATCAAGGGCGTCGCCAAACGCGTGACCGAACTCGACGACGAAGCGTTGGCCTCGGGTCTCGAACGTGTGCTCGACGTCGCGTTCATCGCCGAACACACGGTCGGCTTCGATGCCTTCGCCGATGATTTGCGTGCCGAAAGCTGGGACACCATCGTCGCCGAATCGGGCGTGCCGTTTGAAGACGTGCTGAAGCTCGCCGACATCTACGTGAAGGGCCGCGCAGTGATTTCGACGTGGGGCATGGGCCTCACGCAGCACAAGAACTCCGTGCCGACGGTGCAAATCCTATCGAACCTGATGATGATGCGCGGCAATATCGGCCGCCGCGGCGCGGGCTTGTGCCCGGTGCGCGGACACTCGAATGTGCAGGGCGACCGCACGGTCGGCATCGAAGAAAGGCCGACTCAGGAGTTTCTCGACAGGCTTGGCGAAGTCTACGATTTCGAGCCGCCGCGCGAGCATGGTCTCGACGTCGTCAACACGATCCAGGCGATGCTCGCCGGCAAGGTGAAGGTGTTCATCGGCCTCGGCGGCAACTTCTCGATCGCGACGCCGGACACGCCGCGCACGTGGGACGCGATGCGCTCGTGCGACCTGACCATGCACATCACGACCAAGCTGAACCGCAGCCACCTCGTGCACGGACGCGACGCGCTGATTCTCCCGACACTCGGGCGCACTGAAATCGATCTGCAGAATGGCGTTGCGCAAGGCGTGAGCGTCGAGGATTCGATGAGCATGGTGCACATCTCGTACGGTATGAACAAGCCGGCCTCGGAGAATCTGTTGTCGGAGATTGCCATCGTCGCGCGCATGGCGCACGCCACGCTCGGCAGCGGCAAGGTCGACTGGCTCGCTCAGGCAGCAGACTATGCGTTGATTCGCGACGGCATCGCGCAGGTGATCGAAGGCTTCCAGGACTACAACGAGCGTCTGAAGAACCCAGGCGGTTTTCACCTGGGCGTGGCGTCGCGCGAGCGGATCTGGAAAACGCCGAGCGGCAAGGCGCAATTCCTGGTGCATGCAATCGACGTCGACACGCCGATTCATCAAGCGCGCAGAGAGCACGGCGAGCGTCTGATGACCTTGATGACGACGCGTTCACACGACCAGTACAACACGACGATCTACGGCCTCGACGACCGCTATCGCGGCGTGTATGGGCAGCGGCGCGTGCTGTTCGCCAACAAGGAGGATCTGGCGATGCTGGGTTTCGTTGCGGGACAGCGCGTGGATATCACGAGCGTGTGGGCCGATGGGGTCGAGCGTCATGCGAACGGGTTCTTGCTGGTGGAGTACGACATTCCGCGTGGGTGTCTCGGCGCTTACTACCCGGAGACGAATCCGCTGGTGCCGCTCTCTTCGGTCGCCGATGGCGCCGGGACGCCGACTTCGAAGTCGATTCCGGTGTTGTTGACGGCGTCGGCGGTTGAGACGGTTGAGACGGTTGAAGCGGTTGCTGCTTGATGCGGTGCTGCGTTCCGGGTGGCAAGCGTTGCCCCAAGCGCCACACCTGAAGCTTGACGCTCAGGCCTGGTTTTTCATCAGATCGCGGTACGTGAGATACAAGCGCAGATCGAATTCAATCTGGTGGTAGCCCGGATGCATGAACTCGCAGAGGCGGTAGAACGCCTTGTTATGGTCGCTTTCTTTCAGATGAGCGAGTTCATGCACGACGATCATTTTCAGGAATTCCGGCGCGGCGTCCTTGAATAGCGAGGCGACGCGGATTTCTTTTTTTGCCTTCAGCTTGCCGCCTTGCACGCGCGAGATGCTCGTGTGAAGGCCGAGAGCATGGCGCACGACGTCGAGCTTGCTGTCGTAAGTGACTTTGTCGATTTGCGCTCCGTTGCGAAGGTGTTCGCGCTTGAGCTCCGCGCAGTACTCGTACAGGGCCCTGTCCGTTTGCACCTTGTGCGCGCCGGGGTACCTCGCGGTGAGATAGTGGCCCAGTTGGTCGTCGGCTATCAGCTTTTTCACCTTCTCTTGCAGCGCTGGTGGGTAGCCGGTCAGGTATTTCAGGTGTTGCATGATGGTGTTCTTTGCGATTGGCGACGGCACGGATTGCATGCCTCGCGGCAGAGGCAGTGGGACGCGGATTTTCGATTAGCCGAATTCAACCGAGGTTGTCTTCGCAATCCGTCCAGAGCCGCAGTGGATCCCGGTGAAGCGGATACTGCTTGTCGAGCCACACCGACAGTCGGGTCCAATCAGGGTGGTTGGTCCCGGTTTGCGCAGACCAAGTCGACGACCTCTCAAGAATCTGTCCGTTCTCACGATCACGGACAACCAGACTGCCGAGACCGCTTGAACTGTTCTCCTGCGATTCGACCCGATATCGCGGCAGTAGTCTCACTTCAGCATCCCCTGCCCAGCCGTACACGGCCCGGACCACGCCACTTGCGTCCCTCAATTCCACGGCACCGCTTGCCGGCCGAATGGCCGCCCAGCCTTCAGGAAATTCCGCGACGACCTCGTTGCCGCTTTCCCGGATCCATTTCACACGCCAGGCCCGCTCCATCGCCTCACGCACCTGCGACACCGACGCATATCCCGGAGGCAACTCGATCGCTATGGGCAGGGTAACGAGGTTGTCTTTCCAAAGCGAAGCCTCGTCACGATCACGCCGTTCGGTTGTTCTGGATACATCTTCTCCGAACGGGTTATCAGGCCGGCTAGCAAGATGGGCACCGCTTTGCTGCAGGTCGGGGAAAAGATCGTCGGCATCCCGACGAGTCAGTTTTGATTTTCCGCTTTTCATGGGTTTGTCCGCTGAAAGTCACGCTCAAGAACGACCAATTTACATTAATCGTGAGCTTGGGGTATCTCTTTCACCGGGCGACCGGCAACGCGTTGCTGAAGCGTGAGCCTCAGTCCCGTCCAAATCGCATCAGCATTTTGCAACCCGGCTGGTTATCGCTGATCGAGATGTCCGCGCCATGCACACGTGCAATAGCCGCGACAAGACTCAGACCGAGGCCATGCCCAGCCGTTGCCTGCGCTTTCGCGCCGCCGCTGCGGTAGAACGGCCGGAACACCGCCTCGCGCTCACCAGGTTCGATGCCGGGCCCCGTGTCGGCCACTTGCAGCATGGCAAGCTCGTCGACTTGAGACGCTTCGAGCGTGATCTCGCCGCCTCGCGGCGTGAACTTCAACGCGTTGTCGAGAAGATTTTCGACCACGCCAAAGAGCAGGTCGGAATCGCCGATGACTTCCACCGGCGCGATCGCTTTCAACTTCATCGTCAATCCCCGCTCATGGGCAAGCGGTTCATAGAGTTCAACGACATCGCGCAGCACCGTATCGAGCGATACCGGCCCGAAGCTCGCCTTGCGTCCTCCCGCCTCGATCTCCGCGATCCTCAGCAGCGCCGTAAAGCGATTGAGCACCACGTCCGATTGCATGATCGCGCTATCGATCGCGCTCGCATAGTCCTCAGGCGTTCGCGCGCGCCGGCCAGCCCGTTCAAGTCCCGCGCGCAACTGCGTCATCGGCGTGCGCAGATCGTGCGCGATACCGGCGCAAACCCCTCGCACCTCTTCGACAAGGTGCTCGATCTCGTCGAGCATCGTATTGACGATCGACGCCAGCCGGTCGAGATCGTGGCTCGTGCCGCGTGTCGGCAGACGGCGGTTCAGCTTGCCCGTCATGATTTCGCGGCTGGCTTCGCTGATCGCGCGAATGCGCCGGTTCGACATCCAGTTGAGCGCGGCACCGCAGCCGATCGCAAGCAGAATCGTCAGCGTCATGCCCGCGCATAGCGTCTTCACCAAGGTGCGGTCGAACACGATGATCTCGTCGATCGAATGTCCGACCACAATCCGCACACCGCTGGTGGTCGGCACGATAATGCCGCGATAGTGCCCTTCGACCTGCGTGCCGCGGTCACGAAAAGTCTGCGTATAGTTGAAGGGTTGCCGGTCCGGCTCCGCGGCCAACACCGCCACATTGCCCGCGAGCCGCGCACCGTTCGCATCGAATACGCCATACGGTCGGCTGTTAGCGATATCGCGCCGGCTCAATGCCGCGATTTCCGCAATCGCTTCGGCGCGGCCGATCGTGTGGAATTCCGCCACCTCGCCACGCAGACGCTCGTCGACTTCATGCAGCAGATAGCTGCTCGTCAGCCAGTACAACAACGCGAACAGCGCGATCGCGGAACTGACGAAAACGATCACCAGCCAGCCGACGCTGCCCGCGTTGACCCGCGCCGCTCGCTTAGCTTTCGGCATGGATGATATAGCCGGCACTACGAACCGTCACGATCATGGCCGGCAAGCGCCCATTGCAACTGACCTTGCGGCGCAAATTGGAAATATGCATGTCGACGACATTCGTCTGCGTGTTGAACGGGTAATTCCAGACCGACTCGAACAGCATCGCGCGCGTGACGACCTGGCCGGCGTGGCGCATCAGGAACTCGAGCAGCGCCAGCTCGCGCGGTTGCAGTTCGAGCGTCTGTCCGGCGCGCTGAACGACGCGCGTAGCAGGGTCGAGCGTCAGATCGCCGACGCACAACAAGGACGGCTCCCCACCCGATGAATTGCGGCGCAGCAACGCGTTCAGCCGCGCGGTCAGTTCGAGCCCGTCGAACGGCTTGGTCATGTAGTCGTCCCCGCCGGCCCGCAGTCCGCGCACGCGTTCGTCGACTGCGCCCAGCGCGCTCAGGATGAGCACTGGCGTGCGCTTACCGACGTTGCGCAAGGTGGACAGGATCGACAAGCCGTCGATGTCCGGCAGCATGCGGTCGAGCACCACGACGTCGAAGTCGCCGTTCAGGGCGCGTAGCAACCCGTGATGACCGGTCGGCACGCATTCGACGTCGAAACCGTAGTCTTCGAGCGCAGCATGGATTTCAAGCGCGACGTGCTGATCGTCCTCGACGACCAGCACGCGCGGCGTGCTCCTGCATAGCAGGGAAATCGGCAGTTCACTTGCCAAGTGGGTGGGTTCCTCGTTGATCTTGAGCCAGTTGCCGCGACTGCGCCCACGTCGTGGCCGGCAGCACTGCTGTGCCTTCCTGCGCGACCGCCTGCAACGCGGTGGGCGCGAGACCCAGCGCGGCCAGAATGGTTGGCGCGACCTGAGTCGTCGAGACGGGGTAAGTCACGTGGCGGCCCTGATCGGCAAGTCGCGGACTCGCAATCAGCAGCGCCACCGCTGTATCGTCGTTATGAAAACCGCCGTGTTCGGCGAGTTTGCCATCCTTCGGTGGCGTAAATATGACACCGTCGCGCGACACCACGACGATGTCCGGCGTGCGGCTGTCCTGCAGCGGCGTGGGAAAACGTAGCGCCAGCCGGTCACCGCTTAGCACGTCGGCGATGCCCAAAGCTTTCGACTGGCTTCTGAGCGCGGCGCTGATCCGCTGGGTCGCGGACGCATCGTGCAGCCAGATCAACGCGCCGTGATCGGTGGTCAGTTGCGCGAGCGCACCGGGCGCCGCGTCGTCGATCACCTTTTGCAAGCGGCGCTCGTCGATCTTGCTGAGGCGGGCCGGATCGATCGGACCGTTGCCGTGCTTGGCCGTCACGATCACCAGCGTGTCCTCGCGCAGGTGCTGCTTCTCGAGTTCGCCGACGAACTGGCCGATCAGCCGGTCAGCATGGTCGATCGCGCGATCCACGCCTGGTGTCAAGCCACCCTCGGCGTCGCGATAGCCGTACAGCTTCTGCGCGACATTCACCGCCTGCAGATTCAGCCCGAACACGTTCGGCACGGCTGCGTGCCGGCTGCCGTCGTGGCTCAACCCGTCGATCTCATTGATGACCGCGCGCGCCTTCATATCGTCGTAGTCTTCAGTCTTGCCGAGCGAACCGGTGATCGCGCGGGTCGACACGTTGCTCAGACCTTCGTAGTTGGCGCCGATCTCCGGCAGGAACAGATCGTCGACGCCGTGACCGGACGGCCCCTCGACCAGTTCGTAGGTCGGGTGCTTGTCGGTCCAGGCGGTATAACCGCCAGCTTCACGCACGGCTTCGAAGATCGTATTGACGCGCAGGAACGCGTGTGGATAGACCGGCGTGCAAGCGTGCCGCGGATCGCGCGGCAGTTTGGCCGGATCGATTGCATCGCGGCCGTCCGCGCCAATCGTGTCGAGCGACTCGTCATAGCGGACCCGTGCCCCCCCCCGGCTGCAATCGCTGCCGGGCGCCGCAAGCTCGCGGTCGTAGGAGTCGTCGTAGTACACGCCGGTCACGGCGGGCGTGCCACCGGTGACGAGAGCCAGCAGGCCGGGAAACGAATCGGCCGGCTCGACCGTATGGGCGTTGGTGTAGTCGACGCCCTGCTTCGACAGATTCGCCAGCGTGCTATCGGGATGCGCCTGAATGAAGTTGGCGAGGTCGCCGGTATGCAGGCCGTCGACGCTGATCAGCAGCACGTGCTGCACCGGAGCCCCTGGCGGCAGTGCGCCCGCGCAGGCAGTGCCTGTGACGGCAAGAGCGGAGAGCGAAAGAGCGGCTGTGATGGCGGAAAGAATCGGTTTCATTCGGTTTCGTTTAGATTGAAGGTGACCCACAGTTGTTCAGAGAGCGTCTTTCCTGCGAAAGCGGATTCCGGCTTCGGACACACTGCATCGCGCACTGCAGCCAGCGCAGCGCGATCGAGCAGGCCAACGCCGCTGGAGACGACGACCCGCGCGTCGGAAATCAAGCCGTCGCGGTATTCGAAAGCCACTCGCGTCCGGCCGGTGATACCGCCCATGCGCGCCGACTCCGGGTAATGCAAGGCGGACTGGATGGCCGCACGTAACGCGGCTTCGAAGCTCGCTCCCGGCGTGGCAGGTGTCGCGGGCGCCGCAACAGGCGGCGGTGGCGCCGGATGGGACACAGCAGGCGGCTCCGTCGGCGTGGCCGACGGCACCGTGGGTGCCGGGTCCGGTTTGGGTGGTGCTACCGGTGCGGGCGCATGCACGACCGGACGCTGCGTTACCACACGCTCGGCGCGATGCACGGGCTGAGGCGGATGCGCCACAGGCTGAGGCTGAGGTGCTGGCTGCGCTGCAGGCGCGGGCGTGGGTGCAGCCGCTGGCGCAAGCGTCAACACCGTCGCCGGCAGCTCGGCCTGCGCAACGTGCCGATGCGTCAACATCAGATAGGCACCGGCAAGCACACCGGCCTCCACGACGAGAGCAAAAGCCGCCGCCAGATAGATGCGCCGTCGCTCCGGCGCGCGGACATGCACAGAGATCGTCGCCATCTCACTTCGCCACGGGTTGTGCGGCCAGCGCGATTTGCGACACGCCCGCCGCGCGACAAGCGTCCATCACGGCAACGAGCTTCTGAATCTGCGCGACCTTCGAGCCAGCGATGGTCACTGCCGTATGCGCCGCATCGGGCCGCGCCGAGAGCATCGCCGTGAGTTCCGCGGCCGACATCGTCTTGCCCTCGACCGACATCGCGCCGTCGTCGGACAGCGTGACCATCACCTTCGCCGGCGGCAATGCCTGAGTGCTCGCGCTCGACGGCAACTGCGTTTTCAGACCCGCATTCGGAATCATGTGCAGCGTGATCATGATGAAGAACACCAGCAGAAAGAACATGATGTCGATCATCGGGATGATCTCGATGCGTGCTTTGCGCGCTTCGAAATACTTCATCGTCACGCCCCTTGCGACACGAGCTTTCCAGCAACGGCGCGCGGCGCTTCGCGCTCTCCTCTCACCACCTGCTCGTGCGCGGTGCCGGCCATGCGATTCACGAGCGCCGCCTTCAACGTATCCAGTTGATGCACAACGGAGCGGACCCGGTTATGCAGCCCATTGAAAAACACCAGACCCAGCATCGCGACGAACAGGCCCGACGCGGTGGCGACCAGCGCTTCGGCGACGCCGCCGGTCACCTGGGTCGGCGCGTTGCCCGGGTTCGACAACACCTGGAACGCGTTGAACATGCCGATGATCGTGCCGAACAAACCGAGCAACGGCGCGAGCGTGACGATCGTATCGAGCACCCACAGCAACCGGTCGATGCGCGGCGCCTCACGCATGATGACCTCGTTGAAGCGCGCGTCGAGTTCCTCGCGGTTGTGTGTGGTCTGCAAACGCGTAGCCGTCGCAAAGAGCCGTGCGACCGGCAAGTCGCGATATTGCTGCGTGAGCGAGGCGAGCGTCGCCGCGTCGAGATGATCGAGCCGGTCGACCTGTTCAAGCGCGGCATGACCGCATGCCGCGAGGCGATGCAGGAACCAGAAGCGCTCGACAATCACCGTCAACGCGACGAACAGCATCGCGGCGATCACATACAGCACGCCTCCGGAATCGTTCGCGAGGTGCAGCAGGGTGTCGACATTCATTGAATCAATCTCCGGTTAGAAGTCGGTGGACAGCGAGGCGACAACCGCGCGGCCGGGAATCGTCCAGTACAACGGCGTGCCGGCGGCGGCGGTAAAGCCGGCGAGCGCGTCGATGCTGGTGCGGTTAAAGACGTTGTCGAGTTCGAGGCCGATACGCGTGTTGTGCATCCACGAGGCCGGGCTCTTGATCGTGTAGACGGCAGAAAGGTTGGTCACAGTGAAACCGCCGATCGGTTGCGTATCGCCGGTATCGCCGAACTGATGGCCGACGAACTTGGTGATCAGCGAGCCGTAGAGCGGACCGCGTTCATAGATCAAACCCAGCGCGGCCGTGGATTGCGGTGCGTTCGGCATCCACGTGTTGGTGTTCTTCTGTTTGGCCGAATTGAAGGTCAGGTTGCCGTACAGGCTGAAACCGAGTCCGGCATAGAACGTCGCTTCCGATTCGAAGCCCTTGTAGACCGCGCCGCCCGCATTCGAGAATGTCGCGGTGCCGCTTACGACGCGGCTCGTCACCGCATTGCGGAAGTTGATGTAGTAAAGATCGGCCGATACCGTCAGGCGGTCGGTCTTGTACGTCGTGCCGATCTGGTAGTTGTCGGTCTGCTCGGGGTCGGGCTGGCCGGAAACGGACGGATTCTGCACGTAGAACACATTGAGGTTCGGTGCGAGGAAACCTTGTGCGTACTGGATGTACGCGCTCCAGTTCGGGTTGATCTGCTCATGGAGCGTCAGCGACGGCAGTACCTTCGTCCACGTATGGCTGAAGTTCACCGCCGCGCCGGAGCCCTGATCGAGCGGCGTGTCGATATTGCGATTGAACGACACGTATTTGACGCCCGGCGTCACGGTCAGCCCGTGCGGCAATTGCCACTCGTACTGGATGAACGGCTCGAATGTGAGGAACGTGTCGTGCATCGTGAAGTTCAGCTGCTCGAGCGCGAAATTCAGCGAATCGTCCACGTTCATGTTGTCGCGGAAATTCGACTGGTGCGTGAGCCATGCGCCGAGCTGCAGCTTGCCCGGTCCGATCTGCCGCTCGGCATTCACGATGTCGCCGAAAGCGCGGTAGTTGTTGGCCATCTGCTGGCCGGGCACGTTGTTCGGACCGAAGGTGGTGCCGTTCGGCGTTTCGCCGTTCGGATCCAGACCATTGAAGCCGTCGTGGTAATACGCGTAGGTGTACAACTTGTTTTCGATCTTCCAGTCCGCGAGCTTGGTCTTGATGCCGATGTACTCGAAGTCCGTGTTGATGCGGTCGAAGTTGTAGCCGTAGTACGACTGGCTCGTCGGATCGCCGCTCAGGCCGAAGTCAGGCCCGAACTGATGGATCTGCGCCGCCGTCGCGCCGAGCGACACGTTCTGGTGGACGCGGCTGTAGTCGGCATACAGCGTGAGCAGCGTGTCGTCGCCGAGCGGCTTGTCGAGCTTGAAGAAAAAGTTGTCGCGACGTTGCGCCGCGTTGGTCAGATAGCCGTCGCTGCCGACGTGGTTGTAACCGACCACCGCGCGCGCATCGCCCCATTGCTGCATGTCGCCGGTGTTGAGTTCGGCGCCTCCCGTCCAGGTATTAAAGCTTCCGTACGAACCGAAGACCGTGAATTTCGGCGTCAGAGACGGTTCCACCGACTGCACGGAGATCGTGCCGCCGAACGTCGCAAAGCCGATCTGCGAGGCGTCGCCAGGACCGCGATCCACCGCGATCGAACCGATATTGCGCGACGAGAAAAACGAGGTCGAATGGTGGGTGAAATCGTTGGCGTCGCCAAACGGGATACCGTCGAATGTCACGTTGTACTGACCGTCCTGAAAGCCGCGAATCGACAGGCTTTGCGACTCCATCAAGCCTGCGCCGTTAGGGTCGATATTGGACACGCTCGGCGAGATCTGAATGATGTCGCTATAGTTCGCGGTCGGTGCAGTGCTGTTCTCGATGTAATGGCGGCTGATGATGGACTTCGGCTCGCTCGCGCTCAGCGACCCCTGCGACGGCGCCTGGGCCGGCGCTGATTGCACGTTGCCAGACGGCGCAGCGGCGCCAGCGGACGCGGTCGCCGTGCTTTGCACTGAGCCGAGATCCCCGGAGGTCTGGGCGAAGGAAACTTGCGTACCGGCCGCGCAAAGCGAAGCCAGGACGAACTGCGTAAGCGGTTTCTTGCGGAACCTTGAACGTACCCGTTGCATGTTTCAGCGTCCTTGTTTTGAATGACCGTAGGGTGATCAGCGAATAAGGACATGCTAAAGACGGGACGTTAATCGACCGTGATGGATATCTTACGAACCTAATCATGTTGCATACGCAACAGAAACGGAGTCATGTCGATGACGGGTCAGAGAACTTACGATCGTAAATTCGGTAAGAAACGAGCTGGACCTACCCTGTCAACGCGAGATCGGGGGTGGCTCTAAGTACTTTCGGTGCGGCGCATCGAAACCGGCGTCACGCCACCGCGTTGCCGGCAATTCTGCGGTTGAATGAATGCGCCCATGCTGGGCGCACCATGAAAAAACGGCGCGCACCTTGCAGTGCGCGCCGTCGTCAGGCCAGTGCGATGCCCGGCGGCAAACCGGGCAGTACGCATCAGAAGATGTTGCGCAGGCCGACTGCAACGCCGGTCTGGTTGTTGCGACCCGGGAAGTCCGCGGTCGCCGCGCCGGTTCCGCGGATGAAATCGACCGTGCCATACACTTCGGTACGCTTGGACAGCGAGTACTCGGCAAGCAGCACGGCCGAGTAGCGGATACCGCGGCTGAGCGTGGTGTCGTTGGCGTTCAGCGCATTGCGGGCATGATCGTAGTAGCCCGCTGCGGTCAGCAACAGCGGCGCCGTCACCTGCCACGTGGTACCGACGTAGAAGCCATCGTCGATGCGGTTGGTATTCGTAACAGGCGCCGCAAAGTTGGCAGCCGGCGAGTTCGCGGCCGACATGAAGATATCGACCATGCCGGTGTTGTCCTGCGCATGCAGCCAGCCTGCATAGGCCTTGACCGTGCTGAACGCATAGACAGCGCCGACGTTGATGACCTTGAACTTGTTGTTATGCGCATCGCTGTTCTGCTGATAGCCGGCATCGAACGACAGGCCACCGTACGTATAGGACGCGGTCAAGCCGTACATGTTGTTCGCGCCGGTGCTGCCGGCCACGCCGCCAAAGCTGTACATGCCCTCGACGTTCAGGCCGCCGAACTGGCCGTTGTACTTGACGGAGTTGTTCTGGCGCAGGCCGTAGCCGAGTGCGCCGGGCAGCCAGCCATCCTGATCGTAGTTACCGACCGTCAGCGGGTCGTAGACGTTACCGAGCTGGTCGAACAGCGGCGTATTCTGGCGGCCCAAGGTGACGGTGCCGTACTGGTTGCTCGACAGCCCAACATAGGCCATCCGATTGAACAGCGTGCCCGAGCTCGCGAGCTGGCCGTTCCAGAGGTTGAAGCCGTTTTCAAGCCGGAACACCGCGGACAGGCCACCGCCCAGGTCCTCGGTCCCCTTCAAGCCCCAGCGACTGCCGGTGATCGGACCGACGCCCATCGACACCTGACTGTCGTTGTTCGCATTCGCGTTGGTGAGGTAGCGCACGCTCGTGTCGACAATGCCGTACAGCGTGACCGAGTTTTGTGCGAAAGCGGATTGGGCCGCGAGAGCGATCAGTGCTCCGGCGATGGCGCTAGTGGTCTTCTTCATCGAGGTTTTCCCCTTGTATATTTGATAGGCAAGCCGCCCGGGTTGGCTGTGGCCACGGGTCATGAGCTCGGCCTTTACGGGGGTCGATGATATTTCCGCAAAAATAATTCATGCATCGATTTAATTTGTCTGTCGCCGGTTTGCAACATTCGGCGTGCGCCGGTATCGCCGGGCGAACCTGCCGGGGTCGCGCCGCATAGGCTTCGAACAGAAATTGATGGCCGCTTGGTATTTCCCCTGATTGGAGCGGATCGGTCTGGCGTGCTCGCTCGATCGGGAAGCCAATCCGCAGAAGCAGCCATGGAGCAATTTCGTGAACAACTCCCGCACGCCGCGCTCAAACAGCAGCTCTTCAATGTCGCGCAAGCTCAATTGAAAACGAAGGTACCAGCGCACTGCACAACTGATGACGCCAGCCGCGAACCGGTGACCGTGATAGACCGATTTCGTCTTCTTCATAGCACCAACATCTTCGACGGTCACTCAACCTGACAAAGCCCGGCGATATCCTCTTCGACCGAATCAGGCTGCCGTTACTCTTGCGGGCCGCGTCAAGCCGTCAGGTAGTAGTCCCTGAACTGATCCCTTAACTGGTTCTTGAGCACCTTGCCGGTTGCGCCGAGAGGAACGGCGTCTACAAACACAACGGCATCGGGCTTCCACCACTTCGCCACCCGGCCGTCAAAAAATTCGAGCAGCTCGTCGGTTCCAAGCGCGCTCTCCGGCTTTTTTACGATCAGCAGCAACGGGCGCTCATCCCATTTCGGATGCCTTGCAGCGATGCACACTGCGCTCGCAACCTCCGGGTGCAAGCACGCCACGTTCTCGATGTCTATTGAGCTGATCCATTCGCCACCGGACTTGATGACGTCCTTGCTGCGGTCGGTGATCTGCATAAATCCGTCGGGATCGATCTTCGCCACGTCACCGGTCGGAAACCAGCCGTCGCAAAGCGGCGGCGTATCTTCGCTGCCGAAATATCCGGACGTAACCCACGGCCCGCGCACCTGCAGGTCGCCGGTCACCTGACCGTCCCATGACAATTCCTCGCCGTCCGGGCCCACGATTCTCATGTCGATGCCGAACACGGCGCGGCCCTGCTTTGCCTGGACGGCGTAGCGCTGCGGCGTCGGCCACGACAGGTGGTGCGCTTTGAAACTGCAGACCGTGCCTACCGGACTCAGTTCCGTCATCCCCCATGCGTGCAGGACATCGACGTGGTAACGCTCCTGGAATTCTGTGGTCATGGCCGTCGGGCATGGCGCCCCGCCCACGATGGTGCGGCGCATGGAGGTAAACGTCGTGCCACGCTCGGCCGCATGTCGAAGCAGCCCCTGCCAGACGGTCGGGACACCGGCGGACAGCGTGACCTGTTCTGCTTCGATCAGCTCATAGAGCGATTTTCCGTCGAGAGCGGGACCCGGGAACACGAGCTTGGCGCCGACCATGCATGCGATATAGGGCAGCCCCCACGCGTTCACATGGAACATGGGGACGACCGGAAGAATCACATCGCGCGCCGAGCAGTTCAGCGAGTCGGGCAATGCCGCTGCATAGGTGTGCAAAATCGTTGAACGATGGCTGTACAGCACCCCTTTCGGATTGCCAGTGGTCCCCGACGTGTAGCACAGAGAAGACGCATGGTTCTCGTCAAGGAGCGGCCACGCAAAGTCATCACTGTGACCGTCAATGAGATCTTCGTAGCACAGCAACATGATCGGCAGATCGTATTTGGCCGGCATGTTTGCGCGATCGGTCATCGCAACGAATACCTTCGGGCTCTTGATACGCGATGCGACAGACTCGATCAACGGAAGGAAGGTCAAGTCGAAGAAGATAACGCGATCGTCAGCATGATCGATGATGTAGGCGAGCTGATCGACGTGCAGTCGGGGGTTGAGCGTGTGGAGTACGGCACCGGAACCCGACACCGCAAAATACAGTTCCATGTGGCGGTAGCCGTTCCATGCCAGCGTACCGACGCGCTCACCCTGGTTAATCCCGAGCCCGGCGAGTGCATTGGCCAGCTTTCGGGCGCGTTGCGCGAGATCGCGATAACAATATCGGTGAATGTCGCCTTCGACCCGTCGCGACACGATTTCCTGCCCGCCGTGATGCCGTTCGGCGTGAGTGAGGAGCGACGCGACCAGCAGCGGTTGCTGCATCATCAATCCATGCATGAGTACCTTCCTGATTTTTCCAGATTCAGCTTAGCTGCGCGTGACACGGACCTGCCGGGGCGTCGCCGACGGTGAGTTCGAGCTTACCGGCGACGTTCCGGATGGGAAACGTTGCAAGACTCAACCCGCCTTTTCCCGGCATGCAACCGGTCGTGACGTCAAAACGAAGGCCGTGCGCGGGGCAGCGCAGCAGGTGCCCTTCGAGCTGGCCACCTGCAAGTGATGCCCCATTGTGCGGACAAGAGTTTTCGACGGCGCAGAGCGCACCGTCGATGTTAAAGAGCACGACACTGCGACCGTCAACGAAGACTAGCTTGCGTTGTCCTGGCGGGAGTTCATCGGCTGATCCGACCGGTATCTGGCGTGACATTATCTGTTCTCCTGATCACCGATCGAACGCAACATGGCGTCCACGATCGGGCCGGGCGAGTACGCCCCGGACAGCGACAGCGCCGAATTAACCACAAAATGCGGCACACCCCTGACGTCGTCAGCCTGCGTTGAACGCGGCAACGCGATGTTGCCTTCTCGCCGTGACATCGTGAGATGGTCAGCGAGGCCCGCAGCGTCGAGACCACACGCGAGACCAATTCGCTCAAGCACGTCCGGGTTGCCGATATCTTCGCCGTCCATGAAATAGGCGGTAAACAACCGGTCGATCAGCAACGCGGGCTTACATGCCGCGCCTGTGTTTGCGGCTGTGGCCCAGGCAACGAGTTGGTGCGCTGCCCGTGTGTTGGGCATCACCTCGATCCTGTCGAACGCCAGCTCGATGCCCGCTGCGTGAGCGGCCTCCTGAACTTGCGCGCGCCGTGCAGCGACCGCGCCAGGACTCCCCAGACGGGCCACATAGAACGCCTGATAAGGGACCCCACCGACTGGCGTATCGGGCAGCAACTGATGCGAGTGCCACCGCACCTTGACGCTGACGTCCGGACGCAAGCTTGCGATGCGGCTGACAGCCGCATCGAGATTGCGCTTGCCAATCAGACACCACGGGCAGACAAAATCGAAGTGGACATCGACCGTCACTGACGCGTTTTGGCTCACTGCAGTGCCCTGCTCCGTTGCACCGTCCATGTCAGAGAAGCTCACGGATCAGGGTGTCCGCCTGCGGCCACTCGCCATAACCGGCTGCGGGATTCAGGTGCCCAACATCGCCGAGGTCGACGAGACGACTGCCCCAGTCCGCTGCCATGCTGGCAGCGCGATCAAACGCGGCAAGCGGATCATTGCGGCTGGCGCCGAGAATACTCGGGAACGGTAATGGTTTGCGCGGAAACGGCAGCCACCCGTGTTCTTCGAGCACGTCCAGCGTCGGATAACCGGCGGGCATGGGGTTTTCCAGGTCCGCTGGCGTGGCGAGCAGCGCGCCCTGGATCGGGCGGTTGTGGTGCTGCGCCCAGTGCACGGTAATCATGACGCCGGCGCTGTGAGCGACCAGTACGATCGGGCCGTCGATCTTCGCGATGGCCTCGTCCAGCGCCGCGACGCGCGCCGCGCAGCTGAGCTTGTCGTGCTCGAGCGGCGGCACCGAAGCCGTTTTGGGAAGGCGAACCTGCAGCAGTGTCTGCCAGTGTTCGGCCACATGGTCACGCAGACCGGGCACGATAAGTACGGTAGGTGCGGTATTGAGCGTCACGACGCTGAGTCCTTCAGGTTAGTACGGCTTGTCGCCAATAATTCCGGCCCGCTCCATCTTGCGATGGCACGGCGCGTAATCCATCACTGCGTAGTGCTGCGTGCTGCGGTTGTCCCATATCGCGATGCTGTTCGGCTTCCAGCGCCAGCGCACCTGGTACTCCGGGATGTACGCCTGGCTGATGAGATAACGCAGCAGGTCGGACGCGCCCGGATTGGCGTCCTGGCCGAAGCGCACGCGCGCCGGCGTGTGGTAGTTCGTGAAGTGCGTCGTGAACGCATTGACAAACAGCACTTTCTCGCTCGTCTCGGGGTGCGTGCGCACGACCGGATGTTCCGCGTCGGGATACTGGGCTTTCAAGGCATGCCGCTTCTCGATCGGCATCACCGCACCAAAGCTTGCCTCGATGCTGTGGCGTGCGCGCAGGTCGGCGATCTGCTCCTTCACGTGCGCGGGCAGGTTCTCATACGCGAGCACCATGTTCGCCCACATCGTGTCGCCGCCGATGGGCGGGCATTCCACGCATCGCAGCACGGCGCCAAACTGTGGGGCTTCGCGCCACGTGGCGTCCGAATGCCACGCATTTTCGTAGCGGTCGTTGGGCTGGTCCGGCGACTTGTAGATTCGCACGAGGCCCGGATGCTCAGGATCGCTGCCTGCGACCGGGTGGTCTTCCAGCTCGCCGAAGCGGCGCGCGAAAGCGACATGCTCAGCACGGCTAATGTCCTGATCGCGCAGGAACAGAACACGGTGCTTGAGCAGGTTCGCCCGGATCTCGGCAAAGAGGCCATCGTCGTGGATCGCGTCGGCGAGCTTGACGCCCACCAGTTCGGCGCCAATGGCGTTGTTGAGTTGTTCGACAAGCATGGCGCCCTCCTTAGATGACGAAGACTGATGAACCCGTTGTCTTGCGCGATTCGACATCACGGTGCGCTTGTGCGGCATCCTCGAGCGCATAGCGCTGATTGATCTCGATCTTGATGCGGCCAGCCGCAACGTGGCCGAAGATTTCCCCGGCCAGGTCCGCTTTTTCAGCGGGGTCGGCGATGTAGTCGGCGAGCGCGGGACGGGTCAGATACGGCGATCCTTTCATTGCCAGGATCTGCGGATTGAATGCCGGAATCGGCCCCGATGCCGTGCCGACGCAAACAATGAGGCCCCGGCGCTTGACCGAATCCAGAGTGGCTTCGAAGGTATCCTTGCCCACACTATCGAAAACCACATTGACCCCGGCGCCATTGGTCAGCTCGCGTACGCGCCGCGCGACGTCTTCATGGCTGTAGTTGATGGTGTGTTCGCAGCCGTGCGCGCGGGCGACTTCCGCTTTCGCTTCGCTCGAAACGGTGCCGATCACCGTGAGCCCCAGCAGCTTGGCCCACTGCGAGACGATCAGTCCGACGCCGCCCGCGGCAGCATGAAGCAGAATCGTGTTGCCGGGTTTGAAGTCGTAGATGCGCCGCATCAGATACGACGAGGTCAAGCCGCGCATCGTCATGGCTGCCGCCGTCTCGCAGGTAATGCCTTCAGGCAGCTTGATCAGCGGTGCCGCCGGACACAGGCGCTCCGTGCTGTAAGCGCCAAGCGTGTTAATAAAGCCCGTGTAGGTGACACGATCGCCTACCGCGACGTTCGTCACGCCCTCGCCCACTGCTTCGACCACACCGGCTGCCTCTACACCCATGCCGGCAGGCAGTGGAACCGGATACAGTCCGGAGCGGAAATAGGTGTCCGCGAAATTCAGGCCCACTGCCTCATGGCGCAGGCGAACCTGCCCCGGGCCCGGATCACCGACTTCAACGTCCTCATAACGCAGGACTTCAGGGCCACCGGTTTCATGAAAGCGGACTGCTTTCGCCATGATTCGTTCTCCAGTTTGTTTCTCGATTTACAGAAAGGGAATGCGCCTGCTGGAGGACCATCACGTCCCGGCGCAGGCGTCGATTACCGCATGGTGTCCAGGTACTGCTTGATTAACCAGACTTAACCAGACCGCGCCGCCGCTTCACCAGGCGGACGACGCGGCATTCGCGAGGAAGCCGCTCAGAGCGAGGCCTTCTCACGCAGTGCATTCACGAGGTCAAGGTCGCGCTTGTAGCTGCAACGGCCGATGGCAAACGCGACCGCCGCGAGCAACGATGCAAACGGGACCAGTTGCAAGGCGCCCAGCAGACCGAACCGGTCTGCGACGATGCCCGTAAGGATCGCCGCGGGCGCCAGCCCCAGCAGGTTGTTGGCCAGTGTCAGGGTGGCGAATGCTGATGCGTGTATCGACGGCGGGGTAAGGTTCGCCACCATCGCACCCGAAGGCCCCGTTGCACCAGCACAGAAGAACATGCCGCAACCGATCAGGACGAGCTGCAGCCGGCCGGCCGGCAGATGGAACGCGATGCCGAGCAGGACGCAGCACAGCAGGCAGTACACAATCGCGGTCATCCACTTTCTTTGTACACCCTTCCTGTTGAGACGGTCGGTCAGGCTTCCGCACGCGATCATGCCAAGGCCGGTCACGAGCACGAATACCGCGCCATGTACGGCCGCCTTACCCGGTGCCATGCCGTAATAGCGATTCAGGAAGCTCGGCATCCAGGACCATACGGCCGCCGGAACGAGCAGATGCATACCGCTGCCCACATAGGCGCAAACGACGGACTTCGTGGAAAACAGCCCCTTCATCAGCGTGCGAAAGCTCATGCGCACACCAAGGTTCCCCTTCTGCCCGGTGATCGCCGGTTGCAGTGAAGCCAGCCTTTTCTCCGTGACAACACAACGGTAAATCACAACGAGCGCGATACCGACGCAGGCCATTGCGCCGAACGACCAGCGCCATCCAAGGCTGGACGCGACGGCGCCGCCCAGCGCCATGCCCATCACAGAACCAAACGCACCACCTGCCATGAAAGTGGCGGCGAGGGTGGCGCGCAGACGCGGCGGAAAAATGCTCAGGACGAGCGCGATGCCCACACTTCCGTAGGCCGCCTCGCCAATGCCGACGCACGCACGCGCGAGCAACATCTCGCCATAAGTGGTCGAGATCGCACAGCCGAGCGTCGCGAGACTCCACAGCGCCGCCATCAGTACGATGCTCTTTACGCGGCCCCAGCGATCAGCGAGAACCGAAAGCGGAAAGGTCAGCACGCCAACCATCAGCGCCACCACGCTGCTGAGCGAGCCGAGCTTCGTGTCAGAGAGGTTCCACGCGGACTTGATAAACGGAAAGACCGCGTTGAGAACCTGACGCGACATATAGTCGGAAAGCAGCAGACCGATCGTGAGCGCGCAGACCACCCATGCGTAGACGGGTATGTCCGATTGTGTTGCCGAAACATCGCCCGTCGTGGGCTCAGCATGCTGTAAAAGCATTTCGTCTCCTCCGCGTCTCGCGCGTCCAGCGCCCTTTTCCCGTGACGGACAAAAGGGGCCGATATTTGTGTCGCTCCCCCAGGGTCGCCGGGGGGCCTCCTTCTTCAACCGCCATCAGCACGAGATGTCATGTCGATGGCGGGCACCACCCTGTTACGCCGCGCGCAGCGGCAGGTTCTTAACGCCTGCCTTCCGGTTCGGTGCCATGCCGTTGGCCGCGAGTGTCTCGTCGACCGTTTTGTACTGCACGCCGATCTTGTAGATCTCGCGCGCTTCCTTGCCGCTTGCGATCTCGCGGCCCAGTTCGCGGGCCACGCGCACGCACTGCTCGATCTGCTGCACCGAGGTCATGCGGTTGCCGTGCTGGTCGATGATCGTATCTTCGATGCCGCAGCGCGGGTGCAGGCCCATGGCCATCGCCATCATGTTGAACGGCAGGACGTTCTTCAGCAACGACTCGGCCGTGACCGTGCCGCCGTCCGGCGCACGGTGGACGAAGTTGAAGAAGTTGTGCGGGTTCGGACCGTCAAAGCCGCCGCCGATGCCGATCCACGTCAGGTTCAACGGCCCCTTGTAGACGCCCTTGCGCACCAGGCGGTCGAGCGTTTCGAGCGCATGGATACCGGTGAGCTGGAAGTGCGGCTGGATGCCCGATGCCTGCAGGCGGCGCAGGTGTTCCTCAACCCAGGCCGGACCCGCGGGCACCGTCATTTCGCTGTAGGCTGCCATGAGCGCAGGATTGGCCAGCGACGTGCCTTCCAGGTATTCCGGATAGAGCAACTCCATGATGTTCATCTGCGTGGTGTTGATCGCGACCGTCACCTGATCGGGCTTCGGGTCGAGATCGGCCAGCATGTGACGCGTGTCGTCGGACAGCCACTTCGCGGCCTGGCCGTCGTCCTCCGGTGCAAACGAGATCGAGCCGCCCACCTGGATGATCATGTCCGGCACGGCCGCACGCACGCCCGCGATCAGTTCGTTGAACTTCGACAGGCGCTTGGAGCCCTTGCCATCCAGCTCGCGCACGTGCAGGTGCAGCACGGTCGCGCCGGCGTTGTAGCAGTCGACGGCCTTCTGGATCTGCTCTTCCATCGTCACCGGAATGTCTTCAGGAAAATCCTCAGGCATCCATTCCGGGCCGTACGGAGCCGTCGTGATGACTACCTTGTCCTGATTCTCCGGGTGCAGCGAGTCGTCGAGAAATTGCATCGTTTCCTCCAGAAATAGTTGGATGTTTTTACTTCCGCGTCAGGCGCATGCCGACGCGTCAGGAAATGGATCAGTGAGGCGAAGATACGGCAATCCGGCGATACGGATTTCGTTTTTGGTGACATTGTTTTATGATTTGACGACACTGCGCGTTAACACCAATCCTGCGCTAATGGGCTTCGCGCGTGAGGAACGGAAGGAGATCGAATGCAAAGCATGGTGAGGTCGTCGACACTGCACGGGTATTTCGACGTGGTGAGAGGCTTGGGTCTCAACCCCTATGAGCTTGTGCAAGAGGTCGGTCTCGACGCTGTGGCGCTGGCGAACCCCGATGAACGGATCCCGGCTGACGGCGCCTGTCGGTTGCTCGAAGCGACGGCGGAGAAAGCGTCGTGTTCGACACTCGGGCTGCAGATAGCGCAAACCCGCCAGCAGTTCGGCAGCGGCGTCATCAACGTTCTGCTCGCCCACAAGCGCACGCTCCGTGAGGTGCTGCTGGCGGCTGCCCAGTACCGCTATCTGCTCAACGAAGCGCTGGGTGTTTACGTCGAAACGACCGGCGACACGGTGACGATCCGCGAAGAGATTGTCGCCGAACCGGGCACCCCGACAGTACAGGCGATTGAATTGGCAGTCGGCGTGCTGTCCCGCCATTCCAGCGCGCTCCTCGGTGCCCACTGGAAACCGCACAGCGTGCACTTCACCCATGCGGCGCCGCCCGATCTCACCTTCCATCGCCGGTTCTTCGGCTGCCCGGTCACATTCGAAAGCGACTTCAACGGATTCGTTTGTGCGGCAGCGGACCTCGATTATCCGAATCCGAATGCAGACCCCGTGCTGGTCCGGTATGCGGAAAGCCTGGCCAATCCGCTAAACAATACGGCGGCGGATTCAATTGCGCTGGACGTGCGCAAGACGATTTACCTGCTATTGCCCCTCAGTCAGGCTTCAATCGAACTGGTGGCGCAACAACTGAATCTGACGGTGCGCACCCTGCAGCGCCAGCTTGATTCAGCCGGTTCCAGTTTCTCGGGCATCGTTGAAGAAGTGCGGCGTGATCTTGCTGTGCGCTACCTGCTCAACCCACGTTATCCGATCGGCCGGGTCGCCGCCCTGTTGGGCTACACAAACCAGGGGGCGTTCACGGTCTGGTTCCAGAAGCGTTTTGATATGACGCCCCGTGAGTGGCGCAGTCGCCACCGAAAGTGAAAATGCACGGGGGCCATGATGGTATCTGCGGCGAATCAGGAATGGTCACCCTGGCGCACGGCATCCGGCAGGTCGCGCAGATAGGTCCGCCGGCAAAGCTCGAACGCCATGGCTGCCGGAATGGACACCAGTTGCGCCAGTTGAAGCGCGCCGAGCAAGCCCACCTTGTCCGCGAGCACGCCGGTAATGAACGGACCCGGAGCCGCGCCGATCAGGTTGTACGCCAAGGCAAGGATCGCGAGAGCGGTAGCGTGAACAACAGGATTCGCGAGGTTGGCGACCGAGGCGCCCGCTGGCCCCCACGGACCGGCTGCCACCAGTGCGCCGACCGCGATCAGGATGATCTGTGCATTACCTGCAGGCAGGCGGAACGCGACGGAGAGCACCCCACACGACAACAGGCAAAAGCCTATGCCAAATGAAACCTTGCGGGCTGGAGCGCCACGGCCCGCCCAGTCAGTCAACACCTCGCAGAGCGTCATTCCGATACCACTCAGGACGAACATCCCCGCCGCGGACATGGCCGCCTTGCCCGGCGCCATCCCGTAGTAACGGTTGAGATAGCTCGGCATCCACGCCAGCAGGGAATAGAGCGCGAAGGACTGGAGGCCACCGCCGAGGTAAGCGCAGATCAGGGCACGCGAGCCGAAAACAGAGCGAAGGGTGTCCCAAACCGAAAGGCCCGCGCCTGTTCGCACGGCCGCACTCTGGTGAACGTGGCGCGCCAACCTGCCCTCCGTGACAATCAGGCTATATACGGCAGTCACAACCAGCCCGACGACGGCCATCACCGAGAACGCCGCGCGCCACCCATAGTGGGTCGCAACGGAGCCGCCAAGCGCTGTGCCAAGCACCGCGCCGAAGATCCCGGCCGATGTGAAAGCGCCCGCCAATGTCGCGCGCACCTTTGGCGGAAAGACGCTCATGATGACGGCCAGTCCGACACTGCCGTCGGCCGCCTCGCCTACGCCAACGAAGAACCGCGCAGCCAGCATCTGGCCGTAGTTCGCCGCGAACCCGCAGCACAATGTGGCGATACTCCATACCACCGCCATCAGCGCGATGCTACGTGCGCGGCCCCGACGATCTGCCAGCAGCGACAATGGCATGGTGAGTATCCCGACCATCAGCGCCACAACGCCGCTCAGGCTGCCCAGTTGAGCATCCGTCAGGGTCCACGCGGCCTTCAGTTGAGGAAACACGGCGCTCAGTACCTGCCGCGACATATAGTCAGAAAGAAGCAGGCCAAGTACAAGCGCAAATACGGCCCACGGGTAAGCCCGTGAGCGTGGTGACGCGCCAGCTAGATCGGCCCTTCCGGTTTCGGCTAGATGCAATCCCATTGTGGTTCTTCTCCTGTCGGTTCTGGCTCTTCTGCGTTCTGGCGGGCGTTCAGTGCGAGTCGAAAACCCTCAGGCGCGGCGCATCAGACTGAAGCTTTGTGCGGATGGGCCGCCATCCGGCTGGCTGGCAAGGAATATCGCGAGCGGAACGACGTCCTCCGGTTCCTTGAGCCACTCTTCGTTGATCTGACACTTGCCGCCAAAGTCAGTCATCGCGGTACGCACGGGCCCAGGGATCAGCTCATTGACGCTGATGTTTGCGTCCAGGAGTTCCAGCGCGAGGGTTTGCGTAAGCAGCCACATTCCCGCCTTCGAGCAGCCATAGGCGGACAGATTGGCATTGGGACGCTGCCGCAGCCCCGAGCCCATCAGGATCAGCTTGCCCGCACCGCGCCGACGCAGATGCGGAATCGCCGCGCGCGCGGTATTGAACGCACCAACGAGGTTCACGTCGATCACCTCTTTCCAGAGTTTCGGGTCGGAGTGTTCGACCGTCCCGGTCACGGTGCCCACGCCCGCATTAGCAAGCACGATGTCCACGCCGTCGAACGCCCGAACCGCTCCCGAAAACAGCGCCTCGACCGATTCGTAGTTCGCTACGTCTGAGGAGATCGCGATCGCTCGACCGCCCTGCGCGGTGATCAACGCGACGGTTTCATCGATCTCCCCGCCTGAGCGTGCGCTGCACGCGACAGCTGCCCCAGCTTTCGCATAGGCAAGTGCAATGGCGCGGCCGATGCCGCGACCTGCGCCCGTGATGACGGCGACCTTTCCTCGCAGCGCTGTGTTTTCCACCGAATTCATTTGCCTCTCCAGAATCAACCGCTGTTGTCGAGAAGCTTAACGGTCTGCTCTCGCGACGGTACTCCTGAATACCCGGCCCCCCGTTGCTGGGGGGAGCCTTCAGGCGACGCCGCCGGTAGTCTTTTGGCGCATCGGCCGGATCATCCGTTCTCCCCCGGCCGGCTTGAGCTCGATCGCAACCTGAAAGGATCAGTCGTATGACACTGGATAGCAAGATCGCCCTCGTGACGGGCGGTGCCCGAGGTCTCGGAAAGAGCATTGCATTGGCTTACGCACGTGCCGGCGCCCAGGTCATCATTTGCGACGTCAACGAGGAGAACCTGAACGCCGCGCGTGAGGAAATGACCGCCGCGGGGACACACGAATGCATCGCTCAGGTATGCGACGTTTCCTCCAGCGCTCAGGTGGCAAACCTCTTCTCGAGCATCGCGGCGCGCTTTGGTCGACTGGACGTGCTGGTCAACAACGCGGGAATCGGGCCGATCGGTCCCGAGGACGACGCGCGGCGCAACAGGCATTGGGACTACATGACAACGCCAGTGCCCAGACAGGCGTTAGGCTTTACCAGCTCGATGTCAGACGAACAATGGCATCGCTACTGGGGCGTCAATGTTCACGGCGTGTTCTACTGCACGCGCGAAGCATTGCGGATCATGGAGCCCCAAGGCAGCGGCAAGATCATCAACATTGCGTCGATTGCCGGGATGTCTACCATCAGCGCCCATAGTCCGCACTATTCCGCGACGAAAGGTGCAGTGATTACATTCACACGAACGGTGGCGGCAGAAGTGGCCGGCGGGAACATCTACATGAATGCGATCGCGCCGGGCGGCGTCCAGACGCCGGACTTCGAAAAGTACTTCGCCCGCTCCACCGAGGAGCAAAAGAACAGGCTCATGCAACTGATCCCGCTAGGCCGGTTCGGCAAGATGGAGGAGTACGCCTCGCTTGCGGTCTACCTTGCGTCCGACAATCACTATCTGGTGGGTCAGATCATTTCGCCCAACGGCGGCGCAGTCTGAGCATCGTTCTATATAACCGATCAATTCGTTCTATATTCTGTGTTGGAATATAGAATCAGTCATCGCGATAATTCCTCCTTTTTCTGGTCGCCGAGGGCGCCGTCGATCTTGGTTTCGTGGAAGACCAGGTGGACGCCGACGGTCTCGACGTGCGCGCGGTTGCCCAGGATGAACTGGTGTTAGTAGTCGCCCCCAGTCACCCTTGGGCCCGTCACGGTTCGACATCTGCCGATATTGTTGACTTGCGCGATAGCGCCTGGGTGCTGCGTGAACCGGAATCGGGTACACGCGGGATCTTCGAAAAGATGGTGCGAAGCTTAGGGGGCGATCCCTCTGGGTTCGAGATCGCGCTGGAGCTTCCGTCGAACGAAGCGGTACGCTCCGCGGTCGAGGCCGGTGCTGGCGCGACCGTGATGTCCCGTCTGGTCGCGGCGTCCTCACTCAGTGCCGGGACGCTGACAGCACTCCGTTGGCCTCTGCCGTCGCGGGATTTCCTGATGCTGCGTCACCAGCAGCGTTATGTGACGGAGGCGATGCGCGTATTCTTCGAGATGGCGTCGGAATAGAATGTTAGTCAGGATGGCGAATCAAGTCGGTTGATATGACGCGACGCCGCGGAAACATTCGGGCGCTTCAGCGGTGCCGGCATGCTTATGCTTATGGTCAAACGATAAAACGAACCCGAAGGAGACTCCCATGAAAGACCATTCCCACGGCGTGGACGCGCGCCGGCGCAAGATGCTTCACGGTCTTGCCGCTGGCGGTCTCGCCGGCACCATGGCCGGATGGAACCGCAGCGCGTGGTCGGCAGAAACCTTCAACCTGCCATTCGCTGGCGGCGAGCGCGACTTGACGAGCGCGTTTCCGCAGAAAGGCGAGATGTTGCTGCTGCGAACCCGTCCGCCGTTGCTGGAGACGCCGTTTTCCGTCTTCGATCGAGGCGTGTTCACGCCTAACGACCAGTTTTTCGTGCGCTGGCATCTCGCCGACATTCCCACGAAGATCGACGGCGCCGCATTTCGCCTGAACGTTCACGGACAGGTTGAACGAGCGCTCAGCCTGAGCCTGACCGAACTGCGGACCAAGTTCGAACCGGTTGAACTGGCAGCGGTGAATCAGTGCTCCGGCAACTCGCGAGGATTCTACGATCCGCGCGTGGCGGGTGCTCAATGGGGCAACGGCGCGATGGGCAATGCGTTATGGACCGGTGTCCGTCTGCGCGATATCCTGGATCGTGCGGGTATAAAGAGCAGCGCCGTGCAGGCCCGCTTTAACGGGCTCGACACAGGGGTCCTCCCGGCAACACCGGACTTCATGAAGTCGCTCGACATCGACCATGCACGCGATGGCGAAGTGATGATCGCCTATGCGATGAACGGTCAGCCGTTGCCGCTGCTGAACGGCTTTCCGCTGCGCCTGGTTGTGCCCGGCTGGTATTCAACCTACTGGGTGAAAATGCTCAACGATATCGAGGTGCTGGACCACCCGGACGACAACTTCTGGATGTCAAAGGCCTACCTGATGCCGGACACCCCCCATGCCAGCATCACGCCTGGCCAAACCGGCGTCAAGATGGTGCCGATCAACCGGATGGTCCCACGCTCGTTCTTCACCAATCTCACGAATGGCCAGAATGTGGCCGCCGGCAAGCCGCTCAACGTACGCGGCATCGCCCTTGGCGGAGATACCGGCGTGCGCGATGTCAGCGTGTCGTCTGACGGCGGCGCGACCTGGGTGTCCACGCGTCTCGGCCACGATCATGGCAAATACAGCTTCAGGCAATGGGAAACGCACTTGATACCCAAGGCCGGTCCCATGGAACTGAAAATCAAGGCGACGAACACCGCGGGGGTCGTGCAGCCGGATACCGCAAACTGGAACACTGCGGGCTTCATGCGCAACGTCGTCGAATCCATCACGCTGATGGTTTCCTGAGGAGCGGAACATGAAAAGTCCAAACGTGTTGATATTGATTCTGCTCGCTACCGTCGGCATCTCGGCCGCCTTCGCCGAAACCGCACAGAAAGCGCCGTCGGCGGCAGCCTTGAATCGCACCGTCAGTGTTACCCTCCCTGATAGTGAGCAGGTTTTTCCACCGGGCGCCGGTGCCGAGATCGCCAACTCGCAGTGCATGATCTGTCATTCGGCGGGCATGGTTACGCGCCAGCCGCCATTGCGCTTCGGTGAGTGGAAGGCGGAGATCAACAAGATGCGCACCGCGTACGGCGCACCCATACCCGCGGAGCAGGTAGAAGAACTCGCTACGTATCTGACCGCGATCAAGGGCAAACAGTAGAACTGTCGCTACACGGCGACACGAAGTTCCGCATCGGCTGGCACGCCGAAGGCCCGCCCCCACCCTCTAAAAGAAAGGAGCCCTACATGCAATCATCACGTCGTCACTTCATGATACTAGCCGCCTCGCTGGCCTCATCCGTTGCGCTCTCGGGCAAGGCGTCGGCCGAGACGCCCGCGGTATCCGAAAGCGATCCGACCGCACAGTCGCTTGGCTATAAGGCGGACGCGACACACGTCGACAAGGCTAAATATGCGAAGTATCAGCCGGGCCAGGCGTGCGCCACCTGTCAGCTCTATCAGGGCAAGCCTGGCGATGCATCAGGTCCGTGCCCGATTTTTGCCGGTAAGCTGGTCTCGGCGAAGGGGTGGTGCAGCGCGTACGTGAAGAAGGCCTGAAGCCGCGCCTGACAATGGCACAACCTGAGCTTGCCGCTCACACAACTAACGTTGTGTGAGCGGCAAGACTGCAGCCAAGCGGCTTTTTTCAAGTGCGCACCGCATGAATGCGGCGCGCACCTGTCGCGCCTCACCGATCAGCCGTCGCCCTTCAACTCGATCAGCAGATCCTTCGCGGCCACACGGTCACCCGCCTGGACATGCACGGCGGCAATCTCGCAGTCGCGCTCCGCCGCGATGTGGGTTTCCATTTTCATCGCTTCCAATGCGACCAACGTCGTACCGGCGGCGACTCGCTGCCCCGGCTGTACCGCAACGGTCACGATCGAACCCGGCATGGGAGCCGCGACATGCAGCGGATTCGAGGGATCGGCTACCGGGTGGCTATGACGCGCCGGTCCCGCATGTGCGGTAGTACGCTGCTCGATCAAGGCCGTGCGCGATTGTCCGTTCAACTCGAACTGAGCCTTGATCATGCCGGACTCGGTGTCGGCGTGCTTGCCTTGCAACGCGACGAGCAAGGTTTTGCCCGGAGCAATGTCGATCGCCACTTCCTCCTGCGGCTGCAGTCCATAGAGAAAAGCCGGCGTCGGCAGCACCGAGGTGTCGCTATAGGCACGCAGGTGCGCGAAGTAATCGCTCGTCTGCTTCGGGTACATGAGGTAGGAAGCCAGCTGCTGATCGTCCAGTTTGTGTTCGCAGTCAGCGTTGCCCTGCGTACGCGCCGCTTCCAGATCGACCGCTGCAAGCGCGTCGCCAGGCCGGTAAGGCGCAGGTGGCTCGCCCCTCAGCACCTTGCGTGACAATCCCACCGGAAAGCCGTCGGGCGGAAAGCCGAGCTCCCCCTTGAACAGCGAGACAACGGACTCGGGAAACGCGACTTCCTTGGCGGGATCGCACACGTCGGCGGCGCTGAGGTCGTTGGCCACCATCATCAACGCCATGTCACCGACCACCTTGGAGGTCGGCGTCACCTTGACGATGTCGCCGAACATCCGGTTGACATCGGCGTACGCGCGCGACACCTCGGTCCAGCGATGTTCGATACCGAGCGAGCGCGCCTGCTCACGCAGGTTCGTGTACTGGCCGCCTGGCATTTCATGACGATAGACATCGGCGGTGCCAGCCCGTATCTCCGATTCGAACGGCGCGTAGTAGCGACGCACACCCTCCCAGTACGTCGACGCTTCGTGCAACCGTTCGAGGCTCAAACCCGGATCGCGCTCGCTGCCCGCGAGTGCCGCGGCGATACTCGACAGGTTAGGTTGCGACGTCAGACCGCTCATCGCGTCGAGCGCGCCGTCCACCGCATCGCAGCCGGCGTTGATCGCGGCCAGCGCCGAAGCCGCCGAGATGCCACTGGTGTCGTGCGTATGGAAGTGCACGGGCAAGCCGGTTTCTTCCTTGAGCGCTTTCACGAGCGCAGCGGCGGCCTGCGGGCGGCAGATACCCGCCATGTCCTTGATGCCCAGGATATGCACGCCGGCGTCTTGCAGTTCGCGCGCAATTCCCACGTAATAGTTCAGGTTATACTTCGAACGCGAGCCGTCGAACAGATCGCCGGTGTAGCAGATCGCTCCTTCGCACAGCGCTCCGCTTTCGCGCACTGCGTCGATCGCCACGCGCATATTGCGCACCCAGTTCAGCGAATCGAAGACACGAAAGAGGTCGACTCCGGCACTCGCGGCCTGGCTGACGAAGAACCGTACGACGTTATCCGCGTAGTTCGTGTATCCCACCGCATTCGAGCCGCGCAGCAACATCTGGAACAGGATGTTGGGCACCCGTTCGCGTAACTGCGCGAGGCGTTGCCATGGGTCCTCCTTGAGAAAGCGCAGTGCAACATCGAAGGTTGCGCCGCCCCAGCATTCCATCGAGAAGAGTTCCGGGAGTTCGCGGGCGTAGAACGGCGCGATCGGCAGCATATCGGCCGTGCGCATGCGCGTCGCGAATAACGACTGGTGCGCGTCGCGCATCGTCGTATCGGTCAGCAGAACCTGCTTCTGGTCCAGCATCCAGCGCGCGAACTTCTCTGGTCCGAGTTCGCGCAACCGGTCGCGTGTACCCGGTGGCAACGGGGACACAGTGTCGAGCGCCGGCAGCACCGGCCTCGACATCGGCAACGAAGGTAACGAACGGCCACTCATCTCCGTATGCCCGTTGACGCTGACCTCGCCAAGATAGCGCAACAGCTTGGTCGCGCGGTCACGCCGCTTTGCGAATGCGAGCAGTTCCGGCGTCAGGTCGATGAAGCGCGTCGTGACATCGCCTCGCCCGAAGGCGGGATGATTGACTAGGTTTTCAAGGAATTGCAGGTTCGACGCGACACCGCGAATCCGGAACTCGCGCAGCGCCCGGTCCATCCGTCTGATCGACTCGGCAGCGGTCGGCGCCCACGTGGTCACCTTGACCAGCAGCGAGTCGTAATACGGCGTGATCACCGCGCCGCCATAGGCGGTGCCGGCGTCAAGGCGGACACCGAATCCCGCCGCGCTGCGGTAAGCGGTGAGCCTGCCGTAGTCCGGCAAGAAGCCGTTCTCGGGATCTTCGGTCGTGATCCGGCATTGCAGCGCGTGGCCGTTGAGCGGAATGTCCGGTTGCGCCGGCACGCCCGCCGCGCGCACCCTGACGACACCGCGCTCGTCGAGCGTGTCTTCGATCATGCCGATCCTGCCGCCTTCCGTGATACGGATCTGCGCCTTGACGATATCGACCCCGGTGATCATCTCGGTGACCGTGTGCTCGACCTGGATGCGCGGGTTCACCTCGATAAAGTAAAACTGGCCGGAGTCGGCATCCATCAGGAACTCGACCGTGCCTGCATGGGTGTACCCGACCGCGCGCATCAACCGCAACGCCGAATCGCAGAGCAGCGCGCGGCCAGCGTCATCGAGGTACGGTGCGGGGGCGCGCTCCACCACTTTCTGGTTGCGCCGCTGCACCGTGCAGTCGCGCTCATGGAGATGCACGAGATCGCCATGCATATCGCCGAGTATCTGCACCTCGACGTGGCGTGCATTGCGCACCAGCTTCTCCACATACACTTCGTCGTTGCCGAACGCCGCCAGTGCTTCGCGTCGGGCTGCGACGAGCGCGGATTCGAGATCGTCCTCGCTCTCCAGAACCCGCATCCCTCTTCCGCCCCCGCCCCAACTCGCCTTGAGCATCAGCGGGTAGCCGATTCCGGCTGCGAGGCGCATGCATTCCTGCAGGTCGTGGGGCAATGGCGGGGTTGCCGGCATCACCGGCACACCCGCCGCGACAGCCGCGTTACGGGCCGCCACTTTGTTGCCCAGCATGCGCATCACCTCAGGCGACGGACCGATCCAGCGGATTCCGGCATCGATGACCGCCTGCGCGAAGTCGGGATTCTCGGAGAGAAAGCCATAACCGGGGTGGATCGCGTCGACCTTTGCCTGCATCGCGATCCGCAGGATGTCGTCGATGTCGAGATAGGCCGCGAGCGGTTTTTTGCCTTCACCTACCAGATAGCTCTCGTCCGCCTTGAAGCGATGCAGAGCGAGGCGGTCCTCCTTCGAATAGATGGCGATCGTGCGGATGTTCATCTCCGCGGCGGCACGCATGACGCGGATGGAGATTTCCGAGCGATTGGCTATCAGCAGGGATCTGATCAGAGGATTATTCATTGTCTGTAGAAGCGAAGCAGTCCAGGAGCGCAGCCATAGCGTGCGCATCTTGCACGGTATGGCTGCGAATGGCGCGATGCGCCGGCGGGTCATCAGGCCCCTCAGGGGTGGTGCACTCGAGCGAGACCCTCCGGCGCGAACGGGAGGTGCACTGCTGGCGACCGGAGATTCAGGCGACGTCAGTGAAGAGGTAGTGCGAATCCATCCAGTCGTAGCCCGATCTGCCGTTAGCCCAGGCCCAGTTGGTCCGGCCATGGTTTGCCACGCTTTCGGGACGATTGTCTGCCGCCGGGTTGGCTTCCATCCTGCCCCCGTGTTCCGGGGACTCGACGTATCGCGTCCTCGTTCCGTTTTGTCCGTCATTAGTCATCGCTGGATTTCCCGATTGAAAAAGCTGACTGCAGCAATACGCCGCTCTCTGGACAGCTACCCGCAAGGAGTGGGCCAAGACCGCATCAAGCATCTAGATCATTGATTTAAAATAACAATTATTTCTTGGCGGTGCGATGTCAACCTCAAAAATGAAATGCGGATTTCATTTTTGAGATCACACGCAGCATGCGCCGATCGCCAAAGCTGAGCGCATTGACGTGCAATGAAGCGACAGTGGAAGCAGCCTGGGGCGCAACGGGCCGACGTCGCACCCTCAGACGGTCTCCGCCCTCCCATGAGGAGGGGGGCGGCCAGGAACGGCACGCCCTAGACTTCACTTAAGCAACAAGGGAAAGGCGTGGATACGCCGTCCACCGCCAGAGGCGGAAAAAATCATTGGACACAACCGTCTCGATGATTTCGGGCATGCGGCGTTCCTGGTCGCCTCGGCGCCAGGCAGGCGCCCGGTGTTACTTTTCAGGGAAAGCGCCATGCGAAACGGTGAGAGTTCTTTGCGGAGGTTGATCGACAAGTGGCTTGGGCACTGTGGCGAGGGGACCGTGCAAGTGATCGAGTTCAGTCGTACATCTTCGAATCGAAGCCGCTTCATACGCGTTGGCGGAGGCCGCTCTGAAAGTTCTTTGGCGATCACCTTCTTCCGGCATCGCGACGGTTCGTGGAACGTGTATCCACCACGGCAGGACGCACCGATGATGAGCACGTCCTTGCTCGCGGCATGAGCGCAGCGGATCTGAAACCGGTAGCCACCTGCTTCGCAAGTCGTGGCCGACTTTGTCAATAGATGGGCCGCTTTAGGTAGTCGATTCGCGTCCAATCGCGACTACGATCGGCTCAACGGTTACCGCGCCGGGCCATCAACTCTGCCCAGGCCGCGTCCCCTCGTCGATCGCTTTTTCGGAATCCATCGTGAGCTATACGGCACCGGTCAAGGGCGTGCTGTTTGTCATCAATGAAATTGTCCACTTCGATCCCGTGTCGGCACTCCCAGGCTTTGAGGAGTTCCAAAACAGACAGGGTCAGTCCATTCATTCAGTAATAACAAGTTGAGAAAAAGATGAACGAAATTGGCGGTTACGACATTGAAGACCTGGAAGCCGGCATGAGCGCCACCTTTGCGAAAACCATTACGGAGGCGGATATCCTGTTCTTCGCGGCCGCATCGGGCGACAACAACGCCGTTCACATCAACGAGGAATTCGCGCGGACCACCCCGTTCAAAGGGCGCATTGCGCATGGCATGCTGACCGCGGGTGTGATTTCCGCGGCCCTTGCCGGGCACCTCCCGGGCCCCGGTACCGTGTACCTCGGACAGAACCTGCGTTTCAAGGCACCGGTGCGGCCTGGCGAGACTGTGCATGCAACGGTCGCTGTGAAAGAACTGCAGTTGGAAAAGAGCCGCGTCGTGATGTCGACCGTCTGTACGGTTGGAGGAAAAGTGGTGATCGACGGCGAAGCGGTCGTCATGGCCACGTCCCGTGCGCGGCGCCTGGTTGAAAGCGCGGCCAGCGCCGAACCGGTTGCAACGGTGAGTCAGTCAATCGAGGCGCTGTGACCATGTCATTCAACGTACCCACTGAATATGTACAGGGATTCATCAAGTCCGGGCAGCAGTTCTGGCGCGCCATGGCCGGTCTGGATGCGAATGACAGTCCTCAGGGTGACACGCACACTACAGCGGAGCCTCCGGAAGCACTAGCCGCTCCTGCGGCGCTGCTCGAGGCGCACTCGGCGTACTGGCCACAGCTGGCGTCGGTTTGGACCCGCACGCTGGCCAGCACAATGGGCGCGGAAACCGAGCCCGTGATTGCACCGAAGCGCGGTGACCGCCGCTTTCTTGCCGAAGACTGGCGCAAGAATGCCTGGTACAGCCTGCTCAAGCAGAACTACCTGCTCAACGCGCGCTTGCTTGAAGACGTCGTCGATGCGGTTGTCCTAAATGAAAAGGACAAACGGAAGCTCGAATTCTTCGCACGGCAGTTCATCGACTCGCTAAGCCCAGCCAATTTCGCCGCGACCAATCCCGAGGCGCTCAAGCTCGCGTTCGAATCCAGCGGCGACAGCTTGCGTGGGGGCTTCACGAACCTGCTTGGTGACCTGCAGCGCGGCACCATCTCGATCACGGACGAGACCGCTTACGAGGTCGGACACAACGTGGCAGCGTCACAGGGCGCGGTCGTGTTCGAAAACGATCTATTCCAGTTGATCCAGTATGCTCCGCTCACCGACAGGGTAGCCAAACGCCCACTGGTCATAGTACCGCCCTGTATCAACAAGTATTACATTCTCGATCTGCAACCTGAAAATTCCTTTGTGCGCTTTGCCTGCGAACAGGGGATGACCGTGTTCATGGTGTCGTGGCGCAATCCGGATGCCGTGATGGCGCATACGACATGGGACGACTACGTCGAACAGGGTGCGTTGACGGCCATCAACGTTGCGCTGGCGATCACCCGCGCCGATCAGGTCAACGCGGTGGGCTGGTGCGTGGGAGGCACTATTCTGTCGTCGGCTACCGCGATCTCCCGAGCACGTGGCGACGACAAGGTGGCTAGCATCACGTTGCTCACCACGATGCTGGATTTCGAAGAACCTGGCGAGCTGGGCGTCCTCATTGACGAAGCGGGCGTCGCTCAGCGCGAGGGTGCAATCGGTCGAGGCGGCATCTACTCCGGCAAGGAACTTGGGTTCACGTTCCAGACGTTGCGAGCAAACGATCTGATCTGGCCTTACGTCATCGAGAACTACCTGAAGGGAAAGTCGCCGCCGGCATTCGACCTGCTGTACTGGAACGCCGACAGCACGAATCTGCCGGGGCCCATGTACACCTCGTATTTGCGCAATATGTACCTGGAGAACAACCTGTGCAAACCGGGGCGCTTGACGATGTGCGGCACGCCCGTCGACCTGGGACGCATCGACACCCCGACCTACGTGCTGGCAACCGAGGAAGATCACATCGTTCCGTGGCGATCGGCTTATCGATCCACACAGCTGGTTGGCGGCCCGACTCAGTTCGTTCTCGGCGCGAGTGGCCACATAGCTGGGGTCGTCAATCCTGCGTCGAAGAACAAGCGAAGTTTCAGGGCCAGTGGCGATTCGAGCGGCGATCCGGATGCGTGGCTGGCGTCAGCCGAAACACGGCCGGGTAGCTGGTGGACCCACTGGATCGAGTGGCTGAAGCCGTCCGCTGGAGAATCGGTCAAGGCGCGCACGAGGCCGGGAAGCGCCCGCCATAAGCCGATCGAACCGGCGCCCGGACGCTATGTGAAAGTTCGCACGACGTAGTGCTCGCGCTGGGCAGCGCGGCCCCGGCAGGACACGATCCGTTCGCCGGCGTCGTCACGCCCGGCCTGTCGCTCGACTCAGGGAGCCACGAGATTCGGGCGGCGACGCCGATGGCGACACGCAAACGGCATGCTCACAGATAAACGCCGCAACCTGATCCTCGGGCATCGGCTTGGCCATCAGGTAGCCCTGCACTTCATCGCATTCCAGGCGTCGTAAGCACGCGAGCGTTGCTTCGTCTTCGACGCCTTCGGCTATCGTGCAGCCGGGAAGAAAACCGAAGTCGGCCAAAGCACGCTGGACCACGCCTTCGATGTCACTGTGCGAGAACTGCACCGCCAAAGCAAGCTTGCACCGCCTCAGCGGGAGAGAAGCCGGCGCGGAAATAGTAGCGAAGCTGGTCCATTCCTGCACAGTCAGGCGTGAATGGCGGCTGAATGTACTTCATTCTGATGGCTTCTTCATACCATGCTCTCGTCCACGCCTCAAGCTCGTAGATAGGTGCGTGCACAGTCCGCTCAGAAGCTATGCCGCAGGCCGATCATAGCCGCCGTCGTCGTCACGCCAGGAGCCACCGGCTGACCGTAGACGATCGTCTGATTCATTGTCCCCTTGTTATTGACGTGACCGACCTGTGCGTAAACCATTGTTCTGACGGAGAGCTTGTATTCGGCTCCGAGCGCAATTTCCGTCGAGCGATTTGCCGAATTATTCTTGTCTTTCAGGTAGTAAAGGCCCGAGGTAACCTGAAGCGCCGGGGAGAAGCGATAGCCCAATCCCGCGGAATAGAGATCAATATTGACCTGATTGGCATGCGCAGGATTCTTGCCGTTGCTGTACGACGCCGACACCGAGAAGCCATGGAGCGTATAAAGTGCGCCAAGATAGACGAACCGGTTGTTGTCGAGTCCGGTCAATGGCGCACCCGGAGCCGGATTCGTATCATGTCCGTTGTAGTACACAGCGGACAGGCTCAGACCGTAGTTAGAGTACTTGAGCACCGCGGACTCGCGCGTCCCCCCCTGAAACTGGCCCGCCACGCCACCCGGCGCGTATTCCAATCCGATCGAAGCGCCGCCGAAAGAGGGTGACTGGTAAACCAGCGCGTTGCTGTCATACAGTGCGCCGATTGCGGCATTTGTGCTGGTGCCGGGCCACCCGGCGGCCTGGTTCATACCCAGCCATGCAGTGAGGATACTGCCGAAGTATTGGGAGGACCGTACATCCGTCTCGGCCATCGCATAGATCATTGGGACGATCTGCCGACCCGCGTTGAACGTGCCGAACGGTCCCGATACGCCGATCGTCGCAAACTGGTTGAACTGAGCCGCGGCGCCCGGGGTGTCGCTCAGACCGGATTTGCCGGTGCTACTGTCGAACGAACCCTGGAGTTTGAAATTGACATGGTAGCCGCCGCCGATGTCCTCGCTACCCTTCATTCCCCACAGGCTCGAATAGATGCCGCCGTCTTTGAGGCGGTACACCTTTCCCGTATTGGGCGCCTTAGGGTTAAACGACGCTGCCGAGCTGCTCTGGTACAAGAAACCCGAATCAAGGATGCCGTAAAGCGTCACCGAAGATTGCGCGTGAGCGGCGCTCGCGAATGTAATGAGCGCTGCCGCTCCGATCAATTTCACCTGCATTTCGTCTCCTGATAGTTTTGTTTCGACTGCGGCCAGGAATTCGCGGCATTGTGGCGCGTCGTGCAGGTAAGAATACGTAAAGCAGCCCGGTCAGACCCCTCCCACGGCGGGAGGGGCGGAAGATCAAGATGAACAGCGCGCCGCGCGGCGCCGGGTCATGCGCCTTCGAGCAAACCCAGCACCAGCGCTCTTCGAACGGCATGCTTTCGCGAGCTGGCGTCGAGCTTTCCAAAGAGATTCTTGAGGTGCCACTTCACGGTGCCCTCTCCCACTGCGGCCGCGACCGCGATCTCCTTGTTCGACATATTTCTCGCTAGTAGCTCCAGGATTTCACGCTCTTTGGGCGTGAGCACGACGCTCGGCACAGCGCGCGGCACGGTAGCCTGACGGCCCAGTGGCGGCACAGCGATGCGCGCTGCCGCAATCGCGCGGGTGACTTCGCCGGATTCAGGCTGCTCTTCGCTGACGCGCCGCGCCCAGTCCGCGAGAGCTGGATGCGCGTCGGCCAGAGTACGAGTCAAACGGAAAGTCTGCGCGAGATTCATCGCCTCGCGAAGCAGTGCGAGCCCGTTTGCGCCGGACTGCTCCAGCGCGAACGCGCGCATCGCCATGACTTCGATCTGATATCGGCCAAGCTTCATCGCCTCAGCGGCAACGCCTGCCTCCGCGAGGTCGTCAAGAGCCTGCTGCCAGCGTCGCGCCGCAATTGCAGCGCCTGCATGCGCCAACCCGACAAGCAGCCCGACCGACTGCCTCCACAGCGGCCCCTTTTTCGGCTCCTCCTCGGTCACCATGTCGTCGATACGCCGGACCAGTGCGTCGCACATTTGCGCGCGATACCGGCCAGCATGAATACGCACCTGTTCAGCCATGCTGGCAATACACAGGCGCGGCAGGTGCCGGCTCACACCCATCGCGTACATGGCCTCGAGGAGATCGAGGGCCCGATGTTCGTTGCCTTTGAGCGCAGCGATGCGCGCCGCGGTGCGGTAGGCGAGCAACACGGTGTCTGGCGTGCCGCCTCGCTCCAGAATGTCCAGTCGATTGGCCAACAATGCGGCGGCCTCGTCGACACGATCGGCTTCATAGCTCAGCGCAGCGCAGGTCGCGGCAAACATGCACGAAAGCGGATGACGGCGGCCTAGGTCCGCTTCCGCGCTTGCCAGTGCCGGACGGAGTACCTCCTCGGCAAGCACGAGTTGTCCTTCCCATACGTAGCTGAAGCCAACAATGTAATCACCCCAGCGCACCACGTAGCCGATCCCTTTGCCGACTTCGGCCCGCTTTGCCGCCAGCTGGAACCGACGTGCCTGCGCGGGTTGGCCTAGCAGAATCGCGCGTACCGCGAGGCGGTTTGCGTGAACCTGGGCGAGCCAGGAATCGCGGGCGGGAACAAACTCGGCCCAGGGAGCGAACAGGTCCAAGAACCGGTCGATCTCATCGGCGTAGTAAGCCGCAGCGCACAGGATGAGCGCGCATTCGTAGCGCAGTTGAGCGTCGGCGTCAGGGCTGGCAAGGACGCGCTGCACCTGAAGCTCAGCCTCTTTGTGCCGCTCTCCCAGCGCCAATGCCCAAGCCGCTGCCAGCAATAAACGCGGACGCCGCTCGAGTTCATCTGCAGGGAGCAGATCTAGCCATTCGAGAACCGCACTCAGGCGTCCCTCCTTGACCGCGTCATGCAGGCAACGCTCCGCCAGTTCGTAGGCAGTCTGGTGCTGACCCGCGGCGTGAGCATGCCTTGCTGCCTGTTCAATCATGCCGCGCCCGTTAAGCCAGGCGGCAGCACGACCATGCAGCGCAGCCCGTTCGGCGGCAGGCCGATGAGCGAGGCGGCCTTGCAGGACGTCGCGTACAAGCGTATGAAGCCAGCACCATGCGCCGTCCTCAGAGGTAACGAACACGGGCGTCTCGCGAACGAGGCGTGCCAGCCGCTCCGGTGCCTGCGGGTCGCCAGTCATCGCCTGACAGAGTTCCGGGTGCAGTGAATCCAATAAGCTGGTGCGCGTGAGGAAATCGGTATCTTCCGACGAGAGCTCCGCAATCAGCGTTCCGACGAGGTGTTCACGCAGTCCGCCCTGATTGGCCGCCATGGTCTCCACGACCTGCCGGGGATCCGAGGCGCGCGCCATTGCCGCCATTGCAAGCTGCAACCCAAGCGGCCAGCCATCCGTTAGCTCGAACAGCCTGGCGCACGCGTCGGCGTCGAATCTCGACCCGAACCGGTTGCCGATAAGTCCAATCGTCTCTTCGAGACGAAAGCGAAGCATCTCGGGATCGACCAGAATACATTGCCCGTAGGTGATCAGATCGGCAACTGCCGTATCGATTCTGCGGCGCGCAGCGACGGCCACGTGAAGATTCTGCGGGGCATTATGCAAGACATAAATCAGTGCAGTCAGGCCGGCATCGGGGAGACGGTCGGCCTCGTCGACGATCAACAGAACATCACCCGAAAACTGTGCGACTTCCGCCAGCCAGGCGGTCACGCCGTCCAGTTCTCCGACCGATCCCATGGCGCCGTCAAGCAGCAATCGTCCGAAGGCAGGGCGGGCGCAGCCTACCCGCATTGCATGGACGAGCCCCTGGAGGAGCCTCTGAGGGTCATCCCGCTCATCCACTGAAAGGAAGGCCACCGCGGCACCACGCGCCAGGGTTTCCCTGCGCCATTGCGCAAGCAGAGAGGTCTTTCCGTATCCAGCCGGCGCTTGTACGAGGGCGATTGATTGATCACCGAAGTGCAACGCGTGCGCGGCTAGCCGGTCACGAACTAGCAAATGTGCCGGCGCGCGCGGCGCGATGGTCTTCAGGACCAGCTCGGTGGCTACACTACCGGCGCCTGTAGGTGTTGATGCCATCTTGCTGGGCCTGTCGAGGCTCCTGACGGACATTGCCGGCTGCCGCAGGAAGCGAAATAAGGGGAAGGTTCAAGCGTACCACCCAAGCGCTTGACGCCCCCTCCCTTCGTGGGAGGGGTGAGTGAATCGACCGCAGACTAAGATGACTTCTAACAGACCTCCGATGCGAAACCAGCTGGTGAGTTCGAAACTGGTCAGCGGGATCTGCAAACGTCGAATGCAGCATAAGGGATACCATGTATCGACACTTTCTCGTCCCTGTGGGCGACATCGGTTCATGCATTGAAGCAACCGGTCACGCAGTCGCTTTTGCCCAGTCGATGGGTGCGCGCGTGACCTTCCTGCCCATACTTTACCAACATGCTGCCACGCTGCACCGGCAGGACGGGCGCGCAGGCGACGTCAGGGAGCGCGCGTTGGAACTGCTGGCGCGGGCCGAGGCTGCGGCGCGCGCGCAGGGCGTGCCGTATTCGTCCATCGCTGCCAGCGATGAAACGTCGTTCGACAGCATCGTCGCGGCGGCAGTCAAGTCTGGATGCGATTTGATTTGCATCGCCCCTGGCCAGAGGATGACCGAAGCGGCAGACGTCGTGCTTGCGCCGTCCGATGGCTCTGGCGCGGACAACGTGGCAGTCCTGATATGCGCTGCAGACAGTCGACCGGCAACCTCGCGCGTGATCGGCAGACTCCTCGACGAACACCGCGCCATCGCCGACACCGTCCACGCGCTGCTGGACATGGTCCGCACCGCACGAATCGCCGGCCAGCAGCCCGAGCCGATATCAATGCGTGAGGCGGTCAAGCACCTACGCGATCTTCAGATACGCCGGCATCGTCTTAAGGAAGCGGCGAGGTTTTTCGCGCGATTGCGTGAGCGCACTTCTGTTGCGGATGCTGAACTTGATGAACTCGAATGCCAGCATCGGCGCAACATTCAACTCCTCGATGAACTCACCGAACTGGTCGAGCGCGACTCGGAACCGCGTGTCCCAGTTGGACGGCTTGAACAGGCTCTAAGCGCTTACGCGCAATTCGCCTGGGAGCATCTAGGACGGGAAGAAGGCGTGGTACTGCCGGCTGCGCGGCGCTATTTGCGCGACGAGGACTGGAACGAAATGGCGACGGCATTCGACGCAACGGCGGCTGATTCCGACACGGTGAAAACCTGACTCGTACGACCCGCGGGCCTGTCAGCGCGCACGCAAGATAGGGAGACGTCAATTCATGCTCGAGTCGATGCGAGATTGAAGGAGAACGAACTGTCACGCTTAACCAATAAAACTGGAGATAAACCGATGAAAAAAGCAACCGTACTCAAGTTGGCGGCTAGCGGAATGTTCGCGCTGGCGTCTATCAGCGCGTGGGCTCAGTCTAGCCAGACAGCCGCTGCTTCAACCGGATCTGCAAAAGCGGCATCGGCTGGAGTCGATGCCAAAGCCGCTAAACGAGCGAATCGCGAACTAGCCAGGCAAGTTCGCACGGCGATTGCCAAAGAGAAGAGCATCGACGCCGCAAACATCAGCGTGAAAGCGAAAGGCGGCGCGGTAACCCTTTACGGAACAGTGCCGGCCGCATCTCAGATCGACACAGCGGCCTCAGTAGCGAAAACGGTCCCAGGTGTGACATCGGTCAAGAACCAGATCGCGATTCAGCAGACATTCGGGCAGTAATCTCCTTTCGGGGAGTGCGCATTTTCCCCGCGGAATCGAAAGCATTCCGTGGGCTTTCGCGATGCCTCGAAGCCGCTCCCCGGGCACGGGGCAATGTTGCTGTCACTGCTTGCGGCGTGACACTGGCGCCAACGCCCGATCGATTTTATTCAATCATCTACCTTGCTATTTATTATGCATTGCAAATCAACTGTGTCTAATCTCGAGCCGGACGAAGTGAAGGCAAACGCAAATGCGACCGGCCTCCACTCCGTTGCAAAAAACGAGCACGAAAGTAACGCGCCGCAAGCAGAAACGCCGGCCACGCGCATGCCAAAAGCAACTTGGGCCTGGGCTGAAAGTTCCAGACACTTCGACTGGATGGACTGGCATACCCCCTCGGCCCTCGCGAGCGTCACTGACTTTGACCTGTAGATACAGGTGGGTTTGTTACCCGGTCTGAACGCTGCCGTACAATGACGGCCGTGGTGAACCGACATCAACGAGCCTCGTCAACGCCCATGCATTCACCCAGCGCCACCGTCCCGATCTCACTTCTCAACGGCTTCCTCGCCGCCGCGGGTGCACGGTCGGGTCTGGTCAGAAAATACTTGGACGAGGCCAGCATCTCACCTGCGCTCCTGACCGAACCGGGCGCGCGAGTCACAGAGGAACAGTTTTCGACCTTATACCGTGCCCTCGCCATTGAATTCGACGATGAAATGCCGGGCATCTTCGCCCGCCCGATGCGCAGCGGCACACTAAAGTTTCTCTGCCTGAGCCTGCTCGATGCGCCCAACCTGGAAATTGCCATGCATCGGTTTGGGCAGTTCTTTCACATTGTCCTCGATGACTTCAGGTTCGAATCGCGCAGGGGTGGTTTGATCGCGTGCGTGGCCCTTCACCCTGATCCATCGTCAACCGTCAGTATGCTCGGGCAGCAGCTCATGTTAAAGCTCGCTCACGGCGTGGCATCGTGGCTGATCGGTCAGAAAATTCCCTTGCTGCAAGTCGAGTTCGCGTTTTCATGTCCGCCGAACACAGTCGATCATCTGTACCTGTTTCCCGGACCTGTCCATTTCGACTGCAAGCAAACGCTGATGCGCTTCAGCGCCGCGTATTTCGACATGCCCATCCGCCAGCGCAAGACGAATTTGCGCAAATTTCTCGCACGGGCTCCCGAGGACTGGATTTTTGTTTCCTTCAGCGAGCAGCTCACGAGCCACCGCATCCGGCAGTACCTCGCATCCTGTTTGCCGGATGTGCCGACCGTTGAAGACGCCGCGCGGAGTTTTCACTGCTCGGTCCGCACGTTGTGCCGGCGCCTCGCCTCAGAGGAAACCGCATTCCAGACGCTGAAGGACGAACTGCGGCGTGATATCGCGATTCAACGACTCACCGGTACCAACGACGCAATCGCCGCGATCGCGGGCGATGTCGGCTTTGACACCCCCACTGCGTTTCATCGGGCCTTCCGGCACTGGACTGGCAGCACGCCCGGTGAGTATCGCCGGCAACCCTGAGCGCGACCCTACCCGCCTCGCGGGACCATCGAACGGCAACCGGCCCCGCTGACCTACGCAGTGGGGCAAACGCGCATCGGCGACCCGCCTTCTTCGCAAGTCGTGGCCGAATTTGTCAATAGATGGGCCGATTTAGGTAGTCGATTCGCGCCCAATCGGGACTACGATCGGCTCACTCTTACCGTGTCGGGGCATCAAGTCTGCCCTGACCGCATCCCCTCTTCGATTGCATTTCTGGAAATCCATCATGAGCTATACGGCGCCCGTCAAGGACATGCTGTTTGTCATCAATGAACTTGCCGATCTCGATCGCGTGTCGGCGCTCCCGGGCTTCGAGGACGCTACTTCCGACACTGCGCAAGCAGTGCTCGACGAAGCGGCGAAGTTCAACGCGGACGTGATTGCGCCGTTGAATTTCGAAGGCGACAAAAATCCGAGTACCTGGCGCGATGGCGAGGTTTACGCCACGCCGGGCTTCAAGGAAGCCTTCCGCCAGTTCGGCGAAGGCGGCTGGCAAGGTGTCGTGCATCCCGTCGAATACGGTGGCCAGGGCTTGCCTAAACTGCTGGCGACACCGTGCATCGAAATGCTGAACGCCGCCAACCTGTCGCTTGCCCTATGCCCGCTGTTGACCGACGGCGCGATCGAGGCGCTCCTGACAGCCGGCACTGAAGAGCAGAAGCAAGCTTACGTGCCGAAGCTGATCTCCGGCGAATGGACCGGCACGATGAACCTGACCGAACCGCAAGCCGGCTCGGATCTGGCATTGGTACGCACTCGCGCAGAGCCCCAGGGCGACGGAACGTATCGCGTGTTCGGCACCAAGATCTTTATCACGTGGGGCGAACACGACATGGCGAAAAACATCGTCCATCTCGTGCTGGCGCGCACGCCGAATGCACCGGAAGGCGTCAAGGGTATCTCCCTCTTTGCCGTACCGAAGTTTCTCGTCAACGAAGACGGTTCGTTGGGCGAGCGCAATGACGTGCATTGCGTGTCGATCGAACACAAGCTCGGCATCAAGGCGAGCCCGACCGCGGTGCTGCAGTTCGGCGATCATGGTGGCGCAATCGGCCAGCTGATCGGCGAGGAGAATCGCGGCCTCGAATACATGTTCATCATGATGAATGCAGCCCGCTTTGGCGTGGGTGTGCAGGGTATCGCCGTTGCTGACCGCGCGTATCAGAAGGCCGTTGCGTATGCGAAGGATCGCGTGCAAAGCCGGCCGGTGGATGGCTCCGCGAAGCAGTCCGTGGCGATCATTCAGCACCCGGACGTGCGCCGCATGCTGTTGACCATGCGCGCCCTAACCGAGGGCGCCCGTGCGCTCGCCTACGTCGCAGCGGCGCATAGCGACATCGCGCATCGCCACGCCGACGCAGCCGTGCAGGCAGAACACCAGGCCATCTACGAATATCTCGTGCCGGTTGTGAAGGGCTGGAGCACGGAACTCTCGATCGAAGTGGCGAGCCTGGGCGTGCAGGTCCACGGCGGTATGGGCTTCATTGAAGAGACGGGCGCTGCTCAGTACTATCGCGACGCCCGCATCCTGACGATCTACGAAGGCACCACGGCGATTCAGGCGAACGATCTGATCGGGCGCAAAACCTTGCGCGACGGCGGCGCGGTGGCGAAGGCAATCCTCGCCCAGATCGATAGAACGCTGGGCGAACTGCAAGACTGTGCGTCGTTCCCGTCCAACCCTGCGTTCCGGTCGCTGCACAAGCAGCTCACGGCAGGCCGCCAGGCTCTCGCGAGCGTAGTGGAATTCATGCTCGCCAACGCCAAAAGCGATCCGAATGCGGTGTTTGCTGGCGGCGTGCCCTACCTGAAGCTGGCTGGCGTCGTCCTGGTGGGCTGGCAATTTGCACGTGCCCTGCTGGTGGCTGCTGAGAAGCACGCAGAGGATAAGTCGTTCTACGACTCGAAGATCGCAACCGCTCACTTCTTTGCCGATCACATCCTGCCCCAAGCCGTCGCGCTTGAGGCGTCCATCGTCAGCGCGAAAAACAACGAAGGCATGTTGGCGCTGAGTGAAGACCAGTTCTAAAGAAAAGGCATCGCATCGTGACAGACGCAAGTCTCATTGAACAGTACGGTCCACGCGAGTCGATGGAATACGACGTCGTGATCGTCGGCGGCGGCCCGGCTGGCCTGTCCGCGGCGATCCGCCTGAAGCAGCTGGCGGCTGAAAAAGGCGTCGAGCTTGGCGTGTGCGTACTGGAAAAAGGCTCGGAGATCGGGGCGCATATCCTGTCGGGCGCGGTGATGGATCCCCGCGCGATCACCGAACTGATCCCCGACTGGAAAGAAAAAGGCGCGCCGCTCACGGTGGACGTGACCGAAGACAAGTTCCTGTTCCTGACCGAAACCG
>NZ_WOEZ01000138.1 GCF_013177735.1 Paraburkholderia elongata | reverse complement strand
CGCCCATTCAGGAAAAAGCCTTCCGCCTGCTGAACGTCAACCCTGCCTGTACCCAGTAAACATCCCGCCTTCGCACACATAAGAGTGCGAAATCAATAGCTTATGTTTCGGCATGGTCAAAGTTCGGATTAACGCACTCAGGAAGTTCAGCCTTAAGGTGGGGACCGCCGCGCCGGATCGGCGGTGGTCCCACAGAATTGGAATGCGTGCCGGGATGACATGCCGAGCATGATGAACGCGCCGGCAGTCGAGCACCGGCCGCTGTGCGCCGCCGGCGCTCAACCTACCGATTCATGCTCGAGCACGCCGCCTTTCGCGCGCCGCTTCGCCAGCCAATTCGACAGACGGTCGAACCACAGGTGCACCACCGGCGTCGTGAAGAGCGTCAGCATCTGCGAAACGATCAGGCCGCCAACAATCGCGATGCCGAGCGGGACGCGCAATTCCGCGCCCGCGCCATGACCGAGTGCGAGCGGCAGCGCGCCAAACAGCGCGGCGAGCGTCGTCATCATGATCGGCCGGAAGCGCAGCACGCATGCCTGACGGATCGCCTCGCGCGGCGATAAGCCTTGCTCACGCTCGGCCACGAGCGCGAAGTCGATCATCATGATGGCGTTTTTCTTCACGATGCCAATCAACAGGATGATACCGATCATCCCCATGATCGAAAGATCCTGGCCACACAGCATCAACGCAAGCAATGCCCCCACTCCCGCCGAGGGCAGCGTCGAAATGATGGTGAACGGGTGAATCGCGCTCTCGTACAGAATGCCGAGAATCAGATACACCACGACGAGCGCCGCCGCGATCAGATACGGTTCGCTGGAAAGCGACGCCTGGAACGCCTGTGCCGTGCCCTGGAACGACCCCGTCAGGCTGTCCGGTTTGCCTGCCGCGACTTCGGCCTGGTGAATCGCCGTCACGGCATTGCCGAGCGATTGCCCCGGCGCCAGATTGAACGAGATCGTCACAGCCGGGAACAACCCCTGGTGATTCACCGAAATCGGCGACACGTTGTTTTCGATCTTCGCCAGCGTGTTGAGGGGCACCAGTTCATTCGTCAGCGGCGAACGCACGTAGAGGTGCGCGAGCGCGTCGGTGGTCAACTGGAAGCTCGGATCGACTTCCTCGACGACGTGGTACTGATTCAGCTGCGTGAACAGCGTGGCAATCTGCCGTTGGCCGAACGCGTCGTAGAGCGTGTCGTCAATGGCTTGCGCGGTAATGCCGAAGCGCGAGGCGGTACTGCGGTCGATCACGAGCGTCGCGCTGGTGGCGGCAGCTTGCTGGTCGGAGGTGACGTCGGCGAGTTGCGGCAGCTTCGACAGCTTGTCGGTCAGCACGCCTGCCCAATGATTCAGTTCGCTGATATCCGGGTCTTGCAGCGTGTACTGATACTGCGCGGCGCTGATACGGCCACCCACCTGAATATCCTGGCGGACCTGCATCGACAATGAAATGCCCATCACCTTCGCCAACTGCGGCTTCAGGCGATTGAGGACCTGCCCGGCGCTGTCCTTGCGCTGACCGAACGCCTTCAGGTTGATCATCACGCGGCCCTGGCTCACGGTCGGATTCGCACCCATCCAGTAGTAGACGTTATCGACGGCGGGATCGGCTTCGATGATATTGCCCAGTTGCTGCATTTTCAAAGACATCGCGCGCGGGGAAATATCCGGCGCGGCCTGCGCGACACCCATGATCAAACCGGAGTCTTCCTGCGGGAAGAAGCCCTTCGGGATCACGACGAACAGCGCGATCGTCGCGACGATCGTCGCAATCGTCACACCTAGCATCAGTTTCGGCCAATTCAACACCCAATCGAGACCACGCTCGTAACGCCGCTCCACCGCGACGAAGCCTCTTTCGAGCCACGCTTCGAGCTTGCGCATGCGCCCTGCGTCATCCGGCTCCGGCAAGCGGATCAGCCACGCGCATAGCATCGGCGTGACGGTCAGCGAGACCAGCGCCGACATCAGGATCGCCGCGCTCACCGTCACCGCGAATTCGCGGAACAAGCGTCCGACAATGCCGCCCATCAGCAGGATCGGAATGAACACCGCGATCAGCGAGATCGTCATCGAGACAATGGTGAAGCGCACTTCCATCACGCCGAGCAGCGCGGCTTTCATGCGCGGCACGCCTTCTTCGACATGCCGCATCACGTTTTCGATCACGACAATCGCATCGTCCACCACGAAGCCCACTGCGATGGTCAGCCCCATCAGCGACAGATTGTCGAGGCTATAGCCGAGCAGATACATCACGCCGAATGTAGCGACCAGCGACAAAGGAATCGTCAGGCTCGGAATGATCGTCGCCCACACGTTGCGCAGAAACGAGAAGATGACCATCACGACAAGCGCGACCGTCAGCATCAGCGTGAATTGCACGTCGTGCACCGACGCATTGATGGTTTGCGTACGATCGCCCACTACGTTCAGATGCGCGGCGGCGGGCAGCGTCGCTTCGAGTGCCGGCAGCTTCGCCTTGATGTTGGCGATCGTCTGCACGACGTTGTAGCCAGGCTGCTTGTGAATATCGAGGATGATCGCGCGTTCGTGCTGAAGCCACGCGGCCTGCTGGTTGTCTTCGGCGGCGTTCAGAACGGTGCCGAGATCGGATACGCGAATCGGCGCACCATTCTTGTACGCGACCACCAGATCGCGATACGCCGAGGCGGTTGTGATCTGGTCGGTGGCGTTGAAAATCACCGAGCGATCCGGGCCGTTGAGGCTGCCCTTCGGCGCATTCACGGTCTGCAAGCCGACCATCGAGCGCACGTCTTCCAGCGTGAGGCCGCGTGCGGTGAGCTTGTCGGGATCGAGCTGAATACGCACGGCAGGCCGCTGCTCGCCGTGGAAATCGACGAGACCCACGCCTGGCAACTGCGAGATCTGCTGCGCCAGATAGTCTTCGGCGTAGCTGTCGAGTTGCGTGAGCGTGAGCGATGGCGACGTCAGCGCGAGTGACAGCAAGGTGAAGTCGGCCGGGTTGACCTTTTCATAGGTCGGCGGGTTCGGCAGATTCTTCGGCAGCGTGCCACCGGCCGCGTTGATCGCCGTTTGCACGTCCTGCGCCGCGCCGTTGATATCGCGCGACAGATCGAACTGCACGGCGATGTTGGTGGTGCCCAGCGAGCTCGACGACGTCATCTGCGTAATGCCCGCGATCAACGAGAGTTGTCGCTCAAGTGGCGTCGCCACCGATGTCGCCATGGTCTCCGCACTCGCGCCCGGCGACTTCGCCACGACCTGAATGGTCGGGAAATCGACTTGTGGCAAGGGCGCGACCGGCAGCAGAAAATACGCCACTGCGCCGGCCAGCAGCACCGCGATGGCAAGAAAACTGGTCGCAATGCGCCGCTTGATGAACCGTTCCATCAGGCTCATGACGGATTGTCCTGGTTAGCCTGGCTGCCCGCCGAATTTGCATTGGCCGGTGCCTCGGCCACCGCCGGCACGGTGGTCGCCGCCACGCGCACGCCTGGGTTCAAGCGGCTTTGTCCATCGAACACAACCAGATCCTTAAGGGCGATGCCACTGCGAATCTCTGTCATTCCGTCGACCGTCACGCCGGTTTGCACCGAACGCATCTGCGCCGTGCCTTTCGCATTGATCACATACAGCTGCGTGCCGTTCTGCGTGTTCACCACCGCGCGGCTCGGCACGGCGAGCCGCTGCGTATCGGTGCGCAACAGCACGCGCGCATTCACCAGTTCGCCCGGCCACAGCTTGCGGTCCTTGTTGGTGAACGACGCCTTGAGTTTGATCTGACCGGTAGTGGGATCGACCGTACTGTCGATGAACACGAGCGTGCCGTCGGCGAGCGCTGTGCTGCCGGAACGCGTGGTGACGTTCACCGCCAAAGGCGCGGCCGCCTGATTCGCGAGCAAGTCGGGCAGCACGTCTTGCGGCACGGAGAACAGCACCGTGATCGGCTCCATCTGCGTAACGGTGACGATGCCGGTCGTGTCGGTGGGATGCACGATCGCGCCGATGTCGGCCTCGCGCGCGCCGACGCGGCCGGTGAACGGCGCGAAGAGCGTGGTGAAGCTCAGTTGCAGGCGGTCGCTCTGCACCAGCGCTGCGTCTGCCGCGACAGTGGCGGCGAGTGCTTCGACTTGCGCCTTCGCGGTGTCCACAGCCTGAGTGGTCGCCGCGCCGATGCCGACCAGCTTCGAGTACCTGGCGAGATCGAGCCTCGCGTTATCGAGCGAGGCCTGGTCCTTGCGTTGCGCCGCTTCGGCTTGATGCAATTGCGCGGTGAGCGGGCCCTGGTCGAGTTGGGCGAGCAACTGCCCTGCCTTCACATCCTGCCCTTCAGTGAAGGCCACGCGCTGCAACTGGCCGTCCACACGCACCTTGACGTCCACGGTATTGAGCGCCAGCACCGTACCCACGGCGGCCACGCGAATCGGAAAGTCGCGGTTCACCGGATGGCCGGCGTTGACCGGCACCGCAGCCGCGGGCTTCACGGCCGGATGCCTCGGCCATAACCACGCGACAAGAATCACGACAAGGACAACGAACGCCACCACGAGCGGCGCGCGACGGCGCGCGCGGGGCGCCTCGTGGTTCGGAAGGTCAGCAGGTTTCATGAGCGGGAAGGCGTAGAAGTGGAAGCAGCGCTGCTATCGGTCACGCCGAAGCCGCCGCCGAACGCGCGAAACAGGCTCACCGACGCTTGCAGGCGCGCGAGCCGCGCCTGCACCAGCGTGTCTTCGGCTTGATAGAGCGTGCGTTGGGCATCGAGTACGGTCAGAAAGTCGACGGTGCCGAGCTTGTATTGGGCTTGTGCGAGCGTGGCGGCTTTGCGGGCGGCGTCGGCAGCGGTCTGGTCGGCGGCCTCCGCGAGCTGCTGCTGTTGCGCCGCCGAGAGCGAATCCTCGACGTCCTGCAGCGCAGTCACCACGGCCTGCCGGTAGTCGGCAACACCTTTTGTTTCGGCGGCCTGGCTCGCGTGCAGCTGACCACGCAGCGCGCCGCCGTCGAACAGCGGTGCGGCCAGCGAGGTTGCGAGGCTTGCAAACGGACTCGACAGGAAATGCGAAAGCGACTTGCTGCTGAGGCCGCCGTCAGCAGTCAGCACGATGTTCGGCAAAAAGGCCGCGCGTGCCGCGCCGACGCTCTCATTAGCCGATTGCAACTGCGCTTCCTTCGAGCGGATATCGGGGCGCGTTTCCAGCAGGCTGGCCGGCAGATTAGGCCGCGGTTGCGGAATGGCGATGTCGGCGAGCGCGGCATCGTTCACCGTGAACTGCTCGGGCGCGGTGCCCACCAACACGGCGAGCGCATGGATGCTGATGTCGAGTTGCTGCTGCAGCGCCGGCACCGCCGCCTGGAAGGTAGCGAGCGCGTTGCGCTGCTGCTGCACCTGCAGCTCGGTCGCGACGCCCGCCTCCTGTTGCGCGAGCAGCAATTGCAGAATGTGCGCGGCATCGTCGGAGATGGACCGTGCGATCGCCAGACGGCGGCGCAGGCTCTGCACCTGGAAATACGTGTCCGCCACCGACGCGGTCAGCGTCAACGCCACCGTATCGCGATCGAACTCGGACGCGCGTGCGAGCAGGTCCGCCGCGCTGGCGTTGGCGGCGTTGAAGCCCCAGAAATCGACCTCGTAACTGGCTTCGGCGAACAGGCTCTGGGTCTTGGTGGTCGAGCCACGCCCTTGGTGACTGCGGTCGAAGGTAGCGCCGAGCGTCAGCGACGGATACTGCGGCGCGCCGGCTCTCTCGGCATTGCCGCGCGCCTGTTCGACGCTCGCAATCGCGGACGCCAGCGTGAAGTTGTTGCGCAGACTGCGATCGACCAACGCATCGAGCGCGGGGTCGTGATATTCGCGCCACCAGCCGCTCCTGACGGGAACGGTATCGGCGAGTGACGCACTCGCCGCGCCGTCGAAGCGCTGCGCGAGCGGCGCACTCGGCCGCCGATAGGCCGGCACGAGCGAGCACCCGGCCAGCACCGCGACACCCAGCGCGCAGATTGCGGCACGCACGGTACACGCGGCACATGCGGCAGCGCGCACCGCCAGACGAGGCGCACGAGGACTGACGACGCGCGAGACCGGCGCCGAACGGGACAGCCCTGACATTGGAGAACGCTCCGGCAACATGGGAATCTCGCCAGATTAGTCAGCGGGTCCTGTCGGCGCTTTCGCCCAATGATGAAAAAAATTTAATGCGCCGCAATACGCAGTCGGAGCGCACGTACACGGGGGATGAACAAGGTACGCGCGAATTCCTATCATAAGCGTCCGGGTTATATAAACCGGAAAGATCATGCCGTCGACGGAGTAGATTATTGTTTTGATCGCACCCCCGGTGTCTGACATGGGAGAGAATCATGAACAGCCGTTACCCGGTTTCGCTGGCAGTCGCTGCAAGTCTTGCTGTCTCATTCGCGTTTGCCCCAGAAGTCATGGCACAGACAGGCGCCCCCGGGACGAAGCAGAGCCAGGATGCACAACGGAAAGCCGAACAAAAGGCTCGCAGCGCAAAAAAGAACCCTCACCAGAAAGTCGCGCCTCAAAAGGCTGGAAGCGCCGTGCCAGCATCGAGTCAATGATTCAGGAACGGCACGTTGGCGCCGACGAGCGCCAACAACACGATAAACCAGCCTGCTGCCGACATTACAGCGGCAGTGTGTGCGAGATAGCCTGCAGGCAGGCCGTCATCAGCGGACCCGGAACGATGCCGAGCACCAGCACGGCCACGCCGTTCAGCGCAAGCAGCGTGCGGTTGCAGGCGCCGGCCGAGATCGGCGTCGTGTCCTGGGGCGCGTCGAAGTACATCAGCTTGACGATGCGCAGGTAGTAGAACGCGCCGACCAGCGACGTCATCACGGCCAGCACCGCGAGCCACGTCAGACCGGCGTTCACCGTCGCTTCGAGCACGGCGAGCTTCGCGTAGAAGCCGACCGTCGGCGGAATGCCTGCGAGCGAGAACATCATCACCATCATCACGAACGCGAAGATCGGGCTGCGCTGGTTGAGACCCTTGAAGTCGTCGAGCGTTTCGGCTTCGAAATCGCGGCGTGCGAGCAGCATAATCAGGCCGAACGTACCTGTCGTCGTAACCAGATACACGATGCTGTAGAACATCGCCGAACCGTACGCGCTAGCCGCGCCACCGGCCTTGCCGTCGACAACGCCCGCCAGCAGACCGAGCAGCACGAAGCCCATGTTCGAAATCGCCGAGTAAGCCAGCATCCGCTTGATGTTGCGCTGGACGATACCCGTGATGTTGCCGACGATCATCGATAGCGCCGCGAGAAGCACGAGCATTTCCTGCCAGTCAACGGCGAGCGGCAGCAGACCCATCACGAGGAAGCGCAGGCCCCACGCGAACGCCGCGACCTTCGGACCGCCGCCGACGAAGAGCGTCATCGCGGTCGGCGCACCCTGATAGACGTCCGGCACCCACATATGGAACGGCGCCGCGCCCATCTTGAATGCAACGCCTGCGACGATGAAAACCACGCCAAACAGCAGCACGGCATCGTTGATGCGGCCCGAAGCAACCGCCTTCAGTACCTCGTTCAGTTCGAGCGAGCCCGTCGCGCCGTAGAGCATCGAGATGCCGTACAGCAGGAAACCCGTAGCCAGTGCGCCAAGCACGTAGTACTTCATCGCCGCTTCGCTCGATTGCGCGACGTCGCGCCGCACCGCGACCATTGCGTACAGCGACAGCGACATCAACTCGAGACCGAGGTACAGCATCAGGAAGTGGTTGCCCGAGATCATGATCAGCTGGCCGAGCAGCGAGAACATGCCGAGCAGGAACACGTGGTCGCGGAACAGGTCGCGATCTTCGAGATATCTACGCGAATACACGAGCGAGGCAGTGAAGCCAAGCGACACGACCGCCTTCATCACGCTGGCGAATGAATCGATCACGATCATCCGCGAGAAGAAATAGTACTGGTGCGAATCGAATGACTGGATCGCGAACCACACGCCCGCCGCGGTCGACGACAGGAGCGCGATGAGGTAAGTAAGACGCCGGTTCGTTGCTTCGGAGCAGAAGTCTCCCACCCGGGAGGCGATCGCGATCGCGAGCACTACCAGCGCGTCGGGCAACAGCACATGTGCGTCTTGCATGATCATTATCGCCCTTATGAAATTAGGTTAGCTTATGATCATCGTGATGTTGTGTGACCATTGTCTTCACCTTTTCGGTCTTGATCCAAACATTGTGGAAGATAAGCCGCCAGTTTCCTGTCTACTACAAGGAAGACCAGCTCCATCGCTATTGGACGCACACCAATTGGACTTTAGGCCAATTGCGCGGGGTATGGAACAGTCGGTTTCCATAGGATTGATCTTCGCGTTCGGCGATCAGCCCCTGTATGACTGGCGGGTAAGACCAAAGTCCAATGGCGCTTGTTGAGCACAGAATCTAGATTTCAAGAGTCCGAGCAGGCTGCGAAGAGTTGATGCACGGCGCGATCAAATTTGAAGTGCAACACCTTCCTCGTGTAAGGTGCGCACATGCAAAAAAGAAGAACGTATCAACAGCTTCAGCCTGAAGAGCGCATGACCATTGCAAGCCTGAAGCAGCAGGGTTCG
>NZ_WOEZ01000137.1 GCF_013177735.1 Paraburkholderia elongata | reverse complement strand
GCGATCGTCCAGCGCCTTGAGGCGTCCCACCGCCTTGCTGCTCTTTCCATGCCAGACCAACCACTTGGCGTGCTCGATCTCTGTTTCCACTGACTCCCGTTCCAGCGAGCCGATCATCTTGCTGCCGGGCACGGAGCGTTGTGCAGCCTTGAACTTCATCGCGATGTGGAACCAATCGAGAATGCGCCCACGAGCCAGTTGACTGCCCTCCACTGCTTTGTTGAACTCACCCGCGTCGTCACTGATCAGTGTCACGCGTTCGTCGGTGCTCACACCGTTTCGGCTGAGGAACTGATCCAGCCGGGCGCCCGCTGAGGTCACTTCCTTGGACACATACGCATAGAGCTTCGGCGGGCCGTCTGCGAACGTCGCTCTCCCGGCGACGATGTTGACATGTCGGCCTTGCCCCCCAATGGAATCGCAGTGCCGCAGCCATGCCGAGTCGACGCTCACCGCTGCGACATTGGTGGATTCGCGAACCCGCTCGCCTGCAACGGCCCTCGGCAGTTTGACGATGTCGCGCTCGATGTCGGCGTCGATCTGCATTCCGAGAACGCGGATCCAATCACGGGTGCCGCTGAACGAGATCACCTTGTCGAGCGGCAGCACTTCCTTGAGCATGTCCGTAGCCTGCCGGTACGGCAGGTGCGCAACCCACTTCGCCTGGAGATATTCCAACTCCGGCGTGACGCGGCTGGGCAGGGCTTTGGACAGCGGATGGATCACTAGTCGCGGCGACGACGATGTTTGCTGACAGGCGCACGACCACAGTCGAGGACTCCTCACCGTCACTTTGCCGTAGACGGTACGCAAGACCTACCCTTCCGAACAAAACCCAGCGAATCCGTGAATCCACTGAGCTAATCCCCCACCACACCGAACACACGCTTCACTCCCGCATTGACCAGTGCGCCAACCATGTAGTCGGCAGCTGTCGTCGCCATTTCACATCTCCATAGGTTGAAAAATTGCTACTGGTCGGATGCTTCCCAGAGAGACAAAACGGATCTTCAAGGGAAGACAGGCGCACCACTTGACGCCGCCACAAGCTCGCCTCGCCTCTTCCTGGCACAGCCGGACGGGTCCGTGAGACGCGTTGGACCCGCGCGACATCCGATGTGCCGCGCAGGCCCGGTTTTCAGCCGCGCTTCCGATAAGGCCGATAGCGCGGCTCCCAGACGCGCGCCGCGATGCGGGCGTCGAGGGTGGCCTCATCGCAAGGCTGCGCGACCCCATCGGCCTGCGCCTGACGGGCGACGGCCGTCGCGACGGCCACCGCGACCTTGCGCAGGTCGGTAACAGGCGGGAGAAGCAGCCCCTCCTTGTCCGTCACCGCGGGCGACATGGCGGCCACGGTCTTTCCGGCGACCATGAACATCGTATCGGTGATCCGGCGCGCGCCGGCGGCGAGGACGCCCAGCCCGACGCCCGGAAAGACGTGGGAATTGTTGGTTTGATTGACCTTCCGTGTCTGACCGTTCCAGTGAAGCGGCGGGAAGGGACTCCCCGTGCCGATGAGCGCGCGCCCCTCGCTCCAGGCCATGAGCTGCTCCGGTGTCGCTTCGCTGCGCGAGGTCGGATTGGACAGCGGGAAGATGACCGGCCGCTCGACGTGACTTGCCATGGTGCGAACGACAGACTCGGTGAAGGCACCGGCCTGCCCCGAAACCCCGATCAGCACCGTCGGATGGGCATTGGAGACCACATCGAGCAGGCCGACCGCGTTCGGTGCCTCCCGCTTCCAGCCGGCGACCGCCTCCGGTTTTTGGAGGAATGGCTTCTGCGTCGACGTGATGTCTGGCATGCCCTCGACGAGCAGCCCGTTGCGGTCGACAAGGAAGAAGTGGCCGCGTGCCTCGGCCTCGTCGGCGCCGGCATCGATCATCGCCTGGAGCAGCAGGGAGGCGATGCCGCATCCTGCCGATCCGGCGCCGAGCACGGCGATGCGCTGTGCCGTTAGCGGTACGCCGGTGACATTGACGGCGGCGAGAAGCGAGCTGGCCGCGATGGCGGCGGTGCCCTGGATATCGTCGTTGAAGGTGCAAAGCCTATCGCGATAGCGCTCGAGAAGACGGGCGGCGTTCGAACCGGCGAAATCCTCCCAATGAAGCAGCACGTCGGGCCAGCGCTCCGATACGGCCGCGACGAACTCTTCGATGAAGGCATCGTACTCGTCGCCGCGGATGCGCTCGTGCCGCCAGCCGACATAGAGCGGGTCGTCAAGGCGTTCCTGGTTGTTCGTCCCGACATCGAGCAGGACCGGCAGCGTCTCGTCCGGATGGATGCCGGCGCAGGCAGTATAGAGCGCCAGTTTGCCGATCGAGATGCCCATGCCGCCGGCACCCTGATCACCGAGCCCGAGGATTCGCTCTCCATCGCTGACAACGATGATGCGCACCCGATCGAAGCGGGCGTCGGACAGTATCTCGCGAATGCGGTGCATGTTCGGATAGCTGATGAAGACACCGCGCGGCTTGTGCCAGATTTCGCTGAAACGCTGGCAACCTTCGCCAACAGTCGGTGTATAGACCAGTGGCAGCGTCTCTTCGAGATTGCTGGCGATAAGCGCGTAGAACAGCGTCTCGTCGCTGTCCTGCAGCTCGCGCAGGAATGCGTAGCGCTCGAAGTCGGTCGCGAAGGCGCGCAGCACCTTCAGCCGGCGCTGGACCTGCTCTTCGAGCGTGCCGACATGCGGCGGCAGCAATCCGTGCAGACCAAACGCACAGCGCTCCTCATCGGTGAAAGCTGTGCCTTTGTTGAGCATCGGATTGTTGATCAGGTCGAATCCTGTCAGATCGGTTTCGACCGGTGCAACGGGATCAGTTGATTTGCTCATTGGATATTCCCTCATAGCCGCGTTCAGACCAGCCGATGGCGACCGCGGCCGGCCGTCGCCACCGAATCTGCGATAGATTCAAAGGATCAGCCCACGGGCGCTACGTAGGGCTTGACCATCTTCACCGGGTCGACCACGCGGTCGAATTCCGCCTCACTGGCAAAGCCAGGCGAGGTTCAAGCTGCGTTACACATGCGAGGGGGAGAAGAATAATGCGGGATAATGCGACCCCATTTTCAACGCCACGCCGCCATGAATCAATTCGTTTGCGCTGCCCCCACAAAACTGGCTACCAACGAACGCAAGATGATGGCCGTTCGGGCTTTGGCGGGCGCAGAACCAGTCAGCACCTTGGCCGCCCAGCATGGCGTGGGTCGCCCGCTCGTCTACCGGCAGAGGCACAAGGCCAACGCCGCGCTGGATGAGCTCGTTTCGACTGAGCAGACTGACGACCAGAACAAGGTGCTGTTCTCGTTGCCGGTCACCAAACGATGGCTGGAGCAGGCCACGCTCGGGCTGACGATGATCGCTCATGCCTCGATGCGCGGTGTCGTGGAATTCATGCGCGATGTGCTGGGCGTGTCCATCAGTCTGGGCACCGTGCACAATGTCCACCAGCGGGCGGCGCAGCGCGCCGTCGTCATCAACGACAGCGTTGACCTGTCGGCGATCCGGGTGGTACTGCACGATGAGCTTTTTCAGGGCTCGCAGCCCGTGCTCGCCGGCATCGACGCCGCCTCGACCTATTGCTATCTGCTGGCCGCCGAAGAGCATCGCGACCGCGACACCTGGGCCGTCCATCTGCTCGACCTTCAGGCGCGCGGACTGAATCCCGATTACACGATTGCCGACGCCGGCACGGGTCTGCGCGCCGGCCAAAAATTCGCCTGGCCCGATACCCCGTGTCATGGCGACGTGTTCCACATCCATCAGCAGTTCGAAACCCTCGTCAATATCTGGGCACGCATCGCCAGCGGCGTACGCTCGAAACGCGAAGCACTCGAAGCCCGCCTCGCCAACCCGCGCCGGCGCTGCCAGGATCACCTGCCCGTGGCTGAGCTGGTTGCGCTTCGCCAGCTTGAGGTGCGCTCGTCTCAGCGGGCGGACGACCTGCGCACCCTCGCCCAGTGGCCCGAACGTGACATTCTGTCGCTGGCGGGTCCTGAGCGGGCCTCCCGTCAGGAGTTGTTCGACTTCATCGTCGATGAACTTCATCAACGTGAGGCTGAAGATCCATCACGCATCGGCACCATGCGCGTCGCCCGGCAGAACCAGCGCGACGACCTGCTCGCCTTCGCCAGTGTGCTCGATGACAAGCTGGCCGCCATCGCGCGCGCAGCGGCAGTGCCGGATTATCTGGTCCGCGCCACGTGTCTGCTGCATCGCAAGCCCGACACCTCGGGCACCTTCTGGCAAGGTTGGAGCCGGCTGCATGCCGCCATGGGCCGCAACTTCTACGGGGTCTGGACCGCGGTCTCGCAAGCCATGCAGAGCACGCCACGCAGCAGCTCGCTGGTTGAAAACCTCAACTCCCGGTTGCGCAACTGCCTGACGCTGCGGCGCCATCTGAACGGTAGCCGCGCCTGGCTGGGCCTGCCGCAGTTCTTCTTCAATCACCGCCGCTTCATGCGCAGCCGGTGCAGCGAGCGGCTCGGCAAAAGTCCGCGTGAAGCGATGACGGGAGAAGATCATCCGCACTGGCTGACGCTACTCGGCCTCGGACCGCTTCAGCCCTGGCAAGGTTGATCGCCTGAGGTCGCGGACCCCAAACTGATTCGCATTCCGCATTAATCCTGCCTGAAAACGCGGGACGAATCAGCTCGTCTGTGTAACGCAAAAAACACGCGTTTTGAACCACGCCGAATTTACGCATGATGTTGGAAATCCCTCTGTTATGCATGATGGTTAAAGGTCCTCTTTGGGTTCAGCTATGCGTTGCCACGGGACCGGTGTGCGCCGCTGGCCAGATACGTCACGGCAATAAAGGCGGCAATCAGCCCGAGGTGCTCAAAAAAACCGTTCAATGCGATGAAACGTGCATTGCCAGTCAGACTCCAGAAATTGTTGGCGACCAGCATGGCAACGGCGGTCAGTGCGGACAGCCCGCCTGCGCCCAGCCAGACAAGCCGGTTGAAAACCACGCAGAAGGAGCCGCCCAGTTCGACGACAATCGCCAGCGTCGCCCACAGCGCCCCTGGATGCAGGCCGAAATGCGCCTGCTCCAGAATGGCGTTATGGAAATGCGCGAGCTTGTCGATGCCCCCGATCAGATACGCAGACACGAGGGCGAGCCGCGCCAGCGGCAGCACCCACGACCGTGCCAGCAACGCGGCCACCCACGACGGATTTCCCTGTAGCGCGCCTGTCCTCACGTCAGACCGCCCAGCAGGAGCAGCCGAGCGCGCCCCAGAAGCCATGCAGGTCCGAGGTCGGCGCATTGGCCGTCCACGCGCGGGCATGCGCGTGACCGTGCACACCGCATGCCGTCGCACAACCACACGACGCCGCTGCGACCTGCTGCAGCGCCGCTTCGCCGTTGCCGCTCGCGTTCTTCCACGCGGCGAAACCACCAAAGCGACGCACCGGCGACCAGTCCGGCATCGCGGGCGGCGGTGCGCTGTCGTCGAACGACGCGAATTCACCCGTGCCGTATACCACCTTGCCACCCACCACGGTCAGCAGCGACGTGGTATCGGCAATCTCGTCCTCAGCGCACGCAAAGAAGTCGCGGTCCGGGACGATCAGGTCGGCAAACTGACCTGCCTCGATCCGGCCTTTCTTGCCCTCCTCGTTCGAGAACCAGGTCACATTTTCGGTCCACATGCGCAGGGCTGTTTCGCGATCAAGGCAGTTCCGCTGCGGATACATCCGCAGACCACCCACCGTCTTGCCCGTCACCAGCCACGACAGCGATACCCAGGGGTTGTACGACGCGACCCTTGTTGCGTCCGAACCGGCCGAAGTCCGGATTCCCTTCTCCAGCATCTTCGCAACCGGCGGCGTGGCCTCGGCTGCCTTCGCACCGTAACGCTCGACAAAGTACTCTCCCTGGTACGCCATCCGGTGCTGCACTGCGACGCCACCACCCAGCGCAGCGATTCGGTCCATCGACTTCTCGGAAATCGTCTCGGCGTGATCGAAGAACCAGTTGATGCCGGCAAGCGGCACGTCCCTGTTGACCTTCTCGAACACGTCGTGCGCGCGGCTTATCGTTTCGTCATAGGTCGCATGCATACGCCACGGCCAACGGTTCTCCGCCAGTACGCGCACGACTTCTTCCAGCTCTCCCTCCATCTGCGGGGGCATATCCGGACGTGCGACACGGAAGTCCTCGAAGTCCGCCGCCGAGAACACCAGCATCTCGCCTGCGCCGTTGTGGCGGAAGTAATCGTTACCCTGCTTGTACTTCGACGTCTTCGTCCAGTTCAGGAAGTCTTCCTTCTCCGCCTTCGGCTTCTGCGTGAACAGGTTGTATGCGAGACGGATCGTCAGCTGGCCCTCGTCGGACAGTTTCTGGATAACCTCGTAATCGTCCGGATAGTTCTGGGAGCCGCCGCCCGCGTCGATCGCACCGGTCACGCCCAACCGGTTAAGTTCGCGCATGAAGTGGCGTGTCGAATTCACCTGATAGTCGAACGGCAGCTTCGGACCCTTGGCCAGCGTCGCGTACAGGATCGATGCATTCGGCTGCGCGAGCAGCAGGCCGGTCGGATTGCCGGCGCTGTCTCTCACGATCTGTCCTCCCGGGGGCTCCGGCGTGTCCTTCGTGTAGCCGACCACGCGCAGAGCCGCCGCATTCAGTAGCGCGCGATCGTACAAATGCAGAATGAACACGGGTGTATCGGGCGCAACCGCATTCAGCTCTTCGATCGTTGGCAAGCGTTTCTCGTCGAATTGATGCTCGGTGAATCCACCCACCACGCGCACCCATTGCGGCGCCGGAGTGACGGCAACCTGCTCGCGCAGCATGTCCATCGCGGTGGCAAGGGAGCGCACGCCATCCCAACGCAGCTCCATGTTGAAGTTCAGTCCGCCGCGAATGATGTGAATGTGGTTGTCGATCAGTCCGGGCAGTACTCTGCGCCCCTTCAGGTCGATCACCCGGGTTGATGACCCTGCGAGCAGCAGGACCTCGACATCGGTGCCCACCGCAGCAAACTTGCCATCCTTGATCGCAACAGCCGTTGCCGTGGGGTTCGAACGATCCAGCGTCGTAACCCGGCCGTTGTAGAGGATCAGGTCCGGTTGAGTAATGGTAATGCTCATGAGTGTTCCTCCTCGTTGCCAACAAGCCCCCGGTCTGCCTGCAACACGGCATGACCCGACCGGGTGCTGGAAAGACGTCCGGTTCCGCTCGCCTGATGCGACAGGGCCGGTGGCGTCGAATAACCCAACAACTGCCTCGCGGAAGGAATCGCCTGCTCGCCGATCAGCATGCCCAGCAGACCCAGCAGTGCGATAAGCGGAGGTGCCGGCGAACGTACATTGATCAGGCTATAGATAATGCCGACCAGGATGCCGGCGCCTAGCGATAACAGATAGAGTTTCATTGGTCCCGCCCTGACGTCGAAGTATCGGATTGAAGCGCGCCAGTCGCTCGAGTTAATTACGCAAAGCGGCGAGATCGACTGGCTGCATCGCCAATCAATGACCACGACAACCTACGACTATTCGCAGACAAAAAATCGGACGACTGATTTAGTCGCGCGGCGCGGATAATATGACAACCATATCGTTATCCTAAATATATAATGATCGCCGTGTTGCCAACCGCTGTCACCGGTCAACCTGCACTTCGATTATCGCCGCCGGCTCGATCGGCGGCGATAATCGACCAAGGCCGAGCGGGTATGACAAATCTTGTTCAGTGTCCCTCGGAACCGCCGAACATCGTCTTCGCATAGACCAGACCTAGTCCGTAACCGCCGCCATGCGCTACCGAGGTTTTAACTGTTTCATTGTAGGTTTCGGTCCGAGCCCAATCGCGTTGCAGCTCGAGCAAATACTGCAGCGACGTCATCGGGCGTGCGCCCTGTTGGACGAGGCGATCTAGCGCGCGTTGATGCGCTTCGTCCGAAACATCGCCGCACGCATCAGCGATCACGTACACCTCAAAGCCCTGATCAAGCGCCGAAAGCGCCGGTCCGACGATACAGACGCTGGTCCAGAGACCCGCCATCACGATGCGTGATTTTCCGATTTCGTTTACGCGAGCTGTGATGCGAGGGTCCTCCCACGTATTCATAGAAGTCCGATCGATCGTCGCCTGGCCAGGAAATGTCGAGCTGATTTCTTCGAAAATCGGACCGGAGAAGGTCTTTTCTGCGACGGTAGTCAGAATCGTCGACACGCCAAACTCGCGGGCCGCCTTCGCGACCAATGCGACATTGTTGCGCAGAAGAACCGCATCGATCGACTTCGTCGCGAATGCCATCTGCGACTGATGGTCGATCATGATCAGCGTGTGATCGTTAGGGGACAAAAGGGTCTTTCCTGGCTTCGCTTGTGCTTGGGTCATCTTCAATACTCCAGTCGATTGGGAATGCGCGAAATACATCGGTTGCGCGGTTTTTTGCAATCTCTAGCATGCGTTCTCGTGATGTCACATCCACTTCCGAATTCTCACGATACGCATGAAACAGACGGTGCATGAACGCATGCCGGCGGATGAACTCGACGGTGGTCCACCTATTCATCAAGCCGCTCGTGCGTTGAGGAGAAGTTTGGATGACAACCCCGGTATTAGCCAATTCGAAATACTTGCAAGGCCGATTAATAGCGCTAATCGATCCGACACGTGAGGCGAACCGCGTACTTATCGCGAGATGCGCCCGGCTGGAGGTTCAGAGCCCGCCAGCGACACGCTTTTTCGGTAACCATTTCAACGAAATCGAAAGTCAGCGAATCGCGCTCTTTCAAGCGCGAGAACATTTGAACCGACATCGGCTCAATGTCATTGATGAACCGATATTTGATTATCTGCGGCAATGATGTGAACAGGTTGATCGCACCGGTTACTACTCCTAGTCCCTGTTCGATCAGCGTAGTTCCGGCCTGCGCCTGCAAGGTTTCGAAGACGAAATTTAGCCTGAGGCCGGCGCTTTGGAAATGCGCTACGATCGAGTCGTAGAGCGGAGCATTTGCCGCGCGCGCCGAGGTGATCAGACGCTCATGCACAAGGTCGACAAGGTTGAGGCAGTCGACATTCGCGAGTCGGCGGTCGCTGCGCACCAGCAACGCACAGCTCGATTCGAGCAGTGGCTCCGTTAGGATCTCCGCATCGTTGATGCAAGCTGCCTGCTGGCAAACCAAAGCCCAGATCGATGCTGTTTCTTTTTAGCGCGGCGATTTGCTGCGCCGTGTTCATCTCGTGGCGCTCAACCGTGATGTCCGGATATAGCGCCTGAAACCGAATCAACGCGAGCGGGATGAACGGCAGATTGGCATCTTCAATGCGGCCAACCGAGATCTTGAAACTCTGATACCCCGCCGCGTCCCGAGTAATCCGTAGCGCCTGCTCTACTTGCTGGAAGATGGCATCGACGCTGTCGCGTAGTGTCTCGCCTGGCAGAGTCAACGTTACTCCACGCCGATCACGGTTGAGCAGGCGCACCTAAGCGCTGCCTATCGACCGGAGGTACGAGGCGCTGTAGCGCGGGTTTGCTCGCAACGCGCTTCTTCAGCCGCCAGATCGAGAAAGTCAAGTATCAGCGAATTGCGTTCGTTTGTGCGCGACAGCATCTGGACCGTTACGGGCTCGAGGCCGTTGATCTGCCGGTAGTGCAAAGTTTTTGGAAGCGACGAGAATAGGTATGTGGTGCCGATCATTGCGCCGAGCCCTTGTTCGATGAGCGTGACGCCAACTTGTACCTGCGTCGTTTCATAGATGAAGTTTGGCGTGAAGCCAGCTTGCTGGAACCGAGCAACCATCGAGTCATAAAGCGGCGCATTGACCGCACGTGCCGAGCCGATCAGTCGCTCCTGCGCAAGATCGCAAAGGTTCAGACAGTCGACGTTTGCCAGCCGGTGATCGCTGCGCATCAACAAGACCCAGTGTGCTTCGAACAGCGGCTGAACCAGTACGTCGTCGTTGTCTGGTGCAGCGTCGACCAATGCGCCGAAGCCGATGTCGATATCTTTCTTAGTCAGCGCGATGATCTGCTGCGCCGTATTCATCTCGTGGCGCTCTATTGTGACGTCCGGATATAGTGCCTGCAGCCGAATGAGCGCAGGCGGAATAAATGGCAGATTCGCGTACTCGACCAGACCGATCGAGATCCTAGACTCTCTATGGCCCGCGGCATCGCGCGCCTCACTCAACGCGCGCTCAACCTGAGCGAAGATGGCGTCGGCGCTGTTCCGCAGAGCCTCGCCCGAAGCGGTCAGCGTCACGCCGCGCCGGTCGCGGTTCAGTAATTGCGCGCCCACCAGTTCTTCCAGTTTCGCAATCTGCTGGCTAAGCGCAGATTGCGTTATCGACGCGAGGTCGGCCGCCCGGCCGAAATGGAGTTCCCGCGCAAGAATCGAGAAGTAGCGCAGTTGACGCAATTCAATCGCTTTCATGTGGCTCTCGAGTCGAAGGTCCGTTGTCAGTCCGGCAGATCGCTGCCGTCCACTGCTTGCGAGTATTGGCTAGGTGCGCCACGCCGACCCCGGCTACCGAACGTAGAAAACGAACGAGGCGCGCCTCTCGCACTGTCGGCCTCGGCGACACCGATTCAGTCGGGCCGAACTCTTGCAAGAAGCACAACCAGAAGCCCTTCACATGCTTCTTCGCAAAACGGCGATGTCGACGCGCTCGCCTGGACGGATTATGTGCCGCCCGCCTGACCGCTCGCGATCGGTTCGGCAGTCGCGCGCACCATGACCGGATGGATTGCCGGCGCTGCGTTGTAGGGGGATGCTTGCCCGCCTTGAAGTCGGCCCTCAAGGCGTCGAGTGTCTCCCGCATCGACATGACACTTCTCCATCGATTCCTGGAGGCTGGACGAATCACGCGGCAGAGGGCGTACCAGGCACGTGTTCGGGCTTCGTCCACTCGTTGCCCTTCATGAAAGCGTCGTACGGCGTATGGACGATGTGATTCGTGTAGTTGCTCATGACCTTGGTTGCGACACCGAGAATCACTTCGAGCACGTTGCGGCGTGTATAGCCGGCCGCGAGGAAGGCTTCCACTTCCGCGTCCGGAACGAATCCGCGTTCGCGCACGACGATCGTCGTGAAGCGATGCAGCGCCTCCAGCTTCGCATCCGGCAACGCCGTGCCGGCGCGAAGCGCGGCGATCACCGCCGGGTCCATCTTGATCATCTTCGCGAGCGTGCTGTGGCCCGCCATGCAGTAGTGGCAGTCGTTCTCAAAGTTCGACGTCAGATAGACAATCTGTTGCTCGTGAGGCGTGAGTGTGCTTTTCGCAAAGAGGTCCCACAGCGCCGTATAGCCGGCGAGCAGTTCCGGTGATTCGGCCATGTGCGCCTGGAGGTTCGGTACAAAACCGAAAGTACGCTTCGCCTCTTCAAGGGTGGGCTTTGACGCTGCGGGTGCGGTGTCGATCGTGTAGGACTGGAAGGAATTCATCATCTGCTCCTCGTTGGTTGACGGTGAGCAGATGATGTGGCGCAAGGCGCTCGAGAAGAAGACGGGCGCTATCGATAACAGTCATTCCCCGCAGGAATGGACCACGCCCTCAGCACCGCAGAAGATCACCGTTCCCATGATGCGACCGTTGTAGCAGCGCTGGGTTGATGGTCTCGTACCCGCGTTGCCAGAAGAGATAACGCAGAATACCCTGTCGCTCGCCAGTGAAAAGGCGCGCAATCTCACAAGTCGGACTGTCGCGGTTGACGGCGGCTAACAGATCACTCTTTACCAGCCGTGACAGTCGCTGCAGCGCCTGACGATGTCGGCTGCACCGAGGAGAGGTGAGCCGCTTTCTCTGACGATTCAGGACTTTCGAACCGAGCCGAGCACTGACGCTCTATGCCAGTTGGGAATAGCTCTTATGTTCCGGCGCCGCCTACTGCGAAGGTACCGCATCAGCGATACTCGTGTGGTTATTATTTTTGATCCGAGGCAGTCGATGGCCAAGTTTCTCGCATATACAGTTGCAGCCGCCCCTGCTGCGTCTCAACCGGGCCTCCAACAGGCAGAACGTATTTTTGGCGTCGTGCCGAATCTCCAGGCGCATTTGGCAGAGTCGCCGGAAACACTGTCCGGCCGCGTGCTGCAGTGCGATGCCCCCGCCGTGCGCTCGCGCTTGTTGCCTTGGTCATACCGGCTGTTTGGTGGCTCGCAGCGTGACTAACGAACGCCCAATGGAGTCGCAAATGTGCATCAAATATCCTGGCCTCGCCACCTTCCTGAGCGCAGGCGCTGCCATGGCGACACCCCCTCCGGGGCTCACGCTCTCGCCCGGACATACCCGTCTACTGCTTCTTGGCCTCGGCCTCGCGACAGGAATGGAATTCTATACATTCGATAGCATGAACCTGGTGCTGTCGGATCTGACTGGCACGTTGGGTGTTTCGGCGGACGAGGCGAGCTGGCTGCTGACAGTCTATAGCTGCTCGCTGTTTCTCGGCGTACCAGTCTCGATCTGGATGGCCGGGCACTATGGCTATAAACGCTTCCTGATCTCGACAATCCTTCTGTTCTCGATCGCATCGATGGGTTGTGCGATATCCCCGGATCTTGATTCGATGTTGATCTGGCGTGCTATCCAGGGACTGGCCGGGGCCGGTCTGGTCGTCTGGTGGCGCGCCAGCATCTACGTGCTGCTGCCCAAGCCCCAGCGCAGCCCATCGCTGATGCAGGTCTCCACGGTGCTCTATCTGTCGAGTGCAGCAGGCCTACTGGTCAGTGGCTATATCACGGACCATTTAAACTGGCGCCTGATATTTTTGCCTAATCTGCTCTATGCAGCCGGCGCGGTGTGGCTGGTGGTTCGCTACTTTCCGACACTCCCACCGCCCTCCGCCGAGCGCCTGATCCGGACCGACTGGCTCGGCATTGCCCTCCTCGCAACGGCGCTGATTTCGCTTCAGATCATCCTCAATCGTGGTGAAATCGACGACTGGTTCGGATCTCTACATATTCGCGTGCTAGCCTGGACGAGCGGCGCGGCCCTGCTTCTCTTCGTTGTCTGGCAGGCGAGTCCGGCGAATCGAACGCCACTGCTCTGGCTCAGCCTGCTGCGTGACCGCTACGTGTTATCGTCCGCGCTGATCGGCGTCTTCACCGGCATGATCCTGTCGGGCAGCCTGTTCGTTCTGCCCGAGTTTCTGCGCAATCTTTCAACCCATACCCATAGCGCGACCCAGACCGGACAGATCATATGCGTCTATGCGTTGACCGCGGCGGCCATCCGGCCGCTCATGGTCGGTCTTATCGCGCGAATCGGCCAACGCAAAACGATCGTGATCGCGCTCGTCATGTTGATCGCCTCGATGGTCCTGTTCAATCGCCTGCTGACGACGGACACACCTGGCTACTACTACGTCGTTCCGCTGATTCTTTACGCCTGCTGCCTGTCGCCATTGTTACCCGCAGTGGGCAGCGGCACAGTGGCGAGGATCGAGCAGAACAAGCTGCTCGACGGCGTCTCCCTTTACATGACCTTCAGGCAGTTCGGCGCGTCGCTCGGGGTCGCGCTGCTGACCATTCTCATCGGGCATCGCGAGACACTTCATTCATCGCGCCTGTTCGAACACCTGCGCCACGACAATCCGGTCACGCAAGACTGGCTCGCGTCGGTGAGCGCCACGCTGGTCGCGCGCGGCGGTTATTCTCCAATCGAGAGTCAACGCGCGGCGGTGAGAATGCTTGCCGAAGCAGGCGCGCACCAGGCCGCCACGCTCGCCTACGCTGACGCTTTCGCCTTCATGGCGGCGGTCGGTGTCATCGCACTGTGCCTCGTCCCCATCATTCCGCCGACCCCGGTAGCCAAAAAATAAGGAGCGCGGCCATGCAAACCGTGTCTGTTCCAACCCCGATCCATTCGCCCGGCCGGAGGCAGCAATGAGCGAAGCGCCACCGGTTCAAAAACCGGCCACCACGCCGCCCTCCGCCGTTGCACCGCCGGCGCCCCCGCTGCCTGACAATCGACGCTGGCTGATCCTCGGCATACTCGCGCTGATCGTGCTGCTGGCGATCGCCGCGTATTTCCTGGTGCCGGACCTGTACGAGAAGCAGACGGACGACGCCTATATCGACGCGCATCTGGTCTCGGTCATCCCCAAGGTCCCGGCTTACGTGCAGACCCTTCATGTCGACGACAACAGCAAGGTCAAAGCCGGCGACCTCCTCGTCGAACTCGACCCGCGCGACTATGTCGTTCAGGTGGATCTGGCGCGCGCCAATGTCGCGGCGGCCGTTGGCAAGCTGGAGGAGGCGCGCAATCAGGTCGCGGTGGCCGACGCCAATATCGGCCAGCAAAAGGCAGAACTTGACGTTGCCCATGCCAATGCGAAACTGGCCGTCGCCAATCTGGCGCGGCTGCAATCCGTCTCCGATGTGCGCGCCGTGTCATCGGAGCGCGTCGATGAGGGCAAGGCGGCCGCTGACGGAACGCGGGCTTCCGTGAGCGCGGCCCAGGTCAAGGTCGATGCATTACAGGCGCAGGCGACGCTTGCTCGCGCCCAGGTGAAAACGGCGGAGGCTTCGGTCGCTCAGGCTCAAGCCATGCTCGCGCAAGCGACGCTCAACCTCTCGTACACAAAGATCTACGCAACCGAGTCCGGCAGCGTCGCCAACAAGAGCGTCGAACAGGGCAACTTTGTGCAGCCCGGGCAAACGCTATTGTCGATCGTGCCGGACAAGCTCTATGTGACCGCGAACTACAAGGAAACGCAATTGACCCATGTTAGACCCGGCCAGTCGGTCACGATCCTCGTCGACGCGTTTCCGGATTTGCGGCTGCGCGGCCATGTCGACAGCATCCAGCGCGGGACCGGCTCGCACTTCGCGCTTCTGCCACCGGAAAACGCAACGGGCAATTTCGTGAAGGTGGTGCAGCGCGTGCCGGTAAAAATCGAACTCGATAACCCTGGGGAAGCACTTAAATTGATCTCGCCAGGCATGTCTGTCGAAACGGAAATCTTCGTGAGGGAGCGCCCGGCATGGCTCGGCTTCGGCAACTAGCGGCAGCGCAGCCGGCGAGCCTCCATCATGGCTTGCGACGCCGTTTCACTTCTGTCGTCAGTCTTACCGCTAGCGTCGCTGCATCGGCAGGACTCCTCGCGGCCTGCACCGTGGGACCCGACTTTGTGCCGCCAAAGCCAGCGATGCCGGCGAGCTTTACCGAACAAACCGGCGCGGCAACCAGCGCAGCAAAAGCACCGCAAACCTCGGACGACACCTGGTGGAAAGGCTTTGGTGATGCAACGCTCGATTCGCTGATGGCAGACGCGCTGCAATCCGCGCCCGACCTGGCCGTTGCCCAGGCGCGCATACGCGAAGCGCGAGCCTTGCGTGGCATCGCCGGAGCAGACCAATATCCTACCGTCGACGTCGGCGCGAAATACGATCGCACGCATGGCAGCGCAAACGTGCCGGTCGGCGTGCCGCCCGGTGGCCTCGGCCCGGGTGCCAACGGTAATTTGTGGCAGGCCGGTTTCGATGCTTCGTGGGAGATCGACGTATTCGGCGGCAAGCGTCGCGGCGTCGAGGCGGCCGATGCGTCGTATCAGGCCGCCGTGGCCGACCTTGGCGACGTCGAGTTGACCTTGCTCGCGGAGGTTGCGCGCAACTACATCGAGTTACGCGGTGTGCAACGGCAGCTCGCCGTCGCGCGCAGCAATCTGGCCATCCAGCAGGACTCGCTGTCGCTGACCCGCTCGCAGTTCGACGCGGGTCTCGCCTCGCGTCTCGATGTACTGCGTGCGCAGGCTCAAGTCTCAGATACGGAGGCCGCCATCCCAACATTCGAGGCGGACGAACGCGCGTCCATCTATCGCATTGGCGCGCTGATCGGGCAACCGCCGGAACAACTGCTGGCCCAGCTGGATGCGCCGCAAGCAATTCCGTTGGCAGTGGCGGAGGTGCCTGTCGGCCTTCCGTCCGACCTCCTGCGCCGCCGGCCGGATATCCGGGCGGCCGAACACCGGATTGCCGCCGCGAACGCCCGTATCGGCGTCGCTCAGGCCGATCTCTATCCGCACTTCTCGCTGACTGGCGCCGCGGGCCTGGAGAGCCTGAACGCGTCGACGTTTCTCACCGCGCCGAGCCGCTATTTCTCGATCGGTCCGAACATCAGCTGGCTCATATTCGATGCGGGTAAGGTCCGCTTCCAAATGCGCGCCGAAGAGGCGCGGACCGATCAGGCCGCTGCTGCATACCAGCGGACGGTTCTGGGCGCGTTGCGCGATGTCGAAACTGCGCTCGTGTCTTATGCGCAGTCACAAGTGCGGCATGAGCGGCTGGCCGCCGAGGTCACAGCCGACCGGGAAGCCGTGACTATCGCGACGCGGCTCTACCGGCAAGGGCTCAATGACTTCCTGTCGGTGCTAGACGCCGAACGCTCGCTGTACGCCGCCGACGACAAGCTCGCGCAAAGCGATCGTGATACGGCGCTTGCGCTCGTCGCGCTGTACAAGGCGCTGGGCGGTGGGTGGCAGACCGGGAGCAAGGCTGCTGTCAAATGACACAAAGTCGTCCGGACCCAAAGACCAGTTTGTAAGGCACAGCGAGCAGTGCTGAACAACTTTACGTCATTTCGCTTCGGCGATCACGCGCACGATGCGCGTGCGGTAGCGCAACAGCGCATCGATCTGTGGACACAGCGGGTCCCGCCTGATCCGCGATCGTTTCTTTTCCATACGGCTATCTATATAGATATGCAGCGAATCGCAGGGGCCGCGGTACATCGCGGCATCTCGCCACCGATGCTACCAGGCAGACATTGCCAAGTTCAGGCCCTCTGCATGGATACGACTTTTCGCCACCGTCGCGAACAACCTGCCGCGGCAACGTGGCAGGCAGCGGTGCCGCCGGCATGAACCTGGCCGACGAAGTGTACCGGGTCTCAGGCGCCGTTCACTGCATCCTTGAAAGCCTTGCCCGCCGTGAACTTCACGGTCTTCGCGGCAGGGATCTGGATCTCGGCGCCGGTCGCCGGGTTGCGACCGACGCGCGCGGCACGCGCGCCCGTCGAAAATGAACCGAAGCCGATCAGCTGCACGGTGTCGCCCTTCGTGACGGCACTCGTGATCGTGCCGATCAGCGCATCGAGCGTCTCGGCGGCCGCTGCCTTGCTTGCGCCGGTCTTCGCGGCGACTGCATCCACCAGTTCCTGCTTGTTCATCGTTTTTTCCTCGTTGAGTGAATGATGATGCCGACACCCTACCCGATCGGCGCGCCTCCGCGCAATCGGCACGCAACTGCACGGCTTTCGCCCCCCCGATCCCCCCTCCGATACCGCCCAATCGTCGCCTGTCCTAACGGGCGCGCGCCTGCTGAAGCCGCCTGAGGAAATTGGCACATGCAAGGTCAGGGACGCTGACCGAGAGAGGTCACCGGCCTGGGTTCTGCGCCGGAGGCCCGGCATTCCCCAAAGGTCGGCCGGCCGCGACCATCGACTACGCCTCGATCTGCCCCATGCCTTCTGTTGCTTGTGCCAGCCTCCCCCGCGCTCCGCTCACGTCCCGTGAATCCGGCCTCGCGTCCGCTGATCGCCCATCGCATGCCGCGACGTCACGCCAGGTGCCATCCGGCGACGTCATCCGGTTCATATGAGGGCCAGTGTCCTGAAACGAAGGGTATGATAGCTCTGATTATCCGGGCCTTCATTTACACCGCGCGTGGGGCGACGCTACTGAAAAACTACCGCCGCGCGCCGGCGCAGTGTCTATCATGTAGACGTGGTCGGTGCTCACGGCACGTGACCACACACGGAGCAGCGGCGGGGCTGGCGGCAAGACTGGCCGCCCGTCGCGGCTCCGCCAGACCCGGTCCGCGCTGTGCGGGCCGTTTTTTTGCGCCGGTTTAATGCCGATAAGTCGTATTATCAGCATTACTAGCAACTCAAAACATCTATTTTCAGTTATACTAACTTTATATTCGCCTTTAATGCGCCAATGTCGAATTTCACTCGACGCCGATAAAGCCGCCTATCTCTTCAAAAACATAGGCGCCACAGTTTCGCGACACACCTGCTCGAACAGAAGGTGGACATCCGCGTGATCCAGGTGCTGCTCGGCCACGCCAAGCGCGAGAACACCGCGCTCTACGTGCAGGTGGCCACCGACCTGCTGCACGAGGTCACCAGTCCGCTGGACCGCCTGCCCTCCGAGTAAGCCCGCGCCCTGTAGCACCTCATGCTGGAGGTTGCGGACATCTTCGGCAGCCACGGGCCAGCCTGGCGACGAACAGTACGGCTGAGCCTGGGGCAGCTGAAGGTCATGTCAGCCATCGAACAGTGCCGCACCGCGGCGCTGGGCGGGCATGTGCTGCGCTGTTCAGGCTGCGAGCACATCGAGGTCGCCTACAACTCCTGCCTTATGGGAAGTGTTTTCCTATGGGGAGAGGAGGCCCCGGAGCGGGCGCGGAGCGGAGATTCACGTCGCTTTAACTCTCCATTAAAAGCGTCGCTCTGAGCACCGCGGTTACTAATCGGAGGCCGCAACGAACCCCTAAACTTGGGGTGCACCCCATTACCTGCCGCAACCGCCATTGCACGAAGTGCCAGGCCAGTGCCGCACATCGCTGGCTCGAGGCGCGCCAGACTGACCTGCTGCCCGTGGAGTACTACCACGTGGTGTTCACGCTGCCCGCGCCGATCAGCGCGATCGCCTTGTACAACAAGGCGGTCATCTACGGGCTGCTGTTCGATGTTGCCGCCGAGACCCTGCGTACCATCGCCGCCGACCCCAAGCATCTGGGCGCGCAGATTGGCGCGACGCTGGTGCTCCATACGTGGGGCTCGTCACTCACCCTAAAAACCGCAGTTGAGACAGCCGGAATCGTCGGAGAAGCAATACTGATGCGACGCTGCGCAAAATTGGCATACTCACCCAATGGGTGAAACAAAAAATGGGCAGATAGCCGCGCTGGGGCAGGCTGTTGAGCCGATGGTGGTCGATACGCTGGGCGGTCGCATGCACGTGAGCTGGGACGGATCGTCGCAAGCCACGCCCAATGGCCAACTGGTGTTCTTCGCGGAATTCCTGCGCGCGGCGGGCGTGTTTGACGAATGGGTGCGGGCCTGCCCGCTTGAATACCGGAGCGGCAACGCACCGGGCAAGCGCGATGTGCTGGGCACCTTGCTGCTGGCGATTCTGGCGGGCCACCGGCGCTATGCGCACGTCACGTCGCTGCGCGGGGATGCAGTGGCTGCACAGGCGCTGGGCATGGACCGGATCGTCAGTGAAGATGCGCTGCGCCGGGCGCTGTCGCGCATCGATGAGACGGCCAGCGCGGCGTGGCTGTGCCCGTCGCTGATGGGCAGCGTGCGCGACGCGCTGGAGCAGCCGTGGATCCTCGACATCGACGCGAGCATCAAGCCGCTGTACGGCCGCCAGGAGGGCGCCGAGATCGGCTACAACCCGCACAAGCCGGGGCGCCCGAGTCACGTCCTGCATACGTACTGGGTCGGCAACCTGCGGCTGGTGCTCGATGTGCAGGTCAGTGCGGGCAAGCAGCACACCTCGGCGCATGCGAAGGCCGGGCTGGCACGGCTGCTCGACGAACTGGGTAACCGGCGTCCGGCGATGGTGCGTGGCGACTGCGGCTATGGCAACGAAGGCATTCTGCTGGAACTCGAGCAGCGCCAGCAGCCGTACCTGCTGCGGTTGCGCCAGACGAAGAACGTTCAGCGGCTGGTCGCGCGACAGTTCGGTCGCAGCGACTGGAGCCGGCCCGATGCACAGGGCTGCCAGGTGGTCGAAGATCATCTGCAGCTCACGGGCTGGTCGGCGAAGCGGCGCGTCGTGATCGTGCGCCGGCGCATTCGCGACGGGCTGGCTCGCGAGAGCCGCGATAGCAGCGGGCAACTCAGGCTGACGCTGGCCGAAGATGCGGTGCTCGATGCCGATCCGATGTGGGAATACACGGTACTGGTGACCGACATCAGCTATCCGCTGGAGGCGATCGCGCAGCTGTACCGGGATCGCTGCGATTGCGAAAACGGCTTCGACGAACTGAAAAACCAGTGGGGACTGGGCGGTTTCACCACACAGGACCTCGCCCGCTGCCAGACCACGGCGCGAGCCGGCGCATTGATCTACAACTGGTGGAGCTGGTACTGTCGGGCCGCCCATCCTGGCGCACGTCTTGAAGCGGTGACAAGCCGCCCCCTGCTGCTGGCCGCGGTCGGCAAGACGACCAGCCACGCCGGACAGACGCAACTGTATCTCACGCCACTGCATGCGAAACTCGACACCATCAAATCGCTGGTCGCCAACGTTCGGGCGGCTCTGGGCCACGTTGCACGCTCTGCGGAGCAGTTCCCGAACCTCGACCGCTGGCGCGAGTTGCTGCGCTACATCTGCGCACGCATCACCGCCTCCGCGCCGCTGCAACGCACGCCGATCGCTGCGATCGCTGCGATCGCAACAGGGTAACTGCGGTTTTTAGGCTCACACACCATCCCCACGTCCACGGCATCGTCCCCGGTGGTGGCCTGTCACCCGACGGTGAGCGGTGGGTCGCCTGCCGGCCCGGCTTCTTCCTGCCGGTGCGCGTGCTCTCACGGCTGTTCCGGCGACGTTTCCTGGAAGAACTCGCAGCAGTGCATCGTCGTGGCCAGCTGCGGTTCTTCGGCGAGTACGCCGCGCTCACCGATCCTGCTGTCTTCGCCCAGTGGCTCGCACCGCTACGCGCGTGTGAGTGGGTGGTGTATGCGAAGCGCCCGTTCGCGGGACCCGAGGCGGTGCTCGCCTACCTGTCACGCTACACGCATCGCGTGGCCATCTCCAACCAGCGGCTCGTTGCGCTCGATGAGCGCGGCGTCACCTTCCGCTGGAAGGACTATCGCGCGAAGGGACGCACCCGCTACAAGACCATGACGCTGGGCGCGCACGAGTTCATGCGCCGCTTCCTGCTGCATGTGCTGCCCGGCGGCTTCCACCGCATCCGCCACTATGGCCTGCTGGCCAATCCCGTGCGCCGGCAGAATCTCGCGAAGGTGCGTGGGCTGTTGCATGTCGTGCCCGCAGCCAGCACGCAACCTGACGACACCGGTCCCGCTATGCGTCCCGCCTTCATCTGCCGGCACTGCGGCGCGCCGATGATCGTCATCGAGGTCCTCCAGCGCAGCGCACCGATCCGCGCACCACCCGCACAGCGAGCCGCAGCATGAACACAGGTGTTTCGAGACGTTCAAGGCGACCGTCGGCTCTCCGGCAACGGGACCCGATAGCGGACGCTTGCGCCCCTCACACGGACCACACGGCTGTGCGCCCGGCCTTCCGTCACAAACGCGGCCCCGACAGCCTCGCCAACGTGCATCCCGTCGACATCAACCCGCTTTGCCCCAGCGCTGCGTCAGTCCAATACCGCACCCAACCTCTCCAATCCCCATAGCGGTAAAGATTCCGGCCGCGGCGGAACACTCCGCGGTTTCCTCCCTCGGGGTTTGTACGACGCCTGCCCGCATGCGCCTGTGGCGCGCGCTCATGTCCGTGGTCGAGAGCAGGCATCCTACAAACCTAAACACAACCGGTCATTCTGACGATGGCGTAGGATCGTCGACAATCACATACGCAAAATCAGCCGCGCTGGCGCAAAGGTTTAATATAAGGCCCGGCCAGACTGATGGAACTGGTCGTGAAGCCGCAGTC
>NZ_WOEZ01000136.1 GCF_013177735.1 Paraburkholderia elongata | reverse complement strand
CATGTTCGTCCTGTTCGCGCGATGTTTGCGTCGCCTGCAGATCGGCGATCACCAATTCGAGCGTGTCCTGCGCGGCGAGCACACTGTCGTTCGGCGATATGCCTTGCGCGTAGCTCGCGCGCGTCATCTCGAGAACGCCCGCGTCGAGCTGCTGTTGTTGCTTGAGCAGATCGATGTTGACGTCGGCCAGACGCAAATTGAAATAGGCCCCGGCGACGCTTGCAGCAATCGAGAGACGCGCTCCAGCCAGTTGAGCAGCGCTTGCTTCGGCGCTCGCTTTGCTCGACTCGACTTGCCGGCGAATGCCGCCCCACAGGTCGAGCTCCCAACTGGCTGAAAGATCCGCTGAAACGAAGTTCTGCACGCCTGGCCTTACTGGACTGAACGACGTGCCACGTCCGTTTGCCGCCCCCACCCCCGTTCCGGACCGCGAACCAGACATTTGCGCATCGATCGTCGGAAAGAAGCTCGCCTCACTCGCCATCACCGCGGCTTGTGCTAGCCGATAGGTCGCTTCAGCCCGTGCGATCGACTGATTCGCCTTTTGCGCCTCGTCGATCAAGCGGGTCAGCGTATCGTCGTGGTAATCCAGCCACCATGTGCTCAAGAGCGACGCTTGCGGGTTCGCATTCGCACGTTGCCAGTCGACTCCTTCCTTGAACTGGGTCGGGATTTCGACAGCCGGCGTTTTATAGTCAGGGCCCACTGCGCAACCTGCTATCGCGACCGCCATAAGCGCCCGGCAGCACCATCGCAGCGTATGTCGACAGATTCGGGACCCATGCCCTATATGTCCCCCCGGTCTCAGTGAGATGGTCATTCGCGAGCCTGCAGATAACAGTGGGCGCACCCGCCCGCGCAAACTATTCGATGCAGCCATGCAACGAGTAAGAGAGAGCGACAGGAATTGCGATCATGATTGACTGAGTGACCCCAGGCATCACGAACGCCCGTAAGAAGTGGTCTAATCGACCGTCTGGAAGGTAGCTTAGACCGCTTTCCACCGAGCCACTAGACGGCCAGGATGGCGAAGTCCCAACCATATTCGTGAGGAATGAATGCTTGACCTGAACGAAATCTATCTTTTCGTCGAGGTAGTCCGAGCCGGAAGCTTCGCCGGGGCAGCGCGCCGATTGGGCATGCCCTCGACCACAGTCAGCCGTCGCGTTCAACAGCTCGAAGACGCATTGAAGAATCGGTTAATCCTTCGTACGACGAGAAAGTTGACCCTGACCGCTGTCGGGCAGGCCTATTACGAACAATGCGCCCAAAACATCGAGCAATTGGTGTTGGCGAGTCAGGAGGCTGCGGACACGCATCCCGAACCGGCCGGGCCGGTGCGCGTTGCGCTCACTGCTGATTTTTTTGAGGCGTTTCCCATTTCCTGGATCACCGATTTTCTCGCTGCATATCCAGGCATCACGCTCGAGCTCGTTATCGACAATGCCGATCTCGACCTGACATCGAGTGGCGTGGATGTCGCATTTCGTCCTGAGTTTCTGCTCAATGAAAACTCAACGCGCCGGGTGATTGGCACGTCGCGCTGGAGGCTGGTTGCCGCACCGAATTATCTTGAGTGCCGTGGAATACCGAAATTCCCCGATGAACTCGTCCGGCACGCCTGCCTGCTGTTTTCCCGACACTCCGGCCCGGTCACGTGGCATCTCTACGGCCCGGACGGGCACGTTCAGGTTGAAATCCGCGGCCGCTTTCTCGCAAGCACTGCCAATTTGGTCAGGCAAGCTGCGATCGAAGGTCTCGGTATAGCTTTGCTGCCCGAACTGCTCGTCAACCAGGATATCGAAGCTGGACGTCTCACCGCCGTGCTCGATGAATATCGATCGGACGAGTCGAAGTTCTGCGCGGTCTTTCCCAGCCATCGGCACATCAGGCGCGTTGCGGCAATGTTTGTGGAGCACATCCAGAACAAGCTCATGGCCATACGGAACGAATAGGCCCATGTCTGTTGCGAGCGACGTTCATGCCGTAGCCCGGCCATTGTCTCTCGACTGAGACCGTTGTCCATTCCGTTTTGCGTCGCTGGCCCGCACGGGTTCTCTGCAATCGAAGCTTCTACCGCTTTCCCATTACGTGCATTTTTGGGGTTCAGCCACCCGAATTGGCCTACTAGTCCATTCAAGCGAACGCCGCTAGATTGACCAAACTATGGGTGCCGAAGCTTCTATCGGGCCGTCGCTCGAAACCCATCACAGCGACCGCACAGGAGCTGAGTACGCAACGATGTCTCATGGCAAAAACTTATGCGAAGCGATCGGCATATGCAGCGCGCCTACCCCAGTGCTTTCGGTCCACCCCTGGCCGGAGCACCTTTGCACCATCCTTGCAGATGGTGCGCTTTTACATGTGGCGGTAGCCAGTCAAGGCTGCCGATGGGGAGCAGACCTCTTGTGAGGCATGCTCACCGGTCACCTCGACGCACAATGGAAGCAAGTGATGAAGCGAACTCTCGAGCATGCCACGCGCACGCGCGCGAAGATACTCGATTCGGCAGCGCAAACGTTTCTGCGCAGAGGACTTGCCCGCGCGTCGCTGTCAGACATTGCACGTGTTGCTGGCGTGACACGAGGTGCAGTCTATGGGCATTTCAAGAACAAGTCGGCGCTGTTCAATGCAATGTTCGAACATGCGACGCTTCCTGCAGATCCTTTCCTGGTCGAGTGGCACGATAACCAGCGTGATCCGCTAAGTCACCTCAAATCTGAACTGATTAGATTACTTGGCAACGTTCTGCGCAACGGCAAAGCCAGGCGGCTTTATAGCGTCATTCATTCCAGATGCGAAATCACAAGGGAAACCCGGGATTTCTGGCACAAAGTGCATGCGGGCCGCAAATTGGCCGAACAACGCATTGCAACTGCATTAAGGGACGCGCGGTCGAATCTTCAGCTCCCTGACGGCATCGACGTGGAGCAGTTGGCAATATTTGTGCACTCGTGCCTGATGGGAGTTTTTGTCAGAAGCCTCGGCGAGCCCGTTTCTCAGGACCCTGGCCAGGTGGCTGAACGCGTCGTCGCTCTCGTCTTTTGCGGGCTTTCCGTGGTGCAAAACACGTCAGTGAATGCGTGAGCGATGTTCATCGCTTACGCGAAAAGAATGCCGTTCGATGCAGTTTTCGATAAAGACTCTCACGAGACGGCACCAATCGAGTGCCAGCAATGATGCTGCCCAAAACGCCATTGTCCACTGATATTGACAGGACGGAAATCGAAAGCGATTTCGGCTACCTTGTTTTTCGCGCCCATTCTGTTCTGACGCACACAATCTCGCAGCACACACTGCGCGATCTGGACGTCACTGCGGCGCAGGGCCGCCTCCTGTATCTGGTGGAACGTGTGGGACTCTCGCACGCGGCTTTGATCGCGCGCGAGTGCGACGTCGACCCAACGGCGGTCACACGCCTGATCGACCGATTGGTCCGAAGCGGCTTACTGATGCGGATACCGAACGCTGCAGATAGACGCGTGAGTCGACTCGTTCTGACTCGGCAAGGACAGCTCGTTGCGGGCCATATGCCCGGGATATTAACCGACGTGTACAGCAAGGTGCTGGCCGGCTTTAGTGTTGACGAGATTGCCTCATTCAAGGAAATGTTACTTCGCATTCTTTCTTCGTGATGCGTGTTGCTCGAAGGCATCGACAGGCGCCAGCCCACGCGCACGGCGCAGTCGTAGGGATCGATCTCGGGCCTGATTAAGTACGCCGCAACGATGCCCGACAACGCACTCGCCTTCCCAGATTTCCGCAGATCGAGAGGAGCCGCTCGCAGCGGTCAGCTCCTCGACTGCATTGTTTTCACAAGGGCGGCTGCGGAGGCGCCTTCAAGCGACAACCGCTCGTGCCTGCTGCTCTGCGTCAGATGAAGAACCCAGCCAACGCACGAGCCACTGCGACAGCGTCATTTTCCATGGGGATGTGGCCCGCCTTGGGAATCCGGACAAGCTGCGTGTTCGGGATCTCTTTGGCGAAGCGCTCCGCGTGCTCAACGAGCTGGAAGCTGTCGTCTTCGCCCCAGACGAGCAGCTTTGGCGTCTGCGACGCGCGAAGGCGCGGCAACAGCTCCATCGTGTAACGATTGTCCGCCGCACCGGCCAAGGCGAGCCACGACCGTGCAACGCGCGGGTCCGTCCAGGGTTCGAGATACTCGGCCACTTCGCTTTCCGTTGTTGGTCTCGCCAGTGCCGTGAGGACTGACTTGCGACGGGCAGCAAGGATATCCTCCGTCGTCGTCGCAGCGGCCACCGCCGGATCGCGGAACCGGGCAACGCCGGGCACCGGCCACGAATCGAACATCACTGCATTGACGAGTGCGAGTTTGCTGACCTCTATCTTCCCATCGACCAGCACCTGCTGCGCAATGCCCCCGCCAATGTCGTGCCCTGCGACGCCCACCGGTCCCACGATACCGAGCGCATCCAGGAAGCGCGGCAGCCAACCCGCCAAAGCGGGAATCGAGGCATCCGCAATGGTCAGCTCGCCACCCGAGCGGCCGGAGCCAGGGAAATCTACCGCGATGGAGCGTAATCCGGCGGCGGCCAGGTCGTCTAGCACCGGCTGCCATACCCGGCTCCAATAGGTGCCGTGCAGCAACAACAAGACGGATCCTGCCGGGTCACCGGCGCTCAGGTAGCTGACCGGTACGCCAGCCACGTCAACAGTTCTTCGTTCCATGATGAAAATCCTCCGTTGCAGCCCGTGGTGCCGGGCGATCGAGATGCCCGGCCGCCGCCGCGCATAGGGCACATCTTCGTTCGTGCTTTCGCGGCATCCGAAAATTCGCACGTAACGAATACGCTTAGCGAATGAACTGCTTCACGTAGTCGGCGCCGAGGCCGATCGCTTCGTAATGCCTGCGAGCCGCTTCGATTTTCGTGAACACATCTTCGTATCCCACTGCTGTGCCTTGGGGATCGACGTAGGTGTACCCGCCCGTGACATGGAACCACGTGATCATCTCTGTTACGTCCTCGGGCACGTACAAGGTGTGCGTCTCGCCTGCCGGCTCGTGTGCGTAGCCACCCTGCTGCGCAACCCAGTCGTGCTCGAGGTAATACCATCTGCCTCTCAGAACGATCGCGTGGACAGGCCCGGTATGGCGGTGGCGCGAGAGCACGCCGGACTGGCGCACTCTAAGTAGATTGACGTAGTAGCCCTGGCTGGCGCTGAGAAGCAGCGGCTTGAACGAAACAGTCGGCGTCATCGGCACCCAAAGTTTGTCGTCCTCCAGCCATTTGTCGAGTATGCCCAAGTGCACGATGTCGGGTGACATGTCAGGGGGTTGAGGCAACTGATAAGGGATAGCAAGCTCATCAGGCTTTCTTGCAGTTGTGTTGGTCATGTTACGAGACCTCCAGAAGATATCGGCGCATCGAGAGCACGGGTCAGGCGGCGGACTTTACCGGCTTCGTCCACTCGTTGCCCTTCATGAACGGGTCGTACTGCGTATGTACGATGTGGTTCGTATAGTTGCTCATGACCTTCGTGGCAACTCCGAGGATCACTTCAAGCACGTTCTGGCGCGTGAAGCCGGCGGCGAGAAATGTCTCGACATCCGCATCAGAAGCAAAGCCGCGTTCGCGTACGACAATCGTCGTGAAGCGATGCAGGGCTTCAAGCTTCGGATCAGGCAGAGGCTCTCCATCACGCAGCGCGGCGATGACAGCGGGATCCATCTTGATCATCCGGGCAAGTGCCGAATGGCCGGCCATACAGTAATGGCAATTGTTTTCGAAGTTCGAGGTCAGGTAGACGACCTGCTGCTCATGCGGAGTAAGCGTACTCCTGGCAAAGAGGTCCCAGAGGGCGGAGTAGCCGGCAAGCAGCTCAGGCGATTCGGCCATGTGAGACTGGAGATTCGGCACAAAGCCAAAGGTCTTTTTCGCGTCTTCCAGGGCGGGTTTCGAAGCGGCCGGTGCGGTCTCAATCGTGTACGACGGGAACGTGCTCATGATCTTCTCCAAAGAGGCAATTCGTGGTGAGCAGATGATGCGCGCGGCGTCACGCTGGCAGAAGACCCTCGATACACATAACATCCATTCCTGGCAGGCATAAGACGTTTAACGCCCCCGCCACGCTTGATGTCAGACTGCGCCAGGATGCGGCAGCACATTGAGAAAGGTTGGCTCCGAGCCCGCGCTCCGGAGAAAAATGGGTGCTCTCACCGTCCGGGAACAGAATGGCAGATATCGTCAGCAGTATGCGGATATTCGTCCGCGTGGTCGAAACCGGTTCCTTCACCGCCGTCGCGAAAGAGAACAACGCGACGGCTGCGCAGGTTTCGCGTGCAGTCACGGCGCTGGAGCAACAGTTGCAGACCGTCGTGCTGCATCGCACGACGCGACACCTCTCTGTCACCGAATCCGGTGGACGCTTCTACGAGCGCGCCAAAGCGATTCTCGCAGCCATCGACTCGGCAACCGACGAGGCTCGCAGTGCAGGCGTATCGCCAACAGGCAGGTTGCGGCTGCATTGCGCGCCAGGCCTTGCGCAGAGCGTGGTGGCCGCGGCGCTGACCAGTTATCGGAACGCCTACCCCGATGTCTTCGTCGAACTGAAGATCGAACAAAGCATGCCCAATCTGGTCGAGGAGGGGTATGACCTTTCGCTGATCTCGGCTACGGAGCTTCCCGACTCTGTGTACGTCGCGCAGCCGCTCGGCGCGGCGTACGCAGTCATGGTGGCCTCGCCGGACTATCTGAAACGGCACGGCACGCCACGCACGCGCGAGGAACTGAGTGCCCACACGTTGCTCATGCTCGAATCTCCCGTGTCGCCGCCTGACGAATGGCATATCGAAAGCGAAGCAGACGCTCAGATCTGGAAGATTCCGAAGTCGCCGCTTCAAGTCAATGTCCCCGATGTGATGCGGGCAGCCCTGCTGCAGGGGGCTGGCATTGGCACACTTGCGACGTACACCGTCGTCGACGATCTTGTCGACGGAAAGCTCGTGCGCGTGCTCCCGCACTATCGCCTCAGGCCGTTCACGGTGTTCGCGGTCTACCCCTCGCGCCGCTATCTCGATGCCAAGGTCCGCACGCTGCTCGAGCACCTGCGCTCAACGCTCTCGTCGTCCTTGAATAATGCAATCGAGCGCATCGAGGCGCTGGCCCGCGCGGATTCGCCGAAGACCTGAAGCCTTCCGGCGCGGGCCACGCAACGCGGATGGCTTTCTCGACCCCGGTTTGCGGCTGCCGCGGCCCTGGCGCCTGACACTGCCCGCGGACGCCACTCAAAAGGCGCGCATGCGGATTCCGTGCAGCGCCATCAAAAATCTTTATCTGCGCCACCGGCTTAATTGCGCGGATACCGCTCGATAGACTGATTCCCAACCGGTAGACGTTCACCCCATTGAACGCGCTGACCGGATCCCTTATTGGAGAATCGATCATGAAACGCATCCTCATTGCTTCACTGCTCACGGCCACGACGGCCCTCCCTGTCGCAGCCTTCGCTCAATCCGGCGTCACGCGCGCGCAGGTGCGGGCGGAGCAGCTCGAGCTGCAACAGGCGGGATATCGCGGCACGACGTCCGACGCCACGTATCCGTCCGAGCTGCTCGCGGCGGAACAGCGTAGCGCGGCCCGCAACGCGTCGCGGGCGAGCGGTGCAGCCAACAGCGGCTCTGGCCCGGCGATGTCCGGCTCGTCTTCATCCGGCGGCCGCGCCGCACCTGCGCAAGAGATCCCCGGATTTCACTCGATCTACTTCGGGAGCTGATCATGAGCAATCTGGACGTCACCCATCACACGATCACAGCGAACGGCATTCGCCAGCACTTTGTCGAGGCGGGCGAAGGCGCCCCCGTCGTCCTGCTGCACGGCTTTCCGGAAACGCATTACGCATGGCGGCATCAGATCCCTGTGCTCGCGCAACATTACCGCGTGATCGCACCGGACCTGCGGGGCTATGGCGAAACGGAAAAGCCCGCGGACGGCTACGACAAGCGCACGATGGCGAACGATCTGCGCGCCCTCTTGCGCGAACTGTCGATCGAGCGTATTGCGCTCGTGAGCCACGATCGCGGTGCGCGGGTCGCGACGCGCTTTGCGAAGGACCATCCGGAGGTGGTCGATCGCCTCGTCGTCATGGACAACGTGCCGACGCGCATCGTCGCCCAGTCAATCAACGCACAGATCGCGCGCGCATATTGGTTCTTCCTGTTCCATCAGGTTCCCGATCTGCCGGAGACGCTGATCGCGGGCAAGGAGCGTGCATGGCTGCGACACTTGTTCTCCGACTGGTCCTACAACCCGCACACGATCTCGGGCGAAGCGTTCGAGACCTACGTTCGCGCATACGAAGCGCCGGGTGCCGTGCGGGGTGCAATGGCGGACTACCGTGCCAACGCGGTCGATGTCGCTCACGACAAAGTAGACGCCGATGTGCTGATCCAAGCCCCGACGCTCGCCCTGTGGGGCGCGGAGTTCTACGCGGTAGGCAAGATGTTCGACATGCCGGGCGTGTGGAAAGGCATGGCGCGCGACGTCGTCACGCACGCCATTCCGCGTGCCGGCCATTTGCCGCATGAAGAACAGCCGGAAATCGTCAATCAACTTCTGGTCGACTTTCTCAAGGACTGGAAAGGCTGAAGCCAATCCGTCGCGAGCACGGCCAGCCACGGCGTGTTTGCGACGCTTCGTCCGGCCTGCACACAGGGTAACCATCATGACTTCCGAAATCGCAAGTGCGCTGATCCCATTCCTGTTCTCGATGGGAGCGGGATATTTCGCCGGGAGAATCAAAAAAGGAGCGATGCCGCTATCGTCGATCAATACGATGCTCGTCGACTATGCGCTGCCGTTCGCGCTTTTTCTTTACACCGCGAAGATGCAGCGGGCGAGCCTTGCGCAACATGCCGTGCTGATCGCGGTGCTGGTCGGCGTGATGCTGGTGCCCTATTTCGCCTCGTTGCTGGTTTCGCGCGCGGTGTTCAAATCGGATCTCGCCCACGCCGCCGTGAGGGCCGTCACGATCGGCATGCCGAATTTCGCGTCGGTGGGTCTGCCGTTACTGCGTGCGGTGTATGGCCCCGAAAGCGACCTCACGGTTGCAATCGCCGTAACGGCGGGCGCGGTCGTCATGTCGCCCGCCGCGCTCATTCTGCTCGAACGTGCGCGTCCTGCAGCGCCCGCCTCGTCGAAAGAGTTTCAGGGAACCGATGGATTGTTAGCCAAAGCATTGCGCAACACGTTCCTCAAACCGGTCGTACTCGCTCCGATTGCAGGTGTGCTCGCGTCGCTCTGCGGGTGGACGTTGCCGGATTTGCTATCCCAATCGCTCAACATCATTGGCAGCACGACGGCCGGTCTGGCGTTGTTCTCGACCGGGCTTGTGCTTGCGGCGCAGCCGTTCAAGCTCGACGCGCAGGCGGGTTTCGGCGTTTTGTTGAGTAACGTTGTGCAACCGCTGATTGCGCTGGTGCTCGTCAGCCTGCTAGGCGTGCCGAAAGCTATCGCCGGACAGGCGATCCTGCTCGCGGCGATTCCGTGCGGTTCTTTTGGCATTCTTTTTGGCTTGTCGTACGGTGTCAGCGATGCGTCTGCGGGAACGACGCTTGTCGCTTCGAGCCTGCTATCCGCCGTGACGCTGAGCGGCACCATCGTCTTGCTGGGACACCTGTAGCGCGCCGCATTGCGCAGAGCGCGCGGCGCGTCGTCGGCAAGATGGAGATTTCGCGCGGGCCGGCACGCCCACGGGTCAAGGTCCTTCAGATCTGAGCTTTGCCCCAGTACACGCCATCCGCCTGTATCGTCGTTCGATCCAGAATGCGATGCTGATCCACCGAGATCGGCGTAGCGCGGTGGGCAACCCGGAAGTTGTCGGCAATGACGACATCGCCTTCGCGCCAGTGATGGACGTAAGCGGCACCTGCGCGGGAGAGGTGTTCGTTCAGATCGGTCCGCAATGCCATGAACTGTTCGGGCGTGTAGCCCACGACGCCGCCGGTAAGGCCGACGTTGAAGTAGAGCGACGGCTCGCGTGTCGCAGGATGCCGCATGACGAGCGGATGTTTTATCCCGTTTCGATGCAGCGTGATGAGGCCGTCGATTGCGGGCTTCCTCTCATCCGGCAACGCCGTGTAAGCCTCCCGCAGATCGGCAAAAAGCGTCTCGCCGCCATTGTCCGGTTGCGCGACCAGATACCAGATCGAGATAGGCGTGGCCTCTGCACGGAACGAACCGTCGGAATGCCAGTAGCGGCCAACGTTCGTATGACCTTCGGCGGGGCGGCTGGCCACGCGAAAGATTTGCGGATATTCGGCCAACTGCCCTTCGCCCGGCGCAAACGTCTCGAGCGTGCCAAAGACCTCCGACATCCTAACCTGCCCAGCAGGCGAGAGCTTCTGATTCCGGATGACCAGCAAGCCATGCTCGAGAAGCGCCGTACGCAACCCGTCCACATCGTCTTGCGTCAACGCGGTCAGGTCGGCCTCCTCGACGTGCGCGCCAAAGCCCATATTCATTGCCCTGATCTTCATCGTTCCTCCGATTGTGCTAGCCGTTCCAGGCCTCTGCCGTTGGAATGCGGCCGTGAGTCGATGCAGAACATGCTAGCGAGGGGGAGGTCAGCGAAGTAGTGCCGGGCGCGGCATATGAATCATTCCTGGAGGCAATGTCGCGCTGCGGGACCGGGCTTCACGAACTCGGTTGCTTTCGTCCGGAAAGTCGCGGCCATAAAACGCAACGCTGTCACGAGGCGTAACATGGCTATCTCCGATTGAGCGGACCCCGCCGCTACGAGGATCACGATGAATAGCGACTCCAACCCGGACAGCGGTGCATCCCCTCGCGATGACGAATTCAGTTCGAGCGGAGCCCCGAACGACTTGAGCAACGAGGATCCCAGCGTGCGGGAAAACCCTCGCTACTATCAACTCTATCCCACGCTGACCGATGCGGACATCGACAGCATGCGCCGCTTCGGAACGCTGCGTCGCTGTCCCGCGGGCGACTATTTGTACCGCGCGGGAAGCGTGAGTCCCGGCATGTTCGTGTTCCTCTCCGGCGCGGTACGCGTCATCGGTCGAGACGGTCTGGGACGTGAGCGAGTCGTGCGCGCCAGGATGCAGCGCGGAGAATTCAGCTCCGACATCGGCCAGCTGTCCGGCAAGACTGCCCTCGTGGATGCACGCGTGCTCGAAGATCTCGAAGCGCTCGTGCTCCCCACGGAAGGATTACGCGCGTTGATGGTGGCCGAGGCAGAACTCGGCGAACGGCTCACGCGCGCCCTCATTCTCAGACGCGTGGCCGCGATCGAACGAGGCGATGGACCGGTTCTCGTCGGCGCAAGCGACAATCCCCGCATGGTGTCACTGCGCAATTTCCTGCGGCGAAATGGGCATCCGCATGTTGCACTCGATGCCCAGCATGATCCGGAAGCGATCGCCTTCGTCGAGCGACTCGCCCCCAGGCTCGATGATTTCCCCCTCGTGATCTGTCCAAACGGCGCGTTGCTGCGCAATCCCGACGAGCTGCAACTCGCCTCATGCCTGGGATTGATGCCCGAGTTTGATCCCGCACACGTCTACGACGTCGTGATCGTTGGCGCGGGGCCCTCAGGGCTCGCAGCGGCCGTCTACGCGGCATCGGAAGGTCTCTCTGCAGCCGTTTTCGAGTGCAGGGCGCCGGGCGGCCAGGCCGGCACCAGCGCGCGCATAGAAAACTATCTGGGGTTTCCCACCGGTATCTCTGGCCAGGCGCTGGCTGGCCGGGCCTTCCATCAAGCCCAGAAGTTCGGGGCGCATATCGGGATTCCGTGCGAAGTCAAAGCGCTCCATTGCAGCAAGCACCCACTTGCCGTAGAGCTCGCCGACGGCCGGCGCATCATGACACGTTCCGTTGTCATCGCAAGCGGCGCAGAATACCGCCGCCCGCTTTTCGACGGACTCGCACAATTCGAGGGTCACGGCGTCTATTACTGGGCGACGCCGATCGAAGCAAAGCTTTGCCGCAACGAACCGGTACTGGTCGTAGGCGGTGGCAATTCCGCCGGGCAAGCCGTCGTCTTTCTGGCTTCTTTTGCCGCGCACGTTCATCTGTT
>NZ_WOEZ01000135.1 GCF_013177735.1 Paraburkholderia elongata | reverse complement strand
TGTTTGTTTTTACAGCCTGTTCGCACGCAGGTCTCATCAACGTATTAACTCATGCAGGCAATCGCTTCCCTGACGTCCCGATCTACGGGGTACTAGGCGGCTTCCATTTGTCAGGTGCAACAGAAAGTATTATTCCAGACACTGTCGAAGCGCTAGAACAGTTCGATCTTAGTCTGATCGCCGCCGCGCATTGCACCGGTTGGCGGGCAATGGGCGCACTGGCAACAAGGTTCAAGGATCGAGTCGTATCGTCGGCGGTAGGGAAGCGTTTCTTTCTTTGACCAGGGAGCGTACTGGGCAACTGCGCCGCCGGTTTTCTTGGAGATGCAGGCAACGCGGGCAGACTATCTCGCCGTTGGCCGATGGTCGCGCAAACGGCGGCTTTGGCCGACTGGTCCTCAAGTGACGGCACGGAATGACCGTTCCGCTCTGATTGTGTTGAAAAAGTCGCCTGTGGTTCGGAATGTTCGGTATCCTGGAAGACATCGATCGACGGGAGTGATTCGTCATGATGGGTCAACTGGGCAGCGGACAGGACAAACTCTTCTACTCGTTCAACCTTGATAATCACGTCCCTCGCGAACACCTGTTGAGAGGCATAGATCACTTCCTCGACCTTCGTGATCTGCGCCAGCATCTCGCGCCGTTCTACAGTCCAATGGGACGGCCATCGATTGATCCAGAGCTCATGATCCGCATGTTGATTGTGGGCTACTGCTTTGGCATCCGGTCCGAACGCAGGTTATGCGAAGAGGTCCATCTGAACCTTGCATATCGATGGTTCTGTCGCCTGGGCCTGGAAGACGCAGTGCCTGAACACTCGACCTTCTCCAAGAACCGTCACGGTCGCTTCCGCGATAGCGATGTGTTACGCCATGTGTTCGAGTCGGTGCTGGGTCGCTGCATGTCCGAAGGTCTCGTAAAGGGTGAAGGTTTCGCGATTGACGCAAGCATCATCAGGGCCGATGCAAGCCCTGCACGCGGTGTCCCAGGTACTGAGTCCATCAACTGGGGTTGCGTCAAGGGCCAAAGCCGCGCAGTACGGGAATATCTAAAAGCATTGGAGGAAGCGAATCCGGCCGGCGCAGACGCGGTCGAGGAGGCAGAGACATCGACAACTCCAAAGAAGATATCTCTGACTGATCCTGCTGCGAGCTGGACAGCCGCCAAGGGTAGCCCAGCGTTCTTCGCCTACTCGACCAATTATCTGATTGACCTGCAGGCAGGGATCATCGTTGACGTCGAAGCGACGCCCGCGAACCGCTCGCACGAAGTGGAATCAACCAGGACGATGATTGACCGCGTTGAGCGGCGGCATGATCTCAAACCTCGACGTCTTGCAGGCGACACCGCGTATGGCTCGGCAGCGATGCTTGCCTGGATGATAGAAGAGAAGGAAATTGCACCACATGTCCCGGTCTGGGACAAAACGACGCGCAAGGACAATACATTGTCCAGCAGCGAGTTTCAATGGGATGAGCTGGTCAATGAATATCGCTGTCCCACCGGGCACGCACTACGCAGTGATCGGCGCAAGTTCAGAAATCCGCGCTCGCGCGTCACGAAGGCTGACACGATCATCTATCGGGCAAGCCAGTTCGACTGCGAAAGCTGTTCGATGAAGGATCGCTGCTGTCCGAATACACCATTCCGCAAGATCGCCCGCAGCATCCATGAAGCTGCGCGTGACGAAACGAGGCGTATTGCGAAGACGCCTGAATACGAGCGATCTTGCCGTGAGCGAAAGAAGGTGGAAATGCTCTTTGCCCATCTTAAACGCATTTTGAAGCTGGACCGTCTGCGACTGCGCGGTCCAAGTGGTGCCCATGATGAGTTTCTGATGGCAGCGACTGCGCAAAACCTGCGAAGAATGGCCAAGCGGTTCATGTCAGGAAGCAAGCAGATGAACCAGGGGCTCTGTCAAGTTGGCGGGCGTAGGCTACCTGTGTAGCTCAAAAGTAGTTATCCTTATCAGATAACTTTCTCTGCTGCGGCAGTGACAGTCCAACCATGCCATGTGGCGAAGCGTTCTTTGAGTACGGCGCGATGACATGCCGCGTTCATTTGATGTCGGGGCAACGCGAAGTGCTGCCGGATCACGCCGAAACATGAGAGAAACGCCTGCGTGCGACGCGCATCGCGAAAGCCGCACATCTGGCGTTCGCGCCTACGGGTCGGCTGGTGGCTGTTCTCGGCACGGTTGTTCACGCGTGCAGCCGCCTTGACGAAAACGTGCTTCACATGAGCGAGCTCGGGAATGTCAGCCTTCGCCGCCGGATAGCTGCGCAGCTGGTCGGTAACGATCTTGCGCGGCACCGGGTTTGAACGCAGCACCCTCCGGAAGAAGCGCTTTGCCGCGGCCTTGTCGCGCCGCTTTTGCACCAGCACGTCGAGTTCGGCACCATGCTCGTCGACCGCTCGCCACAACAGATACGGCTCGCCGCGCAGCGTCACGAACATCTCGTCCAGATGCCATGTGCTGCCCGGCTTGCGCCGCGCCGCTTTGGCGCACTGCGCGAATCCAGCGCCGAACTTGTCGCACCAGCAACGGATCGTTTCGTACGTGACCACGACACCACGCTCGAGCAACAACTCCTCGATGTCGCGCAGGCTCAGGCTGAACCGGAAATACCAGCGAACCGCGCAGCTGATGACGACAGCAGGGAAGCGGTGGCCGTGATAAAGCAATTTTGTCTTCTTCATCACTTCATTCTACCGCCGCCTCCCCATTAACCTGACAGTGCCCTTCCTACCGTTGATCGTCACAACCATCTCGTCCAGATGCCACTTGTCGCCCTGTCCTCGCGCCATCGAACGAATGCGCTTGGCGATCGCCAGACCGAACTTCGTCGTCCAGCATCGCACCGTTTCGTAAGTGAGTTCAATTCCCCGTGCGGCCAGCATCTCCTCGACCATGCGAAGACTCAGCGGAAAACGGTAGTACAGCCAGACCGTGTACCTGATGATGTCCGGCGGAAACCGGTAGCCCTTGAACGAAATCGGCGCCTCGGCCGATGGCAAAACGGAGACCGATGCTTTCTTCATGCCCCATTATATGCGCCGACTTCTGCAACAACCTGACAGTACCGGCATCGCGTCAATGGTCAATTTCCATGTCTTCCTCCTTTGCCTCGCTCGTTTCGGCAGTGGAGTCGTTGACGGATCGGGGTGCTACCCATCTCGTCTATTGCGACCAGTGTAATGCCGCGAAACAACATGAGGTGCCGGGAGCCGTAGAGCGCTTCCAGACATTCTTCGACATTACGCCCCTGGTGCATCTTTCAAAGGGCGTCGCAGTAGGATGTATTCGCTTCGGTCAGGCGTTCATGCGCTTACTCTACCGGTCCAAGGTTAATGTGACAGTGCCAGTTGCCTCAATGCCCGCACGGCGGCCTCGTTACCCTGGGTCTCCACCGACTGCATGGCGGTGTTACCCCTCGCGTCCACGTGGTCTGGATCCGCACCCTTCTTCACGAGTTCAGGCAGCAGATCGAACCTGCCAAAGAGTGCGGCAAAGGCAAGCGCAGTCTCGCCAGCATTGTTCGTTTGGTTTATATCGCACGACGTGTCCATCAGGGTGCGTGCAATGTCAGTCTCGCCTTTGTACAACGCGCCCATGAGCGCAGTATTGCCGTTGCGGTCTCCCAGGCACG
>NZ_WOEZ01000134.1 GCF_013177735.1 Paraburkholderia elongata | reverse complement strand
GATTGGGGCATGTGATCCGGTCCTGGTGGGCGATCAGAAGCCCGCCTTACCGGTCAGGATGGGGGGGCGGGCACGGTGACAAGTTTCGCGGACCGGTGTTATCCCACGCCGGCAGACCCAAAGGTCTCCCCATCACGGCCCGCCTAGAGCCGCGAGCAAACCGGTCAAATTAGGGACAAAAATGGGCGTCATGAATGGGCTGCATGACGAGGGAGGGAGAGGGCGTGTATTAACAGCATGGCCGATCTCGTGAAGGCGCATCAGGAGGCCTTGCTGCGGAAATAGAAGTCAGCGGCGGGATGCTGACTTGACGCTCGCGCCTCGCGTCAAGCGAGGCGCGATGTCAGACGGCAGAACGCAGAACGCGCAGGAGCCTGTTAATCCAGACCGCCCTGACAGAGATACTTGATCGACAGATAATCGTCGAGCCCGTACTTCGAACCTTCGCGGCCGTAACCCGACTCCTTCACCCCGCCGAACGGTGCGGCCTCGCTCGACACGGCGCCCTCGTTGATACCAATCACGCCCGCTTCGAGCTGGCCCGCAACGCGATTAATGCGCCGGACGTCCTGCGTGTAGAAGTACGCAGCGAGGCCGAAGGGCGTGTCGTTGGCGAGGCGGATCGCTTCGGCTTCGCCATCGAAGCGGAACAGCGGTGCTACCGGCCCAAACGTTTCTTCGCAGCAGACGAGCATGCCCTCCTGCGCATCGGTCAGCACGGTCGGTGCGTAGTAGTTTGGGCCGAGTTCAGTCAGACGCTTGCCGCCTGTCAACACTTTGGCCCCTTGTTTGACGGCGTCTTCAACATGGCGGGCAATCTTGTCGATTGCGCGTTCGTTGATCATCGGACCGATCTGTGCGTCCGGATCGGTTGCGGGCGCAACCTTCAGCGAAGCGACGCGTTTCGCGAGCAGGTCGGCGAAACGCGCGTAGACGCCGGACTGCACATAGACGCGGTTCGGGCACACGCAGGTCTGGCCGCCGTTGCGGAATTTGGCGGCCATCAGACCCGTGACTGCCGCATCGAGATCGGCGTCGTCGAACACGATGAAGGGTGCATTGCCGCCCAATTCCAGTGACAGCTTCTTCAGCGTGCCGGCAGATTCGCGGGCGAGATGCTTGCCGACCGGCGTCGAGCCCGTGAACGTGATCTTGCGCACGCGCGCGTCGGCGAGCCAGTCAGCCACCGCCGCAATGCCCTGTTCACGCGAAGCCGACAGCATGTTCAGCACGCCGTCCGGCAAGCCCGCTTCCTGGGCGAGCGCTGCCAGCGCGAGCGCGGTGAGCGGCGTGTCTTCGGCGGGCTTGGCCACGACCGTGCATCCGGCTGCTAGCGCGGGCGCGATCTTGCGTGCAATCATCGCCAGCGGGAAATTCCACGGCGTGATCGCCGCGACCACGCCGAGGGGTTCCTTCACCGCGCTCATACGTTTGCCGCGTTGTTGCTGCGGGATCAGGTCGCCGTAGATGCGTGTCGCTTCGTCGGCGAACCAAGCGACGTACGAGGCACCGTAGGCGACTTCGCCACGGCTTTCCGCGAGCGGCTTGCCTTGTTCCGTCGACATCAGCTTGGCGAGGTCCTCCGTATTGGCGACGATCAGCGCGTGCCAGCGGCGCAGAATCTCGGCGCGCTCGCGCGGCAGCTTATCGCGCCACGCGGGGAAAGCGCGGGCTGCGGCGTCGGTGGCGGCGCGCGCGTCCGATGCGCTACTGTTCGCGACTTCGACGATCAATTCGCCGGTGGCCGGGTTGATGACCGGAAAGCGCGCGGCGTCGGCGGCGTCGGTCCACTTGCCGTCGATCAGGTTTTGCGGGCGAATCAGTTCTTTGCGGGTCAATGCGAGAGACATCGGGTTGCTCCTTCAGATTGCCGTCGAGGGCAGGCGTGTATTCGATATGGCCGCACGGTTGCGGGGTAGCACGGTTGCATGCAACAGCGCAGCGGCGCAGTGCAATGCGGCGCGCACATCCGCGCGTAACCGGCTTCGAACCAGGTCGATTGATTCTTCGATGCTACGCGTGCGCCACAGTCGACGAAATCGCCAATCGAGGCTCTAACAACGCGCGGAGCGTTTTTTTCCAGCCCCGACAGCATTTTCTGCTGAATGCGGGGTGAAGCCGCCGTACCGGGTTTGATTATGGTTGGCAACGGCCGCGTTGCGCGGCCTGCGGTACGCGTATTTTCGCGCCTCGCCTCAACTCATGCGCCGCGGTCCCGTCGATGCCCGCACGATGAGTTGCGGCGGCGGCGCAAGCACCATCGACGGTTGCTGTTCAGGCGTCTGGATCAGACGGATCAGACTCTCGATCGACAACTCCGCAACGGCCGCCGTCTGGATCGCAACCGTCGTCAACGCAGGATGCACCTGATGCGCCAGTTGAATGTCCGTAATGCCGATGACCGACACGTCGTTCGGCACCGCGCGGCCCAGCGTGATCAACGCCTGTGCCGCGCCGATCGCCAGCAGATCGTTGGTCGCGAAAATCGCGGTGAGGTGAGGGCGGTTTGCCATCAACTGCATGCAGGCGGCGTAGCCGGCGTCGATCGAGTCGCGGATTTGAAGCACCGCGGCGGCGTCTGTTTCGATCCCGGCCTCGCGCATCACTGCACGAAATCCGTTGGAGCGCGCATCCTGCAAGCCGCCGCAACCGTCGCCGATCAGAAGGCCGATCTCGCGGTGACCCAGTTCGAGCAGATGCCTCGCGGCCAGCGCGCCCGCATGGGCAAAATCCACGGCAATGCAGGGCAGCGCGGGGGGCGTCTCCGGGTGTTCCCACATCGCCAGCAAGATCGGCGCGCTGTGCGTGGCCGACGCGCACAAATCGTTGATCGTGATGTCCGTGTTCATCACGAGGACACCGTCCGCGAGCGTGCCGGCGATCTGGTTCAGATACGCGCGGCCGATCTCAGCATCATCGTCAGTATTGCAAACCATCAGGAAGTACCCCGCTTTGCGCGCCGCTCGCTCGGCGGCCGATACGAACTCGGGGTAGAACGGGTTCGAAATGTTCGACAACATCAAGGCCAGGGTCGACGAGCGGCCCTCGGCCAGCGCGCGTGCGTTCAGATTGGGCCGGTAGCCGAGATCGGCGATCGCTTTCAGCACGCGTTCGGCAGTCTCCGGGCGGACCTTCTCGCGGTTGCGCAGAACGTTGGAAACGGTTGCGGCCGTAACGCGCGCGCGCTTCGCTACTTCGGACAGGGTGACCATTTTCTGTTTATCCCATATTCAGGGAATGCGCTTCAAATGTTGCAAGCAACGGGCGACGTTGATAAGTTTCTGCAAAACACAGACGAGACACCCACCATGACTTTTTCCTTCGAGATCGAATTTAAGCGATTAAATGCCTGCTGCACAAGAGCGGGCCGTTTATTTTTCATAAAAATTTAAGCGGTTAAATCCGGGAGGCAGCAGCATGGCTACGATTCGTCTTACGAACGTGCAGAAGTCGTACGGTGACCATCCGCCGGTGATCCGGCGCGTGAATCTTGAGATCGCGCAGCACGAGTTCTGCGTGTTTCTGGGGCCCTCCGGTTGCGGCAAGTCGACCCTGCTAAGAATGATCGCCGGTCTCGAAGACCTGAGCGAAGGCGAGCTGCACATCGGCGGCCGCCTCGTGAACGATGTGCCCGCTGCCGGGCGCGGCGTGGCGATGGTGTTCCAGAGCTACGCGCTGTTTCCGCACATGACCGTGTTCGACAACATGGCGTTCGGCCTGAAACTCGCGAAGCAACCGAAGGACGTCATCGAGCGGAAGGTGCGCGAAGCCGCGCGCATTCTGCAACTGGACGCCTTCCTGGATCGCTATCCGAAAGCGCTCTCGGGCGGGCAGCGGCAGCGTGTTGCGATCGGCCGCGCGATCGTGCGGGAACCCGGTGTGTTCCTGTTCGACGAACCACTGTCGAATCTCGACGCCGCGTTGCGCGGCCAGACGCGTGTCGAAATCGCCCGCCTGCACCAGCGCTTTGCGAACGCGAGCGTGGTCTATGTGACCCACGATCAGGTCGAGGCGATGACGCTTGCCGACAGAATCGTGCTGCTGCACGCAGGAGCGGACGCGGAGCGCTTCGGCAGCATCGCGCAGACCGGTGCGCCGCTGGAGTTGTATCACCATCCGAAGTCGCGCTTTGTGGCGGGCTTCATCGGTTCGCCGCGAATGAATTTTATCGATGCGGTGGTCGATTCGATCGAAGCGGGCAAGGTGGCCGTCACGCTGACAAAAAGCGGCGAACGGCTGATTGCGAATGTCGACGGTCAACGTCTTCAGCGCGGCCAGCCCGTCACGCTCGGCGTGCGCCCGGAACATCTGCGTCTCTTTGGCGACGAGCAGTTCATTCAGTGCGTCACGGTGCTATCGGAACGGCTCGGCGAGCACAGCTATATTCACGCGGACCACGAGGCCGGCACGCTTATCGCCAAGGCCGCGGGCGATACGCCGATTGGTTCGGGCGAGCGCATCTGCATTCACGTTCCGCCGTCCGCGTGTCATCTGTTCGATGCCGAGGGCGTTGCACTGCGACGCAGCACGTTCGAACCCGAGCGAGTCGCCGCTTGAGGTGCCCAGTGCATCTCAGGCATCAAAGGCGCCACCGCATTCACAAATCCCTATTCCGCCACAGAGCGGGTACATCGTCTGGCAGCGAGTCGCTGTCAGCCAACAAGGTAGTCAAGGAGACATAAGATGATTTCTGTTCGCCTTCGTCGTCTGGCACATGCGTCGATTGCGGCCGCTTTGGTCGCAGGCGCACTCTGTTCCACAGCGGCCGACGCGGCCACGCTGAACGTCAACGTATCGGCGCGCGGCAATCAGCGCTCGACCTGGCAGGACGCGTTCGACAAGTTCAAGAAAGCCAATCCCGACGTCGACCTCAAGGTGACCTACATCACCGAGGAAGCTTACAAGGTACAGATGGGCGGCTGGCTCGCCACCGATCCGCCGGACATCGTGTCGTGGCACGACGGTGAACGCATGGCGTATTACGCGCAACGCGGCCTGCTCGAAGACCTGTCGTCTGACTGGAACAAGAACGGCTGGTCGCAGCAGTATGCGTCGGTGAAAGAAGCATCGACGTACAAGGGGAAGCAGTACGCCGCTCCGCTCGGGTACGACGCCTACGGCTTCTTCTATCGCAAGGATCTGTTCGAGAAGGCCGGCATCAAGGGCGAACCGAAAACGTGGGATGAATTTCTCGACGCCAGCAAGAAGCTGAAGGCAAGCGGCGTTGCACCGATCGCCGTTGCCGCACGCGATAGCTGGACGCTTGCCGCATGGTTCGACTATCTCGACCTGCGCGTCAACGGCAACGCATTCCACCAGCAGTTGATGGTCGGCGAAATTCCGTACACCGATCCGCGCGTTAAAAAGGTCTACGCCGCGTGGAAAACGTTGATCGACGATCACTACTTCATCGACAACGCGCTCTCCTACGACCTCGATTCGATTGCACCGTTTCTCGTGAACGGCAAGGCGTCGATGATGCTGATGGGCACGTTCTTCTCGGCGAGCATTCCGGCATCGATCAGACCGCAAACCGGCTTCTTCCGCTTCCCGGTGGTCGACGCGAACGTGCCGATGGCCGAAGACGGTCCGGTCAATGTGCTGCTGATTCCGGCGAAGGCGAAGAACAAGGCCGATGCCCGCAAACTGCTGGCCTTCATGGAACAGCCGCAGATCAATGCCGATCTCGCGAAGGGCTGGGGGCAGTTGCCGTCGAACAGCCAATCGGCGGAACCTGAAGATGAAATTTCGAAGGTCGGTTTCCAGACGCTCGCTAACACGAAGGGCGGCATTGCGCAGTTCTACGATCGCGACATGCAGAAGGAAATGGCCGACGAAGGCATGAAGGCGATGCAGCAGTTCTATAGCGATCCGTCGCAACTCGACGCCGTGCTCGTTCGCCTCGAAGCGACCCGCAAGCGCATCTACAAGAAGTAAGCCCCGCAGCGCCAGCAGCGTTGCAATAGCTGGCGCTCGTCTTCGATCTCTAACGAGGCTCGATCATGTCTCTTTCCGCAGCGCGCCGCTTACCCACGGCGCGGCACCGGCACGTCTCTACGACGCGCCGTCATCAGCACCGCGCGGCGCTTTTCTTCCTGTTGCCGGGTTGTGCGCTGTTTTGCCTGTGCGTGGTCTACCCGATTATCAGCAGCATTTCGCTCAGCTTTTACAACTGGGACGGAATGACGCCGAAGACGTTTGCGGGCTTCGATAACTACGTCGAACTGTTCCATGCGGACACCTTCTATACGGCGCTCAAGAACAACCTGATCTGGCTCGCGCTGTTCCTGTTGGCGCCGCCGCTCGGACTGCTGTTCGCGTTATATCTGAACCAGCATATCCGTGGCATGCGGGTCGTGAAGTCGCTGTTTTTCGCGCCATTCGTGCTCTCGGGCGTGGTGGTCGGCCTCGTGTTTAGCTGGTTCTACGATCCTGGCTTCGGCCTGCTGCGGCTGATCGTCGGTCACGGCATTCCGGTGCTCGGCGATCCGCACACCGTCACCTTCGGCATCATCTTCGCCGCGCTGTGGCCGCAAACGCCGTTCTGCATGGTGCTCTATCTCACCGGGCTGACAGGCATCAATCCGGAAGTGGTCGAGGCGGCGCGCATGGAAGGCGCGAAAGGCGTGCGTTTGCTATGGCACGTAATTCTTCAGCAACTACGGCCCGCGACATTCATGGCCGTCGTGTTGACCGTGATCGGCGCGCTGCGCAGCTTCGACCTGATTGCGGTGATGAGCGGCGGCGGTCCGTTCGACAGCTCCACCGTGCTCGCCTATTACATGTACGACCAGGCGATCAAGTACTACCGCGAAGGCTATTCCGCGGCGATTGCCGTCGTGCTGTTCGCCATCATGCTCGTCTACATCGTGTTCCATCTGCGCCGCATGCTGCGCGAAGAACGCTGATTTCTTGGAGTCACGTGTCATGTATCCGCTTCCCGTCGAACGCTGGAAACCGCTCAATCGCGCGCTGTACAAAGCGTCGTTGCCGCTCGCGCTGCTGGTATGGCTGCTGCCGATGCTGGCCGTGCTCGTCACGTCGATTCGATCTTCGGACGAGTTATCGCAAGGTGACTACTGGGGCTGGCCTAAGCATTTCGCGCTGGTCGAAAACTACGGCACGGCGCTCACGCAAACGCCGATGCTCCATTACTTCGCTAATAGCGTGCTGATTACGGTGCCGTCGGTGATCGGCGCGATCGTGCTGGCGTCGATGGCGGGTTTTGCGTTGGCCACCTACCGGTTCCCAGGCAATACCGCAGTGCTGTTCGCCTTTGTAGCCGGCAACTTCGTACCGATCCAGATTCTGATGATCCCGGTGCGCGACATGGCGCTGAAAGTGGGCCTCTTCAATAGCGTCTGGGCGTTGGTGATCTTTCATGTGTCGTTTCAGACCGGCTTTTGCACGCTGTTTCTGCGCAACTTCATCAAGCAGTTACCGTTCGAGATGATCGAGGCGGCGCGCGTGGAAGGGGCGAGCGAATGGACGATCTACTTACGGATCGTGCTGCCGCTGATCCGGCCCGCGCTCGCCGCGCTCGGCATTCTCGTATTCACGTTTGTCTGGAACGACTACTTCTGGGCACTGTGCCTCACGCAGGGCGATGAGGCCGCACCGATCACCGTGGGCGTCGCCGCGCTTAAAGGCCAGTGGACGACGGCATGGAATCTCGTCGCCGCCGGCTCGGTGCTCGCCGCCTTGCCCTCTGTACTGATGTTCTTCCTGATGCAGAAGCATTTCGTCGCCGGCCTGACTTTCGGTGCAAGCAAGGGCTGATCGCCCGTTTGCCGTTTTCTATCAAAGAGACTCTCTCATGCAACTTGGTGTTTGCTACTACCCGGAACAATGGCCGCGTTCAATGTGGGCCGACGATGCAAAACGTATGGTCGAGCTCGGCATTACGCATGTGCGGATCGCCGAATTTGCGTGGAGCCGGATGGAGCCGCGCGCCGGCGAATTCGCGTGGGGCTGGCTTGACGAAGCCGTCGAGACGCTGGCGGCCGCGGGACTGAAACTCGTGCTGGGTACACCGACCGCGTCGCCGCCGAAGTGGCTGATCGACGCGCACCCGGACGTGCTGCCGGTGCGTGCGGATGGCGTGCGCTGGAATTTCGGCTCGCGCCGTCACTACGATATTTCCAGCGAGATATATCGGCGCGAGTGCGTGCGTATCGTCACGGCAATGGCGGAGCGCTACGGACGGCATCCGTCTATCGTCGCGTGGCAGACCGATAACGAATTCGGTTGCCACGAGACTGTGCCGAGCTATTCGCGCGCTGCTCTGACGCGTTTTCAGAGGTGGCTGCAGCATCGTTATGAGAGCGTCGATGCGTTGAACGATGCATGGGGCAACGTGTTCTGGAGCATGGAGTACCCGTCGTTCGAGGCGATCGAGCTGCCTAACCTCACGCCCACCGACGCCAATCCGATCCATCTGCTCGATTTTCGCCGCTTCATGTCGGACGAGGTGGCGAGTTTCCATCGCGAACAGATCGACATGCTGCGTGAGCATGCGCCTGGCGCGGATCTGCTGCATAACTTCATGGGCTTCTTCACGACCTTCGATCATTACCGCTTCGCCGAAGACAATGCGCTCGACGTAGCGGCATGGGACAGCTATCCGATCGCGCGCACCGAATCGATCGCACTGCCTGAGGAGCAGAAGGCGCGTTACGCACGCACCGCGCACCCCGACGTCTCCGCGTTCGATCACGACCGCTATCGCGCGATCGGCGCTGGCCGTTTCTGGGTGATGGAGCAACAGGCAGGACCGGTCAACTGGGCGCCGTGGAATCCAGTGCCGGCGAAGGGCATGGTCAGGCTGTGGGCTTACGAAGCGTTCGCGCATGGCGCGGAACTGGTGTCGTATTTCCGCTGGCGTCAGTGTCCGTATGCGCAGGAACAGATGCATTCCGGCCTCAATCTGCCGAACAACGAGCTGTCGCCAGGTGGCCTCGAAGTGCAACAGGCGGCGCGTGAAATTGCATCGTCCGAGGCGCTGTCCGGACTCGGCGCGCCGGCGCGCGCCGCCACCGCGGTCGTGTTCGACTACGAGACGCAGTGGATGTTCGAGATTCAGCGTCACGGCAAAACCTTCGACTACCAGACGCTGGCGTTCGACTACTACGAAGCGCTGCGTGAACTCGGCCTCGACGTCGACATTGTGTCGAGCAAGGCCGATCTTTCGCCGTACCGGCTGGTGGTGGTGCCGAGCATCGCCGTGATCGACGACACGCTCGTCGATCAGATCGAGCGGAGTTCGGCGCAATGGGTATTCGGTCCGAGGAGCGGCTCAAAGACCCCGACCTTTGCCATTCCGCCGGGCTTGCCGCCCGGCGCGTTGCAACGCGTTCTGCCGATGCAGGTACTCGAAGTCGAAACACTGCGCCCGACACTCACGCCAGCGCTTTCGATCGGCGACATGCAAGGCGTCGCGATGCATTGGCGCGAACACGTTCGCGCCAATGGCGAGACGACCGTCGATGCGCAATTCGACGACACGTGGCCGGCGATTCTCACCCGCGGAAGGGTTCGCTATGTGGCGGGTTGGTTGTCGCACGCGTTGCATCGCGAAGTCTTGCAGCAGGCGGCAAAGGATGCCGGCATCGGGACGCAACGGCTGGCTGACGGCCTGCGCCTTCGCCGGCGCGGCGATCTGACCTTCGCGTTCAACTTCGGCCCGGAGCAAGTGCAAGCGCCCGCACCGGCCAATGCGACGTTTGTGCTGGGACATTCACAGTTGAAAACCGGCGATGTCTGCGCGTGGAGGAACGCGTAGCCCCTCGCGTCAATGGGCTTGAGCAAGTGAGAAGTGAGAAGAGGGCGCTATCGGAGGTAGAAATGGAGGCGGCAAAAATTTAAGCGCTTCAACCCAGAACAGGCGGCCTTTGAACGAGCCGTCATTCAATCGATGGAGGAAGACAAATGAACAGAAGAGAAATGCTCGGATGGCTCGCATCTGCTGGGGCCGCCGCTGGTGTTGGCGCAATTGTCGGCTCGCCAGCTGTTGCGGGTGAACTCGACCTGGCAGGCCGCGGCAACCGGCTTGCGAAGGGTGCGGACGTGTCGACGCTGCTGGAGCTCGAGGCCAATGGCGCGAAGTTTTACGAGCACGGTTTGCCGCTCGACTGTCTCTTCATTCTGAAGAGTCACGGCATCGATTCGATCCGTATCAAAGTGTGGAATGATCCTGGCAATCCGAACTTTTTTCCGTCCGACCAAAGTCCCGCAGCCGGTTATAACAATGCCGAGCATGTACGCGTGCTGGCTCGTCGCGCCGCCGCGCTCGGCATGCGCGTGCTGATCGATTTCCACTACAGCGACTGGTGGGCCGATCCGGGCAAGCAGTATCCGCCTCATGACTGGGCCGGCAAGGATATCGAGCAAACCTGTGCGTTGTTGTCCGACTACACGTCAAACGTCCTCAAGATGCTCAAGCGCGATGGCGTGCATCCGGAATGGGTTCAGGTCGGCAACGAAATCACGGGCGGCATGCTGTGGCCGCTCGGCAAATACGACCAGTGGGACAACCTCGCGCAATTGCTGAAGGCCGGGCACGACGCGGTCAAATCGGTCGATGAACGGATCAAGGTCATGCTGCATCTCGACAGCGGTGGCAACAATGCAACGAGCCGCTGGTGGTTCGACAGCGCGGTACAGCGCGGCGTCACGTTCGATGTGATCGGCCTGTCCTACTATCCGCAGTGGCAAGGCTCGCTAAGCGACCTGCAGAACAATGCGAACGATATGGCGACGCGCTACGACAAGGACGTGATGGTCGTCGAGACCGCGTATCCGTGGACAACCAGCGACGGCAATTCGGAACCCAACGCGGTGACCAATACCGGCTCCACGAATTTCCCGCAAACACCGGCGGGTCAGACACAGTTTATCGGTGCGGTGACGGATATCGTGAAGGCGATACCCGGCGGCCACGGCAAGGGCGTGTTCTGGTGGGAGCCGGAATGGATCCCGACGCCGAATGTCGGATGGAAAGTCGGCGCGGGCGATCAGTGGAGCAACAACACGTTGTTCGATTTTCACGGGAACGCGTTGACGTCGCTGGATGCGTTCCGGAAGAGGTAGCCCTGGCTCTGGCGGCTAGCGCGGCGAGATAGCCGTGCGGATAGCAGGCACTACTGCGCGGGTGCCTGCGATTTCTGCTGGTTTGCACAGTCCGAGGTGAACGCCATGCTGGCCTGATCGGGCGTCATTTGGGGGGCGTTCGGGCTGTAGATCTTTTCGACGATGGCGGAGACTGCTTGCCGGTCGGATTCACCTTTGTAGTACTTGGCCGCTTGGGCAAGCGCTTGTTCTTTCGTCTTCTTGTGTGCGCGCCACGACGCCACCTGGCCGGCGATGTCGCCGATCGCGAAACATTGATCGCTGACTGTTTGTGCAACGGCTTCCACGGCCGGTTGCGCGAGGCAAATCGCGAGCACTGCCGATACAACTACGCGTTTCATGACCCAAATCCTGGCGTTAAATGGTTGACGATGCGGAAACGATGGCATCCCCGTCTCGGCAACCGAACGAATCAAATAGCCGGTTAGTTTATCGGGAAGTGGGGCGTGACGACTTTTACCCGTGCTCCCGCACTTGCTTGTGGCTGTTTTGTCGATGTGGGGGGCGACGAGTTGGCGGTGGGTGGTTTTCGCCGAAGACAGCTCCCAAGGACGCGGGCCTTCCTTCGCGAACGGCTGGTGTTTACCCGTTAAACCGCCTCTGGCGCTTGCAAGCTCGCCAAAATTCAACCCATAATGTAAGCGCTATCATTCAAGTTGTTAAAGGAAAATTGGCTGCAGTAGTCCGCGAACATTTGAAAAATGATCCAAAAATGTAAGCGCTAACACACAAAGAGGAGGCACAAAGCGATGGCCGGTTGCGTCGCCCGCCCACCTCAACCGAAGACATGAAACGGAGACAACGATCATGAGCGCAACCCCGAGCCTCGAGCAGGCACCACCGCGAATTCGTCGCGCCCAGATCGTGGCGCTGACGCTGCTGATGGTGAGCGGCATCGTCAACTATCTGGACCGCGGGACGCTCGCAGTCGCCAACCCGCTGATCCGTCATGACCTGGGCCTGTCGCTGGGTGAGATGGGGCTGCTGCTTTCCGCGTTCTCCTGGAGCTACGCGCTATTTCAGCTGCCGGTGGGAGGCCTCGTCGACAAGATCGGACCGCGCAAGCTGCTTGGCATCGGACTCGTCGTCTGGTCGCTCGCGCAGGCGGCAGGCGGATTCGTTTCGAGCTTCGGCTGGTTCATCCTTGCGCGGATCGTGCTCGGCATTGGCGAGGCGCCGCAGTTTCCGTCGGCGGCGCGTGTCGTCAGCAACTGGTTTCCGCTGCGCGCGCGTGGCAAGCCAACGGGCATCTTCAACTCGGCGTCGCCGCTCGGCACGGCGCTTGCGCCGCTCTGCCTGTCGGTCCTCGTCGTGCAGTTTCACTGGCGCTGGGCGTTCATCGTGACAGGCGTGTTGGGGCTGATTGTGGCGATCGTATGGCTCGCGGTGTATCGCGATCCCGCGAAGGCCGCCATGACCGAAGCCGAGCGCCGCTATCTCGAAGGCGACGAAGCCGACCGCAAACCGGCACCCGTGCTCACCTTCGCGGACTGGCGTTCGCTGTTTTCACACGGAACCACGTGGGGGATGCTGATCGGCTTCTTCGGCTCGGTCTACCTGAACTGGGTGTACCTCACGTGGCTGCCGGGCTACCTGACGATGGAACGCCACATGAGTCTGATGCATACGGGAGTCGCCGCATCGGTGCCGTTTTTCTGCGGCTTTCTGGGCTCGCTGACCGCCGGCTGGTTCTCCGACCTCATCACGAGCCGAAGCACGAGTCCGGTCGCGAGCCGCCGTAACGCGGTCGTGATCGCGATGCTCGGCATGGTCGCGTTCACGATTCCGGCTGCCCTCGTCGAGAGCAATACGATCGCGATCGTGTGCATCTCGGTGGTGATCTTTCTGGCGAACGCCGCGTCTGCCAGTTCATGGGCGCTCGCCACCGCTGCCGCGCCGCCGAACCGCGTCGGCTCGCTCGGCGCGATCCAGAACTTCGGCGGCTTCCTAGGGGGCGCCCTTGCGCCGATCCTGACCGGCTATATCGCGCAAACATGGTCGTTCGTGCCCGCGCTACTGACCGCAGCAGGCATCGCGTTTGTCGGCGCGATGAGTTACCTCCTGCTCGTGCGCAAGCCGATCGACGACCAGCCCGCCCCCGCCGAGGCCGCGCGAGCGGCTGCATGAGCGGCTACATGAGCGAGCCAACCGTCCCACAAACCGAATCCTTTCCGGGAGAGCAATAGCATGACACCCTCCAAGCCAGCCTCAACTTCAATCGAAGGCATCGTGCCCGTGATGCTGACGCCGTTTAACGATGCCGGCGCGATCGACTACGCCGGGCTCGAACGCCTGATCGAGTGGTATATCGCGCACGGGTCGGACGCGCTCTTCGCCGTCGCGCAGTCGAGTGAAATGCAGTTCCTCACGCTCGCCGAGCGTGGCGCACTGGGGCGCTTCGTCGTCGAGAAGGTCGCGGGCCGCATTCCCGTTGTCGTCTCCGGCCATGTCAGTGACGACGCCCACGCTCAGGCCGAAGAATTGAACGTCGCCGCTTCGACGGGCGCACAAGGCGTCGTACTCGTGACGAACCGGCTCGACCCGCTGCACAATGGAACGGAGGTGTTCGCCGCGAATCTCAAGGGACTCCTCGCGCGCCTTCCGTCCGACATTCCGCTCGGCCTGTACGAATGCCCCGCGCCGTATCGGCGGCTTCTCTCCGACGACGAATTGAAGATGTGCATCGATACCGGCCGCTTCGTCATGCTGAAAGACGTGAGCTGCGATCTCGCTACCGTCAAGCGGCGCGTGGCGCTCGCACAGGGTTCGCCGCTGAAGATCCTGAACGCGAACGCGGCAATCGCGTGGGACGCCATGAAGGCCGGCTCGGCAGGCTTCAACGGCGTATTCACGAACTTCCACCCGGATCTGTACAAGTGGCTGCGCAACGATGCGGCACAAGACCCGGCTCTCGCGGAGGAACTGGCGACGTTTCTGGTGCTCGCCGCGGTGTCCGAGTCGCTCGGCTACCCCGCGCTCGCGAAGATCTACCATCAGCGCATTGGCACATTCGATTCGATTCGCTGCCGCGTGATCGACTATGACGTGCGCGAACGCTTCTGGGCGCTCGATGCGGTGCTCGACAAGATCGTCGCCGGCGCCGAGCATTTCCGCGCGCGCATCGCGGCAGTAAGATGACGGGCGTTCCCCGATTCACCCTTCGCTTTCTGATCCGATGCCCGACTTCCTCGACCCTCCGGCCACAGCCCGAACCCAGACGAGCCGTGCCCGCCGCAACACTGGCCGCACGGTGCTTTCCGATGTGGCCAAGCTCGCGGGGGTATCCACGGCGACTGTATCGCGGGTCTACAACGAGCCGGACAAGGTCTCCGCGAACGTGCGCGAGCGCGTCGAGCATGCCGCGCTCACGCTCAACTGGTTTCCGAATGCAGCGGGACGCGCCCTTGCTTCCACGCGCAGCCACATTGCCGGCATCATCATTCCGACGCTGGATGACCAGGTGTTCGCTTCACAGGTGAGCGGGATGCAGGCGGCATTCGCGGCACGTGGCATCACGCTCGTGCTCGGCTGCTCGAACTACGATCCTGCGCAGGCGCTCATGCAGGTGCGCGCGATGCTCGCGCGGGGCGTCGAGGCGATGGCTGTCGTGGGCGAGGCCCATCCGGCCGAACTGTTCGATGCCTTGCGGCGCTACCGCGTGCCTTATGCGGTCACGTACGCATATCGCGAGGGCAGTCCGCACACCTGCATCGGCTTCGACAATCACGCGGCCTACGTGGAGATCACCGAACATCTGATCGGCCTCGGGCACCGCTCGTTCGCGGTCTGCATCCAGCCTACGCGCGACAACGACCGCGTGCAGGCACGCGTCGCGGGCATCCGCGCGACGCTCGAACGCCACGGCCTCGCCGTGCGGCCAGAGCATATGTTCGAGGGTGAATCGACAATGGGATTCGGACGCCGCAGTCTGCGCACGATCTGGCAAGCGCCGTGCGAGCGTCCAACCGCGATCATCTGTGGCAATGACCACATCGCGCTGGGCGTGCTGCGCGAGGCGGAGGAACTGGCTATCGCGATTCCCGGCGAATTGTCCGTAACGGGCTTCGATGATCTCGAAATCGCGAAAGAGATGCGCCCCGCGCTGACGACGATGCGCGTCGACACCTACGAAATCGGACGGCTTACCGCGCAACATCTGCTCGACTCGCTCGACGGCAAGCGCCCTCTAAACGGCCAGAAGGTGAATGCGCTATTGCAACTCAGGCAGTCGACAGGGCCGTCCGCGAGATAACCGGGCTTAGTGTCCGAAGGACTCCGCTTTCGCGCCAGCCTCCGCCGCCACATGCGGCCGTGCCGCCTGCTTGATCAGCAAGGCCACGCACGAGATCAGACCCGCCGCCGCGACCGTCGCGAAGATGCCGCCAAACGTGAAGTGGCGGCGCGTCAGCTCGGCCACTAGGAACGAGCCCGCGATCCCGCCGAAGCGGCCGATCCCCAGCATCCATGCCACGCCCGTGCCGCGACCTTGGGTCGGATAAAACGCTGCAGCAAGTGCCGGCATCGACGATTGCGCCGTATTCATTAGCACGCCCGCCACGAACACGATGAACACCAACCCGCCGACGTTGCCGACCGCCTGGCCGATGAAGTACACGCTCACCGCCGTCAGCGCGTAGCAGGCCGCAATGATGCGGTTCGCGTTGAAGCGGTCCATCAGCACGCCGCACAGCACGGCGCCCACGCCGCCGAGCGGGAACAGCGCGGAAATCAGCGTCGCGCGTTGCGGCGTGAGTCCGGCGTCCTTCAGCAGAATCGGCATCCAGTTGATCGACGCGTAGAAGATCACGAGGCCCATGAAGTAAGCAATCCACAGCATCACCGAGCCGATGATGTACGAACGCGACAGCACCACGCCCATGCCCTTGCCGCCGGTTTGCGGCGCGGTTTCGGTCATGACGAAGCTGCCGGCCTGCGCCGCTTCGCTCGAAATGCGCGCAAGCGCTGCACGGATTCGTTCGACCGGCTTGTTATTGGCCACCATATAGCGGACCGATTCCGGCATCTTCAGCACCAGCACGATCAGCAGCAACAGCGGCGTGACACCGCCGAGCAGCAGCACACTGCGCCAGCCGAAGTGCGGAATCATCCACGCAGCAAGAAAGCCGCCGAAGGCTGCACCCAGCGGGAAGCCGCAGAACATCAGATTGATCACGGTCGCGCGGCGGCGATCCGTGCAGTACTCGCCCATCATCGTCACGGCGTTCGGCATGGCCGCGCCGAGGCCGACGCCGGTGATGAAGCGCAATATCGTCAGGTGTTCGATGCTGTTCGAGAACGCCGAAGCGAAGCAGGTCACACCGAACAGCAGCACGGAGCCGAGCAGCATCGAGCGCCGGCCGAGCCGGTCGGACAGCGGTCCTGAGCCGAGCGCGCCGCACGCGAGACCGAACAGCGCCGCGCTGAGCACCGGTGCGAGGGCCGGCCGGGTGATGCCCCATTCGGCAATCAGCGACGGCGCGATGAAGCCGATCGCGGCTGTGTCAAAACCGTCCAGCAGGACGATGATGAAACACATGAAGAAGATGAGCCACTGGAACGGCGAGAAGGGATGTTCGTTGATAAACGTTTGAACGTTCACAGCGGTGCTGCGGCTCATGATGGTCTCCTGACTGCAGAATATGGAAAGGCCCGCCGTAACGAGCCCATCCTTTCTTTTACGATCGTACGCCGTTTAGAAGCGGTGCACGATGCCTATGCCGGCGGCGAACTGGCTGCGCGACGACGACGGCGCGCTCTGGAAACCGTCGCCGATGGTCGCGGTGGCCGTGATGATGTGGCCCGAACCCGCCGTGCCGAGCGTGTTGCCGTTAGTGCGCTGGAACGCCTGCAGCGCATAGAGGCCGGTACGCTTCGACAGTGAATAGTACTCGGACAGGTTGACCTGCTGGTACTGCGCCGAACTCGTGATGCCGTTCGCCTTCGTGGCGCGCGTGTAGCTGTAGCCGGTCGCGAAGTCCCATGCAGTTGTCGGCTTCCAGTGCAGCACGGCGCCGGCCGTGTTGAAGATCGCCGTATCGCGGAAGCTCGAGCCTACACCCGGAATGTACTGCACGTTCGAGTAGGCCGCGGACACGTCCCAGCCGTTACCGAAGTTGTAGCCGCCGGTGACCGCGAAGCGCTGCTGCGCCTGCGCCGTCTGATAGCCGTTGGTCACGGCCGACACGCCCGGTTGCACGCCGTTGTTCGACACGGTCGAATCCGCGCCGTACGCGCCGCCGCCCAGCGTCGAATTGTTGATGCGCATGAAGCCGACCGCGACGCCGACCGGACCGTTGAGGTACTGGATCGCGCCGCTCCACGTCGAGCCGCGGTTCAGGCTGCCCGGCACGCCGCCGACTGAATACGAACCGCTGAACGTGAAGCCGTACAGTTTCGGCGAGGTATAGACCAGCGAATTGTTGGCGCGGTAGATCGTGTCGAGTGCGTCGACGTCGCCCGGGTGCGCGCCGTAGTAGCCGGTGAGCCACGTTGTCGGGCTATACGGCGACAGCAGCGTGTAGTACGCCGTGTATTGACGGCCCGCGGTGAACGTACCGTAGGTCGGGTTCGTCACGCCGACCCATGCCTGGCGGCCGAACAGCGCGTTCGTGTATTGCTGCGCGCCGGTAGCGGAATTGAAACCGGACTCCAGCTGGAAGATAGCCTTGGTGCCGCCACCGAGATCTTCCCCGCCCTTCAGGCCGAAGCGGCTTCCCGCCCATACGCCGTTGATCATCTTGACGTTCGATTTGCCGCCCGACGTCGAGCCGAGGGACGCCGCCTGGCTGGATTGATAGCCGATACCCGTATCCACGATACCGTACAGCGTGACACTGCTTTGCGCGAATGCCGGCGCGCTGGCCAAGGCTGCGATCGCGCAAGCGATCCGGGTCATAGTGATGTTGCGATTCACGTGGTGCTCTCCAATTCGACCTGCCTGACCTGCGAGAAGATCTGGGCGACCCGGTCGTCGATGATTTTTTGTCTGTTTTGTTCTCATATAGAACTACCATTCGTTATGCGAACAGGCCGAACTGTAAGTAGTTTGACAACGAGGGGCAACGCGGGATTACCCGACTATGTGGCAGATGCACATCGAATCGGGCGGAGCGAATGGACAGCGGAATGGCTGTGGATGCCGCGACGCAGGGCGCGCCGGGAGTGGGGCGTAATGGGAGTGGGGGTGACGAGCGCCGGGAGGCGGCGCTCGGGCAGTCTTTCAGGCGGTGCTCAGAAGTTCGTCACGGTTCGTTCGATCTTGCCGAGCCGCACGACGGTTACGCCGGGCCGCAACTGCCGCAGCGACGGCATCACCAGCATGCAGTTGTCGTAAGGCGTGAGCACTGCTTCGCCGTTCGACCAGCCGATGACCGTACCGGCATCCGGAAAGACCTCCAGCCCGGTGTACGGCGCCGCGAAACGAAAATCCATGCTGGTCGCGACCACCGGCTGCGTCACGCGGACGATGTGCTGGGTGGGCGGCAGCGGCGCCAGCCAGCCGTCCGGCAGATCGGCTTCGTCGATCACGCCGGCCAGCAGCAGGAAGCGCGCGGTCGTGTCGCGCGCCACGGCGACCGCGCTGCGTTCCCAGTGCTGGCCGCATTCGATCAGCAACGCGTTTTTCGCGCTATCCGCCGTGCCGAAGCCTTCGTAATCGCGCATGCGGCGGCCTTCGGGATGGCCTTCGTCGCAGATCACCGTGGCGGGCGTGCCGAGACACACTGCAAGGTCGATGCCTTTCTCCAGCGGTCCCGCCACGATCAGCGGCTTGCTCTTCTCATGCATCGAATGCAGATCGAGCAGCGCGTCGACCGTATCGATCACCGGGCGCATCTCGCGTGCGCGGGTCAATTCGCTCGACGTGCGGGACGTATCGTCGAGCATCGCTGCGGTCCAGACGCGATTGAAGTCCTGATCGACGAAGCGGGCCGCATCGGGCTCCGCAGGATCGAAGCGCTGATAGGCGGCGACGTTCGCAAAGGCGAGCGTGAGGCGTCCGCGACGCGGCCTTAACGCGCGGCGCAGCAGTTCGTCGACGACGATCGCCCCGCACACTTCGTTACCGTGCGTGAGTGCGTTGATCATTACATGCGGCCCCGGCACACCCGAGTCGAACGTATGAACGTAGGCGATGCCGGACGACGATTGTTCGTGAACCGAAATATCGGGGAATTCGACTTCGATGGGATAGGCTTCCATGCTCATTCGAAAGTGTCCTCGCAGAGGGTTGGGATCGACAGGCTCAGGCGAGTTTAGCCGCGATGGCCTGGCCGACTTCCGTGGTGTTCGCCTTGCCGCCGAGGTCGCCGGTATGCGGACCTTCGATCAGCGTCGCTTCGATCGCGGCGAGAATCGCGTCATGCGCCTCGCGTTCCGTGCCCTCGTGATTGCCGAGGAAGTCGAGCATCATCGCGGCCGACCAGATCATCGCAATCGGATTGGCGATGTTCTTGCCGGCGATGTCGGGCGCCGAACCGTGCACCGGTTCGAACAGTGAAGGAAACTTGCGTTCCGGGTTCAGATTGCCCGACGGCGCGAGGCCGATCGTGCCCGTGCAGGCAGGACCGAGATCGGAGAGGATGTCACCGAACAGATTGGTGGCGACCACCACGTCGAAGCGGTCCGGGCTCAGCACAAAGCGCGCGCAGAGAATGTCGATGTGCTGCTTGTCCCACGTCACATCCGGATATTGCGCGGCGATTCCGGCCGCACATTTGTCCCACCACGGCATGCTGATCGCGATGCCGTTGCTCTTCGTCGCCACGGTGATCTTCTTGCGTTCGCGCCGTTGCGCGAGATCGAACGCGAACTTCAGCACGCGCTCGCTGCCGTGCCGCGTGAACACGGATTCCTGCAGCACGAACTCACGCTCGGTGCCTTCGAACATCACGCCGCCCACCGACGAATATTCGCCCTCGGTGTTCTCGCGCACGATCCAGAAATCGATGTCGCCCGCCTTTCGGCCCGCGAGCGGCGAAGGCACGCCGGCGAAGAGCCGGGCAGGGCGCAGGTTGATGTACTGGTCGAATTCGCGCCGGAACTTCAGGAGCGACCCCCACAGCGAGATATGGTCGGGCACCGTGTCGGGCCAGCCGACCGCACCGAACAGAATCGCGTCGACGGATTGCAGTTGGGCTTTCCAGTCGTCCGGCATCATCTTGCCGTGCTTTGCGTAGTAGTCGCAGCTCGCCCACTCGATGTGCTGATACTCCAGTTCGATACCGAAGCGCTTTTTCGCCGTGTCCAGCACGCGAATGGCTTCCGGCATCACCTCGACACCGATGCCGTCGCCGGGTATGACCGCAATCCGATAGGTCTTCGACATGTTCCTGCTCCTCCATTGGGACTTTCGATGTTTCGATCGTAGTTATTTTATTCCTGCCGTTTAAGCTTAAAATGCTCGCTTTAGTTAAGCCACTGTGCACGAATCGTGTACAAACAAGCAGCCTATGAATGCCGTCCCGTCACCCGATCTCGGCGATTTGCGCGTGTTTTGTGAAGTGGCGCGCAAATCAAGTTTCAGCGCGGCGGCGGAGGCGCTGTCGGTCTCGCCGGCGTACGTCAGCAAACGCATCAATGTGCTCGAGACTACGCTCGGTACGCGCTTATTGCATCGTTCCACACGGCGCGTCGCGATTACCGAGGCCGGCGAACGCGTCTACACGTGGGCCGAAAAGATTCTCGACGACGTCGACCAGTTGGTGGAAGACGTTTCCACCACGCGCCGCATTCCCGGCGGGAAGCTGCGCATCTCCAGCAGCTTCGGCTTTGGCCGCCGTTTCGTTGCGCCCGCGCTGGCCCGGTTCTCCGAGCGGTATCCGCAACTGAGCGTGCGGCTCGATCTGTTCGACCGTCTCGTCGACGTGGGCGGCGAAGGCTTCGACCTCGATATCCGCATCGGCGACGAGATCGCACCGCATCTGATTGCCAAACGGCTCGCGTCCAATCACCGCGTGCTGTGCGCGTCGCCCGGCTATCTCGCGCGGCATGGCACGCCGCGGCAAGTCGCCGATCTGTCGTCGCACGCGTGTCTCGCGATCAAGGAGCGCGACCATCCATTCGGTTTGTGGCGCTTGACGGTGCGCGGCGAAGCGGCGTCGATCAAGGTCACGGGACCGTTGTCGACCAATCACGGCGAAGTGGCGGTGCAATGGGCGTTGGCCGGACGCGGGATCGTGCTGCGTTCGATGTGGGACGTGCGGCCGTTGCTCGACAGCGGGCAGTTGCAGCAGGTTTTGCCCGAGGTCACGCAACCCGCGAACCTGTGGGCGGTGTACCCGGCGCGGCTCGCTCAGTCGGCGAAGGTACGGGTGTGCGTCGACTTTCTGAGCGAGGAATTCGCGCAATGGAGCCCGCCGCCTGACACAACGGCGGCGGGGCAGGCGAACTGAGTTCGACAATGGATACGTCAGATGAGGTGGGCATCGAGGCATCCGGGCCTATCGATCAGATTTCCAGGCGATAACCCACGCCGTACACGGACGCGATAGGCTCGCTGTCCGGCCGTGCTCCCTGCAGCTTGCGGCGCAGGTTCTTGATATGGCTGTCGATGGTGCGATCGGTGACCACCCGGTGATCCGCATAGAGGTGACTCAGCAGGTAGTCGCGCGAAAAAATGCGTCCCGGCGATTTCATCAGCAGCGCAAGGAGCCGTAACTCAAGCGGCGTGAGCTTGAGCTCCTTGCTGTCGAGTAAAGCAAGATGAAACTGCTCGTCGACTTCGAGACCGCGTGGCGCCTGGGGCAAACCGTCCGCCGCCACCGCAGTAGCCGCAGGCGTTGCACGGCGCAGGATCGCCTTGACGCGCGCCACCACTTCGCGTGGGCTGAACGGTTTGCAGACGTAGTCGTCGGCACCGATCTCGAGACCCAGCAGACGGTCGATTTCGTCGATGCGCGCGGTCAGAATAATCACGGGCAAAGCCGAAAATTGCCGTAGCTCGCGGCAGATATCCATGCCGCTACGCCCGGGCAGCATGAGGTCGAGCAGCATCAGCGCCGGCGGCGTTGAGCGAATGAATGGCATCACCTGATGGCCGTCGTCGAGGATCGTGGTGGCGAAACCCTCGAGGTGCAAGTACGCTTCGAGCACGGCGGCGAGCTTGGGTTCATCCTCGACGATCAGGATGTGCGCGGGACGCCCTTCGGTCATGATGTCAGTCTCCTTCCGGCGGAAAGCGGGCCGTGATCCAAATGCCGCCGAGTGGCGACGCCTTGGCGCCGATCGTACCGCCATGCGCCGTCACAATCGCGTGGCACAGCGAGAGGCCGAGGCCCGCGCCACCGTTCTGACGGCTGCGTGATTCGTCCACGCGATAGAAGCGGTCGAACAGATGGTCGAGCGCGGCCTTGGGCACACCGGGCAGCGAGTCCTGCACATCGAGTTGCCAACCGCTGGCGCTTTGCGAAAGCGACACGTGCACGTGGCCGTCCGGATCGGTATAACGCAAGGAATTTTGCAGCAGGTTTTTCAGCAGTTGTACGAAACGCGCGGGATCGACCGCGAAACTTGTGTTGGCGATTTCCGGCATGCAGCTCAGGTCGAGTTCGATTCGTTTCGCCTTGAACGGCTCCCGCATGGCCTCGATCGAAGCCCGCGCCAGCTGCGCGACATGGGTCGGCGTCTTGCGATAGCTGAGTGCGCCGACATCGCTCAGAGAAAGCTCGTAGAGGTCCTCGATGAGCTTGTTGAGCATGTTCACTTCGGTTTGCAGCGAAGTGAGCGAATCGCGGTTGAACACATGCACACCGTCTTCTATGGCTTCCAGCTCGCCGCGGAGCACGGCGAGCGGCGTGCGCAGCTCGTGTGAAATATCCGCGATGAAATCGCGCCGGGAGCGCTCGGCTTTTTGTAGCGAATCGGCCAATACGTTGAAGTCGCCCGCCAGCCGGCCAAGCTCGTCGCGTCTGCCGGCCGGCACCCGTGTCGTGTAGTCGCCGCCGGCAAGGCGGTGGGTCGCGTTCATCAAACGCTTGACCGGCGCGAGAACGATGCGTGCAAGTATCAGCGCGACTAGCGCCGCGAGCACGACAGCCACGCCCGCGATCTCCCAGGTCGAGCGCTTCTGTTGTGCCTGGAATGCGATGTCGGCAGCGTCCGAAAGGGTATCGGGTCCGTTCACGGAGAGCCAGCCCACGACCTTGCCGTTGTAGACAACCGGTCTCATCGTGCTGCCGGGTGGCGCAGGCTGGCCGGTGCTCGCCACGAGTTCGTGGCTGGCGTCGTAGAGTGTGACGGGCGGCCCGTCGGGCGGCGTGTCACGCGCCACGCTGTCATGCGACGGCGGCGAGGAAGGAGAAGGCGCGAACGAGGCTGAGGGAGCTGAAGGAGTCGGCCGGTCATAGCGACTGTCGCCGCTCACGACACCGCTTGCCGACACACGGTCACGCTCCATCGCCATGTCCGGATTGGACGGTGGCGCCGGCGGCAGGCGCATGCCCCAGTGCGGTCCTTCAGACGGGCCCGAGAGCGGCCCGAGCAGTTGCTGAACGCTGCCGCTTCCGGGAAAGGTTCGCCAGCCCGGCAGCTTGCCCAACTGCGCTGTGGCGAGTTCTTCGCGCAAGGCGTCGTGTGCGGCGCCGTCCAGCAGCGCGAGCCATGCGTCGGGATGCTCGCGTAAGAAATTCCAGTTGCCGTGAGCGGCGTATTCACTCGTGACCTTCGCCATGACGGCTTTGATGCGCCCGGCGTTGCGCTCCCGAACATAGTGCAGGAAACCGTTTTCGAAGCTCACGCGCAAGGCGTAGCCCATCGTTAAGGAAATCGCAAGGCATGCGACTAGTACCGCGAGGAACATTTTCCAAGTAATGCCAAAGCGGCCAAAGCGGCCAAAGCGCATCTTCATTCGCTGTTGCTGCCGCACGCGCGCGAGAAGGGTCCCGAAAGGGCGGCTTGGACGAATTCGGATAGTTTCACTTTGCATGGCTGGATTCTAGATGAACGCTGCGTCAATCCGCAGTTACGGGCGAATCTCCACAACTTCTCCATCCTTTCTTCGTTGTGTCTGCGTGTTGTCTGGATAAGATGGTGTGGCACTTTTATGGTGGCCTGACTAAGAGGCCATATCCGGTGGTCAGTTCCGTCAGTGGAGCAATCTCATGCAAGTCTCTTCACCTGTGAGCCGTGCCGAGTCGCGCGGTTTCCGGCCCGGCCGAAAGACAGTCAACGCTGCCAGCGTCCGTGGCGAGGCTAAAAGCGGTGTTAGCGCACCGCGGGTTACAGACGTCGTGAAGATACGCGGCTACCGCGTTTCCGCGCCCCTCATGCAACCGTGGGGCGAGTGCTGCCGGATCGTCGAGTGGATCAACCGCAACGGTGAGTACTCTTGCATTGCCGTGCGAGGTGCCGCGACCGTGGCCGAGATCAGGGAGCGCGTGCGTATGCATCGCGACGGTCAGCGTCACACCTTGACGGATGACCCCGCTACGCCTGCGGGCCGCGTGCGTCTGCGGCGTGGCTGAGCGCTGCTTAACCTCGCTCACGCAAGTAGGTTGGTCCAGCGGAAAGGGAGTGTAATTTAGCCAAAAAAACTTCGGTATCCTATGGCTGTCTGATTCACAAGTTCAACTTTGAGCATTTCCCTTACATCCTTTTCGCCCGTCCACTATGCGAAGGCGGTTTGTAACTCGGCGATATCACGTTTTGGTGGCGTCCCGAACATCCGCGCATATTCGCGGCTGAACTGCGAGATGCTTTCGTACCCGACCCGATAGGCCGCTCCAGTTACGTTGGCGCCGTCTGTCAACATCAGGCGTCGTGCCTCAAGCAGCCGCAACTGTTTCTGGTATTGGATTGGCGTGAGCGATGTGAGCGATTTGAAGTGCTGGTAAAACGACGACGGACTCATTTGTGCCACATCGGCAAGTTGCTCTATGCGAAAAGGGCGGGCGATGTCATCGTGAAGGAGCCGGATGGCGTTGGCTATCCGTTGCGTGTACCCGTGAGGAGTGGCGAGCTTGCAGATTTCTCCCGCGTGCTTGCCTGTCAGCAGCCAATAGGACACTTCTCTCATGAATGCGGGATAGAGGACTGGCGCAGCTTGGGGCGTGCTTAGCATCTGGACCATTCGGTTGATGCAGTCAGCCAGCGGGCCCTCGACATCCATGACGAATACTCCCATGCCTGCATTTCCACTCGACTTAGGTGGCGGGGTGAGTTGTCCCATTACCTCGCGCAGGACACTGAGATCGAGCTCCAGGATGATACCGAGGTAAGGTCTATCCGTAGTTGACCGAGTGACCCTGCCGACGCCAGGTAGTTCAACGCTAACGACAAGCGCCTGCATTTTCCCGTAATCAAACAGCCTGTCGCCGAACAGCCCCTGTTTTGCCCCCTGTACCGTAATGCAGAGTGCGGGCTTATAGACCACATGGTGCGGAAGACTTTCACCTGTCGTGCGCATCAGAAAGAAACCTTCGATCGGTGTGACGACGGCTCCGTGGTCCCCGCCATTTTCATCAAGGTACTGATTCAGGATGTCGATCATGAGTGGCGACATGCGTGGCCTCTATTCGAACGGGAAACAGCAAACTGCAGCCTATGGGCGATCCTAGCCTTCCCGCCAAAGATAGCGGTGGGCTTTGTAGCATTAGGCAATTTTTTTGAGAATTCCGGCAAGCGGGCAGCGGGCACGTAGCTCATACTTTCTTCACCGACTATTCAAGGTGGAGGCTTCAGATGCTGGGCGAAACGCAACGAAATTCATCGCAAACGGTGGTGATTATCACCGGCGGCAGCCGCGGACTGGGTCGTGCGACCGCCGTCAGTCTGGCTGAACGCGGCACGGACGCCATCATCACCTACCACTCGAACCGGGATCAAGCTGACAGTGTTGTCGCCGAGATCGGGGCGCTGGGCCGGAGAGCGGTCGCTCTGCAGCTCGATGCAGGCAACGTCGGTTCGTTCGGCGCTTTCGTGGCGCAGGTGCAGGACGTACTGCGCAACGAATGGGCGCGGGATCGTTTTGATTTCCTCGTGAACAATGCCGGTACCTATCATCCCGGCCCCATCGGCAAGATTACTGAGGCAGACTTCGACAGGCTCTGCAACATCCATTTCAAGGGTGTCCTCTTCTTGACCCAGCAGCTTCTACCGGTCATCGCCGACGGTGGGAGAATCGTCAATCTTTCCAGTGCCCTCGCCCGCTTCGTGGGGCCGGGCAGTGCTGCCTATGCGTCGATGAAAGGCGCCGTCGAAGTGTTGACGCGCTACATGGCGAAGGAGCTTGCCGGGCGCGGCATTACAGTCAATGCGGTTGCGCCGGGTGCGATCGAAACCGACTTCGCTGGAGGCGCGGTCCGGGACAATCCAGACATCAACAAGGATGTAGCTGCGAACACCGCACTCGGCCGGGCAGGCGTGCTCGACGATATCGGACCGATGATCGCATCTTTGCTCTCCGATGCGAATCGCTGGGTGACAGCTCAGCGCATAGAGGCTTCGGGTGGCATGTACCTCTAACATAGCGACGAATGTAACCGTGAAGTTTCGACGCGGGCCGTCTTGACGCTGATAAACGCGCGAACGATCAGCGCTAGCGTTGAATCGGGACCTCCGCCTTTGCTTTCCGTACAAGCCTGCTCGACGCTCGTGGCCACGTTGTCGAGATGCCGCGCTCTGCCTCGATATTTTCGAGTGCCTTTTGCGCCGCCAGTACAGTCATGTAGACGGCAAGGCAGTGTGTGTATAGCTGCTCGCCCGCGCGCGTAACATCTATGCGCCGGGTCGTTCTCGTGAGAAGTGGTGCTCCAAGCTCCTGTTCCAGGTCGGCGACGATACGACTCAACGTCGACTTGCTTACGCAGACTTCCTTCGCGGCTGCGCTGAAACTTCCGTTCTTGACTACGCACGCGAAGTAAATAAACCGGTTTGCTTCAATCATCGTCGAGTGGTTGCCTGTTCGCTGTGTCATGGTATATCGCCTTGTCGATCCGGAGTTAGCGCTTTAGCTGTCGAGCAGAGTTCGCGCTTCAGCGCGTTACTCTGGTCCCATGCAGAGCACTTACTCCGGTCCCATGCAACGCGGTCGATCAGGACAGTGGGCGCGACACAGCATCGGTCACGACGTCGCCCCAATCGCGGCTGTATGCGATGAAGTAATCGGCGCGACCGCTCAGGGTTCCACGGCTTCGGCCAACACCGGATAGTCGATATAACCTTGTCCATCGCCGCCGAAGAACGTATTGGGGTTCGCATCGTTCAGCGGTGCACCGGTCTTCAGGCGCGCAACGAAATCCGGGTTGGCCAGCACCATCTGGCCATAGGCTTCCAGATCAGCGAGCCCCGATGCGACGTCGGTGCCAGCCTGGTCGCGGGAGCGGCCGGGCCGGTTCAGGATCAGCGTGCCCGTCCAGAGCTTGCGAATGTCAGCCAGCAGCGGTTCGTTGCCCTGATGCGTGACGTGCAGGTACGCCAGACCGAGTTTGTCCAGTTCAGCCACCAGATAGCGGTAGAGCGCCGGTCCTTCGGCGCCTTCGTCGATGCCCCACAGCGTCATGCCGGGGGACAGGCGAATGGCCGTCCTGTCAGCTCCGATTTCTTCGGCGATCGCAGTGGCCACCTCGATGGCAAAGCGGGCGCGGTTTTCGATCGAGCCGCCATATTCATCGGTGCGGGTATTGGCGCTTGCTGCGAGAAACTGATGGACCAGGTAGGCATTCGCACCGTGGATCTCGACGCCATCGGCGCCGGCCTCGATCGCGCGGCGTGCCGCGAAGCGGAAGTCGGACACCGTCTGGCGCACCTCCTCGGTCGTCAGTGCACGCGGTACCGGAATGTCCTGCATCCCCTTGGCCGTGAACATCGGCGTATCGGGCGCCGCGATGGCCGAAGGCGCGACGCTCTGACGATGATGCGGCGTGTTGTCCGGGTGCGACATGCGCCCTGCGTGCATGAGCTGGATGAAGAGATGGCCACCGCGGGCATGCACGGCAGAGGTGATCATCTTCCATCCGGCGACATGCGCGTCGGAATAGATGCCCGGCGTCGCGAGATAACCCTGCCCATCGTCCGAGGGCTGAGTCCCTTCAGTCACGATCAGGCCGACGCTCGCGCGTTGCGCGTAGTACTCCGAGGCCAACTCTCCCGGCGTGCCGTCAAACCCGGCGCGGCTGCGGGTCAACGGCGCCATGACCAGGCGGTTCTTCAGTTCCAGCCTGCCGAGGCGAACGGGAGCAAGCAGGCGTTCAAGTGCGTTCGTAGTCACGATCAACTTCCTTTTCAAAGATGTGTGAGCTACTGTACAAACTAGGAGATTGTTGAAAAAGTGGCTAAATCCGATAACTTTATCTACAGGGATAGATAATCGACATGGACCAGTTGCTAGCCATTCGCGTGTTCGCCCGCGTTGTCGAAGCGGGCGCATTCACGCGTGCCGCCGACTCGCTCGACATGCCGCTCGCCACGGTGAGCAAACTCGTGCGTTTGCTGGAACAGCATCTCGGCGTCAAGCTGCTCCAGCGAACGACGCGACGCGTCACGGTCACGCCCGACGGTGCCGCGTACTACGAGCGCACCTCGCGCGTGCTGAAGGAGCTCGAGGACATCGACACGGGTTTCGCCAGCGCACATCAGCGTCCGCGCGGACGGCTACGCATCGACATTGGCTCGGCGAACGCAAGCTGCGTGTTGATCCCCGCACTGCCCGACTTCATCGCGCGATATCCCGACATACGTGTCGATCTCGGCGTGAGCGACCGGCAGGTCGATCTCATCGGCGAGAACGTAGATTGTGTCGTGCGCGGGGGCAACGCCGACGAGCTGTCGCTAGTCGCACGTCCGCTCGGGCGTGCATCATGGGTGACATGCGCGACACGCGATTATCTGAAGCAGCACGGTAGGCTGACGCATCCCGACCAGCTGAAAAGCGGCCATCGCATCGTGAGCTACGTTTCGGCACGGACCGGACGCGTCATGCCGATGCGTTTTCAGAAAGGCAGCGAGCGACTCGAAATCGGCAGCTTACAGGGCATGGGTGTCAACGAGAGCAACGCACATGTCGCGGCTGGGCTGGCCGGCCTTGGTGTGATTCAAACCTTCTCCTTTGCTGCGAAGGACGCGATCGCGCGTGGCGAGCTCCTGCCGATTCTGTCGACGTGGCAACCGGATCCATATCCCTTCTTCCTCGTGTATCCGCCAGACAGGCACATGAGCCATAGGTTGCGCGTCTTCATCGAATGGGCGACGGAGCGGTTTGCACACAAGTTCGATCGGGCAACGTAGCCCGCGCCGCGAACCTGGCTATTTCGGAATGCGGCGCGCGCTGCAAAGCGGCCGGCGCACAGAAAACGGATTATGCAGACCTTCCCTAGCAGTGGCGGAAGGTCGAAAATAGCACTGCATGGTGGTTCTTTATATCGACCCGATCGTCATACGGCCCCGGCGCCTCGTTCGCCAAACTCCCTGTGCGCGATAAAACTCGCACTTTCGCGCACCCCATAGGAGGGTGACGACTCCGGCGATGGTACGAACATATAGCCTCGTCCGCGCAAGGTCTGAATGAACTTAGGGGCGGACGGATCGGCCTCGATCACGCTGCGCAAGCGGCAGACTGCAACATCCAGACTGGCCTTCTGGCTCTCCGCTCTTCCTAGCTGGCTGTTGACCATCGCGCGCGTCAATAATCGCATCGGATTACTTACAAACAGCTTGAGTAAGGCAAATTCGCCGGATCGCAGCGAGATTTCGCAGCCGTTCTTCACCAGGCGTCGCGTAGCGAAATCTATCTGGTAACTGCCGAACGAACCCTTCTCACGAATTTCCGGCGCGTCGCAAAGCGAGCGGTTGCAGCGTTGCACTGCGCGCTTGATCCTGGCGGTCAGTTCGTGCGGATCGATTGGGTCGACGATATAGTCGTCCGCACCCAATTCGAAAGCGACGATTTTGTCGACGATCTCGTCGGAGGTGCTTTGTACGAATATGGGCATGTCGTAGCCGGCTAAGCGCAGTTGCCGGAGCGCCTCGCGCGCCTCGATCATCGGCGACTCGGCGCGCAATAGAATCGCTGACGGACACTCCCGTTCCACCCGGCTCACAAGCTGAACCGCGCTATACAGTACTGAGAGCGCGATCTGGTTCTTATGAAGGTGAAAGCGCAACTGATCCCGGACTGATTGATCCGGTTCGACTACAAGAAGGCTGATAGTCATAAATCTGCGTTACCTCCCAACCGGAATCGACGGTTGCAGTCTGTGCGATGTTCACCTTCAGCCATTTCAGCCATCCGCTACGTTGGAACGACATATCGAACTCAGAAAGCGGACCGGACACAGTCGCTCTGATGATGAGCGAATGATAGATATCAATGTCGGAGCAACAATGGCGAAATTGAGGAGACTTTGTGAAGTCGGAGCGGGAGGGCGAAGATGCAGCGCTTTGAACGGGCCGTGAACCGATTCAGGCCGAGTGCGTGCCAGGACGGTGGCTGAAAACGCGACCGAATGATGCGTGCGATGCCCGCGGTCCTCATACCATGACCGCGAGCATTGTTCCTGATCAGAACGATGTGCCGATCTGAAACTGGAATTTCTGGTACTTGTCGGTGGCGTGTTTGATCAGTGGGAAGCCAAGAGACAGCTTGAGTGGGCCGATCGGTGAAATCCATTCAAGACCCGCGCCGTAGCTGTACCGCAATCCATTGGCACCCGTGCTGTTACCCTCGTCGCCCCAGACGTTACCCGCATCCATGAACGTGAAGACACGCAGCGTCCGGTCCCAGCCGGTGCCCGGCAGCGGGAACGTCATCTCGACATTGGCCACGACCATGCGCGAGCCGCCGATCGGGTCGCCGGTCGTCTTGTCGGTAGGGCCGAGCGAACCCGCTTCGTAGCCGCGTACCGAGCCGATACCACCCGCGTAGTAGTTCTTGAAGATCGGATACGCTTTCCCGGCAAAGCCGTTGCCGTAGCCGCCTTGAAGATTCAGGCCGAGAATGAAGCCGCGCGCGAATGAGTAGTAATACTGCGCCTGAACGTCCGCCTTGTAATACTCGGTGCCGCCAAGCGGTGTGCCCACTTCGCCATTGCCTTGCAGGAAATAGCCCCGGCTTGGGACCAATGCACTGTCGCGATCGTCGCGGGCCCAGCCCGTTGTGAGCGGCACGTTGTTCACCACGTGGCCGAATTCGGCTACGTAGTCCTTGTAGCTCTGAGGTGTCAAGGAATCCGTCGTCAGCCGGTTCTGTTCGATACCGACGCCGAAATAGACTGTGTCGGCTTCGGAGAACGGAATGCCGAATTTCAGGTCGGCACCGATAGTGAGGATCCGGAAGCTCGTATCGGTATAGTTGTAAAGAGGATAGGTGGTGCGGTAGTAGACGTCGGTGATCCGCTTGATGCCGTCCACTGTGAAGTAGGGATCGGTTTGCGTCACAGTCAGCGTGCGGTAGGTTTTCGCGGTGTTCACATTCAAGGCGAGGCTGGTGCCCGAACCGAACACATTGTCCTGCGACACGCCCGCGGAGAGCACCACCTTGTCCGTCGACGAGTAACCCGCGCCCAGCGTGATGGCACCGGTCGGCTTTTCGCTCACCTTGACGTCCACGTCGACCTGATCGGGCGAACCCTCTACCGGCACCGTGGTGACTTCGACATCCGTGAAGTAGCCGAGACGGTTGACCCGGTCTTTCGACAGCGCGAGGCGGTTCGAATCGAACCACGAGCTTTCGAGCTGGCGCATTTCGCGGCGTACCACTTCATCACGCGTGCGCGTGTTGCCGACCACGTTGATGTGACGCACGTACACACGGCGGCTCGGGTCCACTTGCAGCGTCAGGTCGACGGTGCGATGTTCCTGATCGATCTGCGGCTGCGCGTTGACGGTGGCGAACGCATAGCCGTACTCGCCGAGTCTGTCGACGATGGCTTTAGTGGTGGCCTGAAGCTTTTCGGCGGAGAAACGCTCGCCAGGTTTGACATTGACCAGCTTCGCCAGCTCGGGCTCGCGATCGAGCAGGTTGCCCGCGAGCTTGATCGATGAAATCGTGTACGGCTCGCCTTCATGCAGCGTGACCGTCAGGTACATCTCTTTCTTGTCCGGCGTAAGCGACACCTGAGTCGACTCGAAGTTGAACTCCAGATAGCCGCGGTTCAGGTAATACGAACGAATGTGCTCCAGGTCCCCGGTCAGCTTGTCTTTCGCGTACAGGTCGTTCTTCGTGTACCACGAGAACCAGTTCGGCGTGGACATTTGCATTTCATCGCGTAACGTGTCCTGGCTGAATGCCTTGTTGCCGATGAAGTTGATCTGGCGGATCTTCGCGCTCGGACCTTCTACGACCGAGAACAGCACTGCCACCCGGTTGCGGTCGATCGGCGTGATCGTGGTGGTGACTTGGGCGGCGTAATAGCCGCGCGTCAGGTACTGGCGCTTCAGCTCCTGCGCGGCTTTGTCGACCAGCGCCTTGTCGTAGTAGCGCCCTTGCGACAGCCCGACCGAATTGAGTGCCTTGGTGAGGTTTTCCTTGTCGAACTCATGAATGCCGGCGAAGTCGATCGTGCCCACGGCCGGGCGTTCCTCAACCCGAACGATGACGGTATTGCCTTCAGTCGAGATCTTGACGTCATTGAAGAAGCCTGTGGCATACAGCGCGCGAATGGCTTCCGAAGCCTTGTCGTCGCTAAACATGCCGCCTTGCTTGATAGGAAGATAGGCAAACAGGGTGCCGGGTTCGATGCGTTTGAGTCCCTCGATCCGGATGTCTTGCACGACGAACGGCTGTGCCGCGTGAGCCGACCCGGCACTCAGCGTGATGCCGGCGAGCGAGAGCGCGCCCGCGATACGGCTCGTTAAAGTTTGAAGATTCATCTTGGGGTTCTGTCCTGATGCTGCGCGCGAAGCGCAAACAAGAACGCTCGACAGCGAGCGATGCATTCGAAACGACGTTCCATGGCACTGGAAAGCGCGAAGTATAGGAGCGTGTTTCCCTGCTATCCGTTACTGAAAACTTACCGCCCATTAGGGTTGCTAACGTACGTGTCGCGCCGGCTACTCGGGCCGGTGCGGATTACAGTGCGAGCGTCGAAATAATGCGTTACAGATCCAAAGGAAGCGTAGGGCGCGCGTAACCTGAAGCCGTTCTTGCGCTGGTATCGTCAAATGGTCGGCTTCCGCTACCTGCGTAGCACCATTTGGAGAATTGATCATGATCGAATTTCTTTCACCGGCGATTCTTGCGGCTGTCTTGCGCGTCAGCTCATCGCCGATCTTTTCAGCATGCCTGGCGATGGCGTCGAAGCGCACGCTGCGCGACGTGTCCGGCAGCACGGTGAGCGCCGCGCAGGGGAGGGCCGTGAACCATGCCGCGGGCAAGCAGGAGGGCGCGCGCCGTGTCTGATCCGTCGACCTTCATGCTGAATTCGATCAGCGATATGCAACTGACGGCGGATGGTCAATATCTGCTGATACACGGCAATCAACCCACGGCGGCACTCCACCGTTCGGTGCTCAATGACCTGCTGGTTGCGCTCCCGAACGCAATCGAGCACGCCGACCGCGTGATTCATAACAATCAGGAAATGGGCTTTGCGCTGCACTGCCAGGGCTGGGAAGTCGGCAGGCTGAACGGCATGGAAATGGTGGTGATCCGGTTCCGTTTATCCGGCAGCGCGGGGCTGTCGTTTTCTTTGCCCGCAGAGCAGATTCCGTATCTGCTGCAGGCGCTGGGTGGCGCAGCGAGCGCGGCAGGCGCGGCGGATCCCCGCTCTAACGACGTCACGCTCCAATAGCGCCGCGGGCACTCGCCGCTGTTCATCCTGACGCAGCTCAGGGCTTCTGTTCGCCTTGATGCCGCCTTGATGCGTCTGTCATCCTTTCCGATCCTTATCTGTTTTGATACTACGCGGTGTATTTCGACGCCTACGCTTAAGGCCTCTCGTTTCGTTCATGCTGGGTACGGCTGGATGCGTGCCGCTTGCCGGATATGCACAATTAGTCGGCGCGTCTGCGATTCCGGAACCGCTCGACGGTATCTGGGGTCTGCGGCTTGATCCGCAATTGACCGAGCAGCCCTTACCGGCGGGCGACAAGCCCGCTACTTCGGTCATTGCCGATTCAGCCACCACCACGACCGGCACGGACGTTTCGCTGAAGGGACACGCACAACTGCGGCGCTACGCGTCGATCGTCAAGGGCGATGCGCTGCACTACGACGTCGATACCGATAAGGCCGACGCTTACGGACAGGTGCGACTGGTCGACAACGGCAATGTGTTCGATGGTCCGGACGCGCATTTTTACGTCGAAGCGAATGAAGGCTACATCAGCGTGCCCAAGTATCGGTTTCATCTAACGGGAGGATGGGGTAGCGCTCAACGCGTGGATCTGGTCGATAACGAGCGCACGGTCGTTCATCACGGCACGTACAGCACCTGCCAATGCGAGTCGGATCCTGCGTGGTATCTGAAGGCATCCGAATTCGACATCGACAGCGGCAACGACGAAGGGATCGCACATAACGGCGTGCTGTTTTTCCAGGGTGTGCCGCTCCTGGCGAGTCCGTGGTTATCGTTTCCCTTGTCCGGCGCGCGGCGCAGCGGCTTGCTGCCGCCCACGTTCTCGATCAGTTCGACCAACGGTGTCGACGTCGCGTTGCCGTACTACTTCAACCTCGCACCGAACTATGATTTGACGCTAACGCCTCGCATCATGTCGAAACGAGGCGAGATGTTGACGGCAGACTACCGCTATCTCCAGCCGAACGATTCGGGGTCGATCTCGGTCGCGTGGCTGCCGCACGATGCGATCACCAAAACCGACCGTTACTCGATTGCGCTGAGTCAGAACTGGAAGCTCGGCTCGGGCTTTGGCGCCTACGTCAACTACAACCGGGTGTCGGACTCGACGGTGGTGACCGATCTTGCGTCGGGTGTCGCGTTTCCGACGGGTTCCACCACGCTGTATCAGCAGGAAGCGGGTTTGACTTACACAAACGGACCGTGGAGTGTGTTGGCTCGCGAGCAACGTTGGCAAGCTTTTACCAGCGACTCGACGTATAACCGCGAACCGCAGGTCAATGTTCATTACGCGCGCTATAACGTGGGCGGTTTCGACTTCGGCGCCGAAGCGGATGCGACGCGCTTCACGATCTCGTCAGCGGATGCGACACAAGGCAGCCGCTTCGTTTTCAACCCGTACGTCAGCTATCCGATCGAGCGTCCCGGCTGGTTCATTACGCCGAAGCTCGCATGGCATTTCGCGGCGTATGACCTGACGACGATCGGATCGAATGCGCCTGCCGGGCAGCCGAAGACGTTCGACGTCAACGTGCCGACATTCAGCCTCGATTCGGGAATGCGCTTCGAACGAAGCGTGCGGCTCTTCGGGCAGTCGTACATTCAGACGCTCGAACCGCGGCTGTTCTATGTGTACACGCCTTACCGCAACCAGTCGTTCGCGCCGTTGTTCGATACGGCGACGGCCGATTTCGGGCTGGCGGAACTGTTCATGCCCAACAGCTTCGTCGGCAATGATCGGGTGTCCGATGCCAACCGCCTCACTGCGGCCTTGACGACGCGTTTCATCGATCCTGCGAGTGGCGACGAACGGGCCCGTTTCGTCCTTGCCGAGCAGTACGACTTTCGCACGCCACGCGTGACCCTCAACACAGACGATGCAATTGGCACCGTCGCGCGCACAAGTGTGATTGGCGGCGCCTCGTACAAGCTGGGTCCGGGTTTTTCAGCGGAACAGGCCGTGGAGTACAGCCAGGCCAACCGCTATCTCACGAATGCGGAAGCCGGTTTCGGCTGGTCGCCGGCCGCACGGCAGGTGTTGAATGTCGCGTATCGCTACACGCGCGCCAACAGCACGCTCGACTATCAACCGGTCAATCAGTTCATCGTGTCTGAGCAATGGCCGCTCTCGCACAACGTTGGCAGCGTTGCGCGTATCAATTACGACATGAGCACCCATCGGCTGATGGCAGGCTTGCTGGGACTTCAATACGATGCGGATTGCTGGTCGCTCGGCGTGGCGTTCGAGAAATACACCAACGCCACCAGCTCGACCACGTCGCCCAGCACGGGCACGCGTGTGTTGATGCAGCTCCAGCTCAAAGGCTTTTCCCAGGTCGATAACGGCTTGCTCAATCAGTTTCGCGCGAATGTGCCTGGTTATACGCCGGCGACAACGGAAAGCGAACCGACGTCGCGGTTTAGCGATTATCCGTAAGACGGGATGTCGTACTAGTTGTGGTTCTGCGAGAACAACGTTTCGAGCGGATAGTGACTCTTCACGAACGGCGACTTGATGATCACGTAGCTGAAGTACTTCTCGATGCCGATATCGCGCTCCAGCAAGCCCTCGACAATGCTCTGATAGTGGCTCACGCTGCGCGTGACGAACTTCAGCAAATAGTCATAGCCGCCGCTCGCCAGATGGCACTCGACGATCTCGTCGACGTCTTTGATCGCATTCACGAACTTGATGAAATCTTCCCGCCGATGATCGGCGAGCGTGACTTCGGTAAACACGATCTGCACGTCGCCGAGTTTTTCGAGCTGGATCTGCGCGCCGTAGCCGATGATGTAGCCGGCTTTCTCCAGACGCTTGACGCGGATAAGGCAAGGACTGGGCGAAAGGCCGACCGCGTCGGCAAGCTCGACGTTGGTTATGCGGCCTTTCTTCTGCAACTGTGAAAGTATGCGCAGGTCAATTCGGTCTAGCTTGCTGTCGCTGCTCATCGTAACGTTATCGCTCCGGCGATGGGTGAAAGGGTCTCGAAGGACCCTCTACTCTAGCATGCAGTGGCATGATTTTTGACCTTCAGCGCGGCCCGGACATCGGCTTGCGCGAGAACGTCGTCGAGGGTCTTTTCGAGGCGCTCGAACATCAGATCGAACTCCGCCTCCGTGTACGACAGCGCCGGCGCAAAGCCGAGAATGTTGTCGCCGAACGCGCGGAAAATCAGGCGGTTTTCATACGCCGCAGCAGCGATCCGTTCGGACAGTTTCAGCGCAGGATCGAAACCTGCCTTGCTGTCTTTGTCCGATACCAGTTCGAGTGCGCCGAGCAGGCCACGATGGCGCGAGTCGCCCACCAGCGGATGCGCGAGCAGCGCGTCGAGGCCGCGGGCGAAACGCGGGCCTCGTGCCACGCCGTTCGCAAGCAGGCCGCCTTCGTGATAGAGGCGCAGCACTTCGAGACCGATCGCCGCGCTGACCGGATGCGCCGAATACGTATGGCCGTGGCCGACGATCGCTTCGGCGTCGCCATCGGCGATACCTTGATAGATTTCATCAGACATCAGCACGGCGCCCATCGGCGCATAGCCTGAGGTCAAACCCTTTGCCACCGTCATCAAATCCGGTTCGACGTTTTCGCCCTGGCACGCGAATAGCGGACCCGTACGGCCGAAACCGGTGATGACTTCATCGGCGACGAACAGAATGCCGAGCTTACGGCAGCTTTCACGCATCGCTTTCAACCAGCCGACCGGCGGCACGATCACGCCGCCCGAGCCCTGAATCGGTTCGCAGAAGAAGGCCGCGACGTTGTCCGCGCCGAGCTCGGCCACCTTCGCTTCGAGCGCGGCCACCGAGGCGGCGATCAACGCGGCGTCGTCGGCGAAATCGTTGCGGTACGCGTACGGCGACGGCAGGTGATGCTGGTTCGGCAGCGGCAGATCGAAATTGCGGTGAAACGCGGGCAATGCGGTCAGCCCTGCGCCCATCGTCGACGAGCCGTGGTAGCCGCGTTGCAGTGCGATGATGTGTTTCTTCGACGGCCGCCCGGTTGCGTTGAAGTAGTGTGTGATGAAACGGATGGCCGAATCGACTGCATCGGAACCGCCGAGCGTGAAATACACGTGTTGCAGCGAAGCTGGCGACACTTCCACCAGCTTTTGCGCCAATTCGATCGCCGGGGCCGAGCCGAAATGGAAATAGCCGGTCGCGTAGGGCAGTTTCTTCATCTGCTCGGTGGCGGCATCGACAATGCTCTGCTGGCCGTAGCCTACATTGACGCACCACAGGCCCGAGAAGGCGTCGAGCAGTTCGTTGCCGGCCGCGTCGCGCAGGAACGCGCCGCGGGCGGACTCGAGGACGGTAACGCCGCGGGCTTCGTGCGCGCGGTAGTTGATAACCGGGTGAATCAGATGCTTGCGGTCGGCTTCGATAAGCGAATGAATCGGCATGATGGTTTCTCGTCGCGGGAAAGGGCTGTTGACCGTTCCATACTACTGACCCACGAGGATCACCTGCTCACCTAAACAATTGTCCGAAAAGCGCACCCGACGCGTTTTGATACGTGGCCTTAGCATTTTCTGCTGCGGACGCTGAAAAGCCGCGGCGGGTGGGCGTTTCAATCAGTGCCGCGTTCAATATCCCCGGGTCCGGTCAATCTGACCGAGCATCGGCAGGCCTTTGCGATGGCGGCGCAGATTATCGAGCACTACGTCGACGGCGCTTTCGGGCCGCGTAGCGCTGGCGATATGGGGCGTGATGCGCACACGTGGATGCGTCCACAACGGATGACCGGCGGGCAGCGGCTCGGGATCGGTGACGTCGAGAATGGCGTTGTGCAACTGGCCGCTGTCTAGCGCCGCCAGCAGATCATCCTGGTTCAGATGCGGACCGCGCCCTGTTTGAATCAGCGACGCGCCGCGCGGCAGCTTCGCGAACAAGCCGGCATCGAGCAGGCCGCGTGTGGCGGGCGTTAGCGGCAACAGGCAGATCAGGATGTCGGTGCGGGCGAGAAACTCATCCAGCGCGCCTTCGCCTGCATAGCAATCGACGCCCTCGATCTCGCGCGGCGAACGGCTCCAACCCGCGCAAGCGAAGCCGAATAGCCGCAGCTTTTCCAGCACCGCCGTACCCAGCACGCCGAGCCCCAGCACGCCAATGCGGCGCGCGCTGGCCAGCTTGAGCGGCAGTTCACGCCAGACCTGCTGTTGTTGCTGAAGACCATAGTCGAACAGATCGCGATGAATCGTCAGCACGGCTTGCGTGACGTACTCGACCATTCCTTCGACAATGCCTGGCTCGATCATCCGCACCACCGGTATATGTGCCGGCACGCCTGACAGGTCGAACTGGTCGATGCCCGCGCCGACCGAGAACACGATTTCGAGGTTCGGGAAGGTGCGGGTGGGATCTTCCGGCGGTTGCCAGGCGGCGAGGTAGCGGATCGCGGCCGGGTTGCCGAGGTCGGGCCAGATATGAAACGGCAGGTCCGGCGCTTTCTGCGCGAAGAGTTTGGCCCATTGCGCGCCACGCGCCGGGTCGGCTTTATAAAGGAAGGCCATGATGGATCAGCAGATCGCCTGATTGATGATGCCGTATTGCAGATAAGGCGCGTTCTTGCCGGTGGCGGTGCTGGCGCTTGCATTGCCTGCGTTCGCAAGATCGGCGGGCGTGGCGTGCTGAACCATTTTGACGACCGTATCGACCCGCGGCAGTCCCAACTGCTCCAGCCATTCGGTTAGCCCGCTCTCGCCCGGCGTATCGATGCGTACGAAGACGCCCTCGTTAAGCGCCAGCCAGTGGCTGATCAACGCCTTGGCGCGGCTCGAATCCTTCGACGCGGGCGCGACAACCGGTCCAATCGCAAAGCCCCGTCCGAAGCGGCGGAACAGGGCGAAGCCGATCAGCTCGCCGTCGCGATCGAGGGCGATGCCATCGGCGGCGCTCAACAGTGCGGGCAAGACTTCTCCACGGTCGAGGCCGCTTGCCTGCGACGCCAGTTCGACCAGCCGCGCCGTATCGCTCGAGCCGAGCGGGCGCAAGCGTTCCCCGGGCGGCAAGGAAACGAGCGGCGGCTGGAATGCCGCGCCCTGATGCTGGTCTAGCGTGCCGACCGCGCGAAAGCCGAGCTTTTCGTACAAAGGCTGTCCCGCCGTGGTGGCGTGCAGAAACGTAACCCGGCCGCCGAGTTCTTCCAGCACCAGATCCATCAGCTTTCTGCCGATGCCGCGCCCTTGCTGCTCGGGGGACACGATCACCATGCCGAGCGAGGCCCGGTCGGCGCCGTATTTCCAGCACAACGCCGTGCCGATCACGCCGCTCGCGTCTTCCGCAACGAAACCCACACCCAATTGCGCGACGAATCTCCAGTCGTCCGCGCGATGCGGCCATTTGAGCTCGACCGTCAGCGCATGCGCGGCGGCGATGTCGTCGTGGGTGAAGGGTCTATAGGTAATCGAATCGGACACGCCGTACTCCCAGAATGGCTGAAGGCTTACGCCGTCACTTTGTCATCCGGTGCGCGGTGTGACTAGGACGATCTTTTTATCCGGGGCGCTGGAAAGGGCCGCATCGCAAATCGATGCAAAACACCCAGTCTGGGGGCTCATTACAAGCGTGTTCTGCCGTGGAGGGATTTTTGTCGGCGACATATGCCGCGCCCGCGGCTCTACGATTTTGTCATGGCGGCGGCGTGGTCGAGACGCACCGCCCGGGACTAACAGCCAGTCACACAGGAAACTTTGCTCATGGACAGCTTCAATCCGGACGACGTCGCGATTCGCAGCGGGCATTTCATCGGCGGTGAGTATGTGGAGGGGGGCGTGCGTAGCGGCGTGCGCAGCGACGTGCGTAGCGGCGGGCGCCGCATCGAGGTGGCGCGTCCCTCGGACGGCGTGATCTACGCCTCTGTGCCGCTCGCCGACGCCGAGATGGTGGATCGGGCGGTGGAGAACGCGTGGCAGGCTTTTAGAACGAGCGGCTGGGCGCGCATGGCGCCACGTGAGCGCGCGAAGATCCTGCGCCGTTTCGCCGAGCTGGTCGAAGCCGATGCGCCGTTTTTGGGCCGTCTGGAGGCGCTTGGTTCGACCCGTCCGATCGCTCAGGCAATCGGTTGGGATGTGCCGTTCACCGCCGAAGGCATCCGCTTCTACGCCGAATTTGCCGACAAGCTGGGCGGCGATGTGACCGCAACCGATCACGACCACCTCGGCATGACGATCGCTGAGCCGTATGGCGTGATCGGTGCCATCGCGCCGTGGAACTTCCCGCTGGTGATGGCTTCGTGGAAGATCGCGCCCGCACTGGCGGCGGGCAACGCCGTCGTGCTGAAGCCGTCCGAGATGACGCCGTTTTCGGTGTTGCGGCTCGCCGAACTGGCCATCCAGGCAGGCGTGCCTGCGGGTATCTTCAACGTGGTTCAAGGCGACGGTCGCGTCACCGGCGACGAACTGGTGCGCCATCCGAAGATCAGCAAGGTCACTTTCACCGGCTCCACGCGTACCGGCGCCGCGATCATGGCGGCTTGCGCCAATAGCGGTACCAAGCCGGTCACGCTCGAACTCGGCGGCAAGAGTCCGCAAATCGTGTTCGCCGATGCCCCGCGTCTCGACGACGTGGCCCGCCGGATCGCCGGCGCCATCACCGGCAACGCCGGCCAGGTGTGCGTGGCGGGCTCGCGGCTGCTGGTCGAGCGAAGCCTGGCGGAGCCGCTGGCCGAGCGCATCGGCAAGGTCTTCGCCGAGTTGAAACCCGGCGCGACGTGGGCCACCGGCACCACGTTGTCGCCGATCATCTCCGCGCCACAGGCGGCGCGCATCGAAGGGATCGTCGGGCGCACGCTGGAGGCGGGCGCGACGCTGCGCTATGGCGGCGTGCGGATTGACGGCGGGGCGGCTGGCGCGTCGAGCGGGGCGTTCTATACACCGACGCTCCTGACGGACGTTACGGCCCACTCCGAAGCCGTGCGCGAAGAAGTGTTCGGCCCCGTGCTGACGCTGCAGACCTTCGACACCGAAGAAGAAGCGCTCTCGCTTGCCCAGCATCCCGAGTACGGCCTCGCTGCGGGTGTGCACACTGCCGACCTCGGCCGGGCGCTGCGCTTCGTGCGTGGCCTCGAGGCGGGGACGGTCTGGGTCAACCGCTACGGCCGCACCTCCGACTTCATGATCCCCACAGGCGGCTACAAGCGCTCCGGCATCGGCAAGGACCTCGGCCGCCAGGCTTACGAGGCAAACCTGCGCTTCAAGAGCGTGCTGATCGACCTGCGGCCTTGATTCCCCCAATACCAATACGGACGGGGCTTCCAGCCCGTCCACCGCAGACTGTGCTGCGCAACGGCCTCAAAACGCATGGTTTGTGTCATCAGCAGCGCCCTAATCAGGAACATCTATGTTTTTGCGCTGATTAAATCTTTTACAGGAATGAGCTTTTGCTGTTTTCGCCAATGAACTCAATGTGGGTTCGCCACCACGATAGGACTGCACCATGATCGAATTCGAACCGAAATACATCACCTTCGACTGCTACGGCACGCTCACCAAGTTCCGTATGGCCGACATGACCCGCGAAATGTTCGGCCACCTGCTGAACGCCGAAGACCTGGAAAAGCTCGTTGCGTTCTACGCGGGCTATCGTCGCGACGAAGTGCTTGGTGCATGGAAGCCGTATCGCGACGTGGTGGTCAACGCCTTGCGCCGTGCATGCAAGCGCATGAACGTCGCGTTCGATGAAAAGGAAGCCGAGAAGATCTACCTGGCCGTGCCGACCTGGGGTCCGCATCCGGACGTACCGGAAGGCCTCTCGCGTCTGGCGAAGAAGTACAAGCTGGTGATTCTCTCGAACGCGTCGAACAACCAGATCCAGAGCAACGTCGACAAGCTCGGCGCACCGTTCCACGCGGTCTTCACGGCAGAGCAGGCGCAGTCGTACAAGCCGCGCATGCAAGGCTTCGAGTACATGTTCGACCAGTTGAACTGCAATCCGGAAGATGTGTTGCACGTGTCGTCGAGCCTGCGTTATGACCTGATGACCGCACACGACCTGGGTATCAAGCACAAGGCCTTCGTCAAGCGCGGCCACGAACCGTCGACGCCGTACTACCAGTACTACGAAGTCAACGACATTCCGCATCTGGCCGCGGAACTCGGCCTGTAAGCGTCGTTGGCCCCATTGCCCATCTCAAGGACAGACCGGATGAAGCTCGATTCCTATTGGCTCGACACCGCACCGCCGCTCGTTTCGGCGTGTGAAGGTCCGGTGGAAGGCCAGACCGATGTCGTCGTGATCGGCGGCGGCTTCACCGGGCTCTCGGCGGCGCAGGCGTTGGGCAAGCGCGGCGCCTCGGTGACGGTGCTCGACGCGGGCCGCATCGGCGGCGGCGCGTCCGGGCGCAACGGTGGGCAGGTCAATACCGGCGTCGCGCAGGACTTCGTCGCGCTGGTCGCGCAACTGGGTGTGGAGCGGGCCAGTGCCTGCTACCGCGCGTTTTCGGATGCGGTCGATACGGTCGAGCGTCTGATTCGCGAGGAAAACATCGACTGTAATTACATTGCGACCGGCAAACTGAAGCTGGCGTCGAAGCCGCATCACCTGGCGCACTTGGAGAAGACGGCGGAGTTGATCCGTCGCGAAGTCGATACGGATATCGAACTAATCGGGCGCGAGCGGATTCGCAGCGAAATCCAGTCGGACAGTTTTTACGGTGGGTTGCTGCAACGGCATGGCGGCCAGATGCATATGGGCAAGTTCACGGTCGGACTCGCCGACGCCGCGGTGCGTCGCGGCGCGAAGCTGTATGAAAACGCGGCGGTCACCGCGATCGCGAAGGACGGCAGTGGCTTCAGGGTCACGACCGCACGCGGCGAAGTGCGCGCGAAGCAGGTGCTGATCGCCACCGGCCCGTCGCGGCACGGTCCGTTTGGCTGGTATCGGCGGCGTCTCGCGCCGGTGGGTTCGTTCATCGTCGTGACGGAACCGCTGCCGTCGGAACTGCTGGCGCAAGTGTTTCCGAACCGCCGTGCTTACACCACCACGCGGCTGATGCACAACTACTTCCGCGTGACGCCGGATTCGCGCTTGCTGTTCGGTGGTCGTGCGCGTTTTACGGCGTCCGAGCGACCCTCCGACGCGAAGAGCGGAAGGATTCTGCAACAGGGTCTCGCCGCAATGTTCCCGATGCTGGCGAAAGCACGCATCGACTATTGCTGGGGCGGCCTGGTAGACATGACCGCCGACCGTCTGCCGCATGCCGGGCAGCACGACGGCATCTATTTTTCGCTGGGTTACAGCGGCCACGGCACACAGATGTCGACGCATATGGGCCAGGTGATGGCCGACGTGATGGACGGCCACGAAGAGCGTAATCCGTGGCGCGGGTCCGAGTGGCCCGCGATCCCGGGCCACACCGGCAAACCCTGGTTCCTGCCGCTGGTGGGGACGTACTACCGCATCAAAGACATCTTCTATTGATTCTTCATTGTTGTATTTGCCATTAAAACCACGCAGCTATCCCTGTCACCCTCGCGGAGAAGATCGATGAATAAGGAAACCTCACAACATGACGCTTTTCAACTCGGCACCGAGTTGGAGCGATTGACGTCAAAAGGCACGTCGCGGCGCGGCGTGCTGCGCGCGATGGCTGCGGCCGGGATGATGTCGGTGACGGGCGCCGGCCTTCTGACCGCGAGCGGCGCGGCCTTTGCGCAAGCGAAGCCGAAGCAGGGCGGCAAGATCCGGGTGGCGACGCAGTCCGCATCGGCCGCCGACACGCTCGACCCCGCCAAGGGCGCGCTCGGCACGGACTATGTCCGCGGCTTCATGTTCTACAACTGCCTGACCGAACTCGATTCACATCTCGGCGCGAAGATGGCGCTCGCCACCTCACTGGACACGAAGGATGCGACAGTGTGGGTCGCCAAGCTGCGCACCGGCGTGCAGTTCCACGACGGAAAGCCGCTCACGCCGGCCGACGTCGTGTATTCGATCATGCGCCATAAGGATCCGGCGACGGCGTCGAAAGCGAAGACGCTGGCCGATCAGATCAAGGAAGTGAAGGCGACGGGCCCGAACGAAGTGACGATCACGCTGGAAGGTCCGAACGCCGATCTGCCGGTGATTCTCGCCACCTCGCATTTCCAGATCATCAAGGACGGCACCAAGGATTTCAAAACCGCGGTCGGCACCGGCCCGTTCAAGGTCAAGGAATTCTCGCCGGGCGTGCGTACGGTCGGCGTGAAGAACACGAATTACTGGAAGCCGGGCCTGCCGCACCTGGACGAAGTCGAATTGATCGGCATTGGCGACGAATCGGCGCGCGTGAACGCGCTGCTCTCGGGCGACGTGCAACTGATCAACTCGGTGAGCCCGCGTTCGACTGCCCAGATCAAGGGCGCCGGTGGTTTCGCCGTTCTGGAGACGAAGACGGGCGAGTACACGGACCTGATTGTTCGCGACGAAGGTGGCATTACCGCCAACGACGATTTTCGGCGAGGCATGATGTACCTGCAGGATCGCGAGCAGATGCGCCGGGCGATCTTCCAGGGGTACGGCGCGATCGGCAACGATCAGCCTATCGATCCGACCAACAAGTACTACCTGGCCGGTTTGCCGCAGCGCGCCTTCGATCCGGACAAGGCGAAGTTCCATTTCCAGAAGGCCAAAGTCGGCAGCGCGCCGATCCAGATTTTCGCGTCGCCGGCGGCAGAAGGATCGGTTGAAATGGCGATGTTCCTTCAGCAGGTGGCGCCGCAAGCCGGTCTGAATCTTCAGGTGTCGCGCGTGCCGTCCGACGGCTACTGGTCGAACCACTGGATGAAGCATCCGCTGGGGTTCGGCAATATCAACGCGCGTCCGAGCGCCGACGTGATCTTCACCCAGTTCTTCAAGTCGGACGCGCCGTGGAACGAAGCGAACTGGAAGAGCGCGAAGTTCGACCAGATGCTGGTCGCGGCACGTGGCGAACCGGACGATGCGAAGCGTAAGAAGATCTACGGCGACATGCAGGTGCTGGTGCATGAAACCGGCGGCGTCGGCATTCCGCTGTTCCAGAGCTCGCTCGATGCCTACACGGCGAAGCTCAAGGGCCTCGGCTCGATTCCGCTGGCCGGCCTGATGGGCTTCATGTTCGCGGAAAACGTCTGGCTGGAGGCCTGAGCCGGCCGTGACTGACGAACAGTAACAAAGGGTTTCCAGTCTGACGAACTGGGAAGTCGAACCCGGCAATACGCACGCCGCTTGCTCGCGGCGTGCGGCTTCACCCCAGAGGAGGCGACTTTCGATGAAAGCACACGCGCAACGACTCATTGCCGCGCGCCTTGGCCTCGCGCTGCTTACGCTGCTGCTGGTCTCGGCGGTCGTGTTCGCCATCACCGGGCTGCTTCCCGGCGATGCCGCTCAAGAGGCGCTCGGCCAGGCGGCGACCCCGGAAGCCGTCGCGGCATTGCGGCATCAGTTCGGCCTTGACCAGCCGGCGCTGCAACGCTACTTCGAGTGGCTCATTCATATTCTCAGCGGCAACTTCGGCACCTCGCTGTCGAACAATCTGCCGGTCAGCGAGTTGATCGCCACGCGCCTGCCGAACTCGCTGGTGCTGGCTGGGCTGACGGCGCTGGTCTCGGTGCCCGTAGCCTTGCTGATCGGTATTTCGTCGGCGATGTTCCGCGGCTCGCTGCTCGACCGCACGCTTAATGTGCTCACGCTGTCGACGGTGGCCGTGCCGGAGTTTCTGATTGCTACCATCGCTGTGCTGATCTTCGCCGTCAAGCTGCGTTGGCTGCCCGCGCTGTCGTATCTCTCGGAGGTGCATTCGTTCGGCGCGCTGCTGCGCATCTACGCGATGCCGGTGATGACGCTGTGCTGCGTGATCGTCGCGCAGATGGCGCGCATGACGCGGGCCGCGGTGCTCGATCAGCTCAATTCGTCGTACGTGGAAATGGCGGTGCTCAAGGGGGCCTCGCCTGCGCGTGTGGTGCTGCGGCATGTGTTGCCGAACACGATCGGGCCGATTGCCAATGCGGTGGCATTGAGCCTGTCGTATCTGTTCGGCGGCGTGGTGATCGTGGAGTCGATCTTCAACTATCCCGGCCTCGCGAGCCTGATGGTGGATGCCGTCACCAACCGTGACATGCCGCTCGTGCAGGGCTGTGTGATGGTGTTCTGCGCGGCGTATCTCGCGTTGGTGCTGATCGCCGACCTGTGTCAAATCGTATCCAATCCGAGGCTGCGTCGATGATGAGCCAACCTACCAATCCCCACGTTCCTCATGTTCCCCATGCCAGCACCGAGCTGTACGACCTGGACCTAGGCCTGGACCTCGATGAACCCGCTGTCGAGCCGCCGGTCGTCGAAACGGCAGCACTTAAGCAAGGCGTGTTGAAACGGCTGGTGCACCGCTTCTCCGTGCTCGGCCTGATTGGCCTCGTGCTGGTGACGTTCTGGCTGATCGTCGCGTTCATCGGGCCGCTGGTCGCACCGTATAACGGCGGCACGCTGACATCGACGGAGATTTTCGGCAGCTATAGCGCGGCGTATCCGCTCGGCACCGACTATCTCGGCCGCGATATGTTGAGCCGGATTCTCTACGGCGCTCGTTATACGGTGGGCCTCGCGCTGGCGGCCGCGGTACTCGCCAGTTTGATCGGCACGTTCTTCGGGCTGCTCGCCGCGGTGTCCGGGCGCTGGGTCGATGAAATCCTGAGCCGGTTGTTCGATGCGCTGATTTCGATTCCGAGCAAGGTGCTCGCGCTCGTTGTCATCGCCGCGTTCGGTTCGTCGATCCCGATGCTGACGACCGTTGCCGCCTTGGCCTATATCCCCGGTGCATTCCGCATTTCGCGCTCGCTCGCGGTGAACCTGATGGGCCTCGAATATGTCCAGGTGGCAAGAGCGCGCGGCGAGGGCATCTTCTATATCGCACGCGTTGAAGTGCTGCCGAACATGATTCATCCGATGCTCGCCGATTTCGGTTTGCGCTTCGTGTTCATCGTGCTGCTGCTGAGCGGGCTGAGCTTCCTCGGCCTCGGTGTGCAGCCTCCGAATGCGGATTGGGGTTCGCTCGTGCGCGAGAACATCGGCGGTTTGTCCGAGGGCGCGCCTGCTGTTTTGATGCCTGCTGTCGCGATTGCGACGCTGACCATCGGCATGAATCTGCTGATCGACAACCTGCGGCGTCGCGGCCGTAGCCATGGGGGTGCATGATGGCTGATCGCGCTGATCGGGACATGATTGAAGTGAAAGGGCTGCGGGTCGTCGCGGGTGCGGCGCCGGGGCCGGTGACCGAGATCGTCAAGGGCGTCGATTTTTCGGTGAAGAAGGGCGAGGTGCTGGCGCTGATCGGCGAGTCCGGGTCGGGCAAGACGACTATCGCGTTGTCTTTGCTCGGCTATGCGCGGGCAGGTTGTTCGATCAGCGGCGGTTCGATTCGTATCGGCGATGTGGATGTGCTGTCGCTCGATGCCAAAGGCCGTCGCGGTTTGCGGGCGCGGACCGTGGCGTATGTCGCGCAGAGTGCGGCGGCAGGTTTCAATCCGGCGCGCACGATCATGGATCAGGTGACCGAGCCGGCGTTGCTGCATCACTTGATGTCCGCCGAAGCAGCGCGCACGAAAGCGATCAGCTTGTTCCGCGCGCTCGCGCTGCCCGCGCCGGAGACGATCGGCGACCGTTATCCGCATCAGGTGTCCGGTGGCCAGTTGCAGCGCTTGATGGCCGCGATGGCGCTGATTACCGATCCCGCTGTCGTCGTGTTCGATGAGCCGACCACCGCGCTCGATGTCACCACGCAGATCGAGGTGCTCGCGGCCTTCAAGAAAGTGATCCGCGAACTCGGCACAACCGCCGTGTACGTGTCGCACGATCTGGCTGTGGTCGCGCAGATGGCGGACCGCATCGTCGTGCTGAATGGCGGCGCGGTGAAGGAGAACGGCGCGGTCGCGCAAGTGCTCGATGCGCCGGTGGATGCCTACACGCGTCAACTGCTCGCTGCCACACGCCGTCCGGAAGCGGAGCTGGAGACGCCGCAGAGTGCCGGCAAGCACATCCCGCCGTTGCTCGAAATTCGCGGGCTCTCGGCTGGCTACGGACGTATCGATCGCTTCGGCGCGCCCGCCGTGCGCGTGCTCGACGACGTCAGTTTGGCGATCCCTCGCGGCAGCACGCTCGGTGTGATCGGCGAATCCGGCTCCGGCAAGACGACGCTCGCGCGCGTGGTGGCCGGTCTCGTCGACCGCGCGGGCGGCGAAGTGTTGTTCGATGGCAAGCCGTTGCCCGCACAACTGTCGCGCCGCACGCTGGAGCAGTATCGGCAAATCCAGATCGTGTTCCAGAACGCCGACACCGCGCTGAACCCGAGCCATTCGATCGCCGACATCCTTGCCCGTCCGCTGGCGTTCTATCACCATCTGGGTGGCTCGGCTGCTAAGAAACGCATGCTGGAACTGCTCGATCTGGTACAGCTGCCGGCCTCGATTGCCACGCGCACACCTGCCGGACTCTCCGGCGGCCAGAAGCAGCGCGTGAATCTGGCGCGCGCGCTCGCTGCCGATCCCGCTTTGATCCTCTGCGACGAAGTGACCTCCGCGCTCGATACAGTGGTCGGCGCGGCGATCCTCGACCTGCTGGCCGAATTGCGCCGTGAGCTCGGCGTGTCGTACATGTTCATCAGCCACGACATCTCGACCGTGCGCGCCATCTGCGACGAAGTGATCGTGCTGTACGCGGGGCATCGCGTGGAAGCCGGGCAGCGCGACGTGCTCGCGGCGCCGCCGTATCACCCGTACACGGGCTTGCTGGTCGATTCGGTGCCCGCGCTGAAACCGGGCTGGCTCGATGCGCGCCGCGAGATCGGTTGTGCCGCGTTGCCGCCGATGGGCGAGAGCTCCGATATTCCAGAGTTGTGCGCGTTCCGCGCGCGCTGCCCGGTGCGCATCGACGGGATGTGCAATATGACGCCGCCGTCCCTGAAGAAACTGCCTTCGGGCGCGGAGATTCTTTGCCATCATCCGGCGGCCGAATTGAACCGCTTGCAGACCGCGGAGGCGACCCCGGCATGAGCGGACGATTTGTGCGGCTCGCTGAGACAGGCCGCAAGACCTTTCCGATTACCGTGGACGGCGTCGTGCATGAGGCCGCCGAGGGCGACACGTTGATGGTCGCCTTGCTGACCGGCGTGAGCACATTGCGCGATTCCGAATTCGGCGACGGCCGCCGCGCCGGTTTCTGTTTGATGGGCGCTTGCCAGGACTGCTGGGTCTGGACGGCGCAAGGCGAACGCATGAGGGCGTGCAGTACGCCTGCGGCGCCCGGCATGTCGATCGTCACGAAGCTCGCCGAAGCCGGGGAGGGTGTATGGCCCCGCGTGTAGTGATCATCGGCACCGGGCCGGCGGGCGTGCGCGCCGCGCAGGCGCTGGTCGAAGCGGGGCTGCGGCCGACGGTCATCGACGAAGGGCGGCGTGACGGGGGCCAGATTTATCGGCGGCAACCGGAAGGTTTTTCTCGCAGCTATGAGACGTTGTACGGCACCGAGGCAGAGCGCGCCGCTTCGCTGCATCAAAGCTTCGATGCGCTGAAGGGCAAGATCGATTATCTGCCGGAGACGCTGGTCTGGAATATCTCGCCGAACACCGTGCATCTCGCGAGCGGCACGCGCTACCAGACGCTGACGTTCGATTCCCTGATTGTTTGCAGCGGCGCGACGGACCGGCTGATGCCGGTCAAGGGCTGGCACCAGGCCGGCACGTATAGCCTCGGCGGCGCGCAGGTTGCGCTGAAATCGCAGGGATGCGCGATCGGCTCGCGCATCGTGATGATGGGCAGCGGTCCGCTGCTGTATCTCGTGGCCGCGCAATATGTGAAGGCGGGCGCGCAGGTGGCGGCGGTGCTCGATACTTCGACATTCATGCAGCGTGTGGCCGCGCTGCCCCGGTTGCTGGCGATTCCTGCCGCGCTCAAAAAGGGGATTGCGTTGACGCGTGTGCTGGCAAAGGCGCGCGTGCCGGTTCATCGCGGCGTGCAGCCTGTGGAAATCAAAGGCTCGCCGCAAGACGGTGTAAGCGGCGTTGTGGTTGCGTTGCCTGACGGCAAGCAACTCGAACTTGCATGCGATGCCGTCGCGCTCGGTTATCACCTGCGTCCCGAGACGCAGCTCGCGGACCTCGCGGGGTGCGGCTTCCTGTTCGACGACAACACGCAGCAGTGGCTTCCGCAAATCGACGACGATGGCCGTAGCAGCGTCATGGGCGTCTATCTGGCGGGCGATGGCGCAAGGGTGCGCGGTGCGGACGCAGCGGAACGTTCGGGCCGACTCGCGGCGTTGGCGGCGTTGCGCGATCACGGCGTGAAGGTCGAAGGCGTCGAGCAGTTGCGCGCCGAACTCGCACGTTTCACACGCTTCGCCGCGGGCCTGCGGGAAGCCTTTCCGTGGCCGGCGAAATTCGCCGCGTCCCTGCCGGATGAAACGATTGTCTGCCGCTGTGAAGCGATTACGGCCGGCGAACTGCGCCGTGTCGTGCATGAGACCGGCGCCCAGGAAGCCAATCGCGCGAAGGCTTTTTCGCGCGTCGGCATGGGCCGCTGCCAGGGGCGCTACTGCGGCCACGCTGGTGCGGAAATCATCGCAGCGGCGGCTTGTGTGCCGTTGTCCTCGGTGGGACGGCTGCGCGGTCAGGCGCCCGTCAAGCCGCTGCCTGTGGCGCTTACCGAAGAGGTGGGCGAATGAGCGCGACGACCACTAACGAAGCCGATGTCATCGTGATCGGCGGCGGCATCATGGGGACGACGACCGCCTTCTTCCTGCGTCAGCGTAACCGTTCGGTGATCCTGCTCGAACGTGGACTCACGGGGCAGCAGGCGAGCGGCGTGAACTTCGGCGGCATTCGCCGGCAGGGCCGCGCGCTGCCGCAACTCGAGATGGCGAACCGCGCACTGCGGACATGGCAACGCTCGAAGGAACTGCTCGGCGAAGACATCGAGTTTCTTGCGTCGGGCCACACGCGCGTGTGCTACCACCAGAAGGACGTGGAGAATTTCGATCAATATGCGATCGATGCCCGTGCTTACGGTCTCGACCTCAAAGTGTTGCACGGCGATGCCATGTTCCAACGCTTTCCGTTTCTCGGGCGCGAGGTGCTGGCGGCATCGATTTCGCCACTCGACGGTCACGCCAATCCGCGTCTCGCTGCGCCCGCGTTTGGTCGTGCGGCCGAGCGGCTCGGCGCCCAGGTGATCGAGAACACCGAGATCGTGCGTGTCGAAAAAGACGGTGAGCGGTTTCGCGTGGAGAGCGCACACGGCGACGTGTATTGGGCCGCGCAACTCGTGATCTGCGCGGGCGCCTGGGCGAGCCGTCTCACCGAACAGTTCGGCGAACCCGTTCCGCTGACCGCGAGCGGACCGCAGATGGCCGTGACCGAGCCGGTGCCGTATGTGTTCAAGTCGTCGATGGGTGTGTTCACATCGATCAAGGAAGAGAGCATCTATTTCCGGCAGATTCCGCGCGGCAATATCATTCTCGGCGGCGGTCCCGGTGGGCCGGCGGATGCCGTGACGTGCCGCGCATCGGTCCTGCCGCGCAATACCGTGCGGCAAGTCGCGCAGTTGCGGCGGCTCGTGCCCGCGATGGCGCCGCTGCATGTGATTCGCGTGTGGAGCGGCGTGGAAAGTTATCTGCCCGACGGCGAACCGGTGATCGGGCCGAGCAGTAAGGTCGATGGTCTTTACTATGCGTTCGGTTTCTGCGGCTCGGGTTTCCAGATCGGTCCGGGCGTCGGCGAGACGCTGGCCGAGTTCGTCGACACGGGTAGCACCGTTATTCCCCTCGACGTGTTTTCCGTCACCCGGTTCGCGAAGCAAGCCGCGCCCCGCTCGACCATCGCGACGCCATGAAACAGTCCATCAGCCTCAACGCCGCAAGGGCGTTTATCGAAGCCCATTTCGACGAACCGGTGACGCTCGCGCAACTCGCCGCGTTGTCCGCGCTCAGCGTGTCGCGCTTCGCGACGGTGTTTCGTCAGCAGTACGGTTCATCGCCGTATCGCTATCTGTGCGGGCTGCGGATTCAGCGGGCGCAAACCTTGTTGCTCGAAGGCGTGCCGGGATCGGTCGTCGCCACTGAGGTGGGATTTTTCGATCAAAGCCACTTTGGTAGGCATTTCAAACGATGCTGCGGGATGACGCCCAGCATGTTCATTGCGCGCGCCGGAGCGAATGCGGCGGAACACAGTAGCGTGGTTCAGGCTACTGCGCCGCGTTCAGCTTCCGCCATAAGGTCGTCTTGCTGATGCCGAGTGCCTGGCAAACTGCATCGCGATCGCCGTCGCATGCGGCGAGAGCGGCGCGGATTTCGTCTGCTTCCACGTGACGGCTGCGCTCGCGTAACGTTAGCGCCGCTTTCTTCGCGAGCACGCGGGGTTGCTCGAAGATTTCAGGTGCGACGGTGCGCAGTACCTCGCGTGTGAAGACGGTTTTTGTCGCGCCGTTTGGGTTCGTGTCCGTATCCGCGTCTGCCAGTTCAACCGCAATCCGTTCGATCACGTTCTGCAATTCACGCACGTTGCCGGGCCACGTGTAACGCTTTAGCGGCTCGCTGAGACTAGCGAGGACGCGCTTGGTCGCATCCGCATCGGGCAGCCGGGCCGCCAGCCTCGGCTCACGCGACGCCGCCTGCAGCAGCAGTTCCGCCGCGAGCGGCAGCAGATCGGTGGGCCGCTCGCGCAGCGGCGGCAGGGCGATGCTCAGAATGTTGAGCCGGTAGTACAGATCCGCGCGGAAGCTGCCCGCCTCGATGCCCTCGGTCAACGCGCGATGGGTTGCCGCGACGACCCGGATGTCCACTCGTGTCGGCTCCGTCGAACCGAGCCGCACGACTTCGCGCTCCTGCAGCACACGCAATAGCCGACTTTGCAACGACAACGGCATCTCGGCGATTTCGTCGAGAAACAACGTGCCGCGGTGCGCCACTTCGATCAGCCCCGCCTTGCCGCCTTTGCGTGCACCCGTGAACGCGCCTTCCTCATAACCGAACAACTCGCTCTCGAGCAATGCCTCAGGAAACGCGCCGCAATTGATGGCGACGAAGGCGAAATCACGCCGCGCGCTCAGCTGATGCATGCTCTGCGCGACCATCTCCTTGCCGGTGCCGCTTTCGCCGAGAATCAGCACGGTGGCGTCCGATTTGGCGTAGCGCTGCACGAGCGTGCGGACCCGTTCGATCGAATCGGATGCGCCGACGATATCGCCAAGCTGGTAACGCGCGCTGAACTGCTGCACGCGCTGCCGCGAGCGCAAGGTGCGGTCGAGTCGTTCGACCGCGCGCGATTCCTGAAACGTCAGCACGGTGCCTGACGCCGAACTGCTGCTCGCCAAGGGCCCGCGATGTACGACGTAGCTCGCACCACGCACGGTGCAGAACGTGTCGCCGTCCGAGTCCGGCAAGCTGCCTGCGAGATCCGGCGCGAGGTCGAGCAACTCGCGGCCCACTGCCTGTGCCGCGTCGATGCCGAGCACGCTGGCAAGGCGCTGGTTCATCGCTTCGACGCACCCTTGCGCATCGAGCGCGACGACGCCGTCGCGCAGATGCTGCAGCAGATTGTCGAGCCGTTGACGGCGAATCGTTTCGCGGCGGGTGGCCTGCGCGACTTCGAGTGCGGTATCGAACGCGGCACGTACGGACGCGCGTGAGTACAGAAACACCGCGCCCATGCCGGCGTTCGCCGCAAGATCGGTGACGAGCCCCGGGCCGACCACGACGTCGATGCCTCGATCGCGCAGATCGAGCACGACACTCTCCGCATCCTGAGCCGACTGATACGAAGCGAACGTCACGTCGATGCCGTACGCGGTGGTGAAGCGGCGCACTTCGTCAGGCGTGTCGCCGTGCGTGACGAGCGCGACCTTCGCGCCGTCACGCCGCGCTCGCGCGAGCGCGTGCATGACGTCGAAACCGGTTGGGTTGATCAGCACGACCGGTACGCTGACGCGCGTTTTCAGATACGCGCCGTTGGAGCCACCGGCAATCACGACGTCCGGACGCCCGGTGCCGACTACGTCGACCTCATGCACGGCGTCTTCGAAGCCATGCGAGACGATGCGCAGATCGGCGCGTTCAACGTACTCGCCGGCGATGTCGAAGAACAGATCGCGCAGCCGGCTGATGCTGACGGCCCAGATGCGGGGGCGCTGCGCAGGGTCGAAGGGGGGCGTGCTCACGGCGGGTGGCTCGTTGTCTGGAGAAAGGGGCGGGAAGGATGAGAAGCCCGCCCATTATGCACCTGTCGTTTTCGAATTTGAAATTCGCGATTTCACTTATGAAATCGGTCGGCAGTGTGGCCAGGAGATGATTTTTTGTTAAATCAGGCACTTAGCGGTTCATGTTCCGCATGGCCCATTCTTTGCGTTATGAGTCTCCGTTTTCACCGGTCACCGCATTGAAACCCTGAAAGACAAGCTCGGCGCGCTGATTGCCGCACGAACGCAACCCCGCAGTTGGAGAAGAAATTATGAGTGAAGCCGATAACAGCACGCCGAACGCAGGCGCCTTCAAACCGAAGAAATCCGTCGCCCTGTCCGGCGTGACGGCGGGCAACACCGCGCTGTGCACGGTCGGCAAGACCGGCAACGATTTGCACTACCGCGGCTACGACATTCTCGACATCGCCGGCGCATGCGAATTCGAAGAGATCGCTTATCTGCTGGTCCACGAAAAGCTGCCGACGCAAGCCGAACTGACCGCCTACAAGACCAAGCTCAAGGCGCTGCGTGGTCTGCCCGCGAACGTTAAAGCCGCGCTGGAATGGATTCCGGCCGCCGCTCACCCGATGGACGTGATGCGCACCGGCGTATCGGTGCTCGGCACCGTGCTGCCCGAGAAGGACGACCACAACCTGCCAGGCGCACGTGATATCGCCGACAAGCTGATGGCCTCGCTCGGTTCGATGCTGCTGTACTGGTACCACTACTCGCACAACGGCAAGCGTATCGAAGTCGAAACGGACGACGATTCGATCGGCGGTCACTTCCTGCATTTGCTGCACGGGGTGGAACCGTCGAAAGAATGGGTCGATGCAATGCATGTGTCGCTGAACCTGTATGCCGAGCACGAATTCAACGCGTCGACCTTCACCGGCCGCGTGATCGCGGGCACGGGCTCGGACATCTACTCGGCGATCACCGGCGCGATCGGCGCACTGCGCGGTCCGAAGCACGGCGGCGCCAACGAAGCCGCGTTTGAAATCCAGTCGCGCTATCAGACGCCTGACGAAGCCGAAGCCGATATCCGCAAGCGCGTCGAAAACAAGGAAGTGGTGATCGGTTTCGGTCACCCGGTGTACACGATCTCCGACCCGCGTAACAAGGTCATCAAGGAAGTCGCGAAGAAGCTCTCGAAGGAGGCGGGCAACCTGAAGCTGTTCAACATCGCCGAGCGACTTGAAACAGTGATGGCAGATGTGAAGAAGATGTTCCCGAATCTCGACTGGTTCAGCGCGGTCTCGTATCACATGATGGGCGTGCCCACAGCGATGTTCACGCCGCTCTTCGTGATCGCCCGTACGGCAGGCTGGAGCGCGCACATTATCGAGCAGCGGATCGACAACAAGATCATCCGTCCGAGCGCGAATTACACCGGTCCCGACGATCTGCCGTTCGTGCCGCTCGCCAAGCGCGTGTAAGGGTGTAAGCGCAAAGCCGCAAGCGTTTCTCCTCCATTGCGTCTCATGAGCGCGACGTAATGAAGTTTGGGCCTTGGCTCGCTGGAACCCCGAGCCAAGGCTGTTTTTTTGCAGCGCGCGTTGCGGTGCATTGCGCGGTGCGTTGTGCGACGCATCAACGAAACACACGGCAAGTCGGCGCGCCACCGCGAGCTAAACTACACAGATTGTCCGATTGACACGCAAGGGTTGCGCCGCTTGAAAGAGGGGCAGCGGATTCTGAAGCACGGCTGCCGCCATCGTCCCCGGATCATTATTGTTTTGTCCCCTACGCCATGAATACTGCCAACCGCAAACGCCTTCCCGGCACCCAACTGGATTTCTTCGACACGCGTGCCGCCGTCGATGCGATCCAGCCCGGCGCCTATGACAAGCTGCCGTACACCTCGCGCGTGCTGGCCGAAAACCTCGTGCGCCGCTGCGATCCGGTGACGCTCACTGCGTCGCTCAAGCAGATCATCGAACGCAAGCGCGAGCTGGATTTTCCGTGGTTCCCGGCGCGCGTGGTGTGCCATGACATTCTCGGTCAGACCGCTTTGGTCGACCTCGCCGGCCTGCGCGATGCGATTGCCGCGCAAGGCGGCGATCCGGCGATGGTCAACCCGGTCGTGCCGACGCAGCTCGTAGTGGATCACTCGCTTGCCGTCGAGTGCGGCGGTTTCGATCCGGATGCGTTCGCGAAGAACCGCGCCATTGAAGATCGCCGCAATGAAGACCGCTTCGACTTCATCAACTGGACCAAGCGCGCGTTTAAGAACGTCGACGTGATTCCGCCGGGCAACGGCATCCTGCATCAGATCAACCTCGAGCGCATGAGCCCGGTGGTGCAGGTGAAAGACGGCGTGGCCTTCCCCGATACGCTCGTCGGCACCGACTCGCATACGCCGATGGTGGATGCGCTCGGCGTGATCGCCATCGGCGTGGGTGGTCTCGAAGCGGAAAGCGTGATGCTGGGCCGCGCGTCATATATGCGCCTGCCGGATATCGTCGGTGTTGAGCTCACGGGCAAGCCGGCTGAGGGCATTACCGCGACCGACGTCGTGCTCTCGCTGACCGAATTCTTGCGCAAAGAAAAAGTGGTCGGCGCGTACCTCGAGTTCTACGGAGCAGGCACGGCCAACCTGACGCTCGGCGATCGCGCGACCATCGCCAACATGGCGCCCGAATTCGGCGCGACGGCGGCGATGTTCTACATCGACGAGCAGACCATCAAGTACCTCAAACTCACCGGCCGCGACGACGAACTCGTCAAGCTGGTCGAGACCTATGCGAAGGAAACCGGCCTGTGGGGCGATACGCTGAAGCATGCCGAGTATGAGCGCGTGCTGACGTTCGATCTGTCTACCGTGGTGCGCACGCTGGCGGGTCCGTCGAATCCGCATCGTCGTTTGCCGGTTTCTGAGCTGGCCGCGCGCGGTATCAGCGGCAAGGTGGAGAACGAGCCGGGCCTGATGCCGGACGGCGCGGTGATCATCGCTGCGATCACGAGCTGCACGAACACCAACAACCCGCGCAACATGATCGCCGCCGGTTTGCTGGCGCGTAATGCCAATCGACTCGGATTGACCCGCAAGCCGTGGGCGAAGACTTCGCTCGCGCCGGGGTCGAAGGCGGTCACGCTGTATCTGGAAGAGGCGGGCCTGTTGCCGGAACTGGAGCAACTGGGCTTCGGCGTGGTCGCGTATGCGTGCACGTCGTGCAATGGCATGTCGGGTGCGTTGGATCCGATGATCCAGAAGGAAATCGTCGATCGCGATCTGTATGCGACGGCTGTGCTGTCCGGTAACCGTAACTTCGACGGCCGTATTCATCCGTATGCGAAGCAGGCCTTTTTGGCGTCGCCGCCGCTGGTGGTGGCCTACGCGATTGCGGGCACGATTCGCTTCGATATCGAGAAGGATGTGCTTGGCGTCGACGCTGACGGCAATGCGATCAAGCTAAAGGACATCTGGCCGTCGGATGAAGAGATCGACGCGATCGTCGCTTCGAGCGTGAAGCCGGAACAGTTCCGCAAGGTGTATGAGCCGATGTTCGCTGTGTCTGTCGATACCGGTGAGAAGGCTGATCCGCTGTATGACTGGCGTCCGACGAGTACTTATATCCGCCGTCCGCCGTATTGGGAAGGCGCGCTTGCCGGTGAGCGCACACTCAAGGGCATGCGTCCGCTGGCCGTGCTGGGCGACAACATCACGACCGACCACCTTTCGCCGTCGAATGCGATTCTGGCTGACAGCGCGTCGGGTGAGTACCTTGCCAAAATGGGCTTGCCGGAAGAGGACTTCAATTCGTACGCAACCCACCGTGGCGATCACCTGACCGCGCAGCGTGCCACCTTCGCGAATCCGACGCTGAAGAACGAAATGGTGCTGGAAGACGGCAAGGTGAAGGCGGGTTCGTTGGCCCGCATCGAGCCTGAGGGCAAGGTGACGCGCATGTGGGAAGCGATCGAAACCTACATGGAGCGCAAGCAACCGCTGATCGTGATTGCCGGGGCGGACTACGGTCAGGGTTCGTCGCGTGACTGGGCGGCGAAGGGCGTGCGTCTTGCCGGCGCGGAGGCGATTGTTGCGGAAGGATTCGAGCGGATTCACCGCACGAATCTGGTGGGCATGGGCGTGTTGCCGCTGGAATTCAAACCTGGTGTGAATCGTCTCACGCTCGCTATCGACGGCACCGAAACCTTCGACGTGATCGGCGAACGCAAGCCGCGCTCCGACCTCACGCTCGTGATTCATCGCAAGAGCGGTGAGAGCGTGGAGGTGCCGGTGACGTGCCGCCTGGACACCGCGGAAGAGGTTTCCATCTACGAAGCCGGCGGCGTGTTGCAACGTTTTGCGCAGGACTTTCTTGAATCGACGAAGGCTGCGGCTTAAGGCTTTTAAGCTTCTCTCATCAGGACACTACTTTTATGGCCCACAAACCTCAGATCAAGATTCCAGCGACGTACATGCGCGGCGGTACCAGCAAAGGCGTGTTCTTTCGGCTGCAGGATTTGCCGGAGGCGGCCCAGGTTCCGGGCGCTGCGCGTGACGCGTTGCTGATGCGTGTGATCGGCAGCCCAGACCCGTATGGCAAGCAGATCGACGGTATGGGCGGCGCGACTTCCAGCACGAGCAAGACGGTCATCATCGCGAAGAGCAGCAAGCCGGATCATGACGTGGATTACCTGTTCGGGCAGGTTTCTATCGACAAGGCTTTCGTCGATTGGAGTGGCAATTGCGGCAATCTCTCTGCTGCGGTGGGGCCGTTTGCAATTAGCGCAGGTTTCGTCGATGCGAGCCGGATTCCGCAGAACGGTGTGGCTATTGTGCGCATCTGGCAGGCGAATATCGGCAAGACGATCATCGGGCATGTGCCTATTACCAATGGCGCCGTGCAGGAAACTGGGGACTTTGAACTCGACGGTGTGACCTTTCCGGCTGCAGAGGTTCAGCTCGAGTTTATGGACCCGGCTGCAGAAGAAGAGGGTGCGGGCGGCGCGATGTTCCCCACGGGGAAGCTGGTCGATGACCTCGAAGTGCCGGGTGTCGGTACGCTGAAGGCGACGATGATCAATGCCGGTATCCCGACCATTTTCGTGGATGCGGAAGCAATCGGTTATAAGGGCACCGAACTACAGGACGCCATCAATAGCGACGATAAGGCGCTGGCGATGTTCGAAACCATTCGCGCACATGGTGCGGTGCGTATGGGCCTCATCAAAAATATCGATGAGATCGCGACGCGGCAGCATACGCCGAAGGTTGCTTTTGTCGCCAAGCCTGCCGACTACGTTGCTTCTAGTGGCAAGCGTGTTGCCGCGAGTGACGTCGATCTGCTGGTGCGGGCAATGTCGATGGGTAAGCTGCATCACGCGATGATGGGGACGGCTGCTGTGGCGATTGGTACGGCGGCGGCGATTTCAGGCACGTTGGTGAATCTCGCTGCGGGTGGTGGGGCGCGGGATGCGGTGCGGTTTGGACATCCTTCCGGGACGTTGCGGGTGGGGGCCGAAGCTCGGGAGGAAGGCGGGGAGTGGAC
>NZ_WOEZ01000133.1 GCF_013177735.1 Paraburkholderia elongata | reverse complement strand
GGGTTGAAAAGAGCCTACGCACAGCGGCTCACGCAAATCTGCGCGGACGGCATCGATACCGCGTTGAGCCGGCCAGTGCCAGGCATCGACACCTTGGCCGCGCCGGTGCTGGACCACACCGGCAGCATCTGCCTCGTGCTCGCCATGATGGGACCGAGCGGCAGCTTCAATAGCGAACTCGCGGGCGACCCGGCGCGGACTTTGCGCGCGGCAACCCTGAGATTGTCGCGGCGGTTTGGGTGGATGGCGGTGGCGCACGAGGCCTGAAAAAGCGGCCTCAACAAGGGATAATTAATCGTTTTTCCGAAAAACTGGCACTTTGTAATCGTTTTGCGTGCCAAGTAATCGAAATGAAGCGCAGACGCCGTATAATCGTTTTCCTAGAAAATACGCGTTTTGTAATCGTTTTGCGAGCCAAGTAATCGAAACTACGCAAAACTGAGCGAAACAAGGTGTCCTCGCGCGCGTCCCCGCCACCCCGGATCGAAAATCATGCCGCAGATCGGTTATCAATGGCTATCCAACACGTACAGCGTCGTACCGGTCCATCCGTTCGCCGTTCAAAGTGAAATCGGCCGGAATCGCTCAACGTCCACCGACGGTGACATCCGCCGCGAGGTTTACACCGAACGTTATCGTCCGGCCGCCAGCCTGACCGACAACCTGACTTTCGCCTTCCGGCACGAGGGCATTCACCTGGAATTCCTCGCGCGACTCTATGCGCTGCAATCGGTGCGCCACGAACTGGAGGCATGGATCGCCCGCGAACCCACGGGCGCGTATGCTCGCCGCGCCTGCTTCTTTTATGAGTGGTTGATGCCCGAACCGCTAAACGCGCTGGGCATCTCCCGGGGAAACTATGTCGACGCGTTGAATCCCGAGGAATTCATCGTAGGCACGCCAGTCAACAACGCGCGTTGGCGTGTGCGCGACAACCTGCCGGGCAATCGGGATTTTTGCCCGGTGATTCGACGTGTCGAAGCGGTTCAGCGCGCCGAAGCTTACGACCTTGCCGCACCGCTTGCCGAACTGGAAGCGGATTATGGCATCGATCTGATCTTGCGCAGCGCCGTCTGGCTGACGGTCAAAGAGAGCCGCGCAAGCTTTCTGATCGAGCATGAGCAGGACAAAGAGGATCGGATCCGCCGCTTTGCCGCGGTCATGGAAAGCGAATGCGGACGACATGCCAATCCGTTTGACGCCGAAACGCTCGACACTTTGCAACGCGGCATCCTGGGACAGTCGGCCCTGCGTTACGGCATCCGCCGCTCCCCGGTGTATGTGGGACATGTCGCACGCTATCTACCGGTGGTCGACTACATCGCGCCGCATTGGGAACACATCGAAACGATGCTGTCGGGGCTGGCCCGTTTTTTAGAACGTACCGAGGGTGGTGCGTCGATCGTGCGTGCTGCAGCGGCATCGTTCGGCTTCGTCTATGTACACCCTATGGCCGACGGGAACGGCCGCATTTCGCGCTTCCTGATCAACGACATTCTGCGTCGCGACGGCGCGGTGCCTGCGCCAATCATCTTGCCGGTGTCCGCCACGATCACCCACAGCACGCGCGATCGTGCCGCTTACGACAAAGTGCTCGAACGCTTTTCGCGTCCGTTGATGAAACACTATGCGGACCAGTACACGTTCGGCAAGACCGAAACCGGAGACGACGGTGTCGAATACAACCTGCACTTTCGCGCCTATGACGACGCGCTGCCCGCCTGGCGCTACCCTGATCTGACCGCACACGTCATCTATCTTGCTGACGTGATCGACATGACGCTAACGCATGAAATGCGCACCGAAGCGCGCTTTCTGCACGCCAACGACACCGCACGGCGCACCATCAAGGAATTTCTCGAAGCACCGGACAACGATTTGGACGGCATCATTCGCAGCGTCCGGCAGAACGGTAACAGCGTGTCGAACAACTTGCGCAAGCGCTATCCGCTGTTTGACGAGCGGCCGGAGTTGAGTGCGCAAATCGTGCAGGCTGTTACCGAAGCATTTTCGGAAGAGAACAAGCGCTAGGCCCTGTCCCCACTCCGGCCGCCATTCATCGCAGGGTTCCTGAAGCGGACCACCTCGCTCAATCCCCCGCCGCCTCCGGCTCATGCGACGACAACCGCGCCTTCGCGTGCCGCATCTTTTCAAGCGTCTTCGGACCCGCCTTCAACGCGACGCCAATCGCCAGCGCATCCATGATGCACAGATGCACGAGCCGGGACACCCCCGGCGTATTCGGATCGATCGGACTCGGCACGCGCAGCAGCAGCGGAATATCGACCAACCACGCCAGCCGCGAGCCCACATTAGTCAGCGCAATCGTAGTCGCGCCACGCTCCTTGGCGATCTGAATGCTCTCATTCACTTCGACGCTGCGCCCCGAATGCGAAATCGCAAACGCCACATCACCCGGCTCCATCAGGCCCGCGTAAAGACGTTGCAGATGACCATCCGTAAACGCAGTAGCCGCGATATCCAGCCGCAAAAACCTTAATGCCGCATCTTGCGCAACGAGTCCCGACCCCGAGCCCACGCCAAAGAAAAAAACCCGCCCCGCGCTCGACAACGCCGCAATCGCGCTCTCAAACACGGCCGGATCCAACGCTCCACACGCATGCGTAATTCCATCGACTGCTGCCTCACCCACCTTACCCATCAACGTCTGCACATCATCATCACGCGCAACCGCAGTCGATGCATACGGCACCCCGCCCGCCACGCTCTGCGCCAATTGCATCTTGAAGTCGCGCAGACCATGCGCACCGATCGCGCGGCAAAAGCGCGTGACGGAAGGCTCGGACACGTCCGCGCGCTGCGCGAGTTCGGTAATGCTCGCGCGCATCGCAAAGTCGACGTCGCTCAGCACCATCTCGGCGACTTTGCGCTCGGCGGGCCGCAAATTGGCCAGTGCGCCGCGGATGTGGGGAATCAAGTTCGGTGCGGACACCCGGTGTTCCTTAAGGGTTAAATGAATCCGCGTCGCGTCGCAGCTTCAATCAGCTTGAATCAGCCTCAAGCGGCAACACGCGGTTCAGACCAGCCTGCGTCCACTCTCCGTATCGAACAGATGAATATGCTCGGCCGGCAGGCGCAGCGTGACGCGCTGACCGGGCTCGACTTTCGAGCGCTGGCGAGTCGTCACGCACCACGTGTTGCCGCCTATTTTCCCGTACAAATGGGTCTCGGCGCCAGTCGGCTCGACCACTTCGACTTCCATGGTGGCGTCCGGCTTGTCAGCCATCGTTTCAATGTGCTCGGGACGTACACCGAGCGTGACCTTTGCGCCGACAACGGCGGAAACGGGTGCACCCTCCAGCACGATCTCGCTACCATCGTCGAGTTTCAACGCGAGGCCCTGCCCTTGCGAACGATTCGTCAACACGCCTTCAGCGAAATTCATCGACGGCGAACCCAGGAAGCTCGCGACGAACAGATTCGCCGGATGATCGTACAGTTCCAGCGGACGCCCGATCTGTTCGATCCGCCCCGCGTTCATCACGACGATGCGGTCAGCCATCGTCATCGCTTCGATCTGGTCGTGCGTCACGTAGATCACCGTATTCTTCAGACGCTGATGCAGCGCCTTGATTTCCGTGCGCATCTGCACGCGCAGTTTGGCGTCGAGATTGGACAGCGGTTCGTCGAACAGAAATAACGACGGCTCGCGGACCACCGCGCGCCCCATCGCCACCCGCTGACGTTGACCACCCGACAGCGCACGCGGCAAACGGTCCAGATAACCACTGAGGTTCAGCATCTTCGCGGCGGCTTCGATCCGCGGCTTGAAACTCGCCGACGGTTCCTTGCGAATCCGCGGCCCGAACGCAATGTTTTCGTAGACCGACAGATGCGGATAGAGCGCGTAGCTCTGGAACACCATCGAGATATTGCGCTGCTGCGGCGCAAGCGTATTCGCACGCGTGCCGCCGATCATCAGATCGCCGCCGCTGATCTCTTCGAGACCGGCCACCATGCGCATCAGCGTGCTCTTGCCGCAACCCGACGGGCCGACCAGCACCACGAACTCGCCGTCGTCGATGTGGAGATCGATGCCGTGCACCACTTGCGTGTCGCCATAGCGTTTGAAGATGCCGCTCAGTTGCACTGCTGCCATGCTGTCCTCATCGTCGTGCTGCATCGTCGTGCTGTCGTGCTGCCCTGTTTCATTGAGCAAAGAACACGCCGCGCTATCTAGTCAAAGCCGTTCAAAACGAATCAAAGCAATTCAAAGCAATTCAAAGCAATTCAAAGCAATTCCAGCGTCAGTTCTTCCGCCATCAATCGGTTGCCGGCCATCAGCCCACCGTCGACCGGCAACGCGACGCCGGTAATCACACGCGCCATCGGCGACGCGAGGAACAGCACCGCATCGGCGATGTCGTCGGGCGTCGCGAAGTCGCGCAACGGGTACCACTTTTTCAGATCCTCGAAGACCTGCGGATTCTTGTCGACGCGCGCCTGCCACGCCTGCGTCTTCACCGTGCCCGGACAGACGATGTTCGCGCGAATGCCATAGCGGCCAAGCTCGATCGCCAGCGCTTTCGTGTAGCTGATGAGCCCCGCCTTCGCCGCGCTATACGCCGGATGCCCGAGCGCGGCCATGCCGTTCACCGAGCCGATCAGCACCAGCACGCCCTTCTGCCGTTCGATCATCGACGTGCGCACCGCTTCCACCGTGTGATACGTGCCGTTCAGATTCAGATGGATGTCGCGCTGCCAACTGGCGGCATCGGTCGTGGCGAGCGTCATGCCTTTAGCGGCACCCGCGTTGGCGACCAACACGTCCACCGGACCGCGCGTTTTCACCGCTTCGGCAACCGCTTGCTGCACTGCGGCAGCGTCACCGAGGTCGGCCGTGATCGGCGTGACATGCGCCGCGCCGAGCTGCGCAACCAGTCCGTGAAGCGCGACCGCGTCGATATCGAGCGCCAGCACGGTATCGCCCTGCTCCACAAAGCGCTTGCACAACACGCTGCCGATACCGCCGCAAGCGCCCGTCACCAACACAACACGATTCATGTCTGCCCTCGCTCCTCAATCTCGTTGCAGCGCCGGTCTGGCGTGTAAATTTCCTACAAAATCGACGTCAGGCAGTTGTCCAGTCATCCCAAAGATTGGGTATCCGTGACTTCGCGTTATGCAGAATACTCCTTCTTTACAGCATCTTATGCACAAAACCCGCTGATAAAAAATATGGCAGACCCTACGTGACAAGCTATTTTGCGTCATGTAGGATTTTTTCAAACAATTTAACCCAAAGCGGCCGGCGACGGCAGCAGACCACCCCCCACCATCGTTGGATGGGACCGGAGTAAGTGCTATGCATGGGACCAGAGTAACGCGCTGACGCGCTAACTCTGGTCGACAGCTAAAGCGCTAACTCCGATCGACACAGGAGAGAGAAATGTCGTTGCATGCCCGTGCTTCCCTCGCGCTAGGCAAAGTTGCCGTGGCGCTCGCGTTTGCAGGTATCGCCGTCGCGGCTCACGCCGACACGGTCCGCGTGACGGTCGCGCATTACAGCGATGCGACCGCGCCGTACTTCGAAAAGATGGCCCGTAACTTCGAGAAGGCCAATCCCGGCACGACGATCAAGATCGAAGACGTGAACTGGGACACGCTACAACAGAAACTGCAAACGGACATCTCCGGCGGCGCCAACGCCGATCTGGCGATCGTCGGTACGCGCTGGCTGCTCGACTTCGTGAAGGACGACGTTGCCGAACCGCTCGACGGCTACATGGACGCGAGCTTCAAGGGCCGCTTCATCGGCCCGTTCCTCGCACCGGGCGAGATCAACGGCAAGGTGTACGGCCTGCCGATCGCCGCTTCCGCACGCGCGCTCTACTACAACAAGGATCTGCTCGCGAAGGTCGGCTATCCCGACGGCCCGAAAACCTGGAATGACGTGATCGATGCGTCGAAGAAGCTGAAAGCGCAGGGCGTTGCCGGCTTCGGTCTGCAAGGCAAGGAAATCGAAACCGACGTCTACTATTACTACGCGCTGTGGACCAACGGCGGCGACGTCGTCGGCAAGGACGGCAAGGCGGCGTTCAATTCGCCGGCCGGCATCAAGGCAGCCACGCTGTACAAGACTCTGATCGACGACGGCCTGACGCAGCCTGGCGTGACCGGCTACAGCCGCGAAGACGTGCAGAACCTGTTCAAGCAGGGCCGCGTCGCGATGATGATCTCCGCGCCGTTCCTCGCGAAGCAGATCAAGAAGGAAGCGCCGAACCTGAAGTACGGTATCGATCCGATCCCGATGGGCACGACGCACGCCACCTATGCGGTGACGGACTCGATCGTGATGTTCAAGAACTCGAAGGTGAAGAAGTCGGCCTGGAAGTTCCTCGACTACCTGTTCACGAAGGAACCGCGCGTCGAGTTCACGACGACCGAAGGCTTCCTGCCGACCACCAAGGCTGAGGCGACCGATCCGGCGTTCAACGATCCGGACACCAAAGCTTTCGTCGCGCTGCTGCCGACAGCCCACTTTGCGCCGACCGTGACCGGTTGGGAAGACACCGCAAAGGCTGTGACCGATTCAATGCAATCGATCTACCTGGGCAAGGCGAAGCCGGCTGACGCATTGACTGCCGCGGCAGCGCAAGCGAACAAATCGCTCGGTAAGTGATCGCGTAGTCACGTAGTGATTTGCTGAACACGGAACGCGCGCCGCCGTTGCGAAGGCGGCGCGCGTTTCGGTTGTCATGTACCTAATGCACTATCCGGCCCATCCCGTCGTGTCCGCCTTTTTAATGTGGACGCGTCTTACGATCGAGCACGCATGAGCCGTTCCGTTTCTTCGCGCCTCCAGGCGCCCTGGTTGCTGATTGCGCCGAGTCTGGTGTTGGCGCTTTTCATCATCAGCTATCCGATTTTCAACATCGTGTGGCAATCGCTGCACGAGGTCTCGCGCTTCGGCGCGATTCGCGACTTCACCGGTCTGCAGAACTTCACTACGATTTTCACGGACCCTGCGTTTCTCGCAGCGGCCAAACGGACGATTGTCTGGACCGTGTGTGTAGTGGGCGGCACGGTGCTGATTTCGGTACCGGTTGCGCTGGTGCTGAATCAGGATTTCTATGGACGCGGCGTGGCGCGCACGATTGTGATGCTGCCGTGGTCCGTCTCGCTGACGATGACCGCCGTGGTGTGGCGCTGGGCCTTCAACGATGACTACGGCATGGTCAACGTCACGTTGCAGCGACTTGGATTCATCAGCGGACCGATACATTGGCTCGCGACGCCGGAGCTCGCGTTTCCGGTGGAGATCGCCGTCGGTATTCTGGTGTCGATTCCATTTACGGTGACGATTCTGCTGGGCGGGTTGTCGTCGGTGCCGGGCGACATTTATGAGGCGGCGCGGATGGATGGCGCCAGTGCGTGGCAGCAGTTTCGCAAGCTGACGATGCCGCTCTTGCGGCCGTTCATCAACATGACGATTCTGTTGAACGTGATCTATGTGTTCAATTCTTTCCCGATCATCTGGGTGATGACGCAAGGCGGGCCGGACAACGGCACGCATATTCTCGTCACGTATCTCTATGAGCTTGGTTTCAGGCTGGGACGTCCGGGCGAAGCCGCGGCGGTGTCGCTGATCATGCTCGTCATGCTGTTCGTTTTCTCGATCGCCTATCTGCGCCTGCAGCCCGCGAAAGAAGGAGAGGCGTCATGAGTCTCAGCGTCAAGATGAAGCGCTCGCTGTGGTGCTGGTTGGCACTTTCGCCGCTGATTGTGGCAGTGCTGTTTCCGTTTGCGGTGATGTTGTTTACTGCCTTGAAGCCGGCTACTGAGATCTTTGTTTATCCGGCGCGGTGGTTGCCGGTGCATTGGCAGTGGAGCAATTTTTCGGACATGTGGGTCGCGGCTAATTTTGGTGTGGCGCTTAGGAATAGTTGCGTGATCAGCTTCTTGTCGACCGCGTTGGCGTTGGCTGTGAGCTTGCCGGCGGCTTATGCGTTGGCGAGGTTTCCGTTTCGCGGGAAGGGGTTGTATTCGCAGTTTCTGCTGGTGACGCAGATGTTGTCGCCGATTTTGCTCGTTGTTGGCTTGTTCCGGCTCGCGGCGATGATTCCTTATGGGGATGGGAATCTGGTTGACAACAAGATCGGGGTCATCGTTTCTTATGCGGCCTTTAATATCGCGTTCGCGGTTTGGATGCTGTCTTCTTACTTTCAGACGGTGCCAAGGGATCTTGAGGAGTCAGCGTGGCTTGAGGGGTGTGGGAGGACTAGGGCTGTTTTTAAAGTTTTCTTGCCGTTGGCCGTGCCGGCGATTGTTGTTACCGCGATCTTTACGTTCATCAATGCGTGGAATGAGTTTGCGGTGGTCTATACGTTGATTCGGTCGCCGGAGAATAAGACTTTGACCGTTCAGGTTACGGATATGGTCGCGGGCAAGTACGTCGTCGAGTGGCATCTGGTGATGGCCGCTACCCTCTGTGCGACATTGCCGGTTTCCATTGTGTTTGCGTGGTTGCAGAGGTTCTTGGTGAAGGGGTTGGCGTTGGGGGCGGTGAAGTAGGTCTTTCGAGGTGCGGCGGATCCTATCCGGCCGCGCTCCGATAGTCACAACGCTCAACTTTTCGGCGCCATCACCCAAGGTCAGCCGTCGGCCACTTACAGTCATTCGACATCGGTGCGTAAAAAGCGGACTTTTCTCCGTCCGCTTCGACTGGGAAGCTGTTCGCCGTCGCTGACGTCACTATCCGTGATAAATCATGCCGGCAGCGATGGCGAGGATTGGTAGCCTCGGCTTCAGCGTTCGCGCCGAAAGGAAAACTCACCGTCGACCTGCCTCGTAAAGCCGATAGTGACGAATCCCCTATCGCGCGCGCCTGACACGGCCGGAGTTTCCCTTCCACTCTCACAATCTCATATCGACGCGCTTCTGGTTGAAGGATCGGCACTCAGTCGACTCGACGCAGACGAGGCATTCCCGGACGAAAGCAGCATCGAAGCACAACTGGCCGACACGTTCCACCAAACGCCGGGGATAGCGCTCGTTCATACGTCCGTACAGAACATCGACAGGCTGGTCTCCAGTTTTCGGGCAGCGCGAAAGGCTGGGCGTACGCTGGTAATTGATCTG
>NZ_WOEZ01000132.1 GCF_013177735.1 Paraburkholderia elongata | reverse complement strand
GTGGCAACCCTCCTCGACAAACTCATCGAGGAAGACGGCGGCCCCCTCATCTGGCCAGCGATCTCAGAGTCCGCACAAAATGCCTTTGATGCAACTTGTCGGAAGCTCTATCAGTATCTGAATCAAGCTTCACTTGGCTAGGCGCGCACACTAATTCACCCACAGATTCCGCCGACGATCCGAACTTAAAGGCCTCGCCAGCTTTCGCGTCACCATGGTCGTAAGAGAGCTTCAGGAAAGCCTGACCTTCGTCGAGAGAGGCAGCCAGCTCCGGGCGGCACAGCAGGAGGAGTCCGAGATTCGTCGAAGCCGGAACGTGCCCTTTGGCCGACGCGATCCGATAGAAACGAGCAGCTTTCGCCGGATTCGCCGGTTGGTCCCTCTTTTCCGCAGCGTGATCGTGATACAGCCCGGCGTTGAATGCAGCGCGGAAGTCGCCAGTCTCCGCGACCCGCTCCCACAACTGCAGCGCCCTATTGACCTACTGTTTTTCTGCGGGTGCCAAGTGCGTAGGCGGTGCCTAGGCGTGATTCGGCAATCCGTTTCAGGTCATCGGGAGTTGAAGCAGATTCAGCCAACTGCTCAAGCAAGTCCGTGGCTCTCTTTTCGTCTTTCGGTCCACCATCGCCAAGCTCCAAACTCGTCGCCAGGTTAAGTATCGACCGCGGCAGCCCTCGCGAGGCCAAAGCCTCAAGGAGGTGACGAGCCACTTCGGGTTCCCGGTTTCGGTTGCCGCTTAGCAACTCATCGGTAATCGATTCTGCAAACCCCAGCGAGCTTTCGTTTTCCGTTCTGTGTATGCCAGTCATGAGCGCTTGTTCGAAGTGGCCAACGGGATGGTGCACGGCGTGAGCCAACGTGCTTAGCGCCTCTTGAAAACTCAGATCTTCCTTTGAGCCGGCAAACGGCGTTTCTGTCGAACCCCCGCCCTCTTCTTGCGGATTCGCAGCCGATGGTTGCCACCATCGAACAAAGTCGTCCGCGGATTCACCGTGAAGATCAACGGACGATCCGGCCAATTGCACAGCCTGGTATACGCGTCTCTCGGTCAGTGTCGCGCTGTCACACGCCTCGTCGAGCGCGGAAGCTGCTTTGCTGCCCAGCTCGCTGTGGAGGTCGGTCCAGTCTCTATAGCCGAAGACTTCGGAGGTTACCTGTCGCGCCTGGGATTCCTTTAGCGAAAGGCGGTATTTGAGCCGATTAGCGGCCCGCGTCGGGATAGACGCGTTCTGGAAGTAGATACGCATGGTTTCGGTCCGAGTTTCTGTGCCGACGAGCCTCCACAGCCGGCACAGAATCGAAAGGGACTGTGAGGCGGCGCAGGGAGGTGATACCTGAGCAGAAAAGATACCGCTGGAGCCTCATGCAGTCAATCCCATTCCGAGAGGTCGTGCCAGCAAGTGTCCACGTCCCGTGGTAGAGATCAAATGCGTCGTCCGGCCGATGCTGTGATTCAAGAGCTTTCGCAGCGCTCGCATCATCTTAAGCGGCATCGAACTGATGCATGATCGCGAAAGGACAAATGCAGATGGGCGAGGGACCGGAGCTCTCAGCCGCCGAGCAGTTCTACGACCCTGTGACATAAGCGTTCCTATTACCTCACTGAGTTACCCGTACGAGCGCGGGACGCTGCGCAAGGCGCAGGCTGTCGGCTCCTACGAACGCCGCCTCCAGGCGGCTGCCAAGGTGCCTCTGCTCATCATTGACGTATCGGACTTAAACCCATGTGCACGCCCGAAGATGAAGACTTCCACGATCTGATCGCCGAACGGAATGGACGTCCTCTCTCCCGGAAGGCCCGCAGTAGAGTTGAGGCTCATCAACGATACCTGGGAGTTCACCATGGAAGCGCAGTGTTGCCTTGCGCCGTAAAGGAGCCGGATGTTTTCGGCGTAATGGCGCCAGCGAAAGGCGCCTGGTTCGGCCATCGGACGTGGACCGCAGCAGCTCTCGCCGTCGAACACGACGGACGCCGTACGCGGCGTTTCGCAGGCGATCAAGCGTTGCGGCGCCGAGCATTTTGTTCGTCGCGAACGCATCATCCCATTCCGTAAAATCAAGATTGCTCAAGACGGTCGATGTACGTTCATATCGACGGTCACCGTTTCCCAGTCGGAGTCGCCCTCACTGCATCCGGGATTAACGTGTTGCGCCCACCTGTCTCAACGCCCGCACAGCCGCCTGGTTACCCTGGGCCACCACTGTCTCCATGGCGGTGTTACCCCTTGCGTCTGTATGGTTTGGATCCGCACCTTTCTTCACCAGCTCAGGCAGCAGATCAAATCGACCAAAGAG
>NZ_WOEZ01000131.1 GCF_013177735.1 Paraburkholderia elongata | reverse complement strand
TTCGAGGTTGCGCAGGCTCAGCGAGTACGCCACATACCAGCGCACGCACAGAACGATGACATCCAGCGGATAATGAAGCCGCTTGAGCACCTTGCCGATGCCAGCAGGCAGCGTCTTGCGCGGCGCAGCTGGCCGGGCAGGTCCCTGCGCGATTGCCCCGTCTGCCGAGCAGGCTGCGGCAGGTGGCGAGGCGGGCTGCCCATGTCACCTTCCGGTGGAAAGACTATAAACACCCCGACACAACGAAGACCATGACCCTCGAGGCTAACGAATTCATCCGCCGCTTCCTGCTGCACGTGCTGCCCGCATAGGGAATATTGCGCCCGCCACCTTGATCTGCACGATGGCTATAAAGCCCTGCGGCGCAGACAGTTTGGTTCCTCCAGAGGATTGCCATACCGGTTCGACCTCGACGGAGACCTCGAAACTTTCGTAGGCGTAGAGTTTTTTCATCAAGGCAAATCAGTTGCTGGTGGGCGTCATTGCGGAAGCCAGAGTTTTCTGTCGAATCACCGCGACCAGTCACAAAGCATTGATGAGCCGGTCTGAATGCGAGCAACCGAGTATCCGGCCACGTTTGCGAAAATCAAATGCTAACGAGTAGACGACACGTTTTCCCTGTTTGAGCCGCTTGGAATTGGATCGGCCCTGGATTGCCAAAACGGCAGGTTGACGAGTCGCCGCTAGCGTTCCCCCGTATGAGCGGGACGAATTCCCAGGTCAGCCTCCATGCGGCCGGCCGGTAGCTCTGCTGAGGCACCCCTGGCTACCCTGCCGCAACGTTAAATTTCCCCGCACGGAAATCCGCGAAGGCTTGGTCGAGTTCCGCCTGGGTATTCATGACGAACGGCCCGCGAGCGGCGATAGGCTCCTCAATCGGATCGGCGTGTCCGAACAGAATGACGGCATTGTCATTTGCTTCCAGCTCGACCACGTCGCCGTCGTCGTGCAATTCCGCAAGATTGAACTGCGCGACTCGCTTCCCCTCGACGGAAATGCTGCCGCGAACGACGTACAGAAAGACACGCCGCTCCGCTACACCTGCGAATTTCACACGCCCCCCGGCTGCCAGCCGGACTACGGACATGAACGTGTTAGTCAGGGACTGGATGGGACCATGGAAGCCCGACCATTCGCCGGAAACCAGTTCAATCCGACCGGTACCCTCCTGCGTGGAAATCGACGGAATTGCATCTTCTTGCACACCCACGTAACGGGGCGGGGTCATCTTCAGCGTGGCAGGAAGATTGAGCCACAGCTGAAGGATCTCCAGCTTGCCGCCTCGCTCCATGAAGCGCTGCGGTGAAAGCTCGGCATGTACGAGGCCGCTACCCGCGGTCATCCACTGCACGCCGCCCGCATCGATGATGCTTTCGTGACCGCCGGTATCCGAATGCGCGAGGCTGCCTTCCAGCACAAATGTCACCGTCTCGAAGCCGCGGTGCGGATGCGGACCAAACGGCAGGCCATCGTTATGAGGTGCGTAGACTTGCGGACCATGATGGTTAAGAAAAAGGAACGGGTTCAAATCCGCTAAGTCGGGACCGGGCAAGGGACGTCGCGTCGCCAGATCCCGGATGTCGTCACGATAGGCGAGATGGATCGCCTTGAGTGTGCGGTTTGCCATGATGTGCTTCCTTGCGGCGCGGCCGGCTGACAGCCTGCCTCGCCTGTTGGTGACTCACTTGAAAGAGGGTGCCGATGGCGCCGTAAAAGAACCTAGGGGCAGCTCAAGCGCACCGGCATTATCGCGTGGTTGCCGGGGGTCAAAACGCCGTGTCCTCGGTATTAAGAGTCACGGTACTCACACTAAACGAGGCGGGAAAACGTGCCTTCCGGCGTCCTCGTTTGCAGGTGTCGCTGTCCACTCACCGGATCACTCGCTGCTTATCGGGCCTTCCCTGTGCCGATCTGGAATGAATCTTAGATATAGGACGAATGAGCCGGTAGTACGCTATATTTGCCATCAGCGTTCTATTTGGTGAACGGCGAGGCAATCAATGCACGATCTGAATGACCTGTTTTTCTACGTCCAGGTGGTGGACAACGGCGGCTTCGCGCCGGCGGGACGAAAACTGGGCATGCCGAAATCGAAACTGAGCCGGCGGATCGCTCTGCTGGAGGAACGCCTCGGTGTGCGGCTCATACAGCGCTCAACGAGGCACTTTGTGGTGACGGAGATCGGCCAGGACTACTATCGCCATTGCGTTGCGATGCTGGTTGAAGCCGAAGCAGCGGACGCCGCGGTCGAGCGCTCCCGCTCCGAGCCTCGCGGCATCGTGCGTCTGAGTTGCCCCACGGCACTGGCCGCGCTCGCGGTGGGAGAAATGGTCGCCCGGTTCATGATGCAAAATCCCCATGTTCAGGTCCACATGGAGGTCGCCAACCGGCGCGTCGACGTCGTCAGCGAAGGATTTGATATCGGGTTACGGGTGCGCTTCCCGCCGCTCGAAGACGCCGATCTCGTGATGAAGGTGCTCGGAGGCAGTACCCAGCGCCTGGTTGCACATCCCGCCTTGCTGGAAAGATGTGCGCCCGATCCTTCGCCCGAAGAGCTGGGGCGTTTGCCGAGTCTGGATCTTGGGCCACCGATGCACGAACACCGTTGGACCCTTGACGGGGCTGACGGGAACCGGCTCGAAATCAACCATCAACCGCGGCTCGTCACGACCGATCTGGCCACCTTGCATCACGCCGCACTACTCGGTGTCGGCGTCGTGCAACTGCCAGAGATTCAGGTCAGGCAGGATCTGCTGCAGGGTCGTCTGGTGGAGGTGCTTCCCGGCTGGTTGCCGCGCAGCGGCATCATCCACGCGGTGTTCCCGTCCCGGCGCGGACTGCTGCCGGCCGTGCGCTATCTGCTTGACTTTCTTGCCACCGAGTTTGCTGCTCGAGCCGATGCCGAACGTGCCGCCCGGGAGGTGCAGATCCGCATGCACAAACGTAGCGCTTCCCGGCGCGCAAGGAAATCTGCGTAATCGCTGTCCCTCCGACAAGGGGTGGCCAGCTGACGAAAGATCGGGCAGGTCTGCTGGCGTTTTACGACTTCCCGCTGACTTTATGTTATTGCGGGAATGGTCGTCCCAGGTGCGGTGATCATCTTGCGCATAGTCCGCCATTATTCAGGTTACCTGTTGCGGTCTTGACCCAGCCCAGCATGAACGGGCTGACGAAACCGCCGGTCAATCCAATGCAGTTGATCAGTGCGATCCCACCCGGTGGCGCACGCGGTGACAGGGCGGTCATTGGAATCGCCAGCACGATAGGCATCGCGGCGAAAAGAGCAATGGGCGCCACCGACAACGCCAGCACCGCGAGCGCCAGGTTGAGTCCAGCATGGGGAATCAGCACAAGTGCTGCTGCGCCAACAAGCGCGCAACAGGCCGAATGCCATCGACGTTCCTCGACGCGATCCGAATGCCGGGGGAGCAGCACCATGCCTATCGCGCCCGAGCCATAGGGAATGATTGAGCACAGTCCGATATGTGACGCGCTTCCTGCCCCCCGCCGCCCGAAGCATCACGGGCATCCAGAGTGCGACGGCGTAGATGCCACAATGTCCCGCCTTCGCGGGCAGTACCTGCCAGCTGTGATCAGTATCACGGAAGACGGAACGGACCACCTATATTGGATCGTTGGGCCACATGCGCTTGAGCGTGCCTGAGATCTGCGGGGGCGACCACTTCCATTCCAGCAGGGTGAGTACGACGCGTCACGACGTGCTTTGAGGGTGCAGCTTGGGACATGGGCGCGCAGCCTCGCGTCGGCTCGTGCTGAGCGACTGCCGACAGAACACGTGTTTCTGGTCAGCTCGCGGCTCACGGTTGATGCCGGGCGCCCGAGTGTTCGGGCCATGGCCCGAACACTCGAACCCTGCTGCTTCATGCTTGCAATAGTCATGCGCTCTTCAGGCTGAAGCTGTTGATACGTTCTTCTTTTTTGAGGTCCAGCTTTGCCCTGTCGTTCGACACGTAACGCCGTCTGAAGCCTTATCGGGGCAAGGCTCGTCACGTCTTCGTGGTGCCTCGCCAGCGATTGTTAGATGCACGGATGCCATCTAACCATCTCGCAAGATCCACAGCCGCAGTTTTCTCGGCGGTTTCGAGGATGGGGATACCGTTCGGTACGATCGTCGAGATTTCCACGATCATCCCGTTCGGGTCCTGTGTGTAACAGGAGTAGCAGTAACCGTGATCGACCATCAAGATCGAGGCTCCCGATTCTTCAAGCCGCTTCCGGAACCAATCGACCATCTCGATGGAATCAACACCCAGCGCAACGTGATGCTCGTAAGGATCCTTCGGCATCGGCATGGGTTCGTCCCGCATGCCTTCCTGGAACTGGAAAAACGCAAGCGCACTGCCATCACCAAGTTCGAAAAAACAATGCACGTAATTCGACGGCGTTTGCTTGATTACATCGAAACGCTCTACCCAGGTTCCAACAAGTGGAAGTTGCAGCACCTCCTCGTAAAATCTACGGGTCGCAACCATGTCACGCGTGCGCACAGCATGATGGTGCCAGCCGCGAATTCGATTATTTGCGAGCCGTGCGGCACGTGCGGTGATCATTTCCTGCTGTTGATCTATCTCCACACTTATCTCCTTCGGGAAAACACAGTAATAAACAATGCTGATCGGGGCTCGCTCTTGATCAGCCTGCATAGCCGGTCAGGCCTCGCAAGCAGATGGCCTTCCCATACCAGGCCGCAGGCACGGCGCTACCTGCTTCCACCCCGCCCAATGTCAGTTCGCCGCCGGCAGATTGCGCTCCGCGACAAGGGTGTCCCAAAGGGAAACCGGCTCGCCATCGCGGGTCAGGATTACCTCCTCCGGAAACTCCTGGGTGAACTCCACGCCGGCATCGACGAGCCGATCCAGCAACTCGGGCAACCTCGCGAGCGAAGCGTTAGCGATGTCGTGAAGCACAGCCACCGTCCAATTCTGCCGGGCGACGTCCGCCAGGCAACGCTCGACCCAGGTGGCCTGATCGTCCCAATCGTGCGGCACGCTGTTCCACAACACGCTTGTGTACCGATTGCGCAGCAGGTAAGTCAGCGCGGCTTCGCACAGCAAATGCGGACCGAGCAAACCGTTGTTCCCGAATGGCCGGAAAAAGCGCCTTGAGTGCGCGTGGCAACCGAGCAACCGCTGCGTCTCGCCTATCTCGTGTTCCACGTACTCTGCGTCGCGCCGCTCGCCGAAGGCGACGGTGTGCGTGAGCGAGTGATTGCCGATCCAATGCCCCGCTGCGGCCACGTCATCCAGCAACGCAGCGGCCGACGGATCAAACAGGTTTTGCCCCACCACCATGAAGGTTGCATCAAGGCTCCTTCTCGCAAGGATGTCGAGAACCTTGTCCGTCACGCCTGGTGTCGGCCCGTTGTCAAACGTCAGGGTTATCTTTTTCACAATCTCGTTCGCCGCTGATGATGCCGTCCAATAAGCCCGGCCGCTGCCTTGTTGGTCACTCTCAGACCGCTTTCATAACCGCATGCCGTTGCGTGCCAAGGCCTGTCACGCTCATGTCGATCACATCGCCGTCTGCGAGGTATTTGGGCGGCTTCATACCCAGCCCCACCCCGGCTGGGGTGCCGGTAATGATCAGGTCGCCGGGCATCAACGTCATGAACTGACTGACGTAGCTCACCACTGCATCAACATCAAAGATCAGGTCCGATGTATTGCCCTGTTGGCACGTCCGGCCATTCACCTGCAAATTGAGGTCGAGCGCATTCGGGTCGAGTTCGTCGCCAGTGACGAGCCACGGTCCGACCGGAGTGAAGGTGTCGAAGCTCTTGCCTTTACCCCATTGGCCGCCGCGCTCGATCTGCCAGGCCCGCTCGGACACATCGTTGACCATACAGTAGCCGGCTACGTATTGCCGCGCGACCTCTTTAGTGACACGCCTGGCAACCGCTCCGATAACGATGCCCAACTCGATCTCCCAATCGGTTTTCTCCGAACCGGGGGGTAACAGGATGTCGTCGTCTGGGCCGCTGATGGACGAGGTTGATTTGCCGAACACAACTGGCTCGGAAGGAATCGGCAATCCCGACTCCTTCGCGTGTTCCCGATAATTCAGGCCGATAGCGATTATTTCGCGCACCGCCCCGATCGGCGAACCCAGTCGGCCGGGATTGCTTACCAACGGCAGCTTGCTGACGTCGAGCGCCCCTAGGAATCGCAGGCCCTCAAGCGAAAGTACGGTAGCATCGATGTCACGCACAATTGGGCGTAAGGCACGGATGTTTCCTGTCGAATCGAGGATTCCGGGTAATTCCTGACCCATCGGGCCGTAACGCAAAAGTTTCATTGCTGTCCACTCCAAATGTCGCTAGACCATTAAATGTGTTCGAGACTTAACGATGCCAGCGCCCGGCGAAATGACCGAGGCGCGTAGGACCGGCCGAGGCAGGCTGCTAAAGAGCCGTGTTAGGCTCTTCCCCTGACGTTAGTGCCTGGAGCGCCTTCGCAATCCCCGCGCCATACGCGGGATCCGCCAGGTTGCAGTGTTCGATATGAAGCTTGCGGATCGGCTCGGACACACCCGCGAGCTGACGCGCCGTGTTCTCGAACAGAGTCTGTTGTTGAGCCGGACTCATCAGCCGGAACAGGGCACCGGGCTGCGAATAGTAGTCGTCATCCACCCGATGGTTCCAGTGATCCGCCGCACCCTCGAGACTCAACGGCGGCTCCCTGAAGTCAGGCTGCTCCTGCCACTCGCCACGTGTATTTGGCTCATACGGCGTCGCGCCGCCCCCATTGCCATCCACCCGCATCGTGCCGTCGCGGTGGTAGCTATGCACGGGACACTTAGGTGCGTTGACCGGAATCTGATTGAAATTGACGCTCAGGCGATAGCGTTGAGCATCCCCATATGAAAACAGGCGGCCTTGCAACATCTTGTCGGGCGAGAAACTGATGCCGGGCACAACGTTAGCAGGGGCAAAAGCCGCCTGCTCCACATCGGCAAAATGATTTTCCGGATTACGGTTCAACTCCACCGCGCCCACTTCGATCAGCGGATAATCGCTCTTCGGCCAGACCTTGGTCAGGTCGAACGGATTGATCGGATAGCTGCCTGCGTCCTTCTCCGGCATGACCTGCACGTACAACGTCCAGCGCGGAAACTCCTGGCGCTCAATCGCTTCGTACAGGTCGCGATGGTGCGTCTCGCGATCACGGCCTACGCGCGCTTCCGCCTCGGCATCCGTGAGGTTTTCAATACCCTGCTGCGAACGGAAATGGAACTTCACCCAGAAGCGTTCGTTTGCGGCATTAATAAAGCTGAAGGTGTGGCTGCCGAAGCCGTGCATGTGGCGGAACGTCTTCGGAATACCGCGATCGCTCATGACGATCGTGACTTGGTGCAGCGCTTCCGGCAGTTGCGTCCAGAAGTCCCAGTTGCTCTCCGCGCTGCGCAAACCGGTGCGCGGATCGCGCTTGATCGCGTGGTTCAGGTCGGGGAACTTGAGCGGATCGCGCAGGAAAAACACCGGCGTGTTGTTGCCCACCAGATCCCAGTTGCCTTCCTCGGTGTAGAACTTCAACGCGAAGCCGCGAATGTCCCGCTCGGCGTCCGCCGCGCCGCGCTCGCCCGCGACGGTGGAAAAACGCGCGAACATCTCGGTCTTCTTGCCGACCTCGGAAAAAATCGCGGCGCGCGTGTATTTCGTAATGTCGTGGGTGACCGTGAAGGTGCCGAATGCGCCGGAGCCTTTCGCGTGCATGCGACGCTCAGGAATCACTTCACGGTCGAAGTGGGCCATTTTCTCGAGAAACCAGACGTCCTCGAGCAGTGCCGGTCCGCGCGGACCGGCGGTCTTGATGTTCTGGTTGTCGACGACGGGTGCGCCAAAAACGGTAGTCAGTTTTTTCATGAAAGATCCTTTATCTGCACAATAGGGTGACGGTAGTCGTTCAGTTGTCCTGCACCGTCGCAGCGGTGTTGCAACCGCAGGCCGCACCGTGAGCGTGACCGGCGTTGCTGTCATCCCATGCGGAGCCCAGGATGATCTGGCAGAAGTTCAGGCGCTTGTACGACGGATCTCGAAGTTCGAGCACGTCGGCCTTGACGTTGCCGAAAGTCGTCTCGGGCTTCCTGATCGTTCCCTGCGCGAAGGCATCGATGATGCCGTTCTTGAACGTCTTCTCACGCGGATGCGCCGCCACCACCTGAATCCGTTGTTCGTCGCTGAACTCGTGGTAGGCCATGCCAAGCACGTCCATCTCGACCCCGGCGGTGACGAGCGCGACCACCGGCTTCAGGTGTTCAGGCACGCCCGGCGTGGTATGCAGCGCAATCGACAACCACACCTGCTCGATGTCGTAGTCGTTCATGCCGTGCTGCGTCATGAAATCACGCGCGGCGTTGGCGCCATCCACTTCGAAACGGTAGCCCTCGCTGCTATAGGCCGGCATCAGGCCCATATCGTGGAACATGGCGCCGAGGTACAGCAGTTCCGGGTCGTACTTCAGGCCCTTGCGTTCGCCGCTGAGGGCGCCGAACAGGAAAACCCGCCGCGAGTGGTTGTACAGCAGGTCGGTTTCGGTATCGAGTACCAGGTCGGTGGCCGCGCGTGCGATTGCGCTGTCCGGTATCTTGATGCCTGCGATGATCGTGTTAGTCATTTCGGTTCCTTAGAGGCCAGTTCAAAAAGGTTGCTCCGTACGCCTGAAGATGTTCCAGCAGACAAGGGCGCAACCGAGTTTCAAGAACGCTTCGTGAATGTCAGCTCGGCGATCGAAGCGAATACGAAGACGACGGAAGTTGCGGAGCCACGAGTGAGTCCGTTCAACCATCCAGCGGAATTTCCCAGGCCGCTCCATATTCATTGCGACGCTTCGCGATCACCGGCTTGATGTCGCGCTAGCGAAGTCGCTGACGATGCGGGTCGGAATCGTAGCCACGATCGGCATAGGCGAGCTTGGGCTTCTGAAGCGGCCGGCCGCGCACGCCACGAATCGGCGGGATCGCGTCAACAAGCGGCAGCAGTTGGGTGACGTCGTTGCGGTTCGCGCCGGTCAGGATCGCGCTGATGTGAACGCCGTTTGCGTCGACGAGGATATGGTGTTTGGAACCGGGTCGCGCGCGATCGGTGGGGTTCGGGTCAGTTTTTCGCCCACCCCAACGGCTCGTACCGACGAGGAATCGACCGCGGTGTGTGAGAGGTCGATCTGGCCAGCCTCGCGCAGCTTGTCGAGCAGCGGTTCGTGCAGCCGGTCCCACACACCAGCCTTCTGCCAGGCGTGCAGTCGTCGCCAGCAGGTTGTGCCGGAGCCAAAGCCCAATATGGTCGGCAGGTGGTTCCATCGTAGCCCCGTCCTCAGCACGAACAGGATGCCATTCAACGCCGCCCGATCCGATACGCGTGGGCGGCCAGGATGCTCTTTGCGCCGTGGCTTGGGCGGCGGCAGTAACGGTTCGATCAGTGCCCACAATTCGTCATCAATGATCGGCGCTTCCATCCCTTGGGTTCCGTTGTCCAGACATCCAAGGTTAACAGCTTGCCGAAAAAGTAAACAGCCCCCTCAGGGGTTTTTGAACTGGCCTCTGAGCTTATTAGTGTGCGGAGGACGCGCAGCCTATTCTGGATAGCGCACCACTGACTATGACGTCGACCGTTCCAGCGTGAGCCTCACTAATGATCAAGATCAACGAAGCCACATCGAACACCACCTTCGCGAACGCCAACATGCGCTGCGCCGTTCTCCGGAAAGCTTGGGGATCGCACCTGGCTCACTCCATGACGTATCAGGCTTACTCAGTAATTTTGGAACGGCGTTCTATACGACACTATGATCAAACACCGGCATCATGGCGCGTTAAACGTTGTGAATAAATGCGAAGACATGTAAGCCGGCATGCCATGACTGTGACGTTTGCAGAACGGATGAACTTTGGCGGCCAGTGCCCGTTGCAAAGGACTGACTGGGCGCCTCGCTTGACGGTCAATCGATAGTGCGACTCAGATCGTCTAGAAGGCGCCTCGCTTTCTTGAGATCGGACGTGCCGAATCCTTCGGTAAACCGGCCATAGACTCCGGCAAGCAGGTCATGCGCTTCCGTTCGGCGTTCTTGATCGGACAGCAAACGTGCGAGCGTCGTTGCTGTTCGCAGTTCCCAGCCCAGAGCTGATTGCTGGCGCGCCGATTCGAGCGAGCGTAAAAGCCAGTCCTTGGCTTCCGACAGATCTGACCGCGGCGCTGAAGCGAGGATCCGTCCCTTGATGCGCAGAATCTCGGGCGTCTCGCTCGATCCACCGCTCTCCGCGACCCTCGCCAGCGCGTAATCGATTGTGGCGACAGCGTCCTTGATGTTTCCCAGCACCATCAAACCTTCCGCCAAGGCGCTCGCCAAAACTGGAGTAAGGATGTGATGGCGCCCGGCATACAGTTCCTCCAGACACCAGCGGAGCAACTGGACACCGCATTGCGCATTGCCGCGCCTGATCGACAATTCACCCGTCAGACCCAGGCTTACAGCCTGACATGGCCCGAGCGAATGCCGTGCGGTGTGAGCGACCAGCCGCTCGATGATGGCTTCCGCCGTCGTCCAGTCTCCGCTCCAGATGAACACGGACGAGGTCCAGATCAGTGCGCTGGAGAGGCTGACTGGATGCTTGAACTGGTCAGCCTCGTGGATCGTTTGACGTGCAACCTTCACGGCCTGGTCCGGGTAGCCCTGAAGCCATAACGTTCGTGCGAGAGCGACCAGCGCACGGATACGGTGATCGCAGCCAAACTGGATCATGTTAATGCGGTGGGACGCGCTCACGCGAACCACCGCAGTTTCGCAGTGTGCTCTGGCGCTCGCCTGGTTCCCGATGAGGTGATGCGCCACGCCCAGCATACAGTCTGCCAGTGCGGCGGCGGCCGGAACGGCCAGTGCCTTGGCCACGATCTCGCTCTGCTGCGCGACTTTCAGCGCGCCCCTGAAATCTCCGATCCGTGTCAGAAAGATGTTCAGACCGCCAAGCAGCCTGAGTTGATGGTACGGCTCATGGAGCGATTCCGCGAGTTCGAGTCCACGAGTCAATGCTGAGCGGACTTCCTCACGGTTGCCCGTGGTGAACATCGACGACAGCCCGAGCGATGCCTGCAATTCCATCTCTCGACGGCTCCCGCGACTGGCCGATTCGATTGGGGCCAGGGCGCGCTCCGTCCAGCGCCGACACTCGCTCAGCAGTGAGAGCTGGAGGAAGAGGGGGGCCGATGCGGCGACCAGCGCAGTGCCGACGCAGGAGTCCCCGCGGTCCGAGAAACTCCAGTCCAGAGCCGCGCGCACATTTCCAAGCTGCTGGGCGCACTCCACCAGGCCATGACCATCACCGGCGTTAGCGACTTCGAGAAATTCGCAGAAATAGATCGCGTGACGTCGTGCGGCCGCGTCCATCTCACCACTTTCCGCGAGTTTCGAGGTAACGTACGCACGCGTGGTGTCGAGTAGCCGATAACACATCGTCGCGTCACCAGCTTTCTCCGCCGACGCAAGCGACTTCGCAACGAGACTGCCCACGGCATCCACGACCCGGGCTTCGTCGACATCAACATCCGCCGCGATTGACCGCGCCGCGTCAAGGGAAAACGTGCCAACGAATAGGGAAAGCCGGCAAAGGATGGTTTGTTCGAAGGCGGTGAGCAGGCGGTAACTCCAGTCGAGCATCGCGTTCAGCGTCTGATGACGGGGCAGCGCCGTGCGTCGGCTCCGCCAGAGCAACCCGAAGCGGTTATTGAGGAATTCCGCGGTTCCACGAATACCGTACGCATCGACGCGGCCGGCCACAAGTTCGATTGCCAGCGCGATGCCGTCGAGCTTGCGGCAGATGTCGGCGACGATGGAGGCATCCCCGTCGCTCAGCTCGAAGCCATCGTCGCCCGCGGCCGCCCGCTCCACGAAAAGCTGCACAGCCGAGTATGCCAGTGCCTTCGCGGCCGTCAGCCCTTCTTCGTCGGGTGGGCTCTCCAACGGCATCAACCGATGGACGTGCTCTCCCTCGACACGCAGCTTCTCCCGGCTTGTCGCGAGGATATGCACCTTCGGAGCGTCCCTGAAGATGCGTTCCGCCAACGTGGCTGTTGCCTCCACCACATGCTCGCAACAATCTAGGACGAGTAGTAGCCGCCTGTGTTGGAGAAAAGCCATAAGGCTCGGCAGCGGGTTGGCGGACTGAACCACGACGCCAAGTGCCGACGCAATCGTGGCGGCGACGAGCTCCGGTGTGGTAAGCGCGCCGAGGTCGACGAAGCATGCCGGAACCTCGAATTCCGCAACAAAGTCATGGCTCACAGATACAGCGACGGTGGTTTTACCCATGCCGCCTGGCCCCACGATGCTGACAAAGCGCTGGCCGGCAAGCTGGCTTGAAATGGTCCGGACGGCATCTTCGCGACCGACCATGCGCGTCAGTTGGGCGGGAAGCTGGGTGTCGTAGCCGGACACAGGCTTCGAGGCCGCGACGGGTTGTTCTGTTATGGCCTGAAGCCGCCCTGGCGTAGCGGCACGCGAAACTCGAGCGACAAAACAGTAGCCTCTGCCCGGGACATTGGTCACATACCTCGCGCCGGCCCGCCCGTCGCCAAGCGCCTTGCGAAGGCTGACCAATTGCACCCGAAGACTGCTCTCGTCAACGACGACGTCCGGCCAGACGCGCGCTATCAGGTCACGCTTGCTGACGACTTCGCCCGCACGTTCGACCAGCACGATCAGGATCTCGAGCGCGCGACTGCCCAATCGAAGAGCAACGTCTCCCTGATAAAGAAGTCGTTCCGCAGCAAGCAGGCGAAACGGGCCGAATAATGCGATCTCATCGTCTCGCATATCGTGAGAACGGTTCACATCCTACCTTGATCGTGGGTCGCCCTGCGCCCGCTGCGTGACCGGATTCTCAATCGCAGTGCGTGCCTCGGCGAGTACCGCGAGGACCATAGCACGTTTTTTTTTCAAACGCACGGCCCTCTTTGGTCGGGCCCCGCATAATCATAATAAGCGAGTCCACGCTGATTCCGGCAAGCATGAGCTTGCCCCTGAAAAACGGCTTCTGGTTCAAATGGGCATGCGGATGGTTTAAGCTCGCGGTTTAACGAGTGGGTGGCGAGGCATGGGCAAGTGGCCAAGCATCGACAAGCTGTTCGACGGTCTGGATTTCGATCGCGAGGTCATCGTCCTGTGTATGCGCTGATACCTACGCTACAAACTCAGTCTGCGGGATCTCGTCGAGATGATGGCTGAACGGGGTTTGTCGCTCGCACACACGACAATCCTGCGCTGGGTGCAGCGCTATGCGCCGGAGTCCGTCAAGCGCTGGAATCGTTTTTGCACGCCCACTGGACAGTCGTGGCGTGTCGACGAGACCTACCTGAAGATTCGCGGCAAGTGGGCGTATTTCTACAGGGCGGTTGATCTGGCTGGTCAGTCGGTGGACTTCATGCTACCCGCGAAGCGCGACGTGAAGGCGGCCAAAGCCTTTTTCAGCAAGGCCATCAAACATCAGGACCAACCGCCGAAGACCATCACGCTCGATGGTTATGCAGCCTCGCACCGTGCGGTGCGCGAAATGAAGACCGACGGCCTGCTGCCAGGAGATACCGCGATTCGGTCTTCGAAGTATTTGAATGACCTGGTCGAACAGGACCATCGTAACGTCAAGTCCAGAACGAACGTCATGCTCGGTTTCAAACGTTTCGTGAACGCTGCGAACACGATTTCAGGGATCGAGTTGATGCATCACATTCACAAAGGACAATTTGGCCTTGCCCGTTTGCGACTCAAAGATACGACTGATCCCGCCGTCTGGAATGCCGTCCTCTCCACTCAATAAGATATCCTATCTATAGACATAAGATCGTTCCGACCAACTATTTGCACCAGAACCCTGGATACCAGGTGCTTAGTCGGTGCCCAAGCGCGATTTGGCAATCCGCTTGAGATCATCGGGAGTTGAATCAGATTCAACCAACTGCTCAAGCAGGTCGGCGGCTCTCTTTTCGTCTTTCGGCCCGCCATCGCCAAGCGTCAAACTCGTTGCCAGGTTAAGTATCGAACGGGGCAGCCCTCGCGAGGTCAAAGCGTCAAGGAGGTGACGAGCCACTTCGGGTTCCCGGTTTCGGTTGCCGCTGAGCAACTCATCAGCAATCGATTCTGCAGATCTCAGCGAGCTTTCATTTTCCGTTCTGTGTATGCCAGTCATGAGCGCTTGCTCGAAGCGGCCAACGGAATGGCGCGCGGCGTGAGCCAACGTGCTCAGCGCCTCTTGAAAACTCAGATCTTCCTTTGAACCGGCAAACGGCGTTTCTGTCGGGTTCCCGCCCTCGTCTTGCGCATATGCGGCCGATGGTTGCCACCATCGAACAAAATCGTCCGCTGACTCACCGTGGAGATCAACTGCCGATGCGGCCAATTGCGACGCCTGATATGCGCGTCTCCCGGTTACTGTCGCACTGTTACACGCCTCGTCGAGCGCCGAAGCTACTTTGCTACCCAACTCGCTGTGGAGGTCGGCCCAGTCTCTATAGCCGAAGACTTCGGAGGTCACCTGTCGCGCGTGGGATTCCTTTAGCGAAAGGCGGTATTTGAGCCGATTGGCGGCCCGCGTCGGGATAGACGCGTTGTGGAAGTAGATACGCATGGCTTGTGTCCGAGTTTCCGTGCCGACGAGCCTCCACAGCCGGCACGGAATCGAAATGAACTGTGGGGCGGCGCAGGGGCGTGGTGCCCCGTCAAAAATACCGTCGGTTTCTCATGCAGTCAATCCCGTTCCAAGAGAGGGTGTTTTGCGCGATAACGCCAAATCTAAGCGCCAAGCGGTCCCCAAGGTAAAGTTTGGCACCTCGGGATCTGCGATTGTCCATGAGCCTCCGCGTGATTCGTTCACGATACGGAGTGCCGTACCTGGGCCCGCGGCCATCGGTCAAGCGCTTGTGCCCCCATCGACCTTCAGACTGGTGCCCGTTATGAATGCCGCATCGGGGCTTGCCAGCCAGGCGACAAGTCCCGCAATATCGTCGCCTGACCCATACCGGCCCAGTGCAATTGAGCCCCGGATCTGGTCGGCCATCGGACCGTTGGCCGGGTTCATCACCGTATCGATCCGTCCGGGCTGCACGTTATTGATCGTAATTTCCCGAGTGCCAAGATCCCTTGCCAGCGCGCGCGTCATGCTGGTTACCGCACCTTTCGTCGCGGCGTAGACAGACACGCCCGGAATCGGCATGTAGTCGCTGCTGATGCTGCCGATATTGATGATCCTCCCGCCTCTTTCCATGAAGCGCAGCGATTCCTGAATGGCGACAAGCAGGCTCCTCACGTTGATGGCCAGCATCCGGTCAATATCTTCCAGTGGGAAGTCGTCGATCAGGCCGCGGCGGAACATCGCGGCGTTGTTCACGAGAATATCCAGTCCCCCGAAGCGTTTCGAGGTCGATCCGACCGCGGCTTTTACCGCTTCCACGTCGGCACAATCCGCGCGAATTGCCACGCCCCGCCCTCCGGCGCGTTCGATGTCCTCGATGACGCGATCCGCGTCGACACTCGAGTTCGAATAGGTTAGCGACACGGCCGCGCCATCGCTTGCGAGCCGTCTTGCGATGGCCGCCCCTATCCCGCGCGAGCCCCCGGTCACGAGCGCCACCTTGCCAGCCAGTTGTCCATCAGAAAAAGTCACGTTTGCTCCTTTCAATTGCATTCTCTGCTCGTTTCAGATCGGCTACGCTTGCCTCGTACATCGGCAGGCGGGAAGCATGTGCGAGCAGCGCAAACTTCGGGCGAGAATTGCACTCCGACGCGCCTAGCGCCCACGCATTGATGGTCCCAAAACGGCGATAAACAATGCGCAGAGCTTGATCAGGACTTCACCGGTCGATAAAGTAGCACCAACTGGCGACGTCTTTCATCCGGCTCGCATCCGCGGAGTCGCGGCCAACGCCGACGCAATGATTCTCGCGCATGCGCTGCAATGTGCTGCTCCCGAGGCCGAGTGAGATGACAAATGAAAGCTACTTTGCTGGTCCTCATAGCGGCAACACGTCGGGTCGTACCACCCAATGGTCGCGGACGATTCCGTCAGTTCACGCGCTTGGCTTCGGAATGGTCACGATTGTATGAACGTCATGGCCAATCTTTGACGCAACTTCCAGTGAAACCGTTTCGTTAAAACCTCCGACTGGACAATCGACCTGGCGCGGTTGCGGTTCCATACGGATGTACTACGTCACCCGCGGGGCGGCGTATGTCTTGTACACCGCCTGCGTAAAGCTGCTTTGCTGTGCTACCGCCTGTGCGGCGACTGTGTTGATCAACTGCTTTCCAAAAACAGGCGCAACGTCAACATTGAGACAATTGCGGTTGGCTAAACCAACAGCGAAGCCCCGTCCTCGTTTTTCACGTCAATTACAAGATATTCGGCGCGAGTTGAGGGGCGATCAGAGTCCGGTACTGTCGCGAAGCCGTGATTCTTTTGACTGGAGTGATTGTCTCCGCACGACGTTGTCGCGGACAAGTTAAGCGGTGTGAAGCAATGCTATTTGTTGTTGCAGACAGAGGAGCAGCGGATGGCGAACCCGTGCGCGCAGAGTTCGGCATGTACACGCGGCGGGCACTGTCAGGTTGATGGGGAGGCGGCGGTAGAATGAAATGATGAAGAAAACGAAATTGCTTTACCACGGTCAGGTCACCGCTTCCCAGCCGTCGTCATCAGCTGCGCGGTTCGTTGGTATTTCCGGTTTAGCCTGAGCCTGCGCGATGTCGAGGAGTTGTTGCTCGAGCGTGGTGTCGTGGTCACGTACGAAACGATCCGTTGCCGGTGCGACAAATTCGGCGCTGAATTCGCCCGGTGCGCCAAAGCGGCGCGGCCCAGGCCGGGCAGCATATGGCATCCGGACGAGATGTTCGTGACGCTGCGCGGCGCAGCCGTATCTGTTGTGGCGAGCGGTCGACGAGCACGGTGCTGAGCTCGATGTGCTGGTGCAAAAGCTGCGCGATAAGGCCGCGGCAAAGCGCTCCTTCCGGCGGGTGCTGCGTTCAAACCCGGTGCCGCACCAGATCGTGACCGACCAGTTGCGCAGCTATCCGGCGGCGAAGGCTGACATTCCTGAGCTCGCTCATGTGAAGCACGTTTTCGTCAAGGCGGCTGCACGTGTGAACAACCGTGCCCAGAACAGTCACCAGCCGACCCGCAGGCGCGAACGCCAGATGTGCGGCTTTCGCGATGCCCGTCGCACGCAAGCGTTTCTCTCATGCTTTGGCCCGATCCGGCAGCACATCGCGCTGCCCAGACATCGGATGAACGCGGCATGTCATCGTGCCGTACTCCAGGAACGCTTCGTCACATGGCATGGTTGGACTGTCACTGCCGCATCTCAGAAAGCTGTCTAATAAGGATAACTAGACTGCCATCTGAGCCACGCGGTCAGCGATGGTCGGCACCCCGAGAGGACGAAACCCGTCCCCCTTCGGGATCAGCACCTCTTTGACCGGCTGAGGAAAATAACTCCCCGAACTCATTCGATTCCACAGGGCATATAGATTTCTCGCCAAGCGATTGCGGAATAGTTCAATACTCTGCCGATCCACACCCGGCCCGCCTTGATTTGCGGCCACGCGCTTCCAGGCTTCCCAAATCAACCGCTTGGATATCTCGAACGACTTGGTGGCAACCCCGGAATCTTCCCGCGTTGCAGTTGTTCCATGATCCCCACCAGACAAGGTCATGCCTTCGCTCCAGAGGTCATTACAACCCTTTCGACGCTACTACACATGACTCCGCCCCTGTGCCTCGCATTGGTACTCTGACTCTCACGGGTTCTCCGCATGAGCGTCTCCCTTGGCATCGAGACGACAGGTTCCCAAGTTCCGTATCCATGCCTGCAGGAAGGTCGCGCCACCTCTATGCCGGATGCCGTCAAGCCCACATTCAGGTTGCCGCTTGACTTATCCCGAGGCGTTGTCGAGTCCTCGGTTTTGACATCATTGCAATTATCGACCCTTCTTCGATGGTTCACTTTCGTTCGCCTCCTTCCTGCGTACCTGACGGGATTTATCCCGCCTTTTCCTCAGACGCTCACCACACCCGCTCTTAACGGATGCAGCTCTGGGTGGTTTGGCATCACCGCCTAATCGGCGAAGCCGAGGGGCCAACCCTCATCACGGATACAGCATGTACAGCGACATACTGCCGCTTTCCTTCTTGGCACACCGACAATTATCTTGGCGTCCAGTCAGACACAACATAAGGCAGAGGGCTCATTGGTTACTGATTGCGAGCTGACCCGGCCAGCTAAGGCCGACGATACAACCGACAAGATCCGCGCGCAAAGGTCGGGCCAAGCGGACGTTCGAATGACCACGCAGAGGTGTGAGCGAACGGCTGGACCTGGCCGGACTATGCCGCACGCAGACGTCACTGCTGAATCCAACGCTGCTGAATGGCTAAACGCCGCGCAGACAGCGCGACGCCGGAGCAGCTACAGCTGTTGGCCGGACGTAATTCACCCTGCCGGAGCGACTCGACAGAAATCCGCCGAACGTCGACTTGGCTAAACTTACGCGCGTGTTTGCCGATACGTGCAGTTATCGCTGACTCCCGCTTCCCCGCACAAGACATGCAAACGCTCGATGCAATCAGCAAAGATTGGTGCGGATTCGAATGGTCCGAGTGGGTGCCATTTGATGGCGGCCGGTTCGACTCTTTAACGAAGGGACCGGGCGTCTACCGCGTACGAATACTCGGGCAGCCATTCTTAGCGTACATCGGTCAATCAGGACGTGATGTACGCTCCCGCTTGCAATCGCTGCGGACCAATGCGGCGTCGGAACTGATGCCTTACGATGACCCTCATACAGCCGCGCCGTCTCTATGGGCTTGGAGGGATGCCCAGGCATACACGTGTATGAATGCTCTGGCGCCCCGGCCTTGACGACATCAACGGAATGATCGGCACGACCGTGCCGGCAATGAAGGCGATCGCCTGACATTTTCCACAGGAGCACACAATGATTTCCAGCCGCAGTGAAGTGACGCAGATGATCGTTTCGGTTGGCTCTTGGTCGTCAAAAGCTCAAGGGTAACCGACCGACGCGCCGGAATTGCACCACAACCGTTTCCCTTCGGTTTGACGAAAACGCCCGCAAAAAAACGCGTGCTACTACCGATAGAAAACATAATCCGCAAGATAGGGCGAGCTACCGATTTCGTGTTCCGTCGAACATGGTGCGGCCGGCATCAACCCTCCAACGGTGTGCACTCGCTGCACATACCGGACAGCCGACAATGTGCCGATACCGGACGAGCTATGAGCTTCGAGCAACAGTTGCGGTATGCTTGCCGACGTTTCGCTGGGACGCTGTGCGAGCACACGCCCTACAATCCGGCTTCCATCTTCCGCTTCCCAGGACGGCCCGGCGCCGTGCCGGACCGCGGCGCGGCCGCTCATGTCGAACAGCGTCGCTTGTGGGCTCCTGAACACCCATCCCAGATGATGCTGCGCGTCGAACTCACACGAATAAGTCTGCACACCAGACGCTACCAACGTCATCACGCGCTCGCCCTGAGGCGGGTCGATGGAAGAACTGGCAGGACCTGCAGGCGCCGTCGCACACGCCCCAAGTATCGATACAACGACGGTCGCAAAGCCTAATTGCAAAAAATTCCTGAACATGGTTCTCACCTTGAAGAGATAAAGCACGACGCGGAGCGGTTACCGACCAGAGACGTCGGCCGTGAATTCGAAAGTCGGGATCATACGCGTAATCCCATGCATCAGGCGCCAATCAGCCATTCAGAACGCTGAAGACGTTGGCGCCAAGTGCATATGCGAATGTCCGGAATTCGCTCCATAGCTGAGTCATATGCGCCGAGTTGCGAATGTCGGCCAAGGCCGAAAGCGGCAGGCGACCCCGCGTGAGCGAATGGCCGTTGGACCTGGTCCAACGGCCATCCGCAAGTTTGCCGTAGCGGGCACGTTGTCGGCCGAAGCGGCCCCCCGCACGAGTGTGAAGAAGCCCATACGCGCATGGCCGCTTTTGCTCATTCCGAATGGTACTCTCGACCCCGACGCGGTCGACCGCAGTATCGAACCGACCATCTGCGTAGCACCGGCAACGAGGCCAAGAACTCTGATTTCTCCGGGTAGACCATGCGGCACACCATATCCCGGATGACCTGCTGCCCAACCCTCGCAGCGGGTTAGCCTCCTAGTATTCGCTCATTCGATCTACGATATTTTGAAGCGGCCGGCCGGTAAGGTGTTGCTGCAAATTGGCGAAAAGCAATCGCATCGTTTCCGTCATGTAAGTGGTTGGGTCGTCCGCGCCTACATGTGGATTGATAATCAGGTTCGGGCAGGCCCAAAGCTCCGACGATGAGGGCAACGGCTCTTGGGGCAACACGTCCAATATCGCGCCGCTTAGCCTGCCATTCCTTAGCAAGTCGACGAGCGCGCCGTGATCCAGAACGTCCGCTCGCCCAATATTCAACAATGCTGCCGACTGCTTCGTCGCTTCCAAAACTGACCGACTAACGAGGTTCCGCGTACCGGAAGTCAAGGGCGTAGCGATCACGATGAAGTCAGCTAATTCGACCGCCTCGTGTAGTTGACCCGGCAAATAAACTCGCTCGACGCCAGGTACACTCATGCCCGAACGCCGTACGCCAAAGACTTTCATGCCGAGTGTGTGGCCAGCCGCCACTGCTGCCTGTCCCATGTCACCAAGCCCAATGACCAGGAGCGATTTTCCTCGAATGAGCGGTGTGAAAACCTGCTCCCATTGCGCCCGCTGCTGGTGCCACACTATTTCCGGGAGGCGCGCGTTGAGTGCGAGCAACGACATGATCGTGAATTCGCGTGCCTTCTCTACGTGTACCCCGCTGTTGTTGACTAGCTGGACGTTCGCCGGCAGCCAGTTCAACGGCATGACGTCTTCCACGCCTGCATCGATCAGGTGAATGAATCGTAGATTGGGCGCAGCCGCGCCCAGATCACCGCGCGGAAACCGCGGATCGCAAATGACGCCCGACGATGTAACGAGCACTGTCGCAGTCGATAAGCTGCCCGCGAAGTCTTGCAGATCGCTACCGATGGTGAACCGCACTTCGCCCGGCAGCGCGGCATTGCTCGAGCGCGCGGCGTCGACGAGTTCAGGCGTAAGCCAGAACGGACGGGGCTTGGAGGTCGTATTTTCCAGGTGGACGTGCATCTATCGTGTTCCTTCTATTGAGCGGTCCGCACCATAAACCTTCCTGGTTGACGGCGCGCGGCCGCGAGAACAGGCAATCGCGTTACGAGCCGTGCTCATTGCGTCAGTCTGTCGTAAATCCACTGCGCGCTCGAAAGCAGGCGGTGGTCGTCGCCCCAGCGGCCGACTAGCTGCAGTCCCACTGGGAGCCCGTTGCTGCCACGCGTGAACGGCAAATGCACGCAAGGCAGTCCTAGCAAAGTCCAGCCGCGGCAAAACAGCGGATCGCCGGTTGCGTCGACGCCAACTGGCGCTTCACCTGCAGCACTGGGCGCGAGCAGCACGTCAAACTGGTCGAACAGGGTGTCAATGCGATGCCTTGCGCGTTCGGTACGCACGAGGTTCGCCGCGTGTGTGCCACCGGAAATCACGCTGCCGCTGTCCAGTTGAGCCTGCAATTGAAGGCTAAGCTGATCCCGGTGATGCAGCCGCTCAACGCTTAGTGCACGGAACATTTCGAATGCCATGACTTCCTTTTGCAACGCTACCAGATCCGGCACATCGTCCGGTAGCGCGACGTCTGCAAGCGCTGGCGCAACATGCGTTAGTGCGGCAGTCGCCGTGTCCCACGCACGTTGCGTGTCCGCTTCCGCATAGGCCCACTCAGGCGTCCGGCACAGGCCAATGCGTGGTGCGGCTGATTCGTCCGGACTGGTACTGAGCCGCGCGTCGCCGGTGAGCACAGCACCGAGCAGTGCCACGTCGCGCACGCAACGTCCAAATCCTCCCGGCGTATCGAGCGCCTCCGAGATGCTCTTGATGCCAGCACGGGGAACGCGCCCGGAACTCGGCTTATAGCCGACTACGCCGCAATACGCGGCCGGCCGGATGACCGAGCCGGCCGTCTGAGTACCCAGCGCCAGCGGAAGCATGCTGTCAGCAACCGCCGCTGCGGAGCCGCTCGACGATCCGCCTGGCGTGCGCGTCAAGTCATGTGGGTTACGGGTGGCCCCGGGATAAAAATAGGCGAATTCGGTCGTGACTGTCTTTCCCATCACCAAAGCGCCAGCCTCGCGGCACAGAGCGACGGAAGCCGCGTCTGCCCTCGGGCGGTGCGCGCCGTAGACCGGCGAGCCGTAGCTGGTAGGGAAATCGATGGTGTCGAACAGGTCCTTCACACCGATCGGCAGCCCGTGCAGCAGTCCACGCACGGGGCCCTTATCGAGGGCGTTTGCCTGCACCAGTGCGTGAGCGCGGTCGAGATGCGCAAAGGCGTGTACTTCGTCGTCGCGTTCCGTGATCCGGTCAAGGCATGCATGCAGCAAATCGACCGCGCGAAGTTCGCGTTGCGCTATCAGGCGTGCAGCTTGCCATGCGTCCAGTTCATTGAGTTTCGGAGAGTTCATGCCTCAAGTTCCCGCACACTTGGCTGCGATCGTCGGTAAGACATGGCGAAGAAATCCGCGGCTTGTCCTCGATTATTTTTTGATAAGGAGTACAGATGGATCATTTTTTTAGCTTACGATTTTTTCATTCGATAAACGAGTGCGGACCGGCCGCCGGCCTGCTTGCCCGAACGCGTCCGCACGGCCGTGAGATTATGTCACCCGTCTATGCCGGCTGCGGAGCGGCGTCCCATATCATCACGCGTACAGGCGTCGGGTTGAAGTCATTGCTAGGGTTGTTGATCTGCGGACAATTGGAGAACACACAAAGCAGATCCATCTCTGCAACCAGATCAATGTAGCTTCCCGGTGGCGATATGCCGTCGAGCACGGCGAAATTGCCGGCGTCGTCGATCGGCACGTTCATGAAGAAGTTCACGTTGGGCGCGATGTCCCGCTTGCCCATCCCATACCGCCCGAGCTCCAGCACAAAGTTCTCCCTGCATGCGTGCTGATAGCGGGTTGCTTCGCCAAACCGGACCACGTTGCTCTCGCATGAACAACAACCTGCCAGCGTGTCATGCCGGCCCGAACTGTCTTCGACCACCTGCGCCATCACGGCACCCTGGTTGGATACGAGCCGTGTGCCGAGTCCTATGTAAGCCGATCCCTGTTCGCGCACCGTGTCCTGTGCGCTGTAGCGTTGCGCGGTGTCCGCGGCGCTGTAAAACAGGGCATCGACTGCTTGCTGTCCCTCAACGTCGATAAGGCGCAGTTTCTGTCCGCGACGCAACACGTGGGACCACGGCGAGCGCGCGGGTATGACCACGTCGAGCACGAGGTCTGTAAAAGCGGACGTTCCCATCATGACCTGCTCCCGCGGCGGATGTGCCGCTCAGTTTGTTCGAATGCACGTTCGACTTCGCTGCAGGCATGGCGACAGGAGTCGCCGGACCCTAGTTGAGGTGTGACAAACTGGATCACATCAACAGGCGCAGGCACTGCTTGCACAGCCGGATCAAGCGGATGGCCGGCGTTGGACAACACGACGAGGAGATCCATTTCCGCGCGAACGTCGACAAAATCTCCCGGTGTCCGCCGCTCGGGGTGCCAGACGAACCGGCCGTCGGCAGCGATCGCCACTGGTGCGAAAAAGTTGATGCAGGCCGGCACGTCGCGACGCGCCAAGCCAAGCTTTGCCGCGGCCAGGAAGAAGTTATCGCGGGAGTTCCTCGCCGCCGAGGGCCCGAGTGCCTTCTCCATCGATTCTTTCGTGGTTGGCCCGACGAGCGGGTCGTGGGCGCCGGAGGTGTCTTCCACAATGGAGAACGCTACCCGTCCCATTTCCGTATAAATCACGCGACCCTTGCGCAGCCCGGTGCTCCACTGGACTTTCATCGTGTCCGCGGTATTCAGGCGTTCAGAGGGATCCGTTTCGCACCACGCCACCATCGAAACAGCAGAGGTGCCCGCCGTGTTCACAATGCGCAGCGCTTCGCCCCGCGCCAGACGTGTGGTCCAGTACCAGCCGCCCGGCACGTGTTCGCGGTGCAGCACGGCATCGTCATGCGCTGGTTGATCGCGCACGGTAAGCGGCGGTAGCGCTTGCGCCGACGCGCCTTGCCCTTCGGCACGAAGTGCCTCGTAGCGGGCTCGATGCGCTTCGCGCTCGGCCATTGGGGTATTCGAATGGATAGTCATGCCAGCAGTTCTGTATATGTCATCGCTCGGAATCCTAGCGTGGTGGTTTAGCAGTGCTCGTGGTCAACTGGATGCCAACGAACGGTCAGATGCAGCGGAATAGCGCTGCAGAAATTGGCGTGCGCGCTCCGTGGCCGGAGCGGAGAAGAAAACGTCAGGCGCCGCGCTTTCGACAATCCCGCCCCGATCCATAAAGGCAATGCGGCTTGCGGCGTCCCTTGCAAAAGCCATTTCGTGGGTAACGACGACCATGGTCATACCCTCGCTTGCGAGATCCCGCATGACGGCAAGCACTTCGCCGACGAGTTCGGGATCGAGCGCACTGGTCGGTTCATCGAAGAGCAGCAGTTCCGGTTTCATGGCCAGCGCTCTTGCGATTCCAATCCGTTGCTTTTGACCGCCCGAAAGACGCGCTGGAAACGCGTCTCTCTTCTCATACATTCCAACGCGGCGCAAGAGTGCTTCTGCTTCCTCGCGCACCACGTCTTTAGGGCGGCGCTGCACGTGCACCGGCGCCTCCATCACATTTTGCAAAACGGTCAGATGAGGCCACAGCGCGAAATGCTGAAACACCATGCCGATGCGCATGCGCATCCTCGCGAGATCGCGGTCGCTCATGACGACGCCGGCATTTGATACGCCGACCTGTTCTCCCTTCAGCAGAATGCGCCCCTGGTCTGGACGCTCAAGCCAGTTCGCGCAGCGCAGCAGCGTCGATTTTCCTGAACCGGATGGTCCTAAGAGGCAGATCGTCTCTCCCGCGGCAACGCTAAAGCTGACGTTGTCGAGCACCTGCAAGGATCCAAAGCTCTTCGAGAGTCCAATAATGTTCAGAACCGCCTGGGAATCGTCCATTTTCGTAGGGTAGTGCATCATATTCATCGGCGCGCCTCCGCCATCCGGCCCAGGACGGATGCAAAGGCTTCGACTACCAGGCAGAGCGCCCAATACAGCAACATGGCCGTGATAAAGGCCGCAAATGGGACGAAATACTGCGACTGAATGGCGCTCGCCGCATTGGTGAGTTCCGGTAGCGCAATGATCGT
>NZ_WOEZ01000130.1 GCF_013177735.1 Paraburkholderia elongata | reverse complement strand
AAACGGCGTTCACATCAGCGCGATCCTGACCGGCGCGAACCGCAACGACGTCACCCAACTGCTGCCGCTTGTTGACGCGATCCCGCCGATTCGTGGCGTGCGCGGCCGGCCGCTTCAGAAGCCCAAGGTCGTCTATGCCGATCGTGGCTACGATTCCGACCCGCATCGTCAGCGACTTCGCGAGCGCGGCATCAAGCCGGTGATCGCGAAGCGTCGCACTGAACATGGCAGCGGCCTGGGGAAATTCCGCTGGGTGGTTGAACGGACTCACTCGTGGCTCCACAACTTCCGTCGTCTTCGCATTCGCTTCGATCGTCGAGCTGACATTCACGAAGCGTTCTTGAAACTCGGTTGCGCCCTTGTCTGCTGGAACATCTTCAGGCGTACGGAGCAACCTTTTTGAACTGGCCTCTAAGAACGCCGCTGCGCCAGGAAACGCCGTTTTTTCGATGTTTCGTTCGTGCTGGGCGCTCAGCTGCGGTGCCGGATGCGTGGCGGAATCGGAACTGGAGCTACGCGCGCGAGCGGACGGTCTCACCGGACTGAATCACCGTCGCACGCTGGGCGAAATCCTCGATCAGGAGTGGCGCCGCGCCCGCCGCACGCGCAGTATGTTTTCGCTGCTCTTTGTCGACATCGACCGGTTCAAGGCCTACAACGACACGTACGGACATCAGGCGGGCGACGACGCGCTGGCCGCCGTTGCGCGATGCATTGGCGAGAATATCCGGCGGACCCGGGTCAGCGCGGCGCGCAATGGCGGCAAGGAGTTTGTCGTCGTACTGCCCGATACCCCGCCGGCAGGCGAATTGAGGATCGCGGAAAAGATTTGCGCAGCGATCAGCGAACTGGCAATCGAGCACCCGGGCAGCGAGTAAGGACGCGTCACCGCGAGTAATCGGTGCTGCGAGCGGGTCGCCGGAGACGGACGGCAACGTGATCGGTGTAATCAAAGCCGCTGACGAGGCACTGTACAACGACAAGGCCACCGGGCGGAACAAGGTGTCGCCGTTCGTGCCGGCAAGAGAGGCGCAGTCAAGCACGGACGCCGCACTGGCAACCGATGTCCTCGTCGTCTCACCGTGCTTGTGCTCCCGCGGCGGCAGCGCGGGTGCTACACGAGCAGCGGCCAGCAAATGCGTGAACTGGCCTTGCGTGTGGCCTTTATTTGACGTACTGACAGTTCAGATACTCCGCTACGCTGGTGTCGTGGTAGCCCGATGCTGAGGCTGACATGCTCGACTTGGGCCGGCCGGGCAACAGCGGTATTCCGGAGACAGACGTGAACCTGATCGAGATGGCCAGAAAGGCTGGCATGCAGGTCCTGCTGGACGCGCAGATCGGTCGCGAGACCTATCACAGCGTGTGCGGGCCGATTTCGTCATTACAGAGGTTTGCCGAGGAAGTCGTGAAGTCGATGAATCCCGGGCAGACCGCTCCAGCCTTTCAGGAGGGCGAGCAAGAGCCGTAGCCCATTGCGCGCCGGCCCGTTACCACGCCCTCTGCGGCAGGGGTCCGCCGTAATCCGCCCCGGACGGGGCGCGCCGATGGGGAAGCCGCGTCAGGTACAGAAAGGAGGAGCCGGTCATCCTGAAGGCCCTGAATGTTGTTGCTGGCGACGATCGCGCGGGTTGGGGGGCTCAAGATCCGGAAATTTGCGCTCTGAAAATCGCCTTGCCAACTGCCAGGACGCCGCCGATAACCGGCGCCGGAGGCGAACAGGCCGCTCTGCGTGACCAACAGGAAAGCAAGAACGGCAGTGTATGCGTATCAGGCGACTAAAGATTTCAGACTTTCGAAGCATCTCAAAAGGCTGTGCCTGATTTTCCGGGTGAACGCTGCCTGTGGAAAGAAACAATGTCGATAAGTCGACATGACGTGAGGCACTCGCCGGGGGGCGTAGGCGCGACGAGCACTGTCGATCAGGGTGTCCAACGATAAATGATGACGCTGGTCCCGTTGTAGTTGTCCTTCGTGATCACGTACTCCCCGGTCGACCGACGGTACGATCTAAGGCCGTACATCGAATCCACGTCATTGCCGACGTACACGGTGTTGGGGTTGCTGTTGATCAACGTGCTGTCCAGGCTGCCTGTGGTCAGATTGAAGGCATCGATGTTGGGCACGGTGTGTACGTATCCGACGAAGAGATAGTTGCCGGCCGCCGTGATCGACTTGGGATTGGCGCTGGTGAGGTTGATCACCGGATTGGGAACGGTCGTGTTGCCTGCGAGCCAGCCGTGATACACCTCGATCCGCGTTCCGATTGACGTCCAGTCCGTGCTACCGACAACTCCCTGTGCCAGGATCATCGTGTCGCTTTCCGGCAGGTAGATGATCCGCGTCAATGGCGTGATCGTGCCCGGAATGGGCGTTGCAATTCCTGCTCCCCAGCTCGGCTGACCGTTGGCATCGAAGCCGGTCATCGGATAGTGCCAGATGGCATTCGTCTTGTCCAAACCGGCCCAGACGTCCCCTTTGCTGTCGAGGCAGAATCCGTCCCTGACCGGTGCGGTCGTATTGAACGCCGGACCTGGAAGTGTGGCGTCCGGTATGGCGATGTAGCCATTCACAGCATTGAAGTGGAAGAAGTAGAAAGTATCGGGATTCTGACCGGACGCCACGAGGATCCGGTTGGCGCCGACGGTGGCAAGTTGACCGAAGTGCTTATCCCGTGAGCGATCGTTGATGTTGATGCGTGGGTCGGATGGATAGTCGATCGGATCGACAGTGTTCGCTACGAAGGTTCCCCCAGCGGTGCCGGTGTAGATGTTGGTGCCTCCATAGAAGTACGCGCCATCAGTACCCGGGTCCGGAGCCGCGACCCCCTCGAAGTTGAGAGACTGAAGCTTCCATTGCAGGTGGCCAGAACTGTCGTAGGAGTGAATGTCGGTGCCGCCGTCGCGGCCGAGGTCCCAGCTTCCGCCCCACGGGTTGTTGAGCACGTACACGTTGCCGGCGGCGTCTTTGCCGATGCCGGTGACGCGGGTAAAACGCTTGTCGCCAACCTGGCCTTTGATTGCCGTTGTCGTATCGAGATATCCCCCCTGAATGCCAAATGTACTGACCAGAAATGGAATGCCCAAAATGCTATAGATCTTGATGTTCATGTCGGGGCCCTCGTCGCCGATCATGAGACACCCGGTCGACGAATCGAAATACAGCGATGACGGTCGAGAGGCGACGGACATCTGGATGGTGCTCACGAGCACGCCGGCCGGATTGAATTCGAGGATCGCGCCCGCGCTCTTCTGCGCAACCCAGATGTTTCCTGCGCTGTCCACCGCGAGCGCGCCAGGGCTTGAGACGGCGATATCCTGCCGCCAGACGCCGTCGGTGGTGTAGACGCGGACGCGATTTCCAGGAGAGTCGCTCGCATAAAGGAGCGAGCCCGACGTCGCGAGTCCCGTGATTACATCAACCCGCTGCTCAGTCGTTGTCGCGCTGACCGGGATGAGAAAGTCGCGAGTTTGAGTGGTTCGGTTGTACCGCCCCACCGTGCCGCTGCCGTAAGTGGTATTAAATTGCAGCGCGGCGAAAATCGAAGTTGCATTTCCCGTAATGGCCGAGCCCTGAAAGTCGGCGTGACCTCCTATGGACCCCAGGCTTCGGCCGTTCTGGTATATCGCGACACCACCTTCGTTTTCGTCCCACATGGAAGCCGTGTAGATGACGCCCTCGGGCGCTATCCACATGGAACGTGCGACGCTACCCACGCGGGTAGCGTTGGTTCCAGATGTGTTCGCCACCCAGTCGGTGGTGTACTGTCCCTGGCACTCCGGCGCAAGCGTAGCGATCAGCAGTGCAGCGAGGAATGTGGCGTAGATTCGTTTCATGATCGTGAAGCGTGCCCTCCTGAGGCACCTGAATTGGGGGATTGCGGTTTGGCCCATGCTCGCAGCTGACAACCTGATGGGCTTTACATGGGGGTCGACGATGGTTCCTGTGGCTGCCTTCCTCGTCGTGCTGGCATCCGCGCTATGGCCTGGAAGACTCTTCGATCGGGAAGGGTGGTCTTCGAAGCGTGCCCGGCGCCGCTCGCCCATTCGGCGAGCGGCGTTTCGCAGGAAACTGTCCTTGTTCACTCGCCGCTCCAGCAAGTGTCCCGTCTGTCCAACTCAACGGTGCGTTCGAGCGGTATATCGGCGAGGTGCGGAAAAAGTTGAGCTGTTCGCGTTTCCAGTACAGGCAAACGTGCTAACACTCAGCCCGAGCACCGCTTCCAGCCGGTCCGCGAGTGGCTGATTTCTTGCGAGGCGAAGGTCCGGTGAGGGGGCGGCTGCGGAAGTTCGAGGCTGTGCCGGCTCGCCATCGATTGATGTCGAACTTCGGGAGTCGGCCAACTTTGACCACTTAACGTGCGGGCGGGAATCTGCTCGACTCACCAGCGCACCATCGAAAGCGGGCCGGTTTACTTGTCATGGACCCGGACGCGCGTTCGATGAAGACACGCGGAACCGGAGTCGTCGGCTACAACGTCCAGATAGCGGTCGATGCAAAGCACCATCTGATTGTCGCGCACCCGGTCACCAACAATGGAATTGGTCGAGGCCAACTCACGTCGGTGGCCAAGCTGGCGCGTACGGAAATGGGCGTCGATAAACTCACGGCAGTTGCCGACCGAGGCTATTACGAGAGCGAGGAGATACTCGCATGCCACGAGGCGGGCATCACGGCGTTTGTTCCTAAGACGAAAGCCTCGGGCGCGACCGCTGACGACCGCTTCAGCAAAGAGGATTTTAGCTACGATGCTGAGAAGAACGAGTATCGATGTCCGGCGGGTGAGCGTCTCATATGGCGCTACAAGACAACCGAACGCAGCCTGAAGTTAGCGCTACTGGAGCTCGCAGTGCCAACAGTGCTCGTTGAAAGATAAATGCACCGCAAGCACCGAACGCCGGGTAACGCGATGGGAGCGCCGCATCGATGCGATGTAGTCGTTTCACGGTGTGCCTCCAGTTGCACGGCGCTCGGTCGGTCATGCTAGGATTTCTCCAGGATACCGACGGAGGCCGACATGTGGACCTGCCGAAACTGCGATGCCCGGTACGACTTCGATCGGGTCGCGCCGGAAGTCGATGACCACGGATTCTTTTTCCTCTGTCCTGCCTGTGACTACAGAAACAAGCTCGTGAGCCTCGGCCGAGACGCGAGTGGGAACCTGCAGCTTGCTCAACGCGACGACGAATAGAGCATTTTTTCGGGGGCGGTCATGCAATTCGACTACAAGGGATTCCACATCGACGCGTCGCCTCTTGATGAAGGTGGTCGCTACTACGGTCGCGCAAAGTTCTATCGGCGCCTCACGGCCGGTGGCGAAGCCGTCGAGGTAAAGTACTCGGGTGACCTCGGTGACTATCCATCCGACGCTGACGCGTTCGAGGCGGCACAGCGCTGGGCGATCCAGTGGTGCGACGAACACGGTGCTTAGGGGGAGTGTTAAAAACTTAGGGGTATTGCGTTCGATGTTCGCTCGAACAGCTTGATAAATTCCGCGGCCTCGCTCGATAGCGGTGGCTTCGGCCTTTTGTACCTCGCAAGCCTTTCGGCGAGGTCAACGTTGATCAAAGCACATCGCGCCTGGGCGAGTAGGTGGACCCCTTTCGGTGACCAACGCATCTGCTGTCGCTTGCACATACGCTGATTGATCACCTGGTTGACCGCTGACTCCGCCGTCGCAGTCGAAACAGGTTTGCGCTGACGATGTCGCGCCCCGTGGTTGATCGTCGATCCGCCTTTCGCTTCGACATATTCAACAAGCTCTCTGGTCCGGTAATCAAGTTGCGCGCGGCTTTCTGCAACGCCCGGTGTCTCGGGAATGATCACGCGGCAAATGATCAAGATCCCCTGCATCCGGTCCATGGCTTGCTCTCGTTTGCCATGCCAGAAACACCAGCGTAGTTTCGCTATTCGGGAGATCAAAACGCGTCGTGCAGCTTTCTCCGATTCTGTCGTTACACGCATACCCTTGACGATCTGCTCAAGGTATCGCACACGCATCGAAATGTGAAATCAGTCGAGCACGGAACTCGATGAAAACGGCAATCTCTGGGCTATTGACTGCAGTCCGTTGACTGGATCGTTGGCAGCCGGGCAGGGGCATACGGGGAGATGATGCCTGGGTATGTGCGGGAACGAATCCAGAAGCCTGTGACCGATCGCGTTGCAGTCTACGGAAAGGCTTTGCGATATGCCGACGGCGCATGTAGCGGCTGGAGTTGCTGTTCATCGCCGGTGGCAGAGCTGATATCAGACTCGCTCACTCCAGAATGTCCTTCCTGACAGCGGAGAGTCAATCTCCGAGAGCCGGTCGTACGGCACACAGGGCAGGGCAGCGCCATTGACCCGGATCTCGATGCGCCCATCCGGATACTCGAACACGTCCAGGTCCTGGTGGATCAGAAAATCGATCGCTGGCGTATTAGCCAGCAGATAGATCACTCGGTCGCACCGGACGGTCAGCGCCTTCGTCACGCGCCGCGGTACGCGACACGTTAGGATCAGTTCAAGATGACATCTTCAGTTTGCTCTACGACTTCATCGCTGATTTCAATGGCCGTTTTGGCAAGGAGCCGAAGAGCGCGTTCGACGCGCACCGGCCGCTGCTTGCTCATGACGACCTTCGGCACGCGCGCGGTCGCGCGCGACATGCCGGTCGACGTGGTGCAGGCGATTCTCGGCCACGCGTCGCTGCAGACGACGTCGACCTATGTGCGCCCCGAGCAGCAGCGCACGCTCGAGGCGGCCGCACAGTATTACGCTGCGGAGGACGATTGACGGCGGCGCGTACAAAAAGGTGTTGGTTGCCTGCCAGCAACGGCCTTCGCTGCATCGACGTGGCCGGTCAGCGCGCGTAAGGCCCCCGGGTCGCCCCACGCCCGGACGGAGCCTCGGAAGTAGGGGCGCGGCGGAGCGTCTATCCGTCTATCTTTCAGGGAGGGTGCTGACGTCCCGACTTACATTCCGCACGTCGAGGACACAATTTGGCGCGAATTTCGTCGCTAGTCCGGCGGGCGAAAGACGTCTTCCGGGACGCCGAGTAGCCTGAGCAGCTGACGCTGCAATTCCGTGAGGGGAACGTCGAAGACCTGCACAGTGTGTGCACCATCGATCAGCCGGTGACGTTCGGCGAGGCTGAACAGGCGCAGGATCTGTTCGGTCGTGGGGCGTGCGCACTGACGCTGCTCGGGATAAAGAGGCAGTTCGTCGATATTCTCGCGCTTCATGGCAAGGCGCAGCTCGCGTTCAATGAGCGCCTGCACGAGCAGAGCGAGGAAGTACAGCGTGAAGAAAGCCTCGATGCGGCCCTCATCCTTCAGGAACACCGGTGCGATCTCATGTACGGTCTTGACCTGTTCGAAGCGCTTCTCGATCATCGGCTGACCCTTGTGGGCTTCCAGCACCTGGGCCGGTGACAGACTGCGATCGTTTGTAACCAGAGGATACATTCCATCGCTGCTGTGATCGTAAGCGATGGCCTGTTCGTCGGTCGTCCACTCGATGTCAAAGCGCCGCCTGGTGATCTTGCGGTAAGCAGTCTCGGGTCCCGGGCGACCCCGCCGCGTCTGCCTGTACTTGTGTTCTTCGCGCACGGTACGCCGGACCTTCAGATAGCGGGCGACGTGGTGCTTCTCGAGAATCACCTTGATCTGCAGGTCAATCTCGGCAGCGCCACGCAGCCGCGTCTTCGAGCCTGCCAGCCGCGCGCGTAACTGCTGGAACTCTTCAATGGCCGCGGCGATGTTCCTGCGTCGCCGGGCCTCCTGGCGCAGGGTCAGCAACGGACTCCACACCCATACTACGGGCCAGGCTTCGGCCGACAGTAGCGGCGCGCGAAAGACATACCAGCAGTCGCGCGGCCCGTCGCTGTGGCGCGGATTGGGCCGGTCCCACACACAGGTCCAGTCCGGGGTGTTGGTCTGGATCCACTGGCGGAACTCGGCGTCTTCGAGGCGATTGCGGGGCAACACGGTGACGAACCGTCCGCCCGCGCGATCGATATGGTCCATGTTCTCTCGAGAACAAAGTTTCGAATGGGCAACATACTGCCACATATCACCAGGAGGTTTGCATCTACTATCGCTTTCATCCGCGCGCCGGGGAGGTGGCGCTTGTATCTGCTCGTCGTGCCAACGGCGGCGACCCCATGATTGTT
>NZ_WOEZ01000013.1 GCF_013177735.1 Paraburkholderia elongata | reverse complement strand
CAACATTAATTTGCCCGCGTCGCGCCGAGCAGGGCGGCTGCGAGCCCGCTTGCGAGGACGCGGGCGGCGCCGGGCCCGAACGGGCGCCCGCCGTGCCGGTGATCGCAGCCGGCATGGTCGGCAGCGCGCAAGGCTGGTTCGAAGCACCGTATGTCGACGCGCCGGCGAATGCGAATGCGCTGGTGGCCGGCATCGTGCGTGTAAAAGCCGCGGGCGGCGCGACGCTGCACATCGTGCCGGGCGTCCTGCAGCGCGGCGACCTGCCGAATGTGATGCGCGGCGAAGAAACACAGATTTTCGGCGCACTCGGTCAGGACACCGGCGCCGTGGAGAGCGGCAAGCGCGCGCTGATCGGTTTGCCCGGTACCCACGCGAAATGGGCCGTCGTGCAGGCGGGCCGCATCGAACGTTTTCATACCTTCATGACCGGTGAAGTGTTCGCGGCATTGCGCGAGCACACCATCCTCGGCCGCACGATGGTCACGCCGGATCGTCCAGATACCGAAGCGTTCCTGCGCGGCGTGAAGATCGCCCGCGACAAAGGTCAGGCGGGGATGCTGGCCACCGTATTCAGCGCTCGCACGCTCGGGCTCACCGGACAACTTTCGCGCGAACAGCAGCCGGACTATCTGTCGGGCTTGCTGATCGGGCACGAACTGGCCGGTCTTGAAGCCGTGCTCATGCAACAGCAAAGCTCGCTCGCCGGGCAGCACTTGCGCCTGATCGGCAATGAAGCGTTGTGCGAGCGCTATCGCGTGGCACTTGCGCAATTCGGCTGCACTCACGCTGAACTGGTGAAGCACGCCACCGAGCGCGGTTTGTGGCGCGTCGCCACCCAGGCGGGGCTCGTCAATCCCACGCCCCAAGCGGCGCACGCCGGCTAACCGACAGCGCCGCCGACCACGAAACAAGGAACCGACATGCAACCTCACATCAATCTGCCCGCCCCGTACATGCCGCACGCGGGTCTGATCGCGGCGTTCGAGGTCTGTCCGCTGATCGCGATCATGCGCGGCGTGACGCCCGCGGATGCCGCCGAGCACGGGCAGTCGTTGTACGAAGCCGGCTTTCGCATCGTCGAAGTGCCGTTGAATTCGCCGCAGCCGTTCGACAGCATCGCGGCGATCCGCAAGGCGCTGCCGGCCGATGCGATCGTCGGTGCGGGAACGGTGCTGCATCCGAGTTTTGTCAGCGACGTAAAGTCGGCGGGTGGCGAATTGATCGTCATGCCGCATAGCGACCCGGAGGTCGTCGTTGCCGCGAAAGCGCAAGGCATGGCCTGTGCGCCGGGCGTGGCGACGCCGAACGAGGCCTTCATCGCGCTGAAAAACGGCGCGGATGTACTGAAGATGTTCCCTGCGGAACAACTCGGCTGTCAGGTCGTGAAGGCGTGGCGCGCGGTGATCGCGGCGGAAGTGCCGCTGGTGCCGGTCGGTGGGATCACGCCGGACAACATGGGCCCGTTCTTGAGTGCTGGCGCGAACGGCTTCGGCCTCGGCTCGGCGCTGTATAAGCCGGGGCAGAGCGTGGCGGTGACGGCTTCGCATGCGAAGGCGTTCATCAACGGGTTGCGCATCGCCCGCGCGGGTGCGAAGAAATGAAACGGCTCGCCGACAAAGTCGCGTTGATCACCGGCGCCGGGCGCGGCATCGGTGCGGCGATCGCGTTCGCGTTTGCGCGCGAGGGCGCAGCGGTCGTACTGGCTGAACTCGATATCGAAACGGCCGAGCGGACGGCGCGAGAAATCCGGGCGGCGCTTGGTGCCAGTGCAAGCGCAATTGACACACGTGGAGCGGACAAAGCCAGCGAAGCAAAAGTGCTCGCGGTGCAGACCGACGTGACGCAGTCAGCCTCGGTTCAGCACGCAGTGAGCGAGGCGGAACACACGTTCGGCGCGCTCGACGTGCTGGTCAACAACGCCGGCATCAACGTGTTCTGCGACCCGCTTACGATGACCGACGACGACTGGCGCCGTTGCTTCGCCGTCGATCTCGATGGTGTGTGGAACGGGTGTCGCGCGGTGCTGCCGGGCATGGTCGAACGCGGCGCGGGCAGCATCGTGAATATCGCGTCGACGCATGCATTCAAGATCATCCCGGGATGTTTTCCGTACCCGGTGGCGAAGCATGGCGTGCTTGGCCTGACGCGTGCACTCGGCATCGAATACGCGCCGCGCAATGTGCGGGTCAATGCGATCGCGCCGGGGTACATCGAAACGCAATTGACGCACGACTGGTGGAACGAACAAGCCGATCCGGCCGCCGCGAAACAGGCGACGCTCGATCTGCAACCGATGAAGCGCATCGGCCGCCCGGAAGAAGTGGCGATGACGGCGGTGTTTCTCGCCTCGGATGAAGCGCCGTTCATCAACGCCACCTGCATCACCGTGGATGGCGGCCGCTCCGCGCTGTATCACGACTGAACGTAGCGGACCAGCGCGCAGGAAGAAGCAGGACCAGCAGCAAGAACAAGTAATAACTGGTAGCCAGGTTTCACCGGACGACGCGCTGGCCGCGTGTGTCACAACCGGTACAAGAAGACGCGGCCGATACCTTCTCGTTATCAATTAGTCAGGAGACACGCATTATGAAACGAAGAATTTTCCTCACGCTGGCAGCAGCGGCGGCGGGTGTGCTCTTCAACGCACCGGTGGCGCAAGCCGCGGATCCGGTCAAGATCGGCTTCCTCGTGAAGCAGCCGGAAGAACCGTGGTTCCAGGACGAATGGAAGTTCGCGGAAATTGCCGCCAAGGAGAAGGGCTTCACGCTGGTCAAGATCGGCGCGCCGTCGGGCGAGAAGGTGATGAGCGCGATCGACAACCTGTCGGCTCAGAAAGCGCAAGGCTTTGTGATCTGCACGCCTGACGTCAAGCTCGGACCGGGCATCGTCGCCAAGGCGAAGGCCGACGGCCTGAAGATGATGACGGTCGACGACCGCCTCGTTGACGGTGCGGGCAAGCCGATCGCATCGGTGCCGCATATGGGCATCTCGGCGTACAACATCGGCAAGCAGGTGGGCGACGGCCTGGCTGCGGAAATCAAGAAGCGCGGCTGGGACATGAAGGACGTCGGCGCGATCGACGTGACCTACGAACAACTGCCGACCGCGCATGACCGCACCACGGGCGCCACCGACGCACTAGTCGCCGCCGGCTTCCCGAAGGCGAACATCATCGCCGCGCCGCAAGCGAAGACCGATACGGAAAACGCTTTCAACGCAGCGAACATTGCGCTGACGAAGAACCCGCAGTTCAAGCACTGGGTGGCTTACGCGCTGAACGACGAAGGCGTGCTCGGCGCGGTGCGCGCAGCGGAAGGCCGCGGCTTCAAGGCGGACAACATGATCGGCATCGGCATCGGCGGTTCGGAATCGGCATTGAACGAGTTCAAGAAGCCGTCGCCGACCGGCTTCTTCGGCACGGTCATCATCAGCCCGAAGCGTCACGGCGAAGAAACCTCGACGCTGATGTACGACTGGATCACGCAAGGCAAGGAACCGCCGATGCTCACGCTGACGAGCGGCATGCTGGCCACGCGTGACAACGTGGGCGAAGTGCGCGAGAAGATGGGCCTCGCATCGAAGTAAGCCGCCGTTTTACAGCGGTGCAGTGAAGTGAACTGCCGGTGCGTCATTCTCCAGGGATTGGGCGCACCGGCAGCGATCACCGGAAGCAATAAAAGATGAGCAGTTGAGACAGACCACGCTTTGTGCCCAAGAAGCACCTAAAGCGCGGTTCACACGAAGCAACAGGAGGCGAAGTGTCAGCGACGCTACGTTTTGACAATATCGGCAAAGTCTTTCCAGGCGTGCGCGCGCTCGACGGTGTGTCCTTCGACGTCAACGTCGGGCAGGTGCACGGCCTGATGGGCGAAAACGGCGCAGGGAAATCGACCCTGCTGAAGATTCTCGGCGGTGAATATCAGCCCGACTCCGGTCGCGTGATGATCGACGGCAATGAGGTGCGCTTTACGAGCGCGGCGGCGTCGATCGCGGCGGGGATCGCGGTGATTCACCAGGAACTGCAATACGTGCCCGATCTGACGGTCGCGGAAAACCTGCTGCTGGGCCGACTGCCGAACTCGCTTGGCTGGGTCAACAAGCGCGAAGCCAAGCGCTTCGTGCGTGAACGCCTCGAAGCGATGGGCGTGGGTCTCGATCCGAACGCGAAGCTGCGCAAACTCTCGATCGCACAACGGCAGATGGTCGAAATCTGCAAGGCGTTGCTGCGTAACGCGCGCGTGATTGCACTGGATGAGCCGACCAGTTCGCTGTCGCATCGCGAGACCGAAGTGCTGTTCAAGCTGGTGCGCGATCTGCGTGCCGACAACCGCGCGATGATCTACATCTCGCACCGCATGGACGAGATCTACGAACTGTGCGACGCCTGCACGATCTTCCGCGACGGCCGCAAGATCGCCTCGCATCCGACGCTCGAAGGCGTGTCGCGCGACACCATCGTGAGCGAGATGGTCGGACGTGAAATCGCCGACATCTATAACTATTCAGCGCGGCCGTTGGGCGACGTGCGCTTCGCGGCGAAAGCGATCGAAGGCCATGCGCTCGCGCAACCGGCCAGCTTCGAAGTGCGCCGTGGCGAGATCGTCGGCTTCTTCGGTCTGGTGGGCGCGGGACGCAGCGAACTGATGCACCTTGTGTACGGCGCCGATCACAAGAAGGGCGGCGAAATCGTGCTCGACGGCAAGCCGATCAAGGTGCGCAGCGCGGGTGAGGCGATCAAACACGGCATCGTGCTGTGCCCGGAAGACCGCAAGGAAGAAGGCATCGTCGCGATGGCGACCGTGTCGGAGAACATCAATATCAGTTGCCGCCGTCACTATCTGCGTGCGGGGATGTTCCTCGACCGCAAGAAGGAAGCGGAAACCGCCGACCGCTTTATCAAGTTGCTGAAGATCAAGACACCGAGCCGCCGTCAGAAGATTCGCTTCCTGTCGGGCGGCAACCAGCAGAAGGCGATTCTGTCGCGCTGGCTGGCCGAGCCTGATCTGAAAGTGGTGATTCTCGACGAACCGACGCGCGGGATCGACGTCGGTGCGAAGCACGAGATCTATAACGTGATTTATCAGCTTGCCGAACGCGGCTGCGCGATTGTGATGATTTCGTCGGAATTGCCGGAAGTGCTCGGCGTGTCCGACCGGATCGTCGTGATGCGTCAAGGTCGGATTTCCGGCGAGCTGTCACGCAAGGAAGCAACGGAACAAACGGTGTTGAGCCTCGCGTTGCCGCAAAGCTCGACCGCGCTGCCCGGAACCGCAGCTACCGAGCAAGCGGCCTGAACATTATTTGGACGAAAGTCCGGCAACCCGTGGGGAACGGGAGGAGTCTTCAAAATGCAAGCCAGAGAAAACCTCGCGCAACAAGCCGCCAAAGGCGCGGCCGAAGCGCTGATTCCGCAGTCGAACGACAAGGCGAAATGGTGGCAGCAGATCACCGAGTACAGCCTGATTCTGATCTTCATCGTGATGTTCATCACGATGTCGCTGACGGTCGATCACTTCTTTTCGATCGAGAACATGCTCGGCCTCGCACTGTCGATTTCGCAGATCGGCATGGTCGCGTGCACGATGATGTTCTGTCTGGCCTCGCGCGATTTCGACTTGTCGGTGGGGTCGACGGTCGCGTTCGCGGGCGTGCTGTGCGCGATGGTCCTGAACGCGACCGGTAACACGTTCATCGCAATCATCGCCGCGGTGGCGGCAGGTGCTGTGATCGGTTTCGTCAACGGTGCGGTGATCGCTTATCTGCGCATCAATGCGCTGATCACCACGCTCGCGACGATGGAAATCGTCCGCGGTCTCGGCTTTATCGTGTCGCATGGGCAAGCAGTGGGCGTGTCGTCGGATACGTTTATCGCGTTGGGCGGTTTGAGCTTCTTCGGCGTGTCGCTGCCGATCTGGGTCACGCTGCTGTGCTTCATCGTGTTCGGCGTAATGCTCAATCAGACCGTGTACGGCCGTAATACGCTGGCAATCGGTGGTAATCCCGAAGCCTCGCGTCTTGCCGGTATCAACGTCGAACGCACGCGCGTTTATATCTTCCTGATTCAGGGCGCCGTCACTGCGCTGGCCGGTGTGATTCTGGCTTCGCGGATTACGTCGGGTCAGCCGAATGCGGCGGAAGGCTTCGAGCTGAACGTGATTTCGGCTTGCGTGTTGGGCGGCGTATCGCTGCTCGGCGGTCGAGCAACGATCTCCGGTGTCGTGATCGGCGTGCTGATCATGGGGACGGTCGAGAACGTGATGAACCTGATGAACATCGACGCGTTCTATCAGTACCTCGTGCGTGGCGCGATTCTGCTCGCCGCTGTGCTGCTCGACCAGTTGAAGAACCGCGGCTCGCGGGATTAAACCCGCGACTTACTCACTTTGCTCTAAAAGGAATCGAACGATGTCGTCTCCGGCCAATGCAAACGACCGTCTCGCACAAAGCGCGTTTGCCCGCTATCCGAGTCTCGTCGACCGAATCGTGTTGATTACGGGCGGCGCGACCGGTATCGGCGCATCGTTCGTCGAGCATTTCGCGGCGCAAGGCGCGCGCGTCGCGTTCTTCGATATCGATGCGACTGCGGGTGAAGCGCTCGCCGATGAGTTCGGTGACTCGAAACACAAGCCGCTGTTCTTGCCGTGCGATCTGACCGACATCGACGCGCTGCAGAAAGCGATCGCCGATGTGAAGGCTGCGCTCGGTCCGATTCAGGTGCTGGTGAACAACGCGGCAAACGACAAGCGCCACGCGATTGGTGAAGTGACGCGCGAGTTTTTCGACGCAGGTATCGCGGTGAATATCCGCCATCAGTTCTTCGCGGCGCAAGCGGTGATAGAGGACATGAAAGCCACCAACAGCGGTTCGATCATCAATCTCGGCTCGATCAGCTGGATGCTGAAGAACGGCGGCTATCCGGTGTACGTGATGTCGAAATCGGCGGTGCAGGGTTTGACGCGCGGCCTCGCGCGCGACCTCGGTCACTTCAACATTCGCGTCAATACGCTGGTGCCGGGTTGGGTGATGACGGAAAAGCAGAAACGTTTGTGGCTCGACGACGCGGGCCGCCGCTCGATCAAGGAAGGCCAGTGCATCGACGCTGAACTGCAACCCGCCGATCTCGCCCGCATGGCGCTGTTCCTCGCCGCCGACGACAGCAGGATGATCACGGCGCAGGACATCATCGTCGACGGAGGCTGGGCGTGAGTTCGAGTGTGCCTGCGCCTCGCGCGACGCTGCTGCTCGATACGAAATGCACGCTCGGCGAAGGCGCGACGTGGTGCGAAAAAACAGGCCGCTTCTACTGGACCGATATCGAAGGCGCGCAGCTGTGGCGCTATGACCCGAGCGACGGCCGCAGCACGTTCTGGCGCATGCCCGAGCGTATTGCCACGTTCGCGTTGTGTGCCGATCCGAACTACCTGCTGCTCGGATTGGCGACACATCTGGCGTTCTTCGATCTGGCAACCGGCGAGACGCAGCGTATCGTCGACGTCGAACCTGACTTGAATACGCGCGTGAACGACGGCCGCTGCGACCGTCAGGGCCGTTTCGTATTCGGCACGAAAGACGAAGGCTCGCCGCTGCAAGCCGTCGGCGGGTTTTATCGCCTGAACCACGATTTGTCGCTGGAGCGTTTGCTGCTACCCGCACCGGCGATCTCGAACAGCATCGCGTTCAGTCCTGACGGCGCGACGATGTACTACTGCGATTCGCCGACGCGTGAAATCCGCGTCTGCGACTATCGCGCGAACGGCAGCATCGCCAACGACCGCGTGTTCACGACATTGACTGACGCGACCGGCGAGCCCGACGGCTCGACCGTCGACTGCGACGGCGGTTTGTGGAACGCGCAATGGGGCGGCGGGCGAGTGGTGCGATATGGCCCCGACGGCGTGGAAACCGCGCGCGTCGACGTGCCGACCGCGCAGCCGAGTTGCGTCGCGTTTGGCGGTCCCGCAAGGGGAATTCCTGCGGAGCCTCCCCCAAGGGGACTTCCTGCGGGGCGCGCGCAACTGGACACGCTCTACATCACGAGCGCGCGCATTGATCTCGATGCGGCTGCGCTCGCGAGCGATTCTCATGCGGGCGGCGTGTTTATCGCAACGCCGGGGCGACAAGGTTTGCCGGAACCGGTGTTCCAAGGCTCGCCTGCATAGCGCAAAATGACGCAGCCTCAATGTCGAGGCGGCAGCGGAGGGTAGTCGAGCAGTGATTGAGAAAGTGCATCAGAAGTTGATGTCGCAAAACCAGCGGCAGCAAATCGGCAGCATGCAATTCGGACCCAGAGGCGACCGGTTCAAAAAATCGCCCAACAGCATCCGTCAGCAATGACGGCAATGTCCCACGCCTCTCGATGGAGCCAGATATGACTGTTGCGAATCCTGTTTCCGCTTCTTCCCAGAGCCGGCGCGCGCGACTCAACGCGGCGGCCAATCCGGTGCTTCCGGGTCCCAGTACGTCGGCGGTTGCAGTCGGTGAGACGAGCGGCGGCGAGCTCGCGTGCATCCCCGCTTCCAACGCGCCTTTGCGCCCCGACGGCGCGCCGCCGCCCCGCGGG
>NZ_WOEZ01000129.1 GCF_013177735.1 Paraburkholderia elongata | reverse complement strand
TGGTACTGGTTGTCGTTGGCAAACAGGCCGCGCACCTGGCGCACTGTCTGCGCCAGATTGGCTTCGGCCTGCTGCAGCGCGACGCGCGCATCGGCCGGGTCGAGCATGACGAGCGGATCGCCGGCTTTCACCGTCTGCGTGTCGTCGGCGTTGACAGCGATGACCGTGCCGGTCACTTGCGGCGTGATCTGCACGACGTTGCCGTTGACGTAGGCGTCGTCGGTAGCCTCGTGAAAGCGTGCGACGACGAAGTAGTACAGGCCGTAGGCGACCGCGGCAATCAGGATCACGATGACGAGCAGCGTCATCATGCGCTTGCGCTTGCCGTTCGATTTCGGCTTCACGCTCGCGGCAGTTTGGTGGGTGTCGCTCATCGGAATGCTCTCCCTATTCTCAATCTCGGCCGCTTAACCATCAAGTGTGCGCCGGGTTCAGCTCGAGGCGTGCGCGACCGATGCACCAGCGGGCACCGCGAGGTCAGCGGCGTTGGCATCGAAACCGCCGCCGAGCGCCTTGACGAGGCCGATCTGGATGTGCGGCCAGGCAATTGCGGACGTTGGCTGAAGGCACCTGGATTTTGCACCGCTCCTCAGGTTTACTACGACGGTACAGTTACTACACTTGGTATGGGTCGCGGAAGTCAGGTGCGCGGCCTTCTCAATTACTTCCACGCACTACACGCTGTCGGAAAGAGCAGTTACCCGCTGCACACATTGTTCGTGCGGCATGCTCGTTTCGCTGGTCAAACAGGAGGATGCAATCATGCAAACTGTTATAAGGAGATTTTCCGGAAAGGGTGCAAAGGAGTTGTTCGATCTGCTAGAGAAGCGCACGGCTGACGTCGAAGAACTGATGCGTTCGGTTAAAGGCTTTGTCAGCTACACCCTCGCACGCAGCGGCGATGGCGGATTCTCGGTGACTGTTTGCCAGGACAAGACAGGCACTGACGAAAGCGTGCAGAAGGCGAAGGACTGGATCGCGAAAAACGCCG
>NZ_WOEZ01000128.1 GCF_013177735.1 Paraburkholderia elongata | reverse complement strand
GCGTTCTCGAAGCCTGGTATACGTTTGAAGCCGACTCTGTCGAAAGCGCGCTGAGGCAATGGTGTGCCGAAAACGGCATCGAGATTCTTGAGACGTGACTGGCCGTTTAGTCAGGCGACAAAATGTCTGGCCGCACGGGGTACTTAGGGAATTCAGGCGCCGCCGTGACAAACAATCACCGAGCGTATCCGCTCCGAGTCGGATCAGAACTCGCCGGTCCCAATTGTCGGCAATCGGCCAGGAGGCGACGTTCGGTCGTCGCCACGTGCAGACGTTCAGGTGTCGACTTCATCCCGGAAGCGGCCGTTCACGACGTCGAACGTTCTTCATCGGCCGTGTCTGGCGACAATTACTTCTGCCGGCAGCGACAACTGATTTGCCGTTTACCCGCCACGGAACTGTTGAGGTTTGGTCCGTACACGTCCGCCCACGCCCCGCGGGAAGCACATAAAAAGAAGACAAAGCCAAATACTTGTCCTGCGCGTGACCGTGCGTTCTGCAGGTTCAATCAGCTCGCGCGCCTCCACGCACAGACCCCTCTTTCACGCGCATTCGGTATCAACGATGTCGTCGCGGAACTCCGCGCTCTGCGCGCCACGGTGCTGCGCCGCTGGCAGAAGACTTCACCGGGCGGGGCGATGGCGTTTCAGGAGATGATCCGGTTCAACGAGGCCATGACTAGGTGCTTGCAGAAACGGTACGCCACTCAGGACAGCAGTACCCCAACGCCAGGTCGCACGAATTTAGGCTCCCGTGGAAGGGTTCGCCCCGGACCAAGGCGCAGCTATGGTCTCATGCAGTTCACGAGCCAACGGGACTGGCCGGCTTCTGATAGAGCGCATCGAAGCCATTCTCGCGGATCGCCCCGTAATCCGTTTCGCCGAGTTGCCGTAGGAGCGACGAGAATGGCACGGCTAATGTCCGGCATTTGCCGTAAGGCAGTGGCAACCGCCAGGCCGGGAAGATCTGGCATGTCAATGTCCAGAATGAACGAGTGGGGGCCGCCAGGCCGCAGCCACCTGCAGAGCCTCGCAGCCGCTGTAGGCTGCTCGCGCATCAAAACCAAGAACCGTGCGATCTGAATGTGCCGCCCTTTTGTCCGATTTTCATCAGGTCGCGGCAAATAGCGTGAACTACACTGGTTTTCGCCATGCGCCTTTAAAGCGTGGCTGACTCACGAAGTCCTCATCGCGCGAACCTTTGTGCATCTCTGCTGCACTTGTCCCCCAACACCAGGCTAAAACCGCGCGCCTGGTGAAAGCGTTTCGTCGTTCACTACTTCGGCCCGCACCTGGGCTATCCCGCCTCGCATCCGGAAACAGTCGGCCGCTCCGGGAGCTGCTCGTTCTCCGCTCGTCGAATGTTCAGAGCGACACAGCCAGGTAGCACCGTGGCCATTTCCCATTCATTGCGTGGATTTGAATCAGGGATCCAGCGGCCGGTTGGGCCCTGCCCGTCGCGACGTCAAACGCCTGAGTCGCCAACAAGGAGATGATGATGAACACCCGCCATATGAGCATTTTGTCGGCAACCGCCGTGGCACTGCTATCGCTGAGTGGCGCCGTGCAGGCCGACGGCCAGTGCTCGAACGCAACACTAAGAGGAGCATATGGATTTCTCGGTCACGGAGAAATTCTTGGCTTGCTGGACTCGAATAACGTGCTGCATCCGTTCGCCAGCGCGTCGATTCTCGATGACGTCGCCCTCGTGACATTCGACGGCAAAGGCACGTTCACACGCACCGACTTCGGCAGTATCAATGGGGTGCCGAAAGGTGGCCAGACCACCTTCAATCCTTATCAGGGCGGCACCTACACGGTGAACGCCGATTGCACCGGCACCATGTCGGTGATCTATACGGCCGGCGGACCGGTGCCGGCCAACGTTGAGACCGACCTTAACATCGTGGTCACCGACGACGGAACGCAGGTCGAGTCGGTGGTCTATCGGGCGTTCGTCCCGTTCGCCCAGTCGGCGCCTGGCTATGACTGTGCGTCGAATTGCGTGCAGGGTGTGCAGGAAGCCTTCGAAGGCAAGAAGGTGTCGGTGCATGGGTTGAGGTAGCCGGGTGACGGATGGTTCGATGCTGGCCGCCGGTGTGGCAATCGGCGGCCGTCTCGCCCCAAAGCCCCGCTCAATGCCCGTGGCGCGCTTTCACCACAACCGGCGCACGCTTCGTCTGTCGACCTCAACATCAACGTCACGACGGCCGACACCGCCAACGTCGCGCCGACCACATAGAGTCCCGCCGCATAACCGCCGGTCACGTTCTTGAGCCAGCCGATCGTAAACGGTCCAACGAAGCCGCCCGGATTACCCACCGGGTCGATCGTCGCAACCCCCGCGGCCGCGCCCGCCCCGGACAGGAACTTGCTCGGCATCGCCCACAGTGGCGCCTTCGTCGCGCTGATGCCGACGTTCATGATCACGAGCGCTAATACGATCATCAACGCAGCGGCCGGCGAACACGAAACCGACGCGCGCCAACGCATAAGGAGTCACCACGTGCCATGTGCGCTCCTCGGGACGAGGCGATGCAGCCTCTGGCAAACCAGGCTGTCAGCAGGCTTACTGGATGGTAAGGCGATCCGGGAGCCGATTGGCTTCCATCAAAGCGCCGCACGACATCGGGACAACGAGGTTCGAACGGGCGGGTGGATCGGCGAGCGTTCATTCTCGGCGGAAGCCTTAGTCGTCCACATTGGGCGGCAGGCGGCCATCTACGGACGTTGCCCCCGCTTCCACGTGGACGTTCGAACGTCGGCTGTGCCCAGACAGCGGACGTCCACGCCGAACGTGCCGGTCGCACTAAAAGACCGATAAAAGACGGATGATCAGCGTTATGCGTCCAGTTAATAATAAATGCATTTTGCAGAGTTAATCGGGAGTCTTGAGCGTATTGAAGCCAGCAACAAAAAGGAAAGATTGTGTTTCAGCTTTCATTTCCTACACTAATTCGAAGGTCCTTTCATTCCCGAACGTCCTGCCAGCGCATCAGACGTCTCAGCGGTACACGGCAGGGCCGGTTCCTAACGCCCGTTTTGTATCTGCCTATTGAATATACCCTCGAAAATCAGCCCAACAAGGAGCGCGTATGTCATGGCTTACAGCAACACTACGCAGTTATCCGGAGATCGCCGTTTTTCTGTCGCTGGGGATAGGGTATTGGGTAGGCGGGAAGAGTTATCGCGGGTTCAGCCTCGGTGCAGTGACGGCGACGCTGCTGGCTGCCATCGCGATCGGACAGCTAGGCATCGTCATCTCCGTCAACGTCAAGTCCGTGTTTTTCTTGATGTTTTTATTCGCCGTCGGCTATGGCGTCGGCCCGCAGTTCGTCCGTGGAATTGCGAAGGACGGATTGCCGCAAGCGTTGTTTTCTGTCGTTCAATGCGTATTGTGTCTCGCAGCTGCCTATGCGGCAGCGAAGCTAGCGGGCTATAGCGTCGGTTCGGCCGCGGGTCTCTTCGCGGGATCGCAGACCATTTCGGCATCGATGGGCCTTGCCACGGACGCCATCAATCGCCTGGGATTACCCGCCAACGAGACGAAGGCGCTGCTGGACGCGATGCCGACCGCGTATGCCGTGACCTACATCTTCGGCACCATCGGCTCCGCACTGATCCTAGCGACGCTCGGTCCGAAACTGTTGGGTATCGATCTCGTTGCGGCGTGCAAAGAATATGAAGCGATGCTCGGAGCCACGCAGGAACTCGGCGGCACAGGCCAGGGGTGGCATCAGTATGAATTGCGCGCCTACCGGATTCCGGAGCAGGGCCCGGCCGTCGGCATGACGGTGGGACAGGCGGAAGCGAGCGCCCCGGTCGGAACCCGACTGTTCGTCGAACGGATCAGACGCGGCGGCACGGTCCAGGAGGCAAAGCTCGGCGACGTGCTGCAGGCGGGCGACGTGGTCGCCATCGCTGGGCGACACGAGCAGCTCGTCGAGGTACTCGGGCCGCGCGGTGCTGAAGTCGACGACCCGGAGTTGCTTGCGGTGCCGGTCGAAGGCGTCGATATCTACGTGACGAACAAGGAAGTGGACGGCAAGACGCTGCAGGAACTGGCGGCGCAGCCGGCGGCGCGGGGCTTGTTCCTGCGCAAGATCAAGCGCGGCGCGACGGAAACGCCGATCCCGGTATTGCCAAGCACCAGGCTACATCGCGGTGATACGGTGACGCTCGTCGGCCGCACGCAGGACATCACGGCGGCCGCGAAGGTACTGGGCGTGCTCGACCGGCCCACCAACGCGGCGGATATCGCGTTCGTCGGCTTCGCGATCACGCTAGGCGCGCTGATCGGCGCCGTGGTGCTCAAGGTCGGGGCGATTCCGATCACGTTGTCGACGGCCGGCGGCGCGCTGATCGCGGGCATTGTGTTCGGCTGGCTGCGCGCAATTCATCCGACCTTCGGACGCATCCCCGAGCCGACCATCTGGTTTATGAACTCGGTCGGCCTGAACGTGTTCATTGCGGTGGTCGGTATCACCGCGGGGCCCGGCTTCGTCTCGGGTCTTCAGCAACTAGGTGTGAGCCTCTTCCTGTGGGGCATCTTCGCGACCAGCGTGCCGCTCATCCTCGGCATGTTCATCGCGAAGTACATTTTCAAATTCCACCCTGCGATTCTGCTCGGCGTGTGCGCCGGAGCGAGAACGACGACAGCCGCGCTCGGCATGATCTGCGATGCGGCCAAAAGCCAGGTACCGGGTCTCGGTTACACAGTCACCTACGCAGTCGGCAACACGTTGCTCACGATCTGGGGGATGGTCATCGTGATGCTGATGACCTAGCTCCCCAGATTCGCGCATTCGCCTTTCTTTCACGCAGCTCATCATGTCTGGAGGTGTTGGATGACAAAGTCCACTAAAGCAGGCACGGACGATCGCTCCAAGATGGCGGCGCTCAGCCCGTTCGAACTGAAGGACGAACTCATCGAGGCAGCGGGCGGCGGCGCGGTGGAGCGTCCGGCGAACCTGTCGATGCTCAATGCCGGTCGCGGCAATCCGAACTTTCTTGCGACGATTCCCCGCCACGGCTTCTGGCAACTCGGTCTCTTCGCGATGCGCGAATCCGAGCGCTCGTTCGCCCATATGCCGGAAGGGCTCGGCGGCTTTCCGAACCGCGAAGGCCTGGAGGAGCGTTTCGAAATCTTCGCTCGCGACAACAAGGGCGTGCCGGGCGTCGACTTCTTGCGCGCTGCCGTTTCGTATGTGCGCGATCAGCTCGGGCTCTCCGCCGGCGAGTTCCTCTACGAGATGTGCGAAGGCATCCTCGCCTCGAACTATCCGGTGCCGGACCGGATGCTCAAGCTCTCGGAGATCATCGTCGGGCAATACCTGCGGCGCGAGATGATCGGCGCGCATCCGTTCATCGGCGAGTTCGACATCTTCGCCGTCGAAGGCGGCACGGCCGCGATGACGTACATCTTCAACACGATGCGCGAGAACCATCTCATCGAGGCGGGCGACACGATCGCGCTCGGCATACCGATCTTCACGCCGTACATCGAGATTCCGCGCCTGAATGATTACCGGCTCAATGTCGTGAATCTCGAGGCCGATGTGGAAAACCGCTGGCAGTACTCGAAGAAGGAACTCGACAAGCTGCGCGACCCGAAAGTGAAGGCGTTCTTCCTCGTCAATCCGAGCAATCCGCCTTCGGTAAAGATCAGCGATGAGAGCCTCGAATATATCGCTGACATCGTCAAGGAGCGTCCCGACCTGATTCTCCTGACCGACGACGTCTATGGCACCTTTGCGGACGACTTCGTGTCACTGTTCGCGCTTGCACCGAAGAATACGATTCTCGTGTACTCGTACTCGAAGTACTTCGGCGCGACTGGGTGGCGGCTTGGCACGATCGCGACGCATCGAGACAACGTGCTGGACCGGTTGCTGTCGGAATTGCCGAAAGACGTGAAGAAGGAATTGCATCATCGTTACGAGTCGATCACGACAGAGCCCGATAAGCTAAAGTTCATCGACCGCCTGGTGGCCGACAGTCGCACGGTAGCGCTGAATCACACGGCGGGCTTGTCGACGCCGCAGCAAGTACAGATGGTGCTGTTCTCGCTGTTCTCGTTGATGGATACGCCGGACGCGTACAAGAATGCGTTGAAGCGGCTCATCCGCAGCCGGAAGCAGGCGCTGTATCGCGAGATCGGCATCAGCTTCGATGACGATGACGAGAACAAGGTCGACTACTACACGATCCTCGATCTCGAGTTCCTCGGCGAGCGAGCGTACGGACGCGACTTCGTCGATTGGGTGATCAAGAACACTGAACCGTCCGAGGTACTGTTCCGTCTCGCGAGGGACGCGCGGGTCGTGCTGCTGCCGGGGCGCGGCTTCGGCACGCAGCATCCGTCGGGCCGCGTGTCGCTCGCGAATCTCAACGAAAGCGACTACGTGAAGATTGGCCGCGCGATCCGGACATTGCTTGGCGAATACGTCGACCGCTACAACGCCTCGTCGGGGAAGAATCTTGATAAGAGCAAGGTGCTCTGACAAGCTGCTTCGGTCGCGATCGCGGGCCAGACTATTACCGGCGGGGACGACAACGTTCAGGAGATCCATGACTGGCTCGACGCACACGAGCATCCGGCGGACGGCATAACTGCACGAACGACCGTTGTACCTTGGAAGCGGTCATTGCGGTGGCGCCGGTCCGAACGGCAGCTGTGGGTCGAGTCCGGAAGCTGACTTCGTGCGGAAGCGCATCGTTCGATGCCCGTCATCCATGGAGCTGCACCGATAAACGCAAGGGCCGAATTCCGGTTCCGGTCAAAACGGCGGCGTCCAATCACGGTGTAATATTCCGCGGATGTCCACGTTATTTCTCGGCCTCGACGCCGCGCAGAATTAAAGCATCCATGACGAGGACGGCAGGCTGGTCAAAAGGCCTGGAAACCGCTCCAACGGTACCTATGGTGGCGTCGGCCGTAACAACGGCATTGATGGGAAATACATCATGTCAACCGAGTGGAAGCGCCGCGCCTGGCTGTTTATCCAGCGTTTCTGGCAGCCGACCAGCGCATGCATGACCTGCATGCCAGGGAGTTGGGGCAATGTCATGAGCCTTGCCCACTGGACGATTGCAATCCATACAGGTCTGCTCACCGGACTCCTAGCCGTACTTTTGACCTTCACGCCTGCGGCGAAACTCTACGTGCATCGATACGGCAATGCGCTAGTCGTAGGCGTCCTGACAACGTTAGGCGACGCCTACTCGCACGCGAGTCACTACCGCATCCCCTATGTCGAGCACATCGTGACGGGTGTTATTTCAGGTCTCTTGACGCTGGCTGCCTCATATCTCTTTGAAGACCGCGCGCGACGCCTTCGGGCGGCATGGGCTCGGGTTTTCGAATAACTTATCCGTTGACTTTCTGAACCCTCCTAGTCGAACCGAAAGAGGCTCCCCGATTTGGTTGCGCATCTTTGCTGGGCAGCCTGAGCGTGGACAACGGCCGTTTGGGTCCGTTACACGCCCCTGCGTCAGGGTTCGGCCAATGTCGGTCATTGAGCCCAGCGTTAAGACGGACATTCGAACGTCGGCTCCATTCGAGTAACGGACGCTTGGCGGCGCGATCATCGCGATTCAGCTAACTGAGGAGTCTCGATGCCGTCCGGACGATTTCATCAACGAACACTTTGACCATGGGATGGTTGCGCTCGCCGCGGCGATAAGCGACGTAGATTTTGCGGCGAACCTCGGGCCTCAGCTTTACCCATGCCACGCCGCGCGGCGAGCGTAGCATCCTGAGTCCGGGGGCGACTGACACCGAGCAACCGGAGGCGACCATCGCTTCGACCATCTCGGATCCGCGGCATTTGGCGTTGGTCAGAGGCTCAAATCCGGCGCGACGGCATAAATCGGCGACGAAGCTGCCGAAGGGTCCCCTCCTCGATTCCATTGCCCAAGTTTCGTGCCTGAGATCGGCTAGGCTAAGCGACGGTTTTTTGCTCAGCGGGTGGTCAGTCGAGACCGTCACGTACCACACATCCTCGGCCAGCGGCACAACCGTGACGTGTTCCCGATTATCGCCCGCGACGATTGAGAGATCGTCAATCAAGGCGATGTCCGTTCTCCAAGACCGCAGTGCCGCCATCCCGTCAATCGCCTCCAGTTCTTCGATGGCGATCTCCAGGCGCGGAAACGCGTGCCGCAGCGCCTTGACCGTGTCAGGGAGTACCACGGACGCGATCGACGGAAACGCGGCGACGCGCAGCTCGCCTGCTATCTCACGCCGAAGCTCTGCCATTTCCGAGCGAGCCTCGTCCATCACGACCATCAGCCGCTCGGCGTGCGCCACCAGCGCGTGGCCCGCCGGAGTAAGCCTGACCCCACGGCCGATACGCTCCGTAAGCTTGACGCCGGCCTCCTCTTCCAGTTGTGCGATCTGCTGTGACACCGCCGAGGGCGTCAGGAACAGAGCCTCAGCGGCGGCTGCCATCGTGCCAGATCGCGCTAGCTCCAAGAGCGCCCGCAGTCGACCGACTTCCAAAGTACGTCCCTCCTGAAAAAACGGGCTGATTCAACAAAATCACTAATGTATTGCATAAGAAACGATAAGTATACGTAAGCATATTTGCCGCCTACGATTGAATCGTCTAGCAGCGTCAGAGAACAGCTGCGAGACACATGCGTAGCGCCGCGTCTGGCCAACTGCGTCACTGGTAAGCAACTTCTTGGAGATTATTATGTTTGCCTTCCTTCTCACACGGATTGGCCTCTGGTTCGAGCGCGCCGAACAACGGCGCAATGACGAGTACCTGGCGGGCGCGCGAGACCTTGCCGAGCTCGAACGGCGTATGCGCTCGCTGGAAAGCTGCTGCTGACTGAGTAATGCCTCCGCGATCAACGGACCAAAGAGTACGCCGCAGCAACCCTTGCGGTCACCGACGATTTCACCGTCCGTCGTGATCCGCAAGCTGCCGTTCGCGCGATGAGGCTGTGGCCGTCCGCAACGGGTCGCGTGATGCCGATCGCCGTCGGACAGTGACCGGCCAATTGGGGACGTTGGCTGAAGGCACCTGGATTTTGCACCGCTTCTCAGGTTTACTACGGCGGTACAGTTACTACACTTGGTGTGGGTCGCGGAAGTCAGGTGCGCGGCCTTCTCAATTACTTCCACGCACTACACGCTGTCGGAAAGAGCAGTTACACGCTGCACACATTGTTCGTGCGGCATGCTCGTTTCGCTGGTCAAACAGGAGGATGCAATCATGCAAACTGTTATAAGGAGATTTTCCGGAAAGGGTGCAAAGGAGTTGTTCGATCTGCTGGAGAAGCGCACGGCTGACGTCGAAGAACTGATGCGTTCGGTCAAAGGCTTTGTCAGCTACACCCTCGCACGCAGCGGCGATGGCGGATTCTCGGTGACTGTTTGCCAGGACAAGACAGGCACTGACGAAAGCGTGCAGAAGGCGAAGGACTGGATCGCGAAAAACGCCGGAAACACGGGCGTGGGCGCGCCGGAGATATCGGAGGGATCAGTCCTCATTCACCTGAAGTAACTTTGCCTTGCGACTGGCAGCGCGTGAGTTCAGCGGGCGGATTGGGACGTGCGCCACCGGCCTCACCGTCCACTCCTCACGCTCAAGTCTTGCCGGGTTCGTCCAGACCTGCCTTTTGCAGATCCTCCGGGCTCGTCACAATGCGGCACTTCTGGCTCTCATGCCGCCTGACATGCATTCAACGGACCCACGTCCGTACTATTCAGAAAAGCAGGGCAGGCAATCTGTTTTCTTCTTCATCGAGCGGCGAGTCGCGAACAAGCCGACGGACGCGACTCATGTCAAACGTTGAACGGCTGCTTCGGAGAGAACTGACCGGCCGGAGTGGGTCGATCAGCGACATTCGAAACGCCCAAGTGGACGCCTAGGAAAAAGGCCGAATCTTGAGAGCACCCCAACTGGGGGTAATCGTCCTTTTCGTGCAAAATCTGGCGCTTTGATTCTGAAAATCCATATGGATCTCCAGCTTGTGCAATCGTTGGCAGCGCGAAAGCCGCCGAACTGTAGAGCCTTGCTGCAAGAGGCTCCGCACGAGGCGACCGCCAGATTTTGGCTATTTCCGCCCATCCCCCGAAATATGCAGTTCACTAGATATTTCGGGGGATGGGCGGAAATAGCCAGGTTCGCAAACTGATCGGCAATGCGGTCGGTAAGGTGGGCAGCGGCGCCGAACAGGTCGAAAAGGCCGGCAGCACGATCGAGCAGGCGCGCGACGCGATCGCCAAGGTCACCGGCTTCGTGCAGGAGATCGCCGCGGCGGCTACGGAGCAAAGCGCCGGGATTGATCAGGTCAATCTCGCCGTCACGCAGATGGATACCCTGACGCAGGAAAATGCGGCGCTCGTCGCGGAGGCGACCGCTGCCGCGCACTCGCTGACCGAGCAGGCGGGGATCCTGCAGGCGGCCATGGAATCGTTCCGGGTACAGGGCGGTTTGGGTCATGAGCTTCCACGGCAGGCAACGGCGTTTGCGGGAAGCAAGCCATCGCGCAGGTTCGCGGCGGTGACCTGACGCTGCGCTGAGATACCCGCGCACCGGCGCGCGTCAAATGGCTTGCTAGTTTGAACCGGGAGTGCCACAGTCGTAGCGTTCTGCGATGCCGTCGCCGCCGGTTCGCCTGCGCGTTCCACGGAGGTCCGGCCGCAGCGGTGTGCCGGCGTGTCGCGTCACGACACCGGCGGATTCTCCTTGCTGTTCCACGGAGCACGCCATGACTGCCGCCGTCGCCATGCATGTCCCAGGCAGGCAACTGTTGCCGTTTCGCGAGTCGTTGTTGGCGATGCTGGGTGTCGCATTGGTCGCGATGCTGGTCGCTCTCGATCAAACCATCGTCGGCACCGCGCTGCCGAGGATCGTCATGGAGCTCAAAGGCTTCGATCTTTACGCGTGGGTCGCAACGTCGTACATGCTGGCCTCGGTCATCACGATTCCGATTTTCGGCCGGCTCGGCGACTTGTACGGCCGCAAGCCTTTTCTGCTCGCGGCGATCTCGCTGTTCACCATCGCTTCCGTGATGTGCGGCATGGCCACCAACATGCTCTTCCTCGTGATCGCGCGAGGCCTGCAAGGCATTGGCGGCGGCATCTTGATCGGCACCGTGTTCGCGACCGTCGCCGATCTGTTCCCCGACCCGAAATTGCGTCTGCGCTGGCTGGTGTTCGTGACGTCGGCGTTCGGCGTTGCGAACATCGTCGGACCGACGCTCGGCGGTGTGCTGACCCAGACCGCGAGCTGGCGCATGGTGTTCTTCGTCAACGTGCCGGTGGGCATCGTCTCGCTGCTGTTCGTGTACCGCTTCCTGCCGTCGCTGCGCCAGTTGCACAAATCCGGGCCGGTGCAACTCGACTGGCTCGGCGCGTTCGTCGTCGCCGTGACCTTCGGTGCGCTGCAACTGCTGATCGAACTCTTGCCGAAAGAAGGCATTAGCAAGATGACGATCATACTGACCGTCATCACGGTTGCCTGCGCGCTGACGCTGTGGTTCTGGGAAAAGCGGATGGGTTATCCGGTCGTGCCGGTGGATGTGCTGGTGGATCGCAAGCTGGCCGCGCTCTTTGCGATGTCGTTACTGGGCGGTTTTGCGCTGTTTTCGCTGGTTTTTTACGTGCCGCTGCTGTTCCAGGGCGGCTATGCGATGTCGCCTCACGACTCCGGCATGCTGATCACGCCGCTGCTGCTCGGCACGACGGTCGGCAGCGTGTTGAACAACCGTATCGTCACACGGATACGGCGGGCGAATGCGCTCATGTATATCGGCTTTGCGCTCTTCGCGATCGCCTGTCTTAGCCTCGTCGCGTTGAAGGGCAACGAACCGCATCTGGTCTGGATGTCATGCATGGGGCTAAGTGGGCTCGGACTCGGTCTCGTGATCACCAATCTCACGATCTGTTCGCAGCAGATCGTCGCGCGCGACCATCTCGGTGCGGTCACCGCGTTGCTGCAATCGCTGCGGATCCTCGGCGGGATGCTCGGCACCGCGATTACCGGTGCGCTGCTCGGGCATCTGTACGCGAACGGCGTGCACCGGTCGCTGGATGCCTATCAGGCGACGCAGTGGCTTCAGTCGTTCGCCAGCCCCGAGTTGCTGATCGACCATGCGCAGCAGTCCGCGCTGATCGAGCGGCTGCTCAGGGCGGGCCACGCCGGCGACGCGATGATGAGTTCCGCGCGGGGCGCGCTCGTCGAATCGATCCACGTCGGCCTTACGGTAGCGGCCGCAGCGGCGCTGGTCGGGTTATGCCTCGCCTGGTTCGTGCCCACTGTGCGTGTCACTTATCCGGACCTCGACGCGCAAACCGAATAGCGCGCGGTTTCTGAAGGAAGACGGAATTCGTTGGACTGGGTGCCGTTACCAATCAAAGACTTGCCAACGAATTTGGTCGCTTACTTCCATTCGCCTGAACGGAAATGACTGGACTATCCGGATTTCGCCGGGAATTCGCTGGACTACCCGGACGGCATGAGTGACGGATTCCTTTGAGATGACGGGCGATGGCGTGGGTGTCTGTCTGGCGAGAATCGGCCAGCTACGGCCATTCGCCCACGCCATTGAGCGGACATTTGAACGTCGGCTTTACCGTTGACAGCGGCCCTTCATTGGACGATGCCATCCGGCGCGTCTCGGCCGGCACGGTGCCAATTGCTACCCACCTTGAGGGCAAGCTGGCGGATCGAGTCAGCGACGGCAGCGTGCGGGGTCATCAGATTGTTCGGCACGCCTCCGCGCACATCCGGCACGCATCGCTGCATGCCCCGCAGTGCTCGGGTGCATGACCTGCGCATTCGTCCGCGCATTCGTCGCAGATCCGCGCGCAAAGCGCACAAAACTCAGGGGCGAAACGGCTCTGCCGCGCCAGCGCGGCGGACGTAAGCCGGCATAGCGACGCGCAATCGACGTTGAGCCGAATGCACTTTGCCAAGCCCGCGACGCCGGGTTCTTCAAGGCACGCGAATGCGCAGCGGCCGCAAGCGGCGGCACACGCATCGCATGCATCGATACACGGTTGATAGGCTTCGGGGTTCATCGTATCGAGCTCCAGATTCGAGAAAGTAGGGCAGGCTTCGCACGAGCGAGCGCCCGCTTTTCGCTGGCGTGCACGATCGCACCGCACGGCGCCCGCTTCCCGTTTGATGGACGAGAACAGCCGAAATGGGCGCTACGGGCGCGTGCGTCGTACGGGTTCGGCCAACGCTCTGCGTGGCAATGGACCCGCAGCCGACCGCATGCATCAGAGTTTGCCCCGGGGTGCCAGTCCAGTCATACGGGCTGCGCAGCGGCAGGCCATTACGCGCATATACCCGTAGCCAAGTGTAGTCCACCGCAAGTAACGTCGGCGACGTCATCATGTTGACTTGCCCAACATCCTCGTGGCCCCGGCTTCGGGCAGTTTGTTGAGCCAATCTCGTACGCGCGCATTCGGACTGCGTCCCGGGTTAGTCGTACTTTTCCTGCGAAAACTGGCGGTTACCGTGAATCAATGTTCGCTTCGTAGAACGGTGAGGGGCAAGCTCAGCGTCGACTAACGCCATCCGCATCCCTCGGAAGCCGTCTAACTTGATTGAATGGAGAATCACCCGGGAACCCGCGCCGGAACCTGTGCGATTTTTAGGCAGCAAGTTAGACAAACTCGCGTAACCCTTTGATTTTTATGTCGATGCGTGGCGACCTGTGGTGCAGGTGATCGGGAAATTCAAATCCTCTTGCCCCGACCAATACCAGCAAGGGTTTGCGGGTTTTATTCGTAAACCCTGTCTAACAAAGTCCGCAGGTATGCTAGGTGTTTCTGACGGGAATGCCTGGCGCGCGGACTTCCGTGGGCCCGCTCACACGTCATGGCGGGTGCCAGCATTCCGCGGCCGCGAGGGTGGCAGTACCCACGCTGCGCGCCTTCCAATGTCTGTCGTGCAGCATTGATTCCCAGTCCACCCGCTGAACAGACGCGTAAGGCGACTCGAGGCAACGCCCGGTCGCGTTAAGCATGCGGTGTCACCGGGCAGTACTCGGCCACGAACGGTCGGTCGACATCGACGTCCGGATCGTTGACGATGCGCGAAGGTATTTGGATGGAGCGTTCCCATGCGAATTCTCGTTGCTGTCCTGCTCTCGCTGGTCAGCGAGCTTTGCTGTTACTGCCTACGATGTACATATCATTCGTAAAGCGTTTTGGGCCGAAGAGTCGGAACCCCAATTCACCCCCGCAGAGTGGCAGAGCGACCTCGGCGGTGACGAACAGGTCCAGCTTGTCCAACGTGACGACGAGTAGGGCAATCGTTTGGAGACAGCCATGCATTTCGACTACCAACAGTTCCACATCGACGCGTCACCTCTTGATGAAGGCGGCCATTATTACGCCCGCGCAAAGATCTACCGGCGCGCCTCGGCGAGTGGCGATGCCGTCGAGGTGAAGTATTCGGGCGACCTCGGCGATTATCCCTCCGACGCGGGTGCTATTGAGGCGGCGCAGCGCTGGGCGATTCATTGGTGCGACGAGAACTCGGCTTAGGCCGCCTGCTACGATTCCTCGAGAATCACGCTGGAGACAGATATGGCCGAAGGGAAAGAGCAATTTAAAGAGCACAAAGGGTTCACTATCCGTGTCCTAGCTGTTCCGGAGTATTCGCCGCACCCACCAGACATCCAGTTCGGGTATGTCGGATACGTTTGTCGCCCCAGCGCCGATATTCGCTATTCACCTAGCAGGGTGAATTTCTCTCACGCGATACCTGACCTGCCAAATGCAGAGGCCGCAGAGCACGCCGGGTTCGCCGAAGGGCGGTCGATCATCGACGGGACGCATCCGGATTTATCGGTTGATGGTCTGTAATTTCGGGTGTCGCCCGGAGCTCGATTACCCATAGCCATTAACGGTCGTTGGCAAGCTTTCTCATGCAGTCATTCGAACGTCGGCTTCAAGTTGGCAACGGACGCATGCGTCCCGATCGCGTCCGTCGCATCGTCATCCATTCCGTACGTTGGTGAACCGTTGGTTTCCGTTACTCGCGAATGTCCGCATACTTTGCTGTCAAAAGAGTGAACCCGATATCCCACGCTTTGTTTAATTGGGGGCACCTGCTTGTGTTTGCGCCAGCCGTTGACCTGAAGCCATACTGTCGTAGGCTAACCATTAGGATTATTCCACTGCTCTTGCTTGTCTATACGTATGCTTCCATCTTGCGTCCGAGTAATCCACCTAGCGTGCGTTACCGACGTACAACACTACCCCTTGTTGAACAGGCTCACGACACGGGACATAGATTTCGCTGCCAGAACGAGCAGAGCGCCGGAGAGGCTGTAGTCGACGTGGTGCATCAGGTCGGTCAAATAGAACATGCTTAGCGCGATGACCGGGTGGTACATCGCACGGCTTATCAGGCTTTTCATCGGCATCTCACACGGTTTCGTTTGCCCGAACCGGTAAGTCACTGTGCGTGAACCGATCTGCGCAAGTTTCGTGGTGCGCCAGGCTTCCGGAATCCGTGGAAGATTTGGCTGCGAAGTACGGATGACGCTGATCTGCCACGCCCCGTCCTGTGATGAACTTTGCCTCTCGCAACCTGTTGCCGTCCTGCCCGTGCGTCGACGTTTCTTGTCCGATCGTCCAAGTCTTGCCGATGGTTCGCCTGTCCATTGCAGGGCGTCCAGAAAGCTTGTCCGATCCTCCGGCGGAAGGGTGGGATCTGGTTGCACGCGGTTGTATCGCGCAGCGATGCGGCCCACACTCAAAGGTATCGAGGTAGACCCAAAGGGGTTGTGATGACGAGGCAAGATGTCACCGCGTTGACCCACCGCGAATGCAAATCGCGATTGCCACGCAGACCATGAACGACAGAGGAGCGCGCAGACTCAGGACGGCCTGACGCCGGAACTAATCGGAGTCCGACATGCTCGCTAATGGACCGCCTGCGGACATCCACACGCATCCCGCAGCGATGCATCAAGCTTGGTGAAATCATCAGTAAGGGATTTGTCATTGACCGCCGCCGGAGGTATAACATGTACCCCTTGGCCAGATTGAAGATTGACCGGCATCCCGGCTCCCTTGCCCGGGAGATCGCATTTCACGCGAGCTATTCATGGATGCAGTTTCTGACGTTCTGCGCGCTGTGCGCCTGAGCGGCGCGGTGTTTCTGAACGGGACCTTCACGGCTCCGTGGTGCATGATAGGCCGCACAGATGCGGCGCTCTGTGCAGCCTATCTGCCGCAATCCGAGCGCGTGATTTCATATCATCTGATCATAGAAGGCAGTTGCTGGGCTCAACTGGCAGACGACCCCAATTCGGCTATTCATCTCAATGCTGGCGAACTGCTGGTGGTGCCGCAAGGTGAAACGCATCTGATGGGCAGCGCCGTCGGTCTTTCGCCCGTGCCATCGGAGTCGCTATTAGCCGGCCAGATGGCGGCAACACCTGGCGAGGTGATGACGCTGTCCTACGGAGGCGGGGGACCTACGACTCGCATCGTATGTGGCTTTCTGGCGTGTGACGATACACTGAGCAACCCTCTGCTCTCATCGCTGCCTCGACTCTTCAAGATTGATATGCGCCACGATCCGCGCGCGGCATGGCTTGAGTCTTCACTCAAGTTTGCTGCTGCCGAGGCGGCGGAGTCGCGGGCGGGCGGGACGATCGTCCTCGCCAGACTATCGGAGCTCCTGTTTGTCGAGGCGGTCCGCAGCTGTATTGAAACGCTACCTGCGGACCAGACAGGATGGCTGGCCGGAGTGCGCGATCGCTATGTGGGACGTGCGCTCTCGTTGCTCCATGCTAAATCGGTCCATCCCTGGACCGTCGATGAGCTTGCACGCAAGGTGGGATTATCGCGCTCCGCGTTGGCACAACGCTTCACCGATCTTCTTGGACAACCGCCAATGCAGTACCTGGCGCGATGGCGCATGCAGATCGCGGCGCAGGAACTTCTGATCGGCAGTAAGTCACTCGCCGCTGTTGCGGAGCAGATTGGTTACGAGTCGGAGGCAGCGTTCAGTCGAGCCTTCAGGCGGGAATTTGGAATGCCGCCGGCAGGCTGGCGCAAGAGCAAAGGAAAGATGAACGGCGCTGCCGAATCTGCGCAGACCGTACTCGGCGCGAGTGGCATCACGCCACCACCGCATCAGCGACCCGACTGCCAAGCCCAACGGTGCCTCGATAACACCAGCGAGCGCACGATCTGATCGGCGGCTCATTGCCGTAATTGGCCAGATCGCCAGATCGCTAGCGTGCCCGCGGCCATGTCCAACGCAACGTTCATTCACACGCGTCAATGCTGACCCAGGCGTTTCGGTCATATCTCCCGGCGGCCCAATCATAGAACATCAGGTCTCCCAATCGTACATTCGAGCGTACCGGAATGCCAGATCAGCCATCTGGTCCTGACCGGTAGATGAATACTCACAGCTCGACCGCATGTCGATCCATATTGGGAGAAATGCTATGAACGCAGTATCGCGAGTCTCTGACCGCGACCGTTACGCCCGTTGCATTCGCGCTTCAAAGATGATTAGTTGGGACATCGATCGCGATGTGATTGGAGGCCGCACCTTCGACACGTCCCAGAAATATCTGCCCGACGGGCTCTCACTGGCTCCGAATTTCATCACGCTCTCCGAGAGCGAGAAGCGTTTCGTCAGCCAGATTCAGGGACGCACGTATGCCAACGTGTTCGGAATGGTAGAGCGCTTCATCAACGCCAAGGTGCTGGAAGTCAGCCGTGACTATTGGCTCGGCGACCAGGTGGCGCTTGAGGCGTTGGTCCGGTTTAGCGACGAGGAACTCAAGCATCAGGCGCTGTTTCGTCGCATCGACAAGATGATCGGTGAGACCCTTCCACCCGGCTATCACTTCGACGCCGATCCGGATGGCGTTGCCTCCGCAGTCCTCGGGAAAAGCACGTGGGCCGTATTGGCGCTGACGCTGGATATTGAACTGTTCAGCCAGCTCCACTACCGCCAGAGTATCGATCCAGACGATCAGCTATCGGAGCTATTCAAGAACGTGTTCCTCTACCACTGGAAGGAGGAGAGCCAGCACGCCATCCTCGACGAGCTCGAATGGGTCCGTCACGACGCCACTGTGACGGACAGTGATCGCGACAAGGCTGTTGACGAATTGATCGAGCTGGTCGCCGCGATCGACAGCATTCTGCAGGCGCAGGCCGCAGCCGACGCGCGCTACTTCAAGGCGAACTGCGGTCGCGCAGTCGACGAGGCGGAAACCCTGTCAGTCGAAGCGAATTTCCTCGAGGCTTACCGGTGGCAATACATCCACTCGGGTGTACGTCATCCCCATTTCGGGAAGGTCCTTTATAGCCTCATTTCCGAAGACCAGGGCATGCGCATCCAGGCCGCACTCGCCACACTGCAATGAGATTTGCCGAAGCTGAACAATCCACTTGTGTTAAAGGAGATGGGATATGAATTCCAATGCACGGACCAACGAACTTAACATCGTTAACGGCCTCAACGTCGACGACCTATTCGCGCTGATCGAGGTCATCAAGGGGGATGCCTCGAAAGCCACCACAAGCTGGCGCGTAGCGACGACCTGGCAGGGCCAGACCCGGACTCGCGCCGAGGTAGAGGGGTTCTCGATCGGAGGGCAGGATGTGTCGCGCCGGTTCACGATCGATATCGATGAGCCTTGCGAACTCGGTGGCTCGAATAAGTTTGCCAATCCTCAGGAGCATCTGATCGCGGCGCTAAATTCCTGCATAGCGGTGGGTTACGTGGCGCAATGCGCCGTCCGCGGGATTACGCTCGAATCCCTGGAGATTGAGACTGAGGGTGAAATCGACCTCAGGGGTTTCCTTGGGATCGACCCGCAAGTGGCAAACGGCTACGAGAGCCTGCGTTACACCGTTCGTGTTAAGGGCAGCGGTACCAAGCTGCAGTTCGCCGAAATCCATGACGCGGTAATGGCCACTTCCCCCAACGTCTACAATCTGGCGAATGCCGTCGCCTTGAAATCGACTCTTCTGGTCGGGTGAACTTCGAGATGTGGGCGCCGTGACCCGAATCGTTTCCGTCGCGCCGCCTTTTTGAAAACGGAAGGAGGTATCCGCAACGGGGGATAAGCCTCAGCCTTGCTGAGTACTTAGCGCAAAAGCCTTCCTGGACAAGATCTAACTGGAATCGGGTAGGCCGCAAGCCGAACGCCCGCTTGGAAAGAAATAGTTTGGCCCGTCACGCGCGAGTGCACGCGAGCCAAATTCCTCGAACCAGGCGTTCGCCAACAACGCCGCCCGCCGACCGACCGCTCAGGACGGATGCTGTTGAAAAAGTCGCTCCGTAGCTTTTTCAGTTCGCTCGCGAAGAAATCGATCTATCAGATCGGCCTACAAGCCGCTGGCGACCACCGGTCAAGGGTAGGAAGACCCCTTAAAACCTCGCGACAGCGACCGACAGCGACTTTTTCAACAGCATCAACGAGGACCCGTCGGCGGACCTGAACGAGCGAAAGGCCGCTGTACCTCGCAAGCGGTCGTTCAATTCTTGCTTGGCCGAAGGGCCGTAGTGGGTCGAACTCGGCCCTTGGTTGTGGTCGCGGCCGTATCTCTGATAAGGCTTCGCTATAATCAATCGCTTCCCGGCATCGCAATGTCGAAAAAATGTCTTCCACGCGAAACAGATCCCCCGGCCGAGCCCGCAGGCCGCTGACGAAAGCACTTCTATTGCCGATGGATCGCGCCTCCGCCAGTGAACGGTCTCTTTCCTGTCATCTTGCGCTGGTCGCATGCCGCGACGGACATGGCAACAGCCATCTGGTCAATGAACTTATGCGCGCGGTGTACCTGAGCTGGTATCTGCAGCGTGCTGGTTATGGCAACCAACTGGTGGAGCAGTTCAAGATCGCCGAATATGCGGTCGAGAGCACCCTGGCGCACGCTCATGAGACGGGAGAGTGGCGGCTCGCGTCTGAGGTAATCAGCGACTTTGAAGCGCTGCTGACGCTGTATGACACCCAGCTCGCAAGGGCTCCTCTTCACGAAGTATTCGAAGCGGAGCGACAGCTGAGGGTTTTTCTGACGGGAACGGACCGTTCGCCGATCCCGTAATCGACGTATCGGCGAGCCTTAACAGATTACTATTCGGGCGGAGCACTTGCCGCAGGGGCAGTTGCATTGTTGATTCGGTTGTCGACAAACTTCGGATTCCTACGCATTTTACATAATTATATTAATCAATTTTTCATCATCATCATCATCATCGACATCGACATCGACATCGACATCGACACGACGGGAGCGGCCTTGCACGACACTGCGATATCTGTGCGGTTGGGACCGAGGCTGCAACAGGCGGCAAAGGTGAAAACCGCAAAGAGGCGGGTCGTAGTCGAGCGCGAGGGCAGGGTTGGGGACTACGCTGCGCTGCCCGCAGACTTAGCGAACGGCAGTTTCTCGGCCATTGCCGTCATTCGGGTAACGGCTCTGGTCAGGCGGCTACACGTTGCTTTGCGGACGTTCGCAGTTCAGCCATCGCGAATGACCGGCCTCACCGGAACAGGACGCGCAGCTTCGGACCCGGAGCGGCCCCTAGGGAGAGATTGTCGGTAACGGACTGTCGGCTCACCCATGAACATGCGAGAGCCGACTGGAGCAGAGCAGAAATTGACGGGCTCATTAGCTGTTGCTTTCGTCTAATATCAATCATCACAAGGCGGCGCAGTTGTAGAATAATCCAGCTGCCCGGTCCATGTACTGAGCGGTCCGACAAAATAGTTCTACAGGAAGCTCTCTCGATTAAATGACAAACTCCAGCCCATCAGAGAGAAAATCGCTGTTCATATCTCACGCGACACCGGAGGATAACCCGTTCGTTCTTTGGCTTGGAGCAAAGCTAAGTGCTATGGGATACGAGGTCTGGGCAGACGTCATGCGCCTGCGTGGAGGCAGTGACTGGGCAAGAGAACTGGAAAATGCACTTCGTCATGGTGCGGTCAAAGTCTTGCTGGTTTGCACGCCGGCCGGCCTCGAAAAGCAAGGCGTTCGTAACGAGATCGAGATTGCCACAGGACTTGCTCGCCGGATCGGAGATAACGAATTTATTATCCCCCTCCGATTGGAGCCGTTCGACCCACCTTTCCGGATTGCGCATGCGCAATACATAGATTTCTCTCGGAGTTGGGCCAACGGTCTGAGCGAGCTCTCCGAGCTTTTACAGGAAAAAGGATTGCCGCGAAGTGCCCCTGGAGAGATGCAAGGTTGGCTGAATTCACAGACCACTGGATCAGCACGGCTGTTTGTCAAGTCCGAACCGATGATGTCGAACTGGCTGGCTATCAAAAATAATCCTGATCGCATTCGATATTGCGAACCGCCTGTTGGATCCCCGCATGACCGCTTTGTCGTCAGGCCCATCGCTGGCCAGTGGTGCCGCACCGCGGCGGAGTTTTAACTTTCGCGAGTCCTGATCCGGACAGCCACCTGAACACCGACATGCCAGCAAAAGAAGTCGGATCGATTTCGGTTGATGAATTCCTCGAACACGGCTGGAACGAACTGGGGGTTGATTCGTTCCAGGCCAAGAAAATCTATTCGGATATTGCTTCGCAGGCGTTCGAACGTTATTTCAATGAGCGCGGCCTCAAGGGCTACTCTGGTTCGGGAGGCAGACTGAGTTGGTGGGCCGATATCAAGACAGCCCCTCTAGGAGACCGTCGGAGTTGAGGTGAAGCGTAATTCAAAACACTTCAAGGTCCGACTGAGTTCGCGCCGGTTTGCGGACTCACTTCGTCGTCGACACGCAATGAAAGCAATTTGAAGGCTGATT
>NZ_WOEZ01000127.1 GCF_013177735.1 Paraburkholderia elongata | reverse complement strand
GCCATGGCCACCCCTCCCCAAAGGGGAGGCTGAAAAGACTTCGATCCCCCTTTAACCTTTTGCCACGGCCCTATCAAGCCGATGTCGAGTTAAGTTGCTCGCGGTTTGGCACTGACGCGGGTTCCGCCAGCATCGATACCCACTCCAACGATACACCCTGCGTCAGAAACCGGGAGCCACGTCCTTGTCAACCGACTCTCTAATCGAGCCCACTTCGTCGGCCTATAGCCATCCGCTGCCCATTAAGCAGCTTCTTCACACTCCTCTTGCGACGAGCCCGGAGCAGGCGATCGTCTATAGGGGAGAAGTCCGCTTCAACGAAGCATTGAGCTTCGGTTGCACGGAATTGTATCTCTTTCAATTAATTCAATAATAAATATCATAAGGATAACTTCATGAGTTTTGAGTCGAACCGGAGGCGAATTGAAATCGCAGTTGCCGGCATGTTTCTCACGATGCTGATGGGACCAGGGTCAGTACACGCTCAGAGCAGTGTGACGCTCTACGGCGTCATCGACGCCGGCTTGCTCTACACGAACAAGTCGTTGAACGAAAAGACCGGGGGAAATGCTGGTTCGCAAATCTCACTTACCGACGGCGATCTGTCCGCCTCGAGGTTTGGCTTGAAGGGTGCTGAAGATCTTGGCGGTGGCCTGAAGGCGACGTTCACGTTGGAGAGCGGCTTCAGTGTCGCGAACGGTGGATTCGCGAATTCGAACGGCAATATGTTTGGTCGTCAAGCATGGATCGGCCTGAGCGGGGGCTTTGGTTCGGTTAAGGCTGGTTTGCAATATTCGCCGTTCGCCCTGGCACTTATCGGATCGGACCCGCGTGACGTTGCATATTTCGGCAGCGGAGCTGGCATCTATATCGATAACGTGTTCGTCACCGGGCTGTTCAACCAGAATTCCGTTTCGTATACCAGTCCTGAGTTCGGCGGGCTACGCGCCAGTATGCTTTTGGGCTTGGGCGGCAAAGCCGGCGACTTCCAGTCTGGTCGTCAATACTCTGCCAGCCTGACTTATCAGACTGGAGGGCTGTTGGTAGACGCCGCCTATTACAACGGAAACGCAGGTGGAACGGCCTCAACGCCCATTCCGAGCACCGTGCCTTTCCTCGGGCGTACGATCGGAGCGACTTACACCTACGGGAACTTGGTCGCGAAGGCGTCGTTCGTCAATTACAAGGTGGCGGGCGCGTTCGACTCCAGGGTATATGGTGGAGGCGCAAGCTATTTCATCAACCCGGCAGTTGCCGTCGATGCGGGTGTCTGGTACACCAGTGACGGCAATGACACCAAAAACCATTCGATTCTTGGGGCGATTGGCGGGAGATACAATCTATCGAAGAGAACGACGCTCTACGCCCAGTTCGCAGCGGTCAACAATCATGGCGCGATGAACACCGGCCTCGCGGTCAATGGTGCACTTTTTGAAGTGCCCGGAACGGCAATTGGTGCGACGGCCGGCATTCGGCACTTGTTCTAACTCGAGTCCCGCGGCGTGCCGCTCCCGCGCCCCGACAGGACGCTATCGGAGGCAGGGGCGAGGAACGAGGCGTATGACCTTGCTCGGGAGCTCAACGCCAAGATCGAATCTGCTGACGCGTACCGTCGCCGCGCCATCGCCGGGCTCACGCACTGGATTTTTATCCGTCTTCGCAGGCACGGCTCACGTGCCGCTTCATGCTGGCACCTTCAATATTGAAAGGTCCACGTCACATGCGGGGAGCGCGTGCGGATGGCGGAAAGTGTCGCGAGCTTCGCAGCAGGATGCGGTGCAGCGGCAGGCATGTTCCGGCTTGCCGGTCACTAGAGTTTTGCCGTGCCACCGGTGCTCATCGCCGTCGGGCTCTTCCTTGCCAGAAAGGAGCAAGGCTAGCGTGCAAGCGGTACCACGTTGAGGATTTTGGCCTCATGTCCTGGGTGTACGGCCGCGTCAAGGAAGAATTTGAAGACGGAGAAAATCGATGAAGAAATGCGTCGCGATCGCAGCCTGCCGAAGGCGATCATCGACCGCGCCTGGGATGCCCAGCTGCGTCTATGCAAGCGTTACCGCAAACTCACCGCACGCGGCAAGCACCGCAACGTTGCGGTGGTTGCAATTGCGCGTGAGCTGGCGGGCGTCATCTGGGACATCGCCCGGATGACGCCCATCACTGCAGCCGTGCAGGCCGCGTAAGCCAGCCGGATCAACATCCCTTCACACGACGGAGGTCTAAAGTCTCCTCAAGACGGCGCAGCACGGTCGGTGAACAACCCGCGAAGATCCTACGCGACAGCACCTGATGCTGACTCGCGGCCATAGAGCGCGGAAGGTTCACCATACGGAGCCCTGTAATGTGGTAGCCAACCCACGGATATCAGAGTGATCCACCGGCGACGTTACAGGCTGCGCCGCCTTGAGGAGATTTGCAGACAGAAAGTGCGGTGGGTGACCCAGACAAAAACGGCTTGCAGACAAAGCGGTGCAGGCGAAAGCGGCTTGTGGTTCCTGATCAGCGCTTGCGGCACTTGACAAGGAGGAAGTCATATCAGGATCTACATCGTCAACGATCGCACGCTGTGGTTGCCTGCCAACCGTATCCGGGCCGATTTTCATCGGCCATCAAATTTCCCGCCACGGCAGAAACGTCGCCAAAAGACGAACCAACGGCTCTCGTCCCTTGGCGCGCTGTCCATGGGTGCGCGGCGACCTCCGCCGTTTCAGTCGCAATCGGAGACGGCAGAGACAGAATGGCGTCCTTTGATTGCAGGAAGCTGACCAACATCAACGGTAACGCCGTCACGCTCTTGGCCTATTTCGCAAAAGTGCAGGTCGGGCACCCTCACCGCGTCAGCCATTCGGGCTTGCTCGAACCTCGTGGCACGAGCACCGTCCTGAAGGACCCGGGAGTCTTCGACAAGACCACCTGGTCGGTCATGCCCTGATACGTGCCCAGCGGGGTCTCCGCCGTGAACAGATCGGGAGCGACGTTTGCGTGCTCGTCGGAAGATCCGGCGGTCGCCTGGGCATAGTCCCTGTCGAAGATGCCGAGCGAGAACAGCCACAGCACGGTTCGGGTCAGAGAAACGGTGACTCGATAGCTGCCACCCTCGATCGCACGCCGGCGCAGCGCCGCGAGTACGCCGACCGTGCCGAGCCAGCCCACCACGTTGTCGACAATGGGGATGATCGGCGGCGATTTCGGACGCGCGAGCGTACCTTCGACGGCGAACAGCCCCGAGACGGCCGCGCCGATTTCATCGAATCCCGGACGATACTTCCAGGGGCCCTTGGCGCCGTGAAGCAGGACACTGGCATGAATCAATCCCGGCTTCCTGGCGCTAAGCTCTTCGGCATCGAGACCATGGCGTTCCAGATAGCCCGGACGCTTGTTCGCGAAGAAGACGTCGGTATCCTTCAGCAGGAGATCGAATTTCGCGCGATCCTCCTTCGAGTCATCCAGGATCGTTGAGCGCATCCCGACCTGAACGTCCCACGCGAAGGCCTCGATCTCGCTGTCGTCGAACGGCCCCCAGATGTTGAGGACATCGGCCCCGTAAAAGGCAAGGTCTCTCCCGATGGCCGCTCCGGCAATCACGTGACCCATCCCAAGTGCGCGAATACCGTCCAGCGGACTGGTGCCCTCTTTCCTGAAAGGGATCGGCTCGCTCTCGCCGATCTTTTCCACGTTGATCAGCGACATTCTCGAGAGGACCTCGGTGTACTGAAGCTCGTTGCGGAATTCCTCGAAGGTGCGCACCTTGGCGATGACGATCCCGGCTTCCGCCGCCGCATTCTCCAGATCGTCCGCGCGCCATTGCAGAATGGCGTTGCGCACGGCTTCCGGGCTGGAGTCGCACCGGAGCAGGCTGAGTTCGCGGGCAGCCAGCTTGGGATAGATGTTCAGGGGCACGACGTGCCGTCCGTCGCGGGTTTCGTGAAAGAAATTCGTATCCACTTTGAGGGCCGGAGGACGTCCATTGATCGTCTCCCATTTCAGATCGAAGAACCCGGCGAAGCGCCGCAACGCTTTACGAACGTCCACTTCGATGTCCTGTTCCTCGCCGCTCCGCAGTCGCCATAGCGCAGCGACGCCGACGGCCTTGGCGGCCAGGGCGATCGCGGGCATGGCGCCGAACCGGAACAGGCTGGGAATGATCGGATCCCGGCCGTAGAAGGTGATCTTGCCACCGCTGTCCGCCGTCGATAGCCCGACGTCTTTCAGTACGTCATTGAGAGCACCGTGGAGGTCGATTTCCGAGCTTCGCGCCGGATTCGCGAGCTTCGATTGAATGGTCTCAGTGAGCCGATCCGGTTCGTTTTCGGTTCGGGGGCTAGTCAAGTCGTTCATTTGCTACACTCCATTTCGATTAGGGGATGTCAACTGCCCGCGATCAGCCCGCGCGAGTCGCGGCCGTACCCTTGGTGCGCAATTCGATGAGGCCAAGCAGCATCTCGTCCCGCTCCGCCTCCAGCTCCTCAATGGAACGCGACCCGACCTCGGCATGGACGCCGTCAATGAGCGTCTTCTGCACCTCCGGCGTCAGCACCGGCGAGCCGAGGGTCTTCCACCAGGCCGCCATCGGGCCGCTGAACTGCTGGAAGAAGTGCTCAATGCCGCCCGGACCGCCGCCGAGATGGTTGAGCATCATGTTGCCCATCACGCCCCAGCGCAGGCCCGGCCCCCAGGAGAGGGCGGTGTCGACGTCGGCGGCGCTCACCACACCCTCGGCGACGAGGTAATACACCTCTCGGGCCAATGCAGCCTGCAGCCGGTTTGCGACGTGGCCGGGCATCTCCTTGTTGACCCGCACCGTCCGCTGTCCGATCGACGTATAAAAATCCGCTGCGCGCTGGATTGTCGTCTCCGAGGTCTTTGCCCCGCCGACGATCTCGACCAGCGGAATCAGGTGGGGCGGATTGAACGGATGAGCGATGACGCAACGCTCGGGATGCCCTGCGGCGCCGTTCTGGATTTCGCTCATGGTGAGCCCCGACGAGCTCGAAGCAATGATCACGTCGGCAGGCAGCAGCTCGTCGAGTTGCCCATAGAGCTTCTGCTTGAAATCAATCCGCTCGGGCCCGTTTTCCTGGACGAGGTCCACGTTCGCGAGCGCTTGCTCGAGCACCGGAGTGAATGTCAGGTTCGTTTGCGACGCTCCGGGCGAGAGGCCCAGCCTCGTAAGCGCCGGCCAGGCGGACTCCACGAACTTCCTCAGTTGGGCTTCCGCGTTCGGCGCGATGTCCGTCGCAACGACCTGCAGTCCCTTGGCGAGATACAGGGCGGTCCAGCTGGCGCCGATCACGCCGGTGCCGATGATGGCGATGCGACGAATGGGGGTGGCATCAGTCATGTGATTTCTCCAATGCGTTGGTCAGACTTCGGCATAGGCGATGCCGGCGAGATTGCCCTGGGCGTAGAGGAAGTTGCGCTCGTTCTTCCCATCGAGATCGGCGGAATAGACGGAACCGGCCAAGTCCGTGACGAACATCCGATTACCGGGAACATCGAGTGCGATGCCAATTCCCTCCATCAGGTGCGTAACGAGGATTTCAGGCGTTGCCGTTCTGTCGATCGGCGCGCGATTGACGGTATTGCCGCGCGGAGGATCGCCGCGGTCGGTCCAGTAGAGGACGCGGTTCGCCAGGTCGAACTCGAGGTCGATGGGTTCTGGCAGCCGGTCGAACAGCACCTCGATGTCGGAGCGGTTTGTCGGGTCTTCGCCCTGCGGGATGTCGATGCTGGCACGGAAGATGCGGCCCAGGCCGGCCTTTTCCGGGCCTTTCTGCGTCCAGTAGAGTTTCCCGAGCTTCGGATCGAGGGTGATTCCGACGCACCACCGGGTCTGGTCGCGCCGGTCCTCGTCGCCACGCCCGGCCGCGACCAGCGTTTCGACCTGAGAGCCGTCGCAGTTGGCGCGCATCACGCGCATGCCCTCGCGGTCGCACCAATAAAGCTTCCCGCCAGCCTTGTCGAGATGAATCTGCTTCGGCGTATGCGTGATGCCTTGCGGGACGATGAGCATGCGGTTCTTGCCGTCGAGGTCGGCGCGCTCGATCGAGCCATTGTGAGCGCCCACCGAACCCATATTCGTCCAATAGATATGGCCGGCATCCGTATCCACCACGATGCCGTCCGGGAGGTGACATTCCGTGACGATCGTCTTGCGCTCAGAGCCGTCGGGGTTCATCGAATGAATGCGACCACCGCTCAATTCGAGGAGAAACAATCGTCCGGTGCGGGTTGCGTTCGCGGAAACATCTGTTCCGCTGATTTGGGGCTGGGTCATGGTGCGTCCTTTCGTGTCACTGCCATTGGAGGAGAGACTGATGTCGGAGGACGGCTGTGTACCGCCGGGTAGGGGTCTCGTCGATCATCGCGAAGGGATCGGAAAACCAGCGGTCGGCGCCAAAAAACTACATGCGATACCGAAGCCACGAGATGCATACCGGCACAAGTGGCATCTGCCGATGCCGATGTCAGACCGGAAACTGGCTGCCGGAGCCCCGCTCGGACATATGCACCGGCCTTCCGTCTCGGTGGCGAAAAAGAACATTCCAACCGGACCGAGCGGCAAGGAAACAGACGTTGGCGCTTTTGGGACCAAGCCATCTCTCCAGGACGAGTTGCTGAATCGGTTGCCGTTAAATTATAGTTGGCGGGGCGAAGGCTATTACATGAATCTGGAGGCGAGGCTATTGGCGCTCGACGCTTGTTGAGCAACGAGGCCAGGCACCTGGACGTGCCTCGGATTACATAAAAATGCAATGTCTCGGCCGAGCACAACGTTAGCCTGTTCGTCCCTCAGATAGCAGCGCACCGTGTTGCGCGATAAACCCGTTTGCCTCGCTATCTCGTGCACCGCCGTCCCGCGCCTGGTTAATACCTTGATTTCCACTGCTTGCTCCTGAGTCAGCATCGGTGGCAAAAGCCGCCATCGTCTCCCAGGTGGGTCGGGTTTACTTCGGCGACTGGGTCATTTTCACATCGGCGCTAACACTGAAGGATGCTGCGCAGGCGGCTCTCTGGCTCCGCAAGGCGGCTGAAAAGGGACGACCGGAGGCGAAGTTCATGCTCGCTTTCGATTATGAACGGGCTAAGGGCGTTTCCAAGGATGATGCTCAAAGCAATATCTGGTACCGCAAGGCGGCCGATCAAGGATACCCAGCCGCTATGACTTTTGGCCTGCAGGCATCTATCGATCATATGACTGAGCTCAAAGATCCGCTTGGTGACCCGGCGCTCGCACAAAAGCTTACCGACCTGGGAAACGAACACTTTCCGGACTTAACGCGAGATCTGCTGCCGACGTGCGCGTCGTCACCGAATCAGCGTGGCTGCTACGTTCAGTGCTTCACGCGGACATGTTTCGAGCGGGACGATCGGATCAACTTGAGAAAAGCTTGCAAGATCGGCGAGGTGTCTTCGCGCCGATACAGGCAACTCAACTCGATCTCCCGCAACTGAGCTGACTTAAGCGGTCGATACACCACGCCGGGCAAGCGCAGGTTGACCGCTGACTCCGTCGTCACACACACGCCGAAGCGGCTCGCTACCAACGCGATGCACGTTACGACGTCCTCCACTTCCTGTTCAACGCGCAAGCGGACGCCTTCCGCACGAAATGCGGCCGTAACCTCCTGCGCGAGCCCGTGTACCGGCGCATTGGGGTACAGAATCATGCGCTCGTCGTCGAGGTCGCGCAGCGTCACGGTTTTCTTCCCGCATAGCGGATGCCCCTCGTAGAGCGCCACCAGAAACGGCTCGCGCTGCACCCAGTCGACGGCGATATCCGTTTCGTTCGGCACCAGGCGGTTAAAGCCGATCGTGATGCGCCGCTCGCGAAGCGCCGCGATCTGCTCCGCCTTCGACATATTGTGCAAGCCGATTTTTACCTCGGGCCTCTCGGTATGAAAATCGGCAAGCAGTCGCGGAATCACATTCAGGATCCCGGAACTGAAGATGCCGACGTCGAGCCGCCCCATATAGCCCTGGCCAGCGAGCTGGGTCTGTTCTTCCGCGCGGCGAGACAGCGCCAGAATGTTCGGCACTTCGTCGAGCAGCGCACGACCCGCTTCCGTCAGTTCCGCCCCTTTGGCTGTACGGATGAATAACTGTGTGCCGAGTTCTTCTTCCAGTGCACGGATATTCCGTGTGAGCGGTGGTTGCGCCATGTGCAGGCGCTCGGCGGCCCGCCCGAAGTTCAGTTCCTCGGCGAGGGCAAGGAAATAGCGCATCTGCTTCAGTTCCATCGTCTCTCTTCCCAGTTCGTACTCCGATATCGGCGAGGTATTCGTGCCGGCTTAGAGCCATACCGATACGGTATCAGGAATTTGAAAAACGGTATTGGACGGTATGTTCAGTTGGCGTGCATCATGGTTGCAACGCGTACAGCAGCGCATCGTCCGCAAAGTCCTTAGCGACTGAACAGCCGGCGTAGCGTGCACACGATTGGAGACAGGCATGATCATCGGTAATCAGAAAGACGTCACCCAGGCGGTTCTCGCGGAACTGAGCCGCGCACCTAACGCGCGCTTCCGCGAAATCATGTCGGCCGCAGTGCAGCATCTGCATGACTTCGCACGCGACGCCAAGCTCACTGAAGCTGAATTTCATCAAGTCTGTGGCTTCATCGCCAAGCTCGGACAACTGTCGACCGCATCGCACAACGAGGTCGTGCTGGCCGCTGGTTCGGTCGGACTCTCGTCGCTGGTTTGTCTGCTGAATAACGGCGACAACGGCCAGACCGAAACGACCGCAAACCTGATGGGCCCCTTCTGGCGTATGGATTCGCCCGCGACGCCAAACGGCAGTTCGATCGTCCGCTCGAAAACTGCCGGCGTGCCGATCTTCGTCGATGCATGGGTGCACGATGCCGAGGGCAAACCTGTCGAAGGGGCCGAAGTCGATGTGTGGCACACGTCCGCCGAAGGCTTCTATGAAAACCAGGACCCGGAGCAGGCGGATATGAATCTGCGCGGCAAGCTCACCACGGATAGCGAAGGCCACATTGCTTTCCACAGCGTAAAGCCAGCGGGTTATCCAATACCGCTGTCGGGACCCGTTGGAGAGTTGCTGCGCGCGCAAGGGCGCCACAACATGCGTCCGGCGCACATCCACTTCATGATCTACAAGCCCGGCTTCAAGACCCAGTTCTCGCAGGTCTATTCGAGCGACGACCCCAATCTCGATACCGACGTGCAATTCGGCGTGACGCAGGCGCTCGTGGGCCAATACGTGCTGCACGACAACGAGCCCGCACCCTCCGCCGATATTCAGGGACCGTGGTATTCGCTCGCGCATCACTTCAGGATCGAAGCAGGCGAGGCCAAACTGCCGAAGCCACCGATCACTGGCAAGGCCGAAGGTCCGCGTCCGGTGTGGTCCGTGCTGGAGCGCACCTCATGAGCGATGCACAGCTTCAGCAGGCACTTCAGTTGGCACATCAGCAGCTTGCGCCGGGTGGCGTGCTACGCGCATCGATCAATCTCGGCAAGCATCGTTTACACGTAGCGGCCAGACGGCGGCCGTGGTGGCGCCGCCTGCTGCACTCTAACCAGACATCGCGTCGCGTCACGCACACAGGAATGCCATGCCCATCATCCATATTTCACTCGTCGAAGGCCGCGACGATGCAACCGTCAAGGCGTGCGTCAAGGCCGTGGCCCGCACGGTGCACGAAACGCTAGGCGCGCCGCTGAACACCATCCGTGTGTACGCGACGGTCACGCCGGCCACGTATTGGGCCGTCGGCGATCAAACCAAGGACGAGCTCGCCGCAGCCGCCCAGGAGAACGGAAAATGACACCTCAATTGATTGAACAGGCGGCCAACGCATTGGTCGAGGCCGAGCGCAGCGGCCATTACATCGCGCCGTTGCGCGAGACCTACGAGCAGCTGACGATTGAAGACGCTTACGCGATTCAGCGCGCGAACACCGACCGGCGCGTGGCCGAAGGCCGGCGCATTGTCGGTTGCAAGATCGGCCTGACCTCGGTAGCCGTGCAGAAACAACTGGGCGTCGATCAGCCAGACTTCGGCATGTTGTTCGACGACATGGGTTACGGCGACGGCGAACCCATTCCCGCGTCCATTCTGACTCAACCGAAGATCGAAGCCGAAGTCGCCTTCGTGATCGGCCGCGATCTGCGGATGCCAAATCCGGGCCAGCTCGATGTGTTGAACGCCATCGATTACGCGCTGCCGGCGCTCGAAATTGTCGGCAGCCGGATTGCCAACTGGAATATCCGCATTACCGACACGATCGCCGACAACGCGTCGTCGTCTGCGTATGTGCTCGGTAACAGTCCTCGCAAACTGTCCGAATTCGATCTGCGGCTGTGCGGCATGGTGATGGAGCGGCGCGGCGAGCCAGTGTCGGTCGGCGCGGGCGCGGCGTGCCTCGGCAACCCGATCAATGCGGTGGTGTGGCTGGCCCGAAAGATGGCCGCTCTCGGCACGCCGCTGCTGGCGGGTGACCTGGTGCTGTCCGGTGCGCTCGGACCGATGGTGGCGGTGACGCCCGGCGACATCTTTGAAGCACGCATCAACGGTTTGGGCTCGGTGCGTGCCGTGTTCGAAGCCGATTCCAAGCAAACCGCGAGCGAGGCACGTTCATGAGCACCATCACCGAATACGCGACGCTGCTCGACGACGCAGCGCGCCATGCAACTGAAGTCGCCCAGTTCGATCCCAAAGGCCGTCTGTCGCTCGAGCAGGCCTACGAGATTCAATCCGCGTCGATCAAACGGCGGGTAGAGCGGGGCGAGCGCCGCGTCGGCGTGAAGATGGGTTTCACGAGCCGCGCGAAGATGGTTCAGATGGGTCTCTCCGACGTGATCTGGGGCCGTCTGACTGCCGGCATGCAAATAGAGGAGGGCACCGCGATTGATTTCTCGCGCTTCGTGCATCCGCGCGTCGAACCGGAAATCGCGTTCGTGCTGAAGCATTCGCTCGAAGGTGACGTGACCGGACCGCAAGCGCTCGCCGCTGTTGAAGCGATTGCACCGGCACTCGAAATCATCGATTCGCGCTACAAGGATTTCAAGTTCACGCTGCCAGAGGTGATCGCGGACAACGCATCGTCGAGCGGCTTCGTGATCGGTGCGTGGCGCGATCCGAAGATCGACTTCGCCAATCTGGGTCTGACGTTGAACATCGACGGCCGCGTCGTGCAGGTCGGTTCGACGGCTGCTTTGCTCGGTCATCCGTTGCGTTCGCTGGTGGCGGCCGCGCGTTTGTCAGCACAGGCTGGCGAGCCATTGCAAGCCGGCTGGATCGTGATGGCAGGCGGCGCAACGCCGGCCGAGTGGATCAAACCCGGGCAATACGTGTCGGTCGACATGGAACAACTCGGCAGTGCGGGTTTTCACGTCAAGGAGTAAGGCGATGCCGATTGCGCTGATCAAGATGGCAGCGCGGCACTTCCCAAAGCATGAAGCAGGGTTCCGGAGAAGATATGACTGACAAGGTTAAGGTAGCGATCATCGGGCCGGGCAACATCGGCACAGATCTGATGATCAAGGTGATGCGCAACAGCAAACATCTCGACATGGGCGCGATGGTCGGCGTCGATCCGAAATCAGACGGCCTCGCGCGGGCTGAACGTATGGGCGTGGCGACGACCGCTGAAGGTATCGACGGCCTGCTGAAGCTCGACGTATTCAAGAATATCGACATCGTGTTCGACGCCACTTCGGCAGGCGCACACAAGCGTCACAACGACGTGTTTCAACAGCACGGGGTGCAGGTGATCGACCTAACGCCCGCGGCGATCGGCCCGTACGTCATCCCCGCGATCAACCTCGAAGCCGAAAACGCCAGCAACATGAACATGGTCACCTGCGGCGGCCAGGCGACGATTCCGATGGTCGCGGCAGTGTCACGGGTTACGAAGGTACATTACGCGGAAATCGTCGCGTCGATCGCGAGTAAGTCGGCGGGGCCGGGAACGCGCGCCAACATTGACGAGTTCACCGAGACCACGCGCAGCGCGATCGAAATACTCGGCGGCGCGACGCGCGGCAAAGCGATCATCGTGCTCAATCCGGCCGAGCCGCCGCTGATCATGCGCGACACGGTGTTCGTGTTGTCTGATCTGATCGATACGCAACTGATTGAAGACAGCATCGCGAAGATGGTAGCGAGCGTGCAAGGCTACGTGCCCGGCTATCGTCTGAAGCAGAAGGTGCAGTTCGATGTGATCTCGCCGGAGCAGCCGCTGAACGTGCCCGGCATCGGTCCGAAGCATGGCCTGAAAACGTCGGTGTTCCTCGAAGTAGAAGGCGCCGCTCACTATCTGCCCTCGTATGCGGGCAATCTCGACATCATGACGTCGGCCGCACTCGCGTGCGGCGACATGATGGCGCGTCGCCGGGTTACGGCCGGGATTGCGCGTGGTCACAAGGAGGCCGTGTAAATGACATCGCTCGATAGAAAGCTCTACATATCCGACGTCACGCTGCGTGACGGCAGCCATGCGATTCGCCATCAGTACAGCATCGCGAACGTGAAGGCGATTGCGTCGGCATTGGACAAGGCTGGCGTCGACAGCATCGAAGTCGCGCATGGAGACGGTATCGAAGGATCGAGCTTCAACTACGGCTTCGGTGCCCATAGCGACGTCGAGTGGATTGCGGCCGCGGCGGAAAGCGTCAAGACAACGAAAATCGCCACGCTGCTGATCCCGGGCATCGGCACCACCCACGATCTGCGCAACGCGTTCGACGCCGGCGCGCGCGTCGTACGGGTCGCCACGCACTGCACCGAAGCAGACGTCTCGCGTCAGCATCTTGAATTCGCGCGCGAACTCGGTATGGACCCCGTCGGCTTCCTGATGATGAGCCACATGACCACGCCGCAGAAGCTCGCCGAACAGGCGAAGCTGATGGAGAGCTACGGCGCGACCTGCGTGTACGTGGTGGACTCGGGCGGCGCGCTCGGCATGAACGATATCCGCGATCGCTTCCGTGCGTTCAAGGATGCGCTGAAACCGGAAACGCAGACCGGCATGCACGCGCATCACAACCTGAGTCTTGGCGTCGCGAATTCGCTGGTGGCGGTGGAGGAAGGTTGCGACCGCATCGATGCGAGTCTTGCAGGCATGGGGGCAGGTGCGGGTAACGCGCCGTTGGAAGTGTTCATCGCGGCTATAGAGCGTCAGGGCTGGAATCACGGCTGCGATCTGTACCGCCTGATGGATGCGGCAGACGATCTGGTGCGGCCGTTGCAGGACCGTCCGGTACGCGTGGACCGCGAAACCCTCGCGCTCGGCTACGCGGGCGTGTATTCGAGCTTCCTGCGTCATGCGGAAGTGGCGGCAAGCAAGTACGGCCTTAAAACTGTGGACATTCTTGTCGAGTTGGGCCGACGCAAGATGGTCGGTGGTCAGGAAGACATGATCGTCGACGTCGCGCTTGATCTGCTGAAACGGGTTGCTCACGAGCAGATGCACGCCGAGCCGACCATGAGCGAAGCAGGCTAAACCAAAGGCGATGCGATGACACGGCTCTATTCTCTCGTGCCGCTCACAGCGATCGAGCTGCCGCCACCCGAACTGGTGGCGGCAGCGAGCCGCACGGGCTATGACGCAGTCAGTCTGCGCCTGAGTCCGTTTCGGGCGGGCGAGGCAGAGAATCCGATGTTCGACAACTCGCCGATGCTGCTCGAAACCGAAGCGCGCTTGCGCGACACCGGCCTCGAAGTGCTGGATATCGAAGTCATGTTGCTCACGCAAGAGCGCGATGTGCAGGACTTCAAGCGCGTGTTCGAGACGGCTCAGCGTCTCGGCGCACGCAATGCTTTGACGCTGATCGATATCGCCGACCGCTCGCTGGCCGTTGAGAAATTCGTGCAGCTTTGCGAACTGGCTGCACCGTTCGACATTTCCTGCGCGCTGGAATTTGCGGCGTGGCTCGGCGTCGGCAGCATTCAGGCCGCCAATGCGATCGTCAGCGAAGCGGCGCAAGCCAACGGCGCGATGTTGCTCGATCCCTTTCACTTGATGCGCAGCGGCGGCAAGATTAGCGACATTGCGACCCTCGATCCCGCACGAATCAGGTACGCGCAGTTCTGTGACGCCAGCGCGACGGCGCCTGCGACCACGGCGGCTTTTTCCGAAGAAGCACGTTATGACCGGCTGTTGCCGGGCGAGGGCGGTTTGCCGTTGCGCGAGTTTATCGAGGCGTTGCCTCCGGACATTCCATTCGGTCTCGAGGTACCTAATCGCAAGCTGGCCGAGACACTCGAACTGGATGAGAGGTTGAGGAGAACACTCGCGGCGGCGAAGCGTGTCGCCGGCTGCCCCGAGGTGCGCGATCCTCCTCGCGCGCATTTGAACTAGACTTGGAACACGTGGTGTGCGGGTATTTCGCCGCGCACGCGGTCATGATCGCTCGCCATATAGGCGAGACGGAAACCTTGAACGGGAGTATTAGCCATGAGTGAACCGTGCATTATCTCCGTTGCCATTACTGGCTCAGTTCCGCGCAAGAAGGACAACCCGGCTGTGCCGATCACGATCTCCGAGCAGATTGAAAGCACGCACGAAGCATACGAAGCCGGAGCATCGCTCGTTCATCTGCACGTGCGCGACGAACAGGAGAACTCCAGTTCCGACCGGTCGAGTTTCGCCTCTCTCCAGGAGGGCATCCGGAAGCACTGCCCTGACATCATCATTCAGTTTTCGACAGGCGGTCGTGGCCGTTCGTTCGAGCAACGCGGCGCAATGCTCGATCTGCGCCCGGATATGGCATCGCTCGCAACGGGTTCTGTCAATTTTCCGACTACCGTCTATGAAAATCCGCCGGACTTTGTGCGTGCGCTTGCGCAAATGATGCTCGACTACGATGTCAAACCGGAAATCGAGATCTTTGATCTGGCGATGTTGTACAGCACAGTGGACCTCGTGCAACAAGGGCTGCTGAAATCTCCTGTGCACGTTCAGTTCGTGATGGGTGTTAAAAACGCGCTGCCCGCGCGTCGCGAGATTCTTGAGTTCGAGGTCCAACAACTCAAGGCGCTATTGCCGGATGCAACGTGGACCGCCGCTGGTATCGGACGGCATCAGTTGGAGGTCAATCACTGGACGCTCGAAATGGGCGGGCACTGCCGCACGGGTCTGGAAGACAATGTGCGCTGGGACAAGGACACGCTGGCGAAGAGCAATGCGCAACTGGTTGCGCGGGTGGCCTCATTGTGCGGCGAATATGGCCGGCCAGTGGCGAGCGCTGCCAAAGCGCGCGAAATGCTGGGTCTTCCGGCCAGATAGGCCGCCGGGACGCGCCACCGTCTCGCCCAGCGTCCGGTCGCACTGAATGGCGCGTTCAATGCTCGAACAGTTCAAGGTGCCGGGCGTGGTAATGTCGCGTGGGACCCCACTCGCGTGAAACGCGCGATCGCGTCACGATGCGAGGCGCGTCAGATTGTGTGATCAGACTTTCAGGAGACAACATGGCCGCGCCGTTCAACATGCCGGATGAGTTCGTCCAGGGATTCTTCAAATCGGGGCAGACGCTGCTGCGGGCCTACACCGGCGTAGTTGGACACGCCGGCGACGCGCCGTCCGTCCCCGTCAATCAACCGGCGCTCGCGCTCGCGCAGGCCCAGGCGCATTACTGGCAACAGCAGATGGCGCTTTATATGGGCATGATGGCGAGAGCCACGGGCATGACCACGGAGCCCACCGTTCAGCCCGAGCGCGGCGACCGGCGCTTCAGTTCGGACGCCTGGCGCGACAACCCCTGGTACAGCCTGCTCAAGCAGACGTATTTGTTGAATTCGCGACTGCTGAACGACATGGTCGAAGCGGCGGGTGTCGGTGAACAGGAGAAGAATAAGCTGCGCTTTTACGCGCGCCAGTTCATCGACTCGATGAGTCCCGCCAACTTCGCCGTCACCAACCCTGACGCTATTGAGGCCGCCGTCGAGACGCAGGGCGAAAGCCTGCGCGCGGGCTTCGCCAACCTGCTCGAAGACTTGAAGCACGGACGCATCTCGATCACGGATGAAAGCGCCTTCGAAGTTGGCCGCAATGTGGCGGTGTCGAAGGGATCGGTGGTCTTCGAGAACGAGCTCTTCCAGTTGATCCAGTACGCGCCGCTCACGGACAAGGTTGCCGAGCGGCCGCTCGTGATCGTGCCGCCTTGCATCAACAAGTTCTATATCCTCGATCTGCAGCCGGAGAACTCGTTCGTGCGCTTCGCGTGCGAGCAAGGGCAGACGGTGTTCCTCGTGTCGTGGCGCAACCCGGATGCGGAACTTGGCCACATCACGTGGGACGATTACGTCGAGAGCGGCGCGATCAAGGCGATCGAAGTTGGTCGCGCGATCAGCGGCGCCGACAAGGTCAATGCGGTCGGCTGGTGTGTCGGCGGGACGATATTGTCGTCGGCGCTCGCGCTGCTGCGTGCGCGCGGCGATGAATCGGTGGCGAGTCTCACGCTCCTCACAACAATGCTCGACTTCAACGATCCAGGCGACCTCGGCGTCTTTATCGATGAGCAGGGTGTGTCGCAGCGCGAGCACACGATTGGGCGAGGCGGCATCTATTCTGGCGGCGAACTCGGTTTCGTGTTCCAGACGCTCCGCGCCAACGATCTGATCTGGCCGTATGTCGTGAACAATTACCTGAAGGGTGGCGCGCCGCAGGCGTTCGACCTGCTCTACTGGAACGCCGACAGCACCAATCTGCCCGGCCCGATGTATGCCTGGTATCTGCGCAACATGTATCTGGAGAACAACCTGTGCAAGCCGGGCAGGCTCTCAATGTGCGGCACGCCGGTGGATTTGGGCCGTATCGACATCCCGAGCTATGTCTTCGGAACGCAGGACGATCATATTGTGCCGTGGAAGGGCGCGTATCGCTCGACGCAACTCGTCGGCGGCGACACGCAGTTCGTGCTGGGCGCCAGCGGACATATCGCGGGGGTGATCAACCCGGCATCGAAGAACAAGCGCAGCTACTGGACCGACGGCGAACTCGGCGCCGATCCGGATGCGTGGCTCGAATCGGCGAAGTCGCAGCCGGGAAGCTGGTGGACGCACTGGAGCAACTGGTTGAAACCGTATGCGGGCAAGGAAGTCGCGGCGCCGAAAAAACCGGGCAATGCGAAGTACAAGCCGATCGAACCGGCGCCAGGCCGTTACGTAGTCAAGCATCCGCCGGAATTGATGGGCGCGTGAAAGACGAGTTTCCGCGTCGCGGCGACCACGTCCGAGATGCCGCCATAGTCAGTTTGATCAGGGTTGGCCCGCCTGCCGTTCGGCTGACGTCGTCATTTCTCCAGGGCGGCGCAGCATCTTGTCGACTTCGCCCGCGTGCATCTCTTCGACATGGATCATCTGACGGGCGAACTCCTCGAGTGCAACCGAGCGGTCCCCGACCAGCGCGAGCAGTTCGCGATAAAGCTCCAGCGCGAGGTTCTCGGCTTGCAGCGACTCGCGGAGGATCGACGCGATATCGAATGTGTGCGTGTCGAGGAGGGGACCGATCGCAAGCGACGGATAGGCGCCAAGTGTGGTGATCCACTCGCCGACCTGCTGTGCATGCAACAGCGATTCGTCGGCCTGCTCGCGCAGCCAGGATCTGATCGGAATGCGTCCGAATCCGAAAACAAGAAACGAATAGTGCGTATATCGAACGACGCCGGCCAACTCGGATTCGAGAATCCGGTTCAGCACCGCAACGACGTCTTCCTTGTCGATCTCTGCCATTTGCTATCTCCTTTTATGTCACCGCGGCGGACGCATTCCGCGATTCGCCGCTCGTATCACGCCATATGGTCTTGACGGATACTGATTAAATGTAGTCCCGTGAGGCGATCGCGCAAGGCGTTAGTTCGGACGTACGGGTTTTTCGACCTCGTTCGATATGGAGATGCGAGACGACCCAACCACCGACCGGCACCGCCACACTTTCGCAAGGGAGGTCAGTGAATCCTCTGGTAAATTGACGGCCACACAACAGCAAAGCGGAGCCGTTTATGCCTGTTGCATGCACTTTTCAGCTAAACGCCAAACCAACCTCTGTTCTTCAATGCGCGGGCATTGGCAATTTCGTTGCTTTCTCCGGGCGTAATAGTGGCAGGGACAACCCCGCAGCCGTCGAAAAGGAAATGATTGGACCGCTGCCGCCCGGCCGTTATTACATAGTCGACCGGCAATCTGGCGGCCATCTCGGCTGGCCTTACGACGTTGTTCGGAAATATGGCTACGGCACTGACCGCGATCAATGGTTTGCTCTCTGGCGAGAAAAGACCGGCGATACGACAATCATTAATGGCGTTCACCGCGGCCAGTTCCGTTTGCACCCGATCGGGCCACAAGGCCTAAGCGAGGGATGCATCACGCTGACCAGTCCACACAGTTTTGCGCAATTTGCGGCGTACCTGAGGAAGCAGGGCGCTACGTGGCCGGTCCCCGGCAGCTCTCTTAAGGCGTACGGCTGGGTGGACGTGCAATGAAAAGGTTCGTGCGCATCGCTCTTTGTCTCGTGGCAACTGTCGTTCTCGGTGATCTGTTAGCCCGTTACATCGCCGGGTTGCCATATGAGATGTCACCGCTTACCGATTCCATTCAGTTTGTCTTGCGCGCAGTCGGGCTTAAGCGACTGGACAACGTGGACGACGTGGAAACGTTGACGCTTGTCTTCATATTGCTCTCATCGATCGTTGCAACCGGACTGATCCTTTGGCTTGCTATACGCGGGGGCCGTGCATTGCTGGCTCGGGTAGGGAAGTAGCCTTTTGAATTATACTCATCGCGATAAATAGCTGCACACAGATAACGGATACCTACCGGAGTCGGGGTGAGCGATACAATTCGCGCACCCCCATTAGCCCGAGACAGTGAGTCCGAATGGCAAATCGCAGAGTAACTGCGTTGGCACAGGAGGCGCTCGCGATTCGTGCAAGAGCTTCCGGCCCCAACAGTGATCCCTCGTGGACAGCGGTTAAGAGGCGAATGCATGAACTTAAGGGGCTCGCGGCGACGTCAGCCGAGAACAACGAAGTTCGGCGACACGTGATTGTCGCGACGATTGCAACGCTTCAGACGTTCATTCGCTTTTCAATCGTCGGAATCGTCGATTCTGGAGAGGAGTATCGCCTACGCGCCGCGGAAAGGATTCCGGAGAAGTATTCGGTGAAGGATGCCCTCACGTTATTGGACGATCAGACGCTCAGCTTTGGCGAACTGGTGGCGCATATTGCTTCGTACAATTCGGTATCTCGCTTTGAATCTATTTCGAGCAAGGGAAGTGGCTCGGATATTGGGATTTTCAGCATGGTTCCGCCAAAGTCACCTTCACTGGGCGAGGTTTGCGCGAGCTTGGGTAGGAGGCGGACTGAAAGACGATCTTGTGGAACCCATGCCGGAAATTCTTCGATTTGGAGAGACAGGCATGACACTTGGGCGAGCTGCGCAGGTGGCACAATGGCTCACTTTTTGGGGAGACCCACTTACCCTTAAGGACAGGTGGCGGAAGTAGCATCGAAGGGCAAGCGAGCAGGGGGCTCGCCTCAAAAATAAGTCAAGCTGGTGTAAAACTTATATTTGACTTATAATCAAGGTATGAACACGAGTAACTGGACGCAGAAAGCGGCAAAGCAATTGCGCAAGCTTGACCCGCAGCATCAGGTGGCAATTCGTGACGGAGTGAGCACCTTGGCTGCGATGCCAGATTGCCAGAGCGTGAAAGCGCTGACCGATCACGAATACGGCTATCGGCTCCGCGTCGGCAATTACCGGGTCTTGTTCAACTGGGACGGGGCTATCAAGGTCGTCGATATTGAGGAAGTGAGGAAACGCAATGAACGCACATACTAACATTCAGGTCATCAACGGACCGGACGGCAAACCCGCGTATGTCGTGATTCCGTACGCTGAGTATGTGGCCGAGCATAGTGCTGAACGCGGCCTGATTCCGCACGAAGTCGTGAGTCTGACGGTGGATGGTGCAACGCCGGTTCGCGCCTGGCGCGAGCATCTTGGCCTGACGCAAGTCGAAGTTGCTGCGCGCATGGGCATCAGTCAATCGGCCTATGCACAGCAGGAAGGAAGCGATCGCTTGCGCAAGGCTTCGCGCGAAAAAATCGCGACAGCGCTCGGCATCGCTGCGGCGCAACTCGACTTCTGATCTCCAAATGCACGGATGGCCGCCGGAATGCAAAAGCCCGCCGAAGCGGGCTTTTTGCTATGCGCTGGGACGACCGGACGGTGTACCGTGAATACCAAAGCGTTTCGCAAGCGCAGCCTTGCGGACGCGGGCGCGCTCGATCTCCTTTCAGACCACCGCCGCGGATGAGTGCCATCGTGATAACTGCGGTCCTATTTGCGGTTGCCTTCATCGTCGTATTGATCGCGCTGGCGCTTCTTGTTCGTCAATTGAGAGAGTGGGGCAGATGACTTCTGACTGGATCATGTTCTGGGCAGGGATGCTATCCGGCTTCGTCGCTGCGGGCTTCTTCATGGTCACGGCGCTTGCGCTCGTCAAGATCACCAACGACGGAACGGTGACGCGATGACGCCTGAAAATTCCGAAGACGTTTCTTTTGACCACGTGACGCTGTGCGATGTGATGGAGGGCGGCACACATGGCCTCAATCAAGCTCTGTGAAGCTGAAATGCAGGCACTCTATGGCCTCGGATACGAAGCGATCGCGCTCTACGTGATGGCGATCCGACCACGTATGGACTTCGCGACAGGCATGGTCGGCGTCGCGCCGCGCATCTCATGGCAGGCCCTGCGCGAGTGGATCTATGTCGAGCCGCGGAAGGGCGTCAAAGCGATGGTTCCGTCAATTGAAGCGATACGGCGCATTGCTCGCCAGCTTGAAAAAGCAGGGCTGCTGCGCTGCGAATCGACCGAAAAAAAATCTTGTTTTTCGAGCGCTCCTCGCTGAAACGGATTCATGCGTCCAGAAAAAAGCCGACAGGTCAAGCCGACACCAGGAAATCCGCGCCAGTAAAGGCTCAACGCCCCGAAGCCGACATGGTGCAATCGGCAAAAGCCGACACACACCCGGTATCCGGAGAACCTCCTTCTAATACCTCCTCCGCCAGTACATATGCAGTAGGGGAAAAAAGCGCAGCGCAAAGCGGAGGCGGTGGCGGCGATGCATTGATATGGCCTGAAAACCTCGACGCCACCAAACGAGCCGCTATGGCCACCCTGATGGGTCGCCTAGCGCCGGACCTTAAGCAGCAGGTTCTGGACGAATGGCAGGGCGCTATGCAGGCGGGCGGTATCCGTTACCCGGCGAAATTCTTCGCCAGCATGATCAATGACGCAAAGAGCGGGGTTTTCATGCCCGAACACGCACGGCGGGTGAGCGCGGGACGTGAAGCCAGAAAAAAGCAGCTTGCAGAAATGGCGCGTCGTGATGCGGTGTTTTCCGCACAGGTCGCGGAATCGGCACGATCACTTCCACCAGGCGGGTCGATCAAGGCGATGCTCAACGGCGCCATGAAGCGGACGAAGGAGCGACAGTCGACCGTGCAATGAGCGCGCGGGTATGTGTGGGGGCTAGGAGCGGGGGCGGCTCGCTTTGTCAAGAATGGAGGCCAAAATGATGGGAATGAAGATCGATTGTCCGTGCTGTGGCAGCGAGATTGACGCGCGGCACACGGAAAGCATGTCGCAAAACGATGCGGCGCATCTATTTCGTCTGCGACGACTGCGGCTACAGGACACCGGCCGGGTTCGAGATTCTGTTTTCGCTGTCGGCGCCAGCGCGCCCACGCGACGGCGTGGCGCTCGAAGTGCGGCCGTCGCCGACACTAAGCGGCGCCGTCAACGCCCGCACGGCAATGATACGAGCGAGCGCACTATGAGGTTCACCATCGCATGCCCGCATTGCGGCGCGCGCGGCATTGCTCGCGCGATGGAAAAAGAATCCGACACCGCTTGGATGATTGATTTCCAGTGCGACGATGTGACGTGTGGTCACACGTACCGCACACGCCTCGAAATGTTTCCTCCAGAGACACCCATACCGAAGCGCGAGAGGCGCGACGCACTGCAATTCCAGTTCAACGTTTGACCGGCCGGGCAGAGGCGGAGAAGGTAAACGAGGGGCACGTGCCGGGCTGACAGCTGGCCGCGTCGGTAGGACCCGGCCGGAGTGACAAGAACGGCAGTTTGAGCAATTCCAGTCGACAACCAAACGGCGGAGTGCGGCCAACATGAGGCGATCACCGCTCTTCTATCAACGTCCGCTCGTGTCCTTAAACCGAGCCGTCGCGCCGATCACACAACTGGCATGATGCGCAATAATGGCGACATTTAAGATCTTGCGAACCGCCGATGCGCTTCTACCACTACACGAAAGCACCTTATGCTCTGGAAACGTTGCGCACGGGGCATTTGAAGGTCGCCACGTTCAAGAATCTGAATGATCCGTTTGAGTTGCTTTCCTTGACCTTCAAAACGAGGGAAGAACGACACATACAGCGGAAATTGAAGGACTTCTTGGAGACAAAGGTCGGTCTTCTATGCCTTAGCAAATCCGGTCGTGAACCAGTCATGTGGAGTCACTATGCGGATTGCCATCGGGGAATGGTACTGGCCTTCGACACCGGTCCAGAGGACATACATGAAGTTACATATCGCAAAACACGGAAGCCTCACGCGCTTGATTTAACTCACGATACAGCCGCGCAGCTTGAACCCTTGCTTCTCGAAACTCTGACGACTAAATCGAGTTCATGGGCCTACGAGCAAGAGTGGAGAAAGCTCATTTTTGAGAAAGATTGGACCTTAAAGCAGTTGCCTAATGGGGACGGTTCGACGACTGTAAGCGTACCGTTCTACGATTTCCGAAAAGATATGAAACTTGTTGATGTGATTTTGGGCCCCGGCTGCACGACGACTGCTGACACGGTAAAGGCAGCTTTGACGGGCGGACGATTGTCGGCAAACGTCTTCAAGGCGCGACGGGCTTTCAAGGCCTTCGAAGTGGTTCGAGATCAAAGGACATAAGAGATCGTCACGCGCAACGATCAATTCGATCCATGCTTTCGTGCGAACGGAGCGAAAAATCGGTCTAGAATCGCTGCACCTGTCCATACCTTTCCAATCCGCATGACAGACCAAAGCCGATCACAACATATTCTTGAGCTTTCTCGCGAGCTTCTTGACGACATCGAGTTGGGACGCGCCGACGCCGAGCGCCTAATCCTGAAGGCATCTCGCTTGGCGCGGTGGGTCGGCAACGAAGAGACTCGCGCGTGGTTAAAGCTTGAAATGGGAGGGTACAACGCCACTGACCCAATTTCGATCAAATACATGAGGCTCACTGGCAGGTGGACTAACCGCGAAGAGAAAAAAGGATACTGGGGTCCGTTGGCGCAACAGGAAGCGAAGATCTCGGCCGAAAAGGCTAAATTGGCGTCAATGCGAACGCCAGATTTAGGCGGCGACTACGCGAATATTGGCATCATAAACATTACGAAAGCGATGACGTCGTCTGCTCATCTGATTCAAACCATTAGCGGAATAAGGAGTCGAGTTTTAGGACTGCTGCACGGCTTTGTAAGTGAAATCTATTACGCAAAGGAATTCGACAATCTAACGGAATCTATTTTTGAACGTTACCAGCGAGATGTTGATGCGCTCATTGCACAGCACTGCGGCGAAATTACTCTAAAAAATTCCGATGGTAATGGATCGCCTCTCCGCTGGAGACGCAGAAGCTGTTTCCCAAGCGCTCTCCACCTGTCGGCGTATTATCGAGTCGTTCGCAGATTCAATATATCCACCTACAAACGATACAGTGGAAATTGGCGGTAAGTGTTCACGAAAATCTGATTTGAAAATCTGAGCCGAATCCGTCGAGCAGTTTTTTGACCTCGGCATCGATGTTTTCCTTGGTCCAGGTGACGAAGCGGCGCCAGTGATACTTGGCGTGCTTCCAGAGGATTTCGATGAGATTCGGTTCGGGGCTGTAGGACGGCAGATAGAACAGCACCATGCGATGTTCGAGAAACCATCGGTCGATTGTTTCCTGATCGATGTTGTGATGGATCGAGGCGTTGTCGAGCACCACTACCGTCGTCAGACCGGGCGTGCTTTCCCGCGCGATCTGCTCAAGGAATTGCACGACATCGGGGCGTTTGATCGTGGTCTTGCTGGTGTGATACGTCAGCAGGTTGGCGCCGAAATCCAGTGCACCAAGGACGGAGCGTTTGCAGTGCGGTTGCGGGAATACACGATGCGGTTCGCCGATGGGCGACCAGCCGCGCTGCACCGGGGGTGAAGCACTGAACCCGGATTGATCGAAGTAGAACAGCTGGCACGCACCGTCGAGTGCGGCCTGCTGTAGCTTCGCGAGGGTGGAGGCCTTCACGGCGAACTCCTCGGGGTTACGCTTTTTTTGAGCGAATAGCGACCACGCTTGTAGGAAAACCCCGCTCGTTTGAGCGCAGTCGACAAGGTATCCAGGCGGCAGGGAAACGGCACACCATGAGCTTCTTCAACGCGCTGCGCAATCTGTCTGAGGGTCATCAATTCGGCGCTGGCCGCCTCGATGGCGGTGGCGATCATGGCTTCAGACAACGAACGGGGGCGTCCGCCTTTATGACCGACCAGCAGCCCACATATGCCGGATTCCCGCCACGCGTGCGCCCAGTTGTAGACCGACTGCCCGCTCACGCTGAGCTGCGCAGCCACTTCAGTCAGTTTGATCTTGCGGCCGAGCATCATCACGCCCGCGGCCCGGGTGCGCATGTCGCGATGCTGGTGGTTCAACGACATCTGTTGCAAGGTCTTTTCCTCGGCTTCGTTCAGCTCTACAACACACTTCATCTGGACTCCGGCGCAATGGGTTCGCCGAAGTTAACAAAATTCAAACGCGTTTACCAGCAACACTTAACGTTCTCAAGCTTGATGCCTCAAAGCATCAAAATCGTATTAGTGCCTACGTTCATGGGAAAACGGCTAGTGCGTCGCGAAAGCAACGCCTGAGGCAGAATCTCGCGAATTTATTCGACCGTGTCTCATCTGGCGTACACAAGGACGTCAGTTCCGAGGAAGCCCGTTCGCTTTTCTTGAATACCTATCTGTTTTTGGGGGAAATACTACACATTGAAAACGTCGACGTGTAAGCCTCCAGACTGGTGGTTGTCAGAACCGCATACTCGTCCGCTGGTTTCCATCCGTCCACAAGATTGACACTACGGCCCTGACACATACGGACCTTGCGTCGTCCGTTCATTGCTGAATAGCGAGCAACCTATCGAATGGAAGGGCTGAAACAGGTCGGACTGGGATGTTCAAACTTGCTTCGGTAGGGCGAGCCTGCGCGCCAGGCATAGCCGATCGCACAATTCCAACGGGTCAGCGAACTGTGAGTTCGGCCGTTTTCGGACCGTCTCCGCGAATGAGCGCGGAAGCTGATATTATCTTTCATAAGAAAGCAAAATTTAAACGGTTTCCGTCACGCGAGAAAAGATGAGCGAAAATATAGAAAATGCCGGAGCATCCGAGGAGGATCTCGCCTATCAAGCACTGAAAGAAATTCGCGAAAGTTTGCACGCGATGGTTGCCCAGGTGCCCGGAGCAGCCGGGGAAGGCGCACGCGCAATTTTGGAGTTCCGGACGGCACTGACTTCGGAGACGGACAGAGGGTCTGTCCTAATGGCTGCGGCGTTCATAGACGATCGACTGAAGTACTTGCTGATGGCAAGACTTGTTGATGACGCGAAAATCGCACGGCGAGCGTTCGAATTTAATGGCCCGCTGGGAACATTTTCCTCAAGAATCGATTTTTCATATTTAATGGGAATTCTCCCGAAAAATGCGCAGCGAGATCTTCACATAATTCGCTCAATTCGGAATAAATTTGCGCACAACGCAGCCCCAATGACCTTCGAAGATGAATCGATCAAATCTCTTTGTAATTCACTAGTCTTTCATGGCGTTAAGCCCATGTCCTTATACGCAAGTGTCGCTACCACCGTCGTCACGTAACAAACGCATTGTTTCTGCGGCGATGCGTACGGTTGTGAGTCCCTTCCAGATGGTTTCCGCGCCGGGTTCGCCATCGCCCTTG